>JBDTUZ010000039.1:0-52974 GCA_040007435.1 Ginsengibacter sp. | reverse complement strand
AATTACTAAGCGCTAATCCATTTAAGATAGCGCCCATGGCGTGTTCCCTGATGCCAAAGTGAAAATTGCGGCCATCATGATTTTCTGCTGAAAATGATTTGTATTTCTCAAGATTCGTGTCTGTTGATGGTGCAAGATCCGCTGAGCCGCCAATTAAATTTGGCAAATATTCAGCAATAGCATTCAACACTTTGCCCGAAGCTTTTCGTGTCTCCATTTCCTCTCCGGCTTTAAAAACCGGCAATTTTTCTTTCCATCCTTCCGGTAATTTACCACTGCTCAATAGCTCGTATTCATTGGCCAGTTCCGTATATTTTTCCTTGTAACTTTTATAAAGAACATTCCAGTCTTTTTCTTTATCTACTCCTTTCTTACCTGCTGCACGATAGTAATTCAATACTTCGTCGGGCACTACAAAATATTTATCAGGGTCAAAACCAAAATTTTCCTTCACGAGTTTTACTTCCGGTTCGCCTAACGCAGAGCCATGCGCAGCAGCTGTATCTTGTTTATTGGGACTACCATAACCGATATGTGTTCGCACTTTTATCAGGGAAGGACGATGGGTTTCCTTTTGCGCATTTTTTATTGCTGCTGATAACGCATCCAAATCATTGCCATCTGCCAATACCTGTACATGCCAGCCATACGCTTCAAAGCGTTGTGCCACGTCTTCATCAAATGCAATGTTGGTATTTCCTTCAATACTTATATGGTTATCATCATACAAATAAATCATATTGCCTAACTGGAGATGCCCGGCTAACGAAGCGGCTTCTGAACTTAAACCTTCCATCATATCGCCATCGCTGCAAATGGCATAAATCTTATAATTGAAAATATCAAAGCCGGGTTTATTATACCGGGCTGCCAGATGTTTTTGTGCAATGGCAAATCCTACACCATTGGCAAATCCCTGCCCCAATGGGCCGGTCGTTACTTCTATACCGGGTAACAATCCGTATTCAGGATGCCCCGCCGTTTTACTGTGCAACTGCCGGAATTTTTTAATATCGTCCAGCGTGATGGGATAACCTGTTAAGTACAAATAACTATACTGTAACAGGCCGGCATGGCCGTTGGACAAAATAAAGCGGTCCCTGTTTGCCCATTCGGGATTTCGGGGATTATAGTTCATGCTTTCCGCCCATAAAACATGGCCGGTGGGTGCAAGCCCCATAGGCGCTCCGGGATGACCGGAATTTGCTTTTTGTACCGCATCCGCAGCGAGAATCCGAACGGTATTGATGCCCTGTTGTTCAAGTATTTTTGTTTTCATGATCTGTTCATTAATTTGTTTTTACAAAAATTTATGTTGGCTTATAATCATATCTATTCAGTTTTATAACGTACAGCTATTGCTACAACTTTTTTGAGCGTTAGCCCTTGAAATATGATGGAAAAGATGACTACGAAATAACAGCCGGAAAGAATAATTTGCCTGTAGGGAGAATCAGGAAGCATCAAGGCCATTGCAATGGAAATGCCACCCCTGAGCCCGGCCCATGTAAGGATAGAAAGGTTGCTGAGATTCACCTTGCGTAGTAAAAAAAACGCAGGTATTGAAATGCTTACGACCCTTGCAATCAGCAGTATCAATATAGATATAAGGCCTGTTATCCAATGGTCATGAAGGAACGGCATTGCAACCAGTTGCAACCCGATCATCACAAACAAAATGGTGTTGAGTACATCGTTGATCAGCTCCCAGATTTTGCCAAGGAATTGATCCGCAATATTTTTTTTATCCGGGCTCGTATTGCCAATAATTAAACCTGCGGTAACTGCTGCTAATGGAATAGAAGTTTGAAACTTAACGGCAATAACTGATATACCTAATACCAGTGCCATCGAAATTAAAAAAATGGTTTGAAAATCTTTTATTGACCTAATTAACCGGTAACCTAAATAGCCCGATATTAATCCAATAATTATTCCTCCTAAAACTTCCCGTGCAAATAATTTTATTATTTCTACAGAAGAGGTACTTCCGGGTTGATTAGTAATCTCCAGTATAATAATAAAAAGAATAAGACCCACCCCATCATTAAACAGTGACTCGCCGGAAATAATAGTGTCAAGCCGCGGGGGAATTTTTGAATTCTTCAAAATTGCAGCCACTGCGATGGGATCGGTTGGAGAAATAATCGCACCAAACAATAAACAGTAAATAAAGGGTATATCATGAATAGGCAAAACCCAGGCTATCAGGTAGAGTAATCCGCCAAATACAGCAGTAGAAATAATCACACCAAGTGTGCTTAACAAAAATACAGGCAACCGTTGTTCTTTTAATTTCTGATATTCAAAATGAAAAGCACTGGCAAAGAGCAGAAACCCCAGCATAATATTCAACAATACCTTTGAAAAATCAATACTTTGTGCAAGCGTTTCAATAGAATTAGTTAATCCATTACTGGTTTTTCCCAGCACCAATATAAGAATGGATACCACGATCGAAATAGTAACCACACCGATAACAGCAGGCAGTTTTATAATGCGTTCATTCAGATAAGAAAAAACAGCACTGATAATAATAAGAATTGTTATAATGGTTAATAAATCCATGTAAAATGTTTGGTATAGCCTGGTATGTTATTCATGCTTTTGTATGATTGAAAAATTGTTTTGCAGATATTCATCAGATTTGTGTTTAGTCAAACTCACTTTTACTATTGTCTTATCAAATTCAATACGGAACTGGTTTTGGTCATAATTATGTTAATTTATCTCAGACTACTTAATGATATACTCTTGTTCTTCCATTGCAGCATTGTATTGTCCCTGGCGTGCCTCGGTATCAAGTTTTGCCCGTTTATATAATAATTTCTGCGCTTCTTCCACATTTACTTCCTGTCCTTTCCAAATATCTAATGCGGGTTGTTGAATAGCTCTTGCAAAAGAAAAAGTTACGATCCAGGGTAAGCTGTTTTTAAACTTTGTGTGTATCGCATTCAAATGTGCAGCCGCATCTTCCGGCGATTGACCACCGGATAAAAATGCAATAGCAGGCATAGCCGCAGGGACGGATGCAAGCAAGCAATTCACAGTGGCTTCGGCGACTTCATCAATGGAGTTTTGCAAAGTGCTTTCTGTTCCGGCGATTACCATATTTGGCTTTAAGATCATTCCTTCTAAATCAATTTTAAATTGATACAGTTGATAGAAAAGAATTTTCAAAACCTTTTCTGTAACATCATAACATTGTTGTATGCTGTGATTACCAGACATCAACACTTCAGGCTCTACAATGGGTACAATGTCCGCTTCCTGGCACAAAGCGGCATACCGTGCAAGTGCATGTACATTGGCTTTGATACATGCTGTGGTTGGAATGTCATCGCCAATCGCAATTACTCCACGCCACTTGGCAAAACGGGCACCCATTGTTTTATACGCTGATAAACGTTCACGTAAACCATCAAGACCCTCCGTAACTTTTTCATTGGCAAAACCCGCCATTGGCTTAGCGCCCATGTCAACTTTTATTCCCGGGATGATGCCTGCTTTTACCAGTACCTCAGCCATCGGCACAGCATCGCTTGTCTGCTGTCGGATGGTTTCGTCATACAAAATGGCCCCGCCAATGCTTTCATTCAAACCAGGCGTGGTAACGATTAGTTCCCGATACCTGCGCCGCATTTCAATTGTTTGCGGAATGCCTGCTGCGGCAAAACGTTTGTTGCAGGTGC
Source organism: Ginsengibacter sp. (assembly GCA_040007435.1). Classification (GTDB taxonomy): domain Bacteria; phylum Bacteroidota; class Bacteroidia; order Chitinophagales; family Chitinophagaceae; genus Ginsengibacter. Next base: position 49,282 of record JBDTUZ010000039.1, on the reverse strand, counting down.
CGGTGCTTTCATCCATGGCAAGCAACCCTTTGTTGTTTGCAAAAAGTTGGTGTATGGTATCTTTTAATGTTTGCTTATTCATATTAATCAATAATTTTAAAAACTCTTTTAAACAGTTGAATTAAAAAAACAGGTACAATACTGGTAGCAACTATAATCAACCATGTATTTACACTTAGCATTTGCAGCCCTATGTATTCATTAAGCGGACTAACGAAATAGAAAACAGCCATGATTGCAATACATAACAGCAAGGCTGCCCAGATAAATTTATTACGGGTAATTTCATTGTTAAGAAATGATATTTTACGGGAAGACAAATTTAGTACATGCCACAACTGTGCTAAAGCAAGGCTAATGAAGGTGATATTGTTACTCAATTTTGCATCGTACCCTAAGTAATAACTGCCATACCAGGTTACAACCATAATTGGCAATGCTAATAATACCGCATACACATTTATTGTAAACCAATCTCTTTTAATAACAATAGGCTGCTGCGGATTTCGTGGTGGCATTTTCATAATTAATTTATTGCCTTTACCAAGTCCCAATGCCAGCGCCGGAAAAACATCTGTAACCAAATTGAGGAAGAGAATTTGTAAGGGTAGTAGCGAAAACGGGAAGTTTAATAGCCCGTAAAAAAATACAATAAATATTTCACTAAGGTTGCAGGAAAGGAGGTACATTAAAAAGTTTTTAATGTTTTTAAAAATAACCCTGCCCTGCATAATGGCTGCAACGATGGAAGTAAACGAATCATCTTTTAATATCATCGCAGCCGTTTCCTTAGCCACCTGTGTGCCTCGTATGCCCATGGCAATACCAATGTCTGCTTTTTTTAGTGCAGGGGCATCGTTTATTCCATCACCCGTCATGGCAACAATATTGCCCTGCTTCTGATAAAGGCTTACCATGTCTAACTTTTGCTTTGGTGTAACCCTTGCAAAAATGGTAGCAGAAAATAATTTTTCTTCGGACAATTGTTTATCCAATTCTTTGCCATTGATTACAACATTCTCTTTTGCTGATAGCTTTATTTTTTCAGCAATATTGAGTGCTGTTGCCGGATGGTCGCCAGTTATCATAATCACTTTAATGCCTGCATCCCTGCATGATTGCAACGCATCCACCACTTCCATTCGGGGAGGATCTAAAAACCCAATCAGGCCTGCAAGCGTTAAGTCTGATAAAAAATTATTAGTGGAGATATTGGCAGCTTCCTTAAAAGCAAATGCCAATACTTTTGAGCCTTGTGCCTGGATAATTTCTGCTTTATGCAGAAATATTTTTTTGTCTGCATCTGTTAAGGGGACTGCCTTATCGCTTACAAAATAAAAACTGCATTTAGTTATCAATTCCTCTACTGCGCCTTTTGCCGCTATAAAGTTGCCCGTATCTGTTTTATGTAAAGTGGCCATTAATTTTGTTTCAGAATTAAATGGTTCTTCTGCAATACGGGGATACGATGCGTTTATATCTGCCGCCTTTGTTTTGCCGGAATTTACAAATTGCAATAGTGCGATTTCAATAGGATCGCCTAAATATTTTTTCTTATTTTGTTCCTGTTTGCTTACGGCATTGTTACTTAAAGTGGAAATGATTAATATCTTTTCAAACGCAGCCTTATTTTTTTTAATTGCCGCACTTACGTCTTTGCCATTTTTATCAATCGTTATGACTTCATCAAAAAATATCAGGCTGTTTACATCAATTTTATTTTCTGTAAGTGTACCTGTTTTGTCAGTAAAAATGGTGTTAATGCCACCAAGTGTTTCTACGGATGCCAGTCTTTTAATTAGCACCTTTTTCTTTGCCAGGCGCAACATGCCATAAGTAAGCGCAATAATACTTACAACCGGCAGCCCTTCCGGTATAGCAGCCACAGCCATTGCCAATGCTGTTTCTACAATAAGGTAAAACTGTTTACCCTGTAACAATCCTGTTATAATAAATATGCTTGCAAATGTACCCGTAATCCACATTAATACTTTTGCAAGGCCCTGCAACTTTTTTTCTAACGGTGTATTATCCTGCTTTGCTGTTTCTACCATCTCCGTAATTTTCCCTAATTCTGTATGAAGTCCTGTACCGGTTACGATGGCTTTGGCATTGCCTTTTATAACAGAAGTACCTTTAAATATTAAATTTATTTCTTCAGCAAGGGGCACCTCCTTTTCTATAATTGCAATATTTTTTTCAACCGGTAGTGATTCTCCCGTAAGTGCCGACTCATCAACTTCAAATTGATTTACTTCCATCAATCTTGCATCGGCCATTACCAGATCACCAGCTTCTAACTCCAATATATCTCCGGGTACAATTCTTTCAGAAGGAATTTCTTTTAGGGCATTGTCTCTCCATACTTTTGAAACGCTGATGTCCATTTCCTTTAATGCCTTCATAGAATTACGGGCTTGTAATTCCATAAAAAATCCCAGCACAACGGTAATGAAAATTACTGCTATAATAGAAAACCCTTCCAGCCAATCACCAAAGAAAAAAGAAAAACCGGCGGCTACTACCAGCAATAATATTATCGGGCTTTTAAATTGTTCAAATAAAATAAGCCAAATACTTTTTTGCTTTTGCGCAGCATAACTGTTTAAACCATATTTTGTAATCCTTTCATTTATACTACTTTCTTTTAAACCGGTTTGCAGATCTACATGCATCAGCTTCGCAATGTCATCAGCCTTTATTGAAAGTGTATGTTCAATTGGATATATATTATCACTTACTGCTGCCATGTTTTTATTTTCTGCTACCTGCCCGATGCAAGGATTATTTACTTGTTGTTACTATTTGCCATGCTTCTTTATCCCGTGAAAAACACTACCCCGTTAATTCCTCCACCAGTAAACAAAGAGTAAGTCAGCTTTTAGAAAAATAGTTTCTTACAAAAGCATGCTCCTGGTTTTCTGTCATTTTATCACTTGATTTTGTTTCAATTTTTATTTTTGAAAAATGAAGATCCGCTTCTAAAATATTGAGTAGTTCAATTCTCGCATTGGTGGGGCCAAACACCAAAACCTCGTCGTAACCTTTAATGGATTCTGCAATGGCTTTATAGTAGGCAGCTTCCTGCTGTTGGTTTTTTCTCTGCATAAAACTTTCTCCTTTTTGCAGGGTAAATTCCTTTTCTTCATGGGTAGAATCTGATGAAATAATCGTCGTAACGATCGGGTCTGCATATTCCATTAAATGTGCATTTGCATGATCCATCCATATCCCTAATTTTTTTTCACTTGCCATAATTCATTTATTTAGTGTTGATGTTAGAAGCTGTCTGCTATCATTCATTGGTTTTCAACAATACAATGCAGACAGCTTCTTACCATCTATTTATTTGAATCTTATACCTTCCATTTCCAATCTCTTATTTCCGGCATGTCCAACCCATGCTTCCGGATATAATTTTTGTGTTCAATAAGTTTATCCTGCAATTCTTGTTTCAAGTATGCAGTTTTATCTTTTAATTGTGGTAACCTGTCGAGTGTATCCATTACCAAATGAAACCGGTCAAGGTCATTCAGAACTGTCATATCAAAAGCGGTGGTGATGGTGCCTTCTTCTTTATAGCCCCGCACATGAATATTACTGTGATTGGTGCGCCTGTAGGTTAGTCTATGAATAAGCCAGGGATAGCCATGAAATGCAAAAATTACCGGTTTGTCTTTAGTGAAAAATGTATCAAAATCAGCATCGCTTAAACCGTGCGGGTGTTCTATTTCAGGTTGCAATTTCATAAGGTCAATAACATTTACCACCCGTACTTTCAGGTCAGGTAATTTTTCTCTTAATATGGATACTGCGGCCAATGTTTCAAGCGTGGGCACATCACCGGCACAGGCCATCACAACATCTGGTTCTACTCCTTTATCATTGCTTGCCCATTCCCAGATGCCAATTCCTTTGCTGCAATGAATTACGGCTTCTTCCATAGATAGCCATTGAGGGGCAGGATGCTTGCCTGCTATGATCACATTTACATAATGTTTGCTACGGAAGCAGTGATCCATCACCGATAACAAACAATTGGCATCCGGTGGTAAATACACACGCACCACAGATGCTTTTTTATTCATTACCACATCAAGAAATCCCGGATCTTGATGCGTGAAGCCATTATGATCCTGCCGCCATACGTGGGAAGCCAACAAAATATTCAGGGAAGCAATCTTTCTGCGCCAGGGGAGTTTTGATGTTACCTCCAGCCACTTGGCATGCTGGTTAAACATGGAATCAATGATATGGATGAACGCTTCATAGCAATTAAACAACCCATGCCTTCCTGTTAAAAGATACCCTTCCAGCCAGCCTTCACATTGGTGTTCGCTGAGCATTTCCATTACACGCCCATCCTTTTCTAAAAATTCATCTGTATCAATGATGGGCGCTTCCCACTGGCGGTTAGTCGCTTCAAACACTGCATTCAATTTGTTTGACAACGTTTCATCAGGGCCAAAAACACGAAAGTTTCTTTTATCTGAATTCAATTTTATTATATCCCTCATAAAGGTTCCTAAAGCCAGTGTATCACCAGGGCCTTTTTCTCCACGATTCTTTAAGTCATTTCCGTAATCACGAAAATCGGGCATACGAAGATTGTGAAGCAGTAAGCCACCATTGGCGTGCGGATTAGCTCCCATTCGCCTTTCACCTTTTGGAGCCAGCTCAGCAAGTTCAGCATTGAGCCGGCCATTTTCGTCAAAGAGTTCTTCGGGCTTATAACTTTTTAGCCAGTCTTCCAATTGCTTTAAATGTTCGGGGTTTGTAGCAGGGTCTGTTATTGGCACCTGGTGCGCCCGAAAATTGCCTTCTATCTTTAAACCATTCACATATTTGGGGCCTGTCCATCCTTTAGGGGACTTTAAAATAATCATAGGCCAAATGGGCCGTTCAGCGTCATTGTTTTCGACTGCATTCTTTTTTATCGCTTTTATTTCTTCAATTACTTTATCCAGCAACTCCGCCATTTTTTGGTGCATTTCTATTGGGTCATCACCTTCAATCAGGTAAGGTTTCCAGCCATAACCTCTAAACAGTTGATCCAGTTCTTTGCCGCTAATGCGGGCAAGCACCGTTGGATTAGCAATCTTATATCCGTTCAGATGAAGAATGGGCAGTACTACGCCGTCTGTTATCGGGTTAAGGAATTTGTTGGAATGCCAGGCTGTCGCCAAAGGCCCGGTTTCTGCCTCGCCATCACCTACAACACAACTAACCACTAAATCAGGATTATCAAAAGCCGCCCCGAAAGCATGACTGAGTGAATAGCCAAGCTCACCACCTTCGTGAATTGAGCCTGGACATTCAGGTGAAACGTGGCTGGGAATACCACCCGGAAAAGAGAACTGCGTAAACAATTTTGTTAATCCTTCTTCATCCCGGCTGATGTTCGGATATACTTCGCTGTAAGTTCCCTCCAGGTAAACATTGCCCACAATAGCCGGGCCGCCATGGCCGGGGCCTGAAATGTAAATCATATCAAGGTCATACTTTTTTATGATGCGATTGAGATGCACATAAATAAAATTTTGTCCCGGCGAGGTTCCCCAATGCCCAAGCAGCATGTTCTTGATATTTTCCGGTTTTAGCGGTTCTCTTAACAGCGGGTTCTGGTGTAAATACATCTGCCCTACAGAAAGGTAATTGGCAGCCCGCCAATAAGCATCCATCTTATTTAGAAGTTCGGGTGATAACTGTTCTTGCCCGACTTCGTCATTCACGCGGGCTTGGTCTTTTTCAATAGTTTGTGTTTCCATAATATTATTTTTTTGAGTAAGTAAAAATTCTATTGTTGTTAATGTGGTTGCCTCACCTTAGGTAAGGCAGATATACCATATCTCTGTTGGTAATGGCCTCTCTTAAGAACTATTATTAACGATCACGGTAAGCAGAAAAAAACTATCTTCTAAAGCCAATACGCTATGTGGAATATCAGCCTTTAAAGCAATCATTTGTCCTTTTTCCATTGAAACCGTTTGTTGTTCTGTGCAGAAGTTTATTTTCCCTTCCAATACCTGCACATGAATATCTCCGTAAGCCTTATGCTTTTTTAATTCGGCATTTTGATGCATTCCAATCAGAACTACAGTCGTATTGTCTGATTTAAAAATGGTGATGGAGTTATGATCGGTGGTTGCCCAGGTAATTTCATGTTTTATCTGAAGGATAAAATTATTCAGATCCATTTCCACCAATGGAGCATCTAATAAACGGTCGCCTTCCGGCCGTAGTGGCGTGGCTTCGTTCGATTTATTTTCAACTTGTATATTTTCAGTTGGTGCCTTCTTAAGAAGATTACCAGGATGTGTTCTTAATTTTGAAATCAAGGCATCAGTTTCTTCATCTGAGGAAATACCATAACCATTTACCAACACTCCTTTCGCGTTAAACTTTGGAGAGGAGATAGCATATAGTACTGACTGATCCTCTGGATTGGTTTCACCTTCAAACCGGTAAACCTTATCAATTTCAAAATCATCGGGCGACAAGGCCATATTTGGGTTATTACATACCACCAATTCCTTACTGATATTAAAGTCAAGTGTATAACCGTCCTTCTTTAATCCGTTAATCGTTTCTGATAATGTGCCGTAGCTTTCTTTCATGTTTTATTATATTATATTATTAAAAAAACTCAACAGGTTAATTTACTTTTTTCACCTCCCTACTTCCTGCAATTGGGACAAGCTATCCATTACTAAAAGATAATTGGCAGCCCGGCAATAAGCATTCATTTTATTTGAAAGTTAGGGGGGTAACCTTTGTCTGTTTCAATAGTTTGTGTTTCCATTGTTTGGTGTTTTAATTAAATAATTTTTTATTCCGCCTTCAAAAATGACATGCTTAAAAAGATTTTTGCAGCATGATTTATTTATGTTTTATAACCGGTATTTTTTCAAAAATCTTATGTGCGGCAAAAACGTTAGAAAAAATAATGTCGCCCGGACAATTTGATAAGAGAACCAGTTTGCTGTTCTGTTAGCAATACCCGATTTTTTTTTAAGGGTGCTAAAAGTTATCTGCCTGCATTGGTTTATCACATTATTAAAATCGTATCGCAATGCTCCGGCAAAATGGGAGGAGTTTACTTCCACATTCATCTCTATGCTGCCATAGCAACTGAGACTGTTCAGGTTAAATGAACCTACAGTTGCCCACTTATTATCTACCACAGCAGCTTTTCCATGGAGAACCGATTTATTCCACTCGTATAGCACCATGTGGCGGCGTAGAAAAGATGAATATAAATGTATGGCCGCCCTGCGCATCAAAGGCACATCCGAAATGCCCGATAAGATCAATGTTGTTTTTATGCCACGTTTGCAGGCCTTCTTCAAGGCGTTGCTAAGCCTTTTACCAGGTAAAAAATAGGACCCTGCCAGAACTATTTCCTTTTCGGCATGGAGAATGGCATTAATATAGGCATCACAAATTTCAGTTTTACCTACCAGCCAGTCATTTTGAATAATTCGTATAAGGGCATTATCTGCTGCGTGGAAAACTGATTTAATTTTTATCAATGCCTTTTTCTTAAAGAAAATACTCCTGCAAAGATTCTGTAAAGCAATTGCAGCAGGACATCGCAATTGCACTGCATAATCAAACCAGGGTTCTGAGTCTGGAGTTCCATGATATTTATCGGCAATATTGATTCCGCCGATCAACGCCGTTTTGCCATCTGCTACTAATATTTTGTGATGCATCCGCCTGCCCACATAAAAATTATTCACGGAGAAAAGAGGAGAAAAAAAACGGAACGATATTCCATGTTGTACCAGGTCTTGAGTAAAACTATCGGGAAGCTTTGCACTGCCATACGCATCCAGTAAAAGATATATCTTGATATGCCGCTTTGCTGCTGTTTTCAGGCAAGCTGCTATGCTTCTTCCCGTTTCATCATTTTCAAAAATGTAGGTTTGTAAATGAATTTCTTCCTGTGCATTTTCAATTATGCTTTTCATCCGCAGAAAATAATCGTCGCCTGAATGAACAAGTTCAATATATTCCACGTCACCGGCTGCATTTTGAAATACTCTTTCTTTATGTTTATTATTTGTTATTTGGCGATACAAAACTTTGTTTTTTAGCGGTGTATTTTTGATTTATTATTCATGCTTTTTGAACTTTCTTGTCTGTTGCTTCAAAGTGTGAGGTTGATACCTTACTCCACTTTTTTGCCTGATGATTTTGTTTTGAATTTACGATAGTTAAATTCCGTTTTCAGTTTCCATAATCGGTTGAATGATTAAAATTTTGCTGACCAATTTTGCAATCATTTCCTCCTCATTGGTTTTGATGACATGTACTTTCACTTTACTGGTCTCCGTTGCAATAACAGCTTCATTATTCATATTTTTTATTTCGTCTAATTCAATTCCTAAGAACTCAAGGTTGTCGCATATTTTGCTTCGTATTTGCGGTGAGTGCTCACCAATGCCACCTGAAAAAACAAGCGTATCCAAACCACCCAAAACTGCTGTATAGGCACCAATGTATTTTTTGATTTGATAACAGAATATATTTATGGCCAATGCCACATCTTTATTTTCTTTTTCCAACCGAAGCAGGTCTTGCATATCAGAACTTATTCCTGAAATTCCCAGCAAACCTGATTGATGATTGATAAGATCATTGAATTGTTTTGCATTAAATACCATGCAATTCCCGGATCAAGGTCTCCGCTTCTTGTGCTCATCATTATTCCACCGGCAGGCGTAAAGCCCATGCTGGTATCTATACATTTACCCTCTTTCACTGCGGCAAGGCTGGCCCCATTACCAAGATGGGCCATAATAATTTTTCCGTTTGCTTCTGTTGCATTCTGCTTTTTTAATTTCTGCATTAAGTAACTATAAGAAATGCCATGAAAGCCGTAGCGCTGAATGCCTTCATCATAATAACTTTTCGGTATTGCAAATGTTTTCGCTACTGCAGGAATGGTAGTATGAAATGCTGTATCAAAACAAGCAACCTGCATTAATGAAGGAAAATATTTTTTAAATAATTTTACTACTTCTATTTCTGCAGGAAGATGATCGGGATCATAGTCACTGATTTGATTTAATTCATTCAATAAATCTTCGTCTATTATTTCAGACTGTGTATGCTTCATGCCATGTACAATGCGATGGCCAATACATATCGTCTGCTCAAATTCTTTTTGTTTTTTTAACCATTCAATTAAGACTTCTGCAGCTTCTCTAAAATTTGTTGCATCAATTATTATTTCACTTTTTTCCTGGGTATTGTTGATAACAGTAAACTCAGACCCGCTCAACCCAATTCTTTTTATTTGCCCAGAAAGAATGATATCTGGATTTTCATCCATGCTATACAAGGCGAATTTGATGCTGGACGAACCACCATTAATTACCAGAATATTTGAATTTTCATTTTTCATACAGTTGTTTCAAATCCGAATGATTGCAGTTTTTTACATGTCGTTTCATAGTTCACATGACAGATACCTTTTATGCCCAGGCTTTCAGCAACGGTTACAAACACACACACATCGTCTATACAAATTACTTCGGCAGGCTGCACCTGAGCCATATCAAGCGCCAGCTTGTAAATGTCCATATCGGGCTTAAGAATGTGTACATAAGTTGAGGAAACAAAAAAATCAATAAAGCCTGCTAATCCAAATTCCTCAATCCTGTAGGTATTTAACTCTCTTGCTTCATTGCTTACTGCAATAATCTTTAAACCATATCTTTTTTTCAACCTCTTTATCAACGCTATCATTTCCGGGTACGGCTTAGATTGTGTAAACATGAACTGCGTGAATTCTTCTTTTGTAAAATCTCTTGGTTCATAAAAAACAGCAATGTCTAAATACCCGTCCATTGTAAGCTTGCCTATTTCACAAGTTTCGAACGCAATGGCATGCCTTGCATTAAAATCGTTCAAGTCAAGATTGAATTTATCTGCCGCAAGATGCCGCGACTCAGGACCCCAGCCGTTTGTAAGCAGCACTTCGCCAATGTCGAGAAATAGTGTTGTTATATTTGTTGTTAAGTGCATTTTTCTATTTTGTTTTAATCAATTTTGCCAGTGTATCAGGTTGTCTTCAAGTGGAACTGAAACGCCTTCATAATTCGGAATTATTCTTACCGTGAAATCAGTTGCATTTCTTTCCGTCTCTACCGTAGCCTGATAAAAATGTTCTTCTGCATTGTTACTTTTATCGGTGTCCGGTTCCATTTTTATCCGCTCTGGTTTTGCATCATTTATTCCATCGGCATATAATTCGACGAGTACATTTTCCTTAGCACTCTCTTTTATAAATACCTGTACCCGGAAATGATGTCCTTTTTCCACTTCGTCAATTTGTACATTCCCAACATGTATGCTCTCCCAATTTTCTCTTAGTGTTTGTTTGCGATTTATTATTTGCGAACCCGCCTCTCCATTTGTTGCAGAACGGTTTTTATAAGCTTGAGCTGCGGGGATGTAATATTGCTCAGTATATTCTTTTAAAGTACGGTTGGTAGAAAACTGAGGCGTCAGCTCAGCCATACTTTTATGCATTTTCGATGTCCATTGCAAGGGTATTCCTTTTTCATTTCTGTCATAAAATGCAGGGATGACTTCAGTTTCCAGCAAATGATAAAGTTGGTTGGCTTCCTGCGCATCCCATTCGGGGCTATCGCCATGTTCCTTTCTATCGCCCAATGCCCAGCCTACTTCAGGGGTATAGGCTTCATCCCACCAGCCATCCAATTCTGAAAAATTTATTACCCCGTTTACAAGGGCTTTCATTCCACTTGTTCCCGAAGCCTCCCATGGCCGCCGTGGTGTATTTAACCATACGTCAACACCCTGTACCATTTGTTCCGTTAAGAAAATATCATAGTCACTTAGAAAAACAACGTGCGAACGTACTTCTGGTCTTCTGCTAAAGATTACCCATTCCTGTATAAGTTCGTGTCCCGCCATATCTGCCGGATGCGCCTTACCCGCTATTACAATTTGTACCGGTTTATCTGGATTTGTCAAAATGCCAATCAGCCTTTCTTTGTCATGCAATAACAGGTTGGGTCTTTTATAAGTAGCAAAGCGGCGGGCAAAACCCAACGTAAAAGTGTCCGGTTCAAACAATTTCTTTGCCTGCTGCACTTCTTCTGCTGTACCGCCTGATACTTCTACAATATGCGGTAAACGTTTACGGATAAATTCAATAAAGTTTTTCCGGGCGGCAGTACGCATCTCCCAAAGCCTTTCATCGGTTACATCCTTTATGTGTTCATGAAGTCCTTCTGCAGCATCGAGCCAACGTTCTTTACCACAGGCCTCCGTCCATAAATCGTCTGCCGCTTTAGAATCCCAGCTACGCATGTGTACTCCGTTGGTAACATAGCCAACCGGTATTTCAACATCAGGCCAATGCGGAAAGAGCGGACGGAATAATTCCCGGCTTTTGCTTCCATGTAAACGGCTTACCCCATTGACAGCGCCAGAGCCGTGAATAGCGAGATAAGCCATGTTGAAAGGTTCTGAATTATCGAAGGAATTTATCCTGCCAAGCGCAAAAAATTCTTCTAAAGAAATACCTAAATTATTCAAGGCATATTCAGATAAATATTGTGCAATCAGATTAGGTGCAAAGCGATCAAACCCTGCGGGTACCGCAGTATGTGTAGTAAAAAGATTTCCGGTTCTGGTTACTGATAACGCCGCTTCAAATGGCAGACCCGTCTGCTTCATAAAATCTTTGGTTCGTTCCAAAATAGCAAAGGCTGCATGGCCTTCATTAAGGTGGCAAACTTCGGGTTTAATATTCAGTTCATTAAGAAGACGCCAACCCCCAATACCCAGAATTATTTCCTGCTGCAGGCGTAGCTCCGGACCACCGCCATATAGTTCGCTGGTGATGCTCCTGTGTGGCGGAAAGTTGGTAACATCATTACTATCCAACAGGTAAAGCCGTACATTGCCAATCTGTACTTCCCATGTACGCAGCCAAACTGAATATCCCGGAAATGAAATCTGCAAACGCAACCATTCGCCATTGGGTTTACGAAGGGGCATAATGGGTAACTGACCTGGATCATTATAAGGATAAAATTCCTCCTGGCTTCCATCCTTCCCAATCACCTGGCGGAAGTATCCCTGTTGGTATAACAATCCCACAGCAACAATAGGCACACCCATATCATTGGCGGCCTTGAGCTGGTCACCTGCTACATTGCCCAGCCCACCGGAATAGATGGGAAGGCCCTCCGTAAGCATATATTCCATGCTGAGATAAGCCACACAGCTTAGGGGGGTATCTGAATGATTTTTCTGAAACCAGGTGACTGAATTTTTAGTGTCTTCGTTTTCCTGTATCATTTTGTCAACTTTTTGGCGAAAATCGGCATCCTTTAATTTTTGTTCCAATTGTTCCCGTGAAACTGTTTGTAAAATAATCCAGGGATTACGTGTCATTTCCCACAAAGCCGAATCAAGTTGTTCCCATATTTCATCGGCGGCATGATTCCATGACCAGCGTATGTCGAGGGCGAGTTGCGCTAATGCTTCAACGCCTTCAACCTCAGTATGTAAAAAGCCATATAACGGATCCCTGCCTAATGTTTTATTGTTATTCATAATATTTGTTTATTATCTAATGATAGTCTCATATAGTTTCCTGCTCTTCAGTTTGGCTGTTGCTTACGCTGGCATATACCACTACAACTGCTCAATTACTTTTTGTAATCTTGCTCTTATTTCTTTCGCAATAGCAGCAAGCTCATCGTTTTCTATTGCTTGCATAGAGGCTACCGGATCAACCGCAGAAACCTCCACCTGGCCTGCTTCTTTTTCCTGAACAATTACATTACAGGGCAACATGGTTCCTATCTTATCCTCTGCCAATAGGGCTTTGTAGGCATAAGGCGGATTACAGGCACCCAGGATTTTATAATTGTAAAAGTCTACATCAAGCTTTTTCTTTAACGTTGCTTTTATGTCAATTTCTGTCAATATGCCAAAGCCTTCTGCTTTGAGTGCTTCTGTGACTTTTTGAATTGTATTGTCGAAACTTCCGGCAATTGTTTTGCTGAAATAATATTCCATGATTGTTTTATTTTTAGATTTAGTACACTTATTTATTCCTTTAAATATTTCGATTTGTATTCTACTTCTGATTATTGAAGATTACTACTTTTTATAATTGTTGCACAGGGAGACCTAGTGTTATCCAGTCATGCATTCCTCCTCTGTAGTATAAAATTTTATCGGCCGGATAACCTGCTTCTAAAAGGTTTTTTATAGCTGTTGATGATTGTGGGCATTGTGGACCATTACAAAAAAATATACTGGGATGGTTTTCATCTAACTCATCTATTCTTCCTACTAACTCATCATAGGGAATATTTTTTGATCCCGGGATACTTACTTCATCCATAGTATCTGGTTTTCGTGTATCAATAATGGGCAAGTCCTTTTTTTTGTGATGAAATACTTCCTGTTCCCCAATGGTAAGTATACTTTCTGCTGCCTGCATCGGCTGAATACTGCCCCAGGTGGTATCAACTTCTACTAAACCGAGTTCCTGCCCTATGTTGCCAGGAATCATATGGTTTTCAGCTCTTTTAGGGATTCTTATTTGTGATATGTCTATATTTTTTTTTAATTCGTTTATTTTATCCATACCCGGCATACCCATAGATTCTACTTTTTCATCCACAATCAACAACGGCGAATGTTCTAATTGATATTTTTCTAATAATTCGGGATGATCCTCAAAATAAATCACCTTGTAGGGCAACCAGGCGTTTTGAAATATTTTTTCAAGCAAAGGCCGGTGTTGACAAGTTTTAGTTGCTGCAATTACAATTTCCATAAAAATGCTGTTTAATTATTTTTAGTGTTAAAAATGCTTTTTCCCTGCTGATGGTATTTTGTCTATTTCTTCCGTTGTAGAGAAATAGGGCCATTACAAGCATGACCGGTATCAGTATCCACCACATCAGCATAATTGTATAGTTTAAATTGTTAATAATTATTATCACTCCGAGCCGGGAATTCATTATTTATTTTTCATTTTCCCTTTCATCTTCTTCATCATTTCAGGATTTTTTTCCATTATTTTCTGCATCATTTCAGGATTTTCTTCCATCATCTTCTTCATCATCTCAGGACTTTTATCCTTCATTTTCTGCATCATTTCTTCCATCATTTCAGGGTTATCATTCATCATAAGCATCATCTTTTCTTTCATCTCTTTGTTCATCGTATTGTTGGTGTGGATTTTATCCATCAGCATTTTACGCCCCATTTCACTCTCCATCATTTTATCGAGCATTTTTGATTGCATCTTTTGCTCCATTTCCGGATTTTTGTCCATCATCATTTGCATATGGGATTGCATTTTTTCCTTCATTTCGGGATTTTTGTCCATCATCATTTGCATATGGGATTGCATTTTTTCCTTCATTTCGGGATTTTTGTCCATCATCATTTGCATATTTCCAGATTCCATCTGTTCCATATGGGCCTTCATCAATATCTTTTTGGCCTCTTCATTTTTTTGTGCCTCGCTGATGAAATTGGTCAACTGAACAGGATCTGAAATGATTTCTTTATAGATGGCATTTCTATTTTCTTCTACCTGCATTGTTTTGGTAGCATTGAAAGTTGTTTTGCAACTAATCATCGTTCCCAATAAACTAATTGCCATTAAAATTTTTACTGTTGTTTTCATGCTTTTAATTTTTAGATTATTAAATATTCGGTTAAACTGATTTTTTCATTTTTTTTTGGAATTGATTAATTTATTCGATTTTAAAATTCCTCATCATGCCCATATCCTCATGTTCCAGATTATGACAATGGTATAGGAACAATCCTTTAAAATCCTCAAAGCGCATTACCAGGTCCATGTACATTCCAGGTAGTAGGTACACGCTATCTTGACGTCCTTCATCTATGAATCCGTCTTTAACAGTGTTCCATAGGTTCTGGTCAACGTTGTCACTATTTCTGTTTATTATATTGAACTGTAATTGATGAATGTGTACAGGATGCGGCATCTGCATCATATTTCCCATACCGCTACCATTGCCCATCATACCCCTTTTGTTTCCCATCATACCGCCTCCATTATTTTGATTCCCGGTAGAAATTTTTCCTCCATTGTTTATGCGCCAGACTTCGGTGGTATTAAGCTTCACGATTTCATCGTCCGCCACTTCGTTCCCTTTGTAGGTTCTTCCGTTTATCGTCCATTGCATCATTCCCTCCATTCCAAAATTGAATGTTCTTGGGGAAGCACTGTTGACCGCATCGGCCGGGTCTAAGGCCTGTGAAACCGACAACCTCTCGGGCAGTTGCGCATCATTCTTCCTTGATGCTCCTACATTGATGTTGAGAATATCGAATTGACTATTGTAAGGCAGTGAATTATCGTTTTCAGTCCCCATCCTACCACCATTCATCATTCCACCACCCATCATATTGTCCAATGGTATGGGCAGGTGAATTAATTTTAACTCCTCGCTTTCCGATTTCTTTGATAAATCGAGCCAAACGTCGACCCGTTGCGCAGGAGCCAGTATTAAATAGGGTAATGTTTTGGGGCTTTCCAGGAGCCCACCATCAACCCCAAAAACGGTAATGGGCTCTTTGGTATTCCAAGCCAATTTGTAGGCACGGGAGTTTGAACCATTGAGCAGTCGTAACCGATATTTTCCATCTTTGTTTAGGGTTAGAATATTATCCATTTTTCCATTGATAAGTATGCGATTCCCCAAAAAGCCCCGCATTTGGTCCATCCTTCCATTGGGCAAATAGACCAATTGGTTATTTTTATCAAAAGTTCTGTCCTGGATAACAACAGGAATATCATAATCTCCTGTTGGCAAGTTCAAGGCTTTTTCTTCTTCATCCGTAACGATGAACAAACCTGCCAGCCCTTTATAAACCTGTTCTCCTGTACGACCGTGGGGATGTGGATGAAACCAGTAGGTACCCGCCCTGTTCATAACTTCAAACTCATAAATATAAGTTTCCCCTTTGTCTATTACGTGTTCCGGATGCCCGTCATTTTCGTGCGATACATGCAGCCCGTGCCAATGGATAATCGATTTTTCAGAAAGCTCGTTTTCAAACAGTATCCGCACCTTATCTCCTTTCTGTACCCGTATTATGGGGCCGAAAGCACTTCCTTCTAACTGTTGTAAGGTCTGTTTATCCCCCTTTATTAAAGAACCCTTGTACGAATAGGTATCCGTATTTTTGGTGGATAGAATTTTAGTACTTGACTGTACCGCCTTTAATTGTATATCGACGTCGGCATTGAAATCGCTATTGACAGTAGTTCCAACTTTGGGATGAGCGGAAGACGTAACCGAATTACAGGAACTAAATAATGGCATCACATAAAACCCGGCAGCGACCAGGCTTGCTGTTTCAATGAAACTTCTTCTATTGTACTTGTTGTTATCTTTCATTACCTAACTTATTTAAGTTTTTGTGGTTGTCCATTTTTGTTTTCTATCTAAATATTAATTTTTATCTGCTTGTTTCTTAGTGATAAGGCTTGGCGATGTGGGGGTAAACTCATTATTTCATTCAGCTTGAAATGATGTGCTATTAATTTAGCCGAAGCTATTTTTTCTGATGAACCCTTTTTTACAATATTGATTGTATCACCATAATTGCTTAGGTTGCTAAATCAGCTTTCTAAGCAATTTCTCAAGTTTCATTTACCGCCTGTTTTCTTTTTAAGCAATTGCGCATTGATCATAGACTTTGATCACGATGTTGGCTGGACCTCTTTTTTTTCCGGACTCCGAATGCCTTCCAGTTTTATGAATTTGAGCAGCAGGGCATTGAGCGCTACAATGAGGGTGCTCCCCGACATGGATAGCGCCGCAACCTCCGGGCTCAATACAAAAGGGTATAAAACCCCGGCCGCAAGAGGAAAGGCCAGCACATTGTAACCCACCGCCCACCAAAGGTTTTGGTGCATCTTGCGAACGGTTGCCCGGGACAGTTCTATTGCGCCCACAATATCGTAGGGATCGCTTTTCATGAGTACCACGTCTGCACTCTCCATGGCCACGTCGGTTCCGGCACCAATGGCAAACCCTACATCGGCCTGAGTTAGTGCGGGTGCATCGTTGACGCCATCGCCCACCATACCTACTTTTTTTCCCGTGGATTGCAATTCCTTCACTTTTTCTGCCTTCTGTGCCGGCAATACGTCGGCCAAAATGCTGTCTATGCCAAGATCCTTGGCAATACGTTTGGCTGTAGCTGCATTATCACCGGTAAGCATAACCACCTCAATATTCAGTTTGCGCAGCTTTTCAACCGCTGCTTTGGAGGTCGGTCTTATTGCATCAGCTATGGCAATGAGCCCAATTATGCGCCCACCAAGAGCCACGTGTACAACGGTACGGCCATCTTCCTGCATGCGGGCGGCCTCGCTTTCCAGATTGCCGAGTGCTATCTTCTGGGTATCCATTAGCAATCGGTTGCCGAGGAAAACGGTTCCGTCGGCGGTCTCAGCACTTGCCCCCATTCCGTCAAGGCTTACAAATTTTGTTGGGGCCGTTACGGTAAGTTTCTCCGCCTTTCGAAGTATTGCCTGGGCCAACGGATGTGCCGAGCCCTGCTCTACGGCGGCGGCGGCAGAAAGCAAGGTGTCTTCGGCAACGCCGTCAGCGGTTACAATTTCTACTACCTCTGGCTGCCCGATTGTGAGCGTACCCGTCTTATCGAAGACTATAACCTGCAACTTTGTAGCATCCTCAAGTGCAGAGGCATTTTTGAAAAGAATGCCATTCTTTGCGCCTATACCGGTACTTATCATTACCGCCATAGGCGTTGCAAGGCCAAGGGCATCGGGACAGGCTATTACGAATACCGTGATGGTCAAAGTCAACCCAAACATCAATGGCTGACCGATCCACCAGAACCAGACCGAGAAGGTGGCCAGGCCAATGACGATAGCGGCGATTACCAGCCATTGCGCTGCTTTGTCGGCTAATAGTTGCGCCGGAGCCTTCGAGTTCTGAGCCTCTTGTACCAGTTTTACAATCTGTGCCAGTGCCGAGTCGGCTCCTACCTTGGTTGCCTTATACTGAAAGCTGCCGGACTTGTTGATGGTGGCTCCGATAACCGTATCGCCGGGGCCCTTTTTTACAGGCATTGACTCTCCCGTAAGCATAGATTCGTCAACCAGCGATTCGCCACTATCAATTGTTCCATCAACAGGAATTTTGGCACCTGGCCGCATCACTACCATCTCATCCTTCAACACCTCGGTCGTGGGTACCTCTACCTCCGCCCCATTGCGAATGACCGATGCCTTTGTGGGCGTTAGGTTCATTAATGCCTTGATGGCCGATGATGCCCCTGCCCTGGCCCGCATTTCGAGCCAATGGCCCAGCAGGATGAAAACCAACAGAACGGCCACGGCCTCGAAGAACTGGTCGCCCCCCTTTAGGAAGAATACGCTGATGATACTGAAGATATATCCGGTGCCGACACTAAGCGCAATAAGTACTGCCATACCCAATTTGCCCTCTTTGATAGAGCGCCAGGCAGAGACGAAAAAAGACCAGCTGGGGTAGACTACTGCGATAGTTGCCAGGATGAACAGCCACACGTTAAGCTCCAACCCGAACGGCGGTTTAGGCGCAGCAAACAGCCCTCCCATAGGGGCGTAGATAAATATTGGTATGGTAAAAATGAGGCAGATCCAAAAACGGTTGCGCAAATCCTTTACTATGGACGTCATGTCCTGACCGCTATGGCCCATCTCGTAGGCCATTTTTGAGTCAACTTTATTCGAAGATCCATCCTTTGATGATCCTTTTTCTGAAGGTTTCCCAGCACTCATTTTTGCATGCTCTTCCTCAGACATCTCCATTTTCTTCGAGTCATCTTTCTTTGAAGATTCATCCTTAGTGGATCCTTTTTCCGGAGAGGTTTCTTCTTTCTTTTTTTCTTTTGGAGATTCCTCTTTTGGAGTTGCTTCTTTCGGTAACTCTTTCGGAGTTTCCTCTTTTGACGGCTCTACCTTAGGGGTATCAGCGTTGGCATTTTCCGTGGTAGTTGTAACCTTCGGCTCGTCGCCTTCCGTGTTGATATTGATGGTAATTTTTGCCATAGTTGTCAATTTTGTTGTGTTTACACTTTATTTTATAATCCTTTTTTCAGAGCCCGTTTTTTTAGTGATCTTTCCAAGAAGACTTCTCTTTAGATAATCCGACTTACTGTTTAACTAAATCTTTTTCAAGAGTTGCTTTATGCTCCTGATACTTCTCCTTTGTTTTTTCGGGACCGAAATCAGTTTTTTCATTTACTATCCATCGAAAATCACATTTATCTGCTCCAATTGCTATGGTTCCGGTTCTTTTTAATTTTCCGCCCCATTGTTCGGCTAAAGGATAATCCAGCTTGCACCAGGTATGATAACAAACATCTCCAAGTTCAAATTTTTTAAAATATTCAGCTACATGGCAGCGTGTACAATTGAAAGCAATTATGTTTTTATCTGAGTTTATATCTTCCCAGCCATAGTCAGGAGCCGTGAAAGGAAACATCCTGAAAATCTGTGTTGCCAATTCCATTTTTTTAATTGGGTTATCAGAAAATATCCCTGCAATCAGCATTGGTATTTTACCCATGCGTGTGTAGATTTTCCAACCAATCTTATAAATTAGTGAGATTGCTTCTTCTTTGTTTTTTTCTGACTTAATCAGCGTATTATAAAGGGCAAGAGAAGCGCATGCCAGATGTATAGTAAATGTAGCTCCGAGCGTTTGTTGTTTAGGCAGATCAATTTCTAACCTCGAATATTCCTGCCATGTTTCTTCTAATAGTTTCCCTGTTGTGTTTTCATTAAATTCTTTTCCTAAAACTTCTTGTGCCGATGGATTAATTATTGCTTTAAAAGCACCGGCATTTGTTTCCCACTTTGTTAAGTTCTGGATGATTTGGTCATAAACAGCTTTCCACATAAGGGGATTGTCTTCAATTCCCTGCAATGATGATGGAATTATTTCCCCTGTGAGTAAAAATTCGGGTAAAGCTTTTTCCATTCTTTTTTTTATTTGTTCACCATTGATGGTTAAACGGGCAAACTCTCTGGCTATAATTGGTTTGGTAATTTCTTCAAACCGTGCATCCGGAGCAAGTTGAAATGTCAGGGCTTCAGCAGTGGTAAGTGCTTTAGCATGTAATAATAAGTTCTCAGGAAAAATGTATCCGTACCTGTAACCGGCACTGATCATATTTATATACACCTTCGTAATGGAAACATCTTTTAACCGGCTTTTATAAAAATCATCAGCTAAGTTTTTAAATACTTCATAAAAGGCTTTTTCATTTGCTTTAGGTAACTCTTTACATTGTTTTTTAAAATGGTAAAATGCCCGTTTAATATCATTTTGCACCACAGCTAACCAGTAAAGTACAAACCGGTTCCTTTCTTCTTTTGTTAATTCGCCATACATTCCAAAATCAAGCAGTTCGATCTGTCCATCTTCTTTAAAAAATATATTTCCCGGATGGAGATCAGCATGGAATAATCCATCTGAGATGAACATTTTTAATTCCATTTCTACAAGCCTGATGTTCAGTTTTTCTTTTGCTTCCTTCGATAGTTTTTGCTCAACTTCTTTTAGGCGAAGACCTGAAACCCGTTCCATTGTAAGCAGTTTCTCACTACTATAATCCAAATAAACCTTTGGAAATATTATATCATCCCAACCCTTGAAGTTATTCCTGAAACGCTCTATGGTTTCGGCTTCATGCGCAAAGTCCAACTCTTGTATTGTGTATCTTTTAAATTCCCGGAAGGCATTGATAAGATTCGCTCTTTTTACCTTTCGTGAAAATAAGAAATTCAATATTGATATGATCCCATCTAATGCATGTAAATCATCTAAGACCTTTGACTTTACATCAGGCCTCTGAACTTTTAGCGCAACTTGTTCGCCTGATTTTAGTATTGCAAAATGAACCTGGGACAAAGAGGCGGATGCTACCGGTTTTTCTTCAATGGATTGGAAAAGCTCTTGTAAAGACTGTCCTAACTCCGCTTCAATGATTTGCTTTGCTGAATCAAAATCAAATGGGGGAACATTCTCCTGAAGCTTTTCAAGAGCGTTAATATATTGTGCCGGCAACAAATCAGGCCGGGTACTTAGTATCTGTCCAAGTTTGATAAACGCAGGGCCCAAAGCAAGAATATCCGCTACGAATTGTTCTGGCAGAAGTGACTTGTTTTTTTTGAGGTCACTTAGGCGGGAAAACTTTTTAAAAGCCCTGTGTTGCTTAATACCCTTTATAAATATGTTCCACTTTGTAGTCATAAGAAATATCTAAGGTTTAGCTTTATCGGAACCCATTTTAGCATGTTCCTCTTCCGGCATGTCCATTTTTTTTGCGTCATCTTTCTTTGGAGATTCATCCTTTGGAGTTTCTGCCTTTGGTAATTCCGCTTTTGGTGATTCCGTTTTTGGAACAGCGGTCTTAGTATTATCTGTAGTAGTGGTGACCTTCGGTTCGCCATTCTCCGAACCGGTTTTAATGTTGATAGTGATGTCTGTCATGATTGTAAATTTTATTGGTTAAAAAAATTATTTAGGAAATTTCATTTTTAATTTTTCAAGTGCTTCCACCATCGTAGTTGCTACTAAATAGTTTCGGTACCACTTCTGATCTGCGGGAACAATTACAAACGGATTGTGTTTTCCGCATCCATCAAGCATCTGCTGGTATGCACTCACATAGTCATCCCATTTTTTTGATTCCTTTTTATCATTCGCATTGTATTTCCATTTTTTTTCAGGATTGGTTAACCGTTCTTCTAATTTTTTTTGCTGTTCTTCCTTAGAAAGGTGCAGGAAAAATTTCAAGATGATAGTTCCGCTTTTTTGCAGGTGATCCTCCACTTCGTTGATTAACTTATGTCGTTCTGCAACTTCTTTTTTATCAATTAAATCATGAACAACAGGGAATAAAATGTCTTCGTAGTAGGAACGGTTGAAAATTTCAAACATGCCTTTTTCAGGGAATTCAGGATATACACGCCACAAAAAGTCGTGACGTTTTTCTTCTTCTGTTGGCGTTTTAAAAGATTTCACCCGGCATCCCTGCGGATTAATGCAGGAAAAAACATGGCGTATAGTACCATCTTTGCCTGAAGTGTCCATTCCCTGAAGGATTATAAGCAATGCATGTTTTCCTTCCGCATAAAAAAGATTTTGCAGTTCAAAAATCCGGCTGTTCAGTTTCTTCAATTCTTTTTTCGCTTCTTTCTTTTTAATGTCATCGGGTGCTCTGGTTGATATGTCGCTGATATTTTTCATTTTGCTTATTTCTTTATTTTTTAGTTATTTATTTCTTTGATTTTAATTAGTAATGATGTTATTCTTATTTTTTTAATATCGTGCAGTTAATTCTTATCATGACTATTTAATTTTTTAGAACTTTATTGTTCTTACCAACCGCCACCGGCACCACCGCCCATACCACCACCGCCACCAAATCCGCCAAACCCGCCTCCCATGCCGCCACCACCCATGCCTCTTCCACCACCGCCCAAACCGCCGCCGAGCATACCTCCCAGGAGAAAAGGGAAAAACCAGCCGTGCCCGCCACGGGAAATATATTTTCCGCCGCCCTTTTTCCCTCTGCCAAACATTGATAAAATAATAAATAAAACTATAATGACTATAATGGTTATAATGGAACCAACGCCAGGTTTTCCGCCTCTCTCAGCATAACCTGCCGGCGCTTTATATTCGCCTGCAGCAGCTTTTATAAGAGAAGTTGTTCCGGCATCAAAGCCCTTGAAATAGTCTCCAGTTCTGAAAGCCGGAAGGATGTCATTATCTATTATTGATTTTGCCGTTATATCAGGAACAGCGCCCTCAAGCCCGGAGCCTGTTGCTATCCAAACCTTCCGCTCTTTTATGGTTGCCAAAATGACTATTCCATTGTTCTTTCCTTTATTTCCTACACCCCATGTTCTTAATATACCTAAAGCAACATCCTCAATTGGATAACTGCCTGTTGTTTCCATAACAACAATAACTATCTGGTTCGAGGTACTATCATCATAGGCAACAAGTTTTTGCTCTAATGCCTGTACCTGTCCTGAGGTAAGCGCATCAGTATAATTATTTACCAGCCTTGAAGGATTAGGCTTTACAGGAATAACTTTTTCGATTTGTGCAAAAACGCAAAAAGAAAAAAACAAGGATATAAATAAGAATAATTTTTTCATACTTTATTTGCCAAATACAATTTCGTCAGGCAGCACGTTTTTATCTGCGTCTTTATCGTAGGGGAAATAATACTTTAAAGCCTGTCCCAGTTCCTCAATGCCATTACAAATTCCATCTACCAGTTTTTCCTGCCTGAAATGAAGGAACATTTTTGCGAGCACATCCTGCCAATATTTTTCGCCTACTTCCCGGTGTATGGCATCATCGCCATATACAGCAGCTTGTTTGTGTTTTAAAGCAACATAGATCAAGGTTGCATTATGCAGTTCTGATTTATCCATTTTCAGTTTCAAGAAAAGTTCTTTTGCACGGTCAACAGGTTCTTTAGCGGGGCTTTTAGATTCTACATAAAGTCTTATCTCACCACTGGTTTCCTTTTCTGCCATTTTAATGGCATCAACCAATCTTTGGTTTTGTTCTTGCGTAAAGAACTCTTTTCTCTTTTGCCAGGGTAAATTTTTCATTCTATAATTATTTAACATTAAAATTTATTGCAGGCGTTTTTTCATTACCCTGATCGGCTTATTTTTAAATACTATTTAGAAATTTATTTTTTATTACGAACAATCTCTACCGAACATTTTGCATGTAATGCAACTGCCTGCGAAACCGAACCCAGCAAAAAACCTGCAACAGCGCCATGACCATGGGAGCCAAGAACAATCAAATCGGCACCAAATGTTTCTGCTTCTTTCAGGATAGCACTTTTTGGGGAACCTTCGATTGCAGCCACGGATATAAAAAGCTCAGGATTTTTTTTTCGTAAAATAACGGCTGCATTTTCAGTCGCTTCCTCTGCCGCTTTTATTGCAAGGCTGTCTGCTTCGGCGTAGTATTGGCTCAGTGCGCCCATTGGAGCAGTGTTCAGCATGTAGGAACCTCCTTCATAAGCAGATATAATGCGCACTTTGGTGTTGGCAGCAAAGGTTCTGCCTGCAAATTCCTTTAACATCGTTTGGCTATGCGCAGAGCCATCGGTTGCCAATAGTATTTTCATTTTTTGTTTATTATTACGAGGTACAAAACATTTACTTATTTTCTATTTCCCCTGCGTTCCTCGTTTTTGATTCCCGGCACTTTTATCAGAAATATTACTGTTGCAACTGCTTTGTAAATAACCTAAAGTAAAAGTAAGCAGGTGTTTCATCTAAAGGATTGATGCAAATCAAGACTGCATTTGTTTTTCATCATATAAGGCAAACGCTTTACAATAAAAAACTGAGTTTGAAGTGCAGAATAAAGCAACGGAAAAGGTTTGCAGGCTATTGGACTTTAAGCATGATAGTCTTGTGCAATAATGAAACTGCCTGCCCAATGCTGAATAATGAATCTGAACGTACAAGAGTGCGACGCAAGGAACGAATCATAGCAGCAATGGCGGTCGGTACATTAAAAAAGCATTCGCAATTTATACTACATAAATTATAAATAAGAAAAGCCGATAAGGCTGTGTTACATAGTGGGAGCTTTATAGCAATATTGCCCGGCTCAAAACATTGGTATTTTATCTTTAGATAAATACATTTTATTCTTAAAATAACGGTCAGTCATTGATAGTATTCATGTCCATTTTCATTGGCGGTTTCTCCCTGCGGCATACACTTCAAAAAAACCAAGAAGGTTTATTTGAGACACTATAAATTGAAATGCACTCTCTTTATTTTTGTGGTTGTCTAAATCGTCTCATATTTCAGGGTGCGGCTTTTTAATTGCCCTGACTGTTCCGCCTATTATTATTGCTTTTTAAAGGTTTCTTTTTTACAATTTTTTTTAATGATAAACTTCTTTCCCATAATGATCATTCAGGGAATGTTCATACGCATCATTTACCGGTTGCGAAGGATCATATTCGGGACTGTTTTTCACTTCGTCCTTTGAGTGATTGATAGTAACTTCGTGCTCCTCCCATTTTACCTCTTTAATCCACTGTGGAGAAATGAGCACTTTTTCTCCCGAAAACCAGTTGCCGGTTTCCACAACAAGAAAATGGATTTTCCAGGTTGCATCATCAATAATAAAATCTTCCACTTCGCCTATGTCACCATCCGTTGCATGAATATCATATCCTTTTACTTCATGTGTGCTTCGCAGATGGGGATTGTCATGTGCATGCTCTGTCGCTTTCATTTTCTTTTCTTCTGCGCTTTCTTCAACTGCCGGATAGCCCCACATACCAAGCCCCCCGTATCCGTACATCCCGAATCCGTATCCGTAATAGCCGGGCCAGGAGTAGTATCCGCGCATCAACTCTTCCTGCTGCCGCGAAACAGGTTTATCGGTGTCAATATCGGGGCTGTTTTTTATTTTTTCCTGGGTAAGATTTACAGAAAATGTTTTTGATTCCCAATCAGGTTTTTGAAATGCTTCGGGCGAAACCAAAACTTTTTTTCCGGAAAACCATCCTCCCGTTTTTACAACCATGTACCGGATGGTTGAGGTGCGGTCATCGAAATAGAACTCCTCTACTTTTCCAATTTCACCATCAGTTCCTTTAATGGTGTAGCCTAATAAACTGTTTATGCTGCGTTTCATAGTATTTTGTTTTTAATTGTTTGAAATAATAATTTATTATTTGGTTCAGGATGAGTTCTTAATATGTCAAGGAGCCACTTCATAATGATTTTTAAAATAATTAATTCTTATCGTTTAAAAGTATTTTAATAATCTTCCATAAAGGTAAAGCCCGGTTTTCTGCCCCGGCTTGATGCAAATCAACAGTGCGTTTGTTTTTCGTCAAACAAATCAAGATGGGCAACTAACAAAAAACAATTTTCCTATACAGCCTTGCATTCCCATCTTTTTATTTATTCTTTAAAAAATTTTGGTCGGTGATTTTTGTTGTTATTACCAGTTCTGAAAGAACCTTTTTAAAGATTTTTTGATTATTCTCAAAGGCGCGATTGATTAAAATCAACCGGATATAGATTTCTTGTTCTTACTTTTATATATATCTATATGCTAATGCGATTTAAGACTTATTGACAAAGTTCCCGGCTAAATATTTCACATGAAAAACTGAACGGTAAAATCCTATAATATGCAAATGAATGTTCCGTTCAGTAAATTGGCATAAATAAAACGCGATAGAGATTAAGTGTCTACTCTTAAATGCAGAATTAAAATTTGAAGTATAAAAAAAGGTTTTAATAAGCTTGTTATGGAAATCAGAATTGAAGCAGGAGAACCATTTGAAGAGTTACAAAAAAAATTTTGTAAAAAATTTCCTTATCTGAAAATAGAATGTTTGTGTAACGATAACCTCATAGAAAAAAATCAAGGTAAAGATTTGCAGTTATGTAATGACTGTACTATTATCATTAATGATAACACAACTGTAGCGGACCTATTAAAGCAATTTAAAGAACTGCTAAACATTACAGTGCAGGTTTTAAGAAGATCCAATAATCTCTGGATAGTAACTTCATTAACGGATAGTTGGACACTTGAAAAACAAAATACCGCAAGTAAACATTTTCATTCAAGTTGACTTAATCGCAATGCGCCTTAATTATTCATTAATATAAAAAATCCCGCAACTTTTTTCTTCAAGAATTACAATTTTAGCTCCTTTTAAATCAACCAGTTTTTCGGTTTTAAAATCACTGAGCGTTCTTACCAGGACACAACAAATGATACGTTTGTTAAAAAGTTTAATGACATATCGTTTATGTTTTATGTTTTTTAATATTTTCGAGTTGAAGAATTTTAAATTTAGATCGGGGTATAGCAACCCAAGCTGTAATAAACAATATGATTGAAATAATAAAGTAGGGTAAATGATCAAACCAGATCATCATCACCGAACCTACGATAACCCCCAGCATTTGCCCTAAACTATTTACAGAACTATAAATACCCAATGATGTACCGTAAGTTTCATCTGACTCTATTGTAACCAATGAAGCGAGGCTGGGCGTTAGAATCGCCATTCCGGCTGAAACAATGGAAACAAAAAATAAAATGAATCCAATTTTAGAAGATAGCATTAGCAAGGACATGCCAATACCCAGAATCAAAAGCCCATAAGGAAGCAGCGTCCTTTCTCCCTTCCATTTAATTAACCAGGCTACCGGCCCTAACTGCAGTAGTCCCATCACTGAGCCACAAACAATAAATACAAAGCCCATTTGCTTTACGTCAAATTGAAAAAGGCGTTGTGAGTGTAATGCAAAAGTACCTTCAAACATTGCCAATGAAAGCTGGCTTATAAAAGAAAGAAAAAGCAGCAGCACAAATGATTTTTTAATGGATTTTAAGATGATGAATACTGATTTTTTTTCTCTTTTCCTTGTGTCAATTATTTCATGATGGCGACTATTATATGATTCTTTTAATGAAAAAAACAAAAAGCCACAGACCAGCAGGGCTAAAATTGCAGATAGGGAAAAAGGCAAGGAATATTTATCTATTGTAATCCGGCCTATGGTAATATCAGCCTTAGAAAAAAGGTTCCCAATTAACGGACCTGCTACCACACCCAGGCTCGCCACGCTTACTAACAAAGACATACCGCCGCCTCTTTTATCTTCTGAAGTATTATCTGCTACGTATGCGCTCGATGCAATGAAAAATGCCGCTGAAGATATTCCGGCCAGTAAACGAAAGATATAAAGTAGAGCGATACTCCCGCTTATTGAAAACAAAAACATTGATATGGAATATCCCGCCAGCCCGTACAATATAAGCGGCCTCCTTCCTAATCGGTCGGATAACGATCCGAGGTAGGGAGAAAGAAGAAATTGCATGAATGGGTAAATGCCGGTTATAAGGCCAACATGCAGCCACAAATTCTGTGACGAAATACCTTGAGCCTGTGAAAGATTCTTTATATAAAAAGGAAGTACAGGCAAGGTAATTCCGAACCCTACCATTACTAAAAACAGTCCGGATAAAAGGATTATTAAGTTTTTATTAAATGGCATTTTTCAAATTATTATTCTGCATAAAAATTATTTATGACATTTATTTTCAAATGCTATTTGTGTACTATTTAATTTCTTTACTCATTTTATCAATTGATGCATGATATATTAATGCAAAGGTTTTATCCTTCAAATATTCAGTAAGTTCCGGTTTAAAACTCTCTGCCTTTTCAGATAATACCATTTAACTTAAGAACTGCTGCCTGATTAATAAAGGCAGAAACGCATTAGTATTTACCATAGCAGCACCAGCAGTAGCGGCAGTAATGATTCCTGATTTGAGGAATTTTCTTCGGGAGTTGTTTTCTTCTTTTTCCGTTTTTAAATTAGGATTAAGAATATTTTTCTTTATTTCTTATTCCGTTATGATTTCCAGTTCGCTTTTCTTAGGTACAACCATTTTGTTACTTAGGATCTTTAAGCAAAGGATGTAGCAACCTGCTAACCAAGGTGCTGAACAGGCGTGCTGATAGCTACATGTATTATGAATGTTATAAAAAGGGCCATAATAATTATATAAGTCCAAACCACTATTTTTCTGGTTATGGAATAATCACCTTTTTTAGAATCAATGTAGGGTATTAATATTAATCCAATTATCATTAACAGTGGAAAAACGGATAGATACTTAATGCCAAACCAATCCTCAAATTGATAGAGGATTAAAAGAATCCAGGGTGGTTTCGTCATCTCAATTCCGGTGTAGGGGCCAGGAAATAATTCAGCAGGATATTGCATGGCAAGAAAACTTAGGAGGCCATAAATAACAAAGCTCCACCCGAATATTTTGCCTATGTGTTTGGAAAGTTTAATTTCTTTCTTTACTTTTTTTCCAGGTAAAGGAGATAATCCATTCAACTTCATTAAAACCAGGTGTGGTATGAGAAACAATAAAAAAAGAAGCGGAAGAACTAATGTATGTGTTACAAACATCGTCATCACTATGGACGTGGCCTTGAGGAAGGCGGCAATGGGAGCCCCGATTACCGGCAAAAGGTCTACTTGTTCCACTGCATGCAGATAAGCTTCATAGCCTTCCTGATCCCACTTGACCACGGTACCTGTAAATAAGAATGCCAGCGCTATAACCAGTAATGCAACACCAAAGAACCAATTTGTTTTTCTACTTCCCCGGTAAGAACCTGTAAAAATAATTCTCGTCATATGCAGAATAATTAGGAAAATAACAGTTTCCGCAAGCCACCTGTGAAAGGACCGCAACCATAAGCCCCATGGCGAAGAAGATAATGCCAAAACACTATCACGCGCCTTATCCACCGTGGCTGTAAAAAAAAACGTCATTACAATACCGGTGATTATTAATAAAATAAATCCGACAAATGTTACTCCACCCACAGCATAGCCAAACTGTTTTGCATGTTCGGGCACCGGATAGTTGAAGTCTTTCATACTCCATTTTTTTTCAGTGGCATCTTCATTATTATCCATTTGATACCTCCTTTTTCTTTTTGGGTAAATATAGAATAGCAAACCCGGCAATGAAGGCCGCTAAGCTCAGCGCCTTTATTACTGTTGGCACGGTGCCCTTGCCAACAGCTTTACTGATTTCAGCAAAATCTTGTTTTTGCCTGAGGCTGTCGCTTTGGGGTTGGTCTTTTTCGAGCATCTTTTCCGTAACCTTTTCAACTTTCTCTTTCGGCTCGTCGCCTCCCTGCGCCATTATTACAAGGGGCGAAAAAAACAGACATATTATTAATGCAAAAAAGGTATTTTTTAATGTATAAAACCTCCTTTGCAAATTTGAGCATTGTTTATAATTTGATTTATCCATGATGAATGTATATTTTATAAAGTGTTCGTTTATTTATGCTTATTAAATTTTAATCCAAATGAAATATATATTGTCAATTAATGAAACTACAGGTAATAATATCTTTTCATTCCCTGGTTATTCCTTTGCTTACATATAAAATGATTGAATTGAAACTCAGGTATTATCAGAATGCAATTCCAAAAGTCAGTAAGGCCTGAGTATCATACTCTCTTGCTGTTGTAACAGCGGTCTGAATTCCGACTCCAATGGCCATTTCATCAGCTATCCTGAATTTAAGGCCTATCAGTGAATACAAACTTGTTTCATTCTCTGTTATTTCACCTCTGAGTTCCAGTTCTGGATAAAACATTTTAGAGGCTTTGAAAATAAACGAGCTTTCATATTCAGCCATCTTGTCGGCCAGATTGACGTGCATATTTGCATCAATAACCATTATGTTGGGAGCAGTTAACCGTCCGGACAACCCAAAAAGGTATTTCAAAGCGTTGGACTTAACTTCCGGACCGGTTGGAATACTTATCTGTCCAAAAACACTTAATCCATTGTTATAAGTGGCATCATGAAGAAAACTGTACATTAACATTACTTCAGAGTATGGAGATGTTTTAATGCCATCGCTTCGTATATGAAGGCCAAGATTAGGTAGCAAACCAGCTTCAATGTGCAGCGCCATATCCTGCCCTACGGCAGAATCTGTTCTTTGCTGAAAAGCAGTTAACCGCAGGCTCATTTCTCCCGGCGGGTCAGGTAATGCCATATGCGTCAGAAAAGGATGAACAAACATATCACCCATTTTATCTTTATCATTTTCCTTTGTTGCTACCGGCTTTTCAGTTACACTTTTGCTTTTGACTGATAATGAATCGTTATTCGTTTTTATTTCCTGCGAATATGCGGAGAGTCCGCCGAGAAGGAAGACACTGAAAAAAATCAGGAAAGAGTGACTGACTCTTCGGGTGAAACTAAATTTACTTTTCATTGGTTTTAAGTTTTAATTTTTTTGTTGAATTTTTTTCGTCTCCGTCTGTATTGTCTTTTGTCAAAACGGTGTTATCAAGTTCATTAGGATGTTGGTTGTTAAAATCCTGATGTGTTTTCAGGTCTTCCATACCGCCCAACTCCAGGCCTAACATGTCAAGGGCTTTCTTTCTTCTTTGGTCAGTTTTTGCTTGTTTCATCTTTATATATTTAATTGTAAAAAATTATTTTTCATTATAAAATTTCATTTTGCTTTTTATTTTTAACAGTGCTTTCATTCGTTATTGTTTCAGATAATGTATTGGTCAAAAGCTCCATAACTCTAAATGATTTTATCTTTGCGAAAACTTCATCTATCAGCAATACACCATTAAGTTTTGTGCTGTTTTAATAAAAAAGCCAGCAAGGGCAGTTAACAATTCCTATTCTGTTTTATAAACATTTATTCATTTCACTCTATTTTTTAGTTTTAACGGGCAGCGAAAACCAATCGAACCCATCACGGGCAATTAATGCTTCTGCATTTTCAGATCCTGCTGAATCGACTACATAGTTTGGAAATTTTACACTTTTTTTAGATTGCCATGCATTCAATACCGGCATCAATACATCCCATGCTTCTTCCGCCTGGTCGGCGCGTATAAACAAAGTTTGGTCACCCATCATAATATCAAGCAGCAGCGTTTCGTAAGCTTCCGGCGTTTCTTTGGTGGAAGTATCATCATAATCAAACAACATGTCCACCGTATTCAAAACCATATCCAATCCGGGGCGTTTTGCCTGTACCTGCAAGCGTATGCTCATTTCAGGTTGTATGCTGATGACAAGCCTGTTTTGCT
This sequence comes from Ginsengibacter sp., assembly GCA_040007435.1. GTDB lineage: Bacteria > Bacteroidota > Bacteroidia > Chitinophagales > Chitinophagaceae > Ginsengibacter. Next base: position 17,502 of record JBDTUZ010000039.1, on the reverse strand, counting down.
GCCAGTTATCGGTTGCCCCGGCAGGAAAAACAAAATGAGGAACATCACAAAATTGAATGGATATGGTAGATGCAGTTTGATGCATTCGTTTACCGCTTCGTACATAAAATGGCACGCCATGCCATCTCCAGTTGTCAACAAAAAATTTTACGGCTGCGAATGTTTCGATGTTTGAATCAGGGGCAACTTTTTTTTCCTGGCGATAACCGGGTACTTTTTTTCCTTCAATCCATCCCGCTCCATATTGCCCGCGAGCAGCAACGGCTTCTATTTCTTCCGGTTTAAATCTGCGCATGGCACGCAGCACATCCACTTTACGGTTACGCACTTCATCAGCACTGAAGTTGATTGGGGTTTCCATTGCAATAAGGCACAGCAATTGCAAAAGATGATTTTGTATCATATCGCGGAGTGCCCCTGCTGTGTCATAATATTCGCCACGCTCTTCCACACCTAATTTCTCTGTTACTGAAATCTGTACGTGATCAATATAATTTCTGTTCCAGATAGGTTCAAGTATGGCATTTGAAAACCTGAAAGCCAAAATATTTTGAACCACCTCTTTTCCCAGGTAATGATCAATCCGGTAAATCTGCTTTTCATCGAGTATATTACTAAGTAATTTATTTAATGACTTTGCTGATGCAAGGTCTCTGCCAAATGGCTTTTCAATAACGATTCGTGTATAATCGCTTTCCTCAGCCAGTTTGTTTTTAGAAATATTCCCTGCAATAACCGGAAATAAATTGGGCGATACAGCGAGGTAATAAATAATGACCGGTTTCTGTTTCCATTCCGCTTCATATTTTTTGATGGTTGCGGTAAACGCTTTATAGCTTTTTGCATCGTTCACATTTCCGCTCTGATAAAAAATACGGGCAGCAAATTCATCCCATTTACTTTTTTTTGCTTTGCCTTTTCTTGAGAATTGATTTATACCATCCAATAATTTTTTCCGATAAGCAGCATCTGTAGATACAGAACGCCCGGTACCGATAATGATAAATTTTTCAGGCAGCCAGTTATCTAAAAATAAATTATAAAGTGCAGGGGTGATTTTGCGCTTGTTGAGGTCGCCGGTTCCACCGAAAATAAAGAAGATTACAGGTTGTGATTTTATAGTTGGATTCATTACAAAATTATTTTTTTGTTGTGTCAATCCACTCCGTGTGAAAAACGCCTTCTTTACCAATCAGCTCATAAGTATGCGCACCAAAATAATCACGCTGCGCCTGGATGAGGTTTGCCGGCATATTTTCATTTCTGAAATCGTCGAAATAACTGAGAGAGGCAGAGTAGGCAGGCACTGCGATGCCGGAATTGACAGCGTCAGAAACTACCGCTCGAATTCCAGGAATACTATTGGTTACACTGTCGCGGATCGAATTGTCTAAAAACAAATGTTCCAATTTTGGATCATTCTTGTATGCGGCATAAATATCTTCCAAAAACGCTGCCCTGATAATACAGCCGCCACGCCAGATTTTTGCAATCAAACCGAGGTTTAGCCCATATTTATATTCTTCATTGGCCCCGTAAAGCAAATGCATGCCCTGCGCAAAGGCGGATACCATGGAAAAATAAAATGCTTCTTCCAATTGGGCAGTATATTCATCTTTGTTACCAGGGTATTTGGTATCTTTTGAGCCTGGATATATTTTAGCTGCTTTAGTCCGCAAGGTTTTGTACTTTGACAAATCGCGCATGGCTACGGCAATGTCTATAACCGGCAGGGGAACGCTTAGATCCATGGCTGCCTGCGAAGTCCATTTACCGGTGCCTTTGGCTTTGGCTTCGTCTTTAATATCATTGAGCAACAGGTGGTCTTCTCCCGGGTTTTTAAATGCGAAAATATCCCGTGTAATTTCCAGCAGGTACGATTGCAACCTGCCATCGTTCCACTTTTCAAACACGGCGTGGATTTCTTTATCATTAAGATGAAGGCCGTTTTTCAACACTTCGTATGTTTCTGATATAAGTTGCATAAGCGCATATTCTATTCCGTTGTGTACCATTTTTACAAAATGTCCGGCAGAGCGTACGCCCATATAAGCCACCGTAGGTTCGCCCTTCACATGTGCGGCAATCTTTTCAAGAATGGGTGCTATCGTATCATACGCTTTTCTATCACCTCCGGGCATCATACTTGGGCCTTTGCGTGCGCCTTCTTCTCCTCCTGAAACACCCATTCCAATAAAACGAAAACCTTTTTCTTCGAGGTCTTTGAATCTGCGTTCCGTATCGGTATAATGAGAATTGCCTCCGTCAATAATGATATCGTCTTTACTTAAAAGCGGCAGTATTTCTGCAATAACCTCATCCACTGCTTTGCCCGCAGTAACGAGGAGCATTACCGCTTTTGGAGTTTTAAGGCTATTGATAAAATCTTTTAAATCAGAAAAGCCATGCACATCCAGGCCCTTTCCTTCCTTCATAAGCAACGCTACTTTATCCTCATGCCTGTTATAGCCCGCTACGGCAAACCCATGCTCAGCCATGTTAAGAAGCAGGTTGCGGCCCATTGTGCCCAAGCCAATAATTCCGAATGAAAGTTGTTTGTCCGTTGTCATAATTATTTTTTATTTAGATGTACTTATAAAATCATTTAAAATATTTTTAGTGGATTCCAATCCCTGATGTTGAAAGCTGTTAATACCGAGGTGTTGTGCGGCCTGAACAAGCATCGGCCGGTCATCAAAATAAATACACTGTTCAGGTTGTACCTGGGCAATGCCCAATGCCAGCTTAAATATTCCGGGGTCAGGCTTACGCATTCCAACATGACATGATGAAATAAACGCATCAAAACATTGATGCAGGTTAAATTTATTTATCCTGAAATCATTCAATTCTCTTCCTTCGTTATTAATGGAAATAATGGGAAAGTCGTGATGCTCGTGCTTCCATTGCTTCAACCATGAAAGCATTCCCGGCAATTCTGATGATTGCGAATACATAAATTGCTTAAAGTCTTCACTCGAAAAATTGCGCTCTTTATGAAATACTACTGTGTTAAGATATTCATCCAAGGTGAGTTTTCCGATCTCATAAACATTAAAAATAAAATTGTGCAGCACATCCATTTCAGTATAATCAATTCCAAAATGGACGGCTGCTTTTTGTCTTGATTCATGTCCCCAGCCATTAGAAAGCAACACACCGCCGATGTCAAAAAAAATAATTTTTATTGAAGATGACGGTATGTTTTTAGAAGGCATAACCGTTGGTTTTATTTTTATCAAAGACTATAGTTGCTGTATTGAAATCAATCCATGAAAGGTTCGTCATGGGTTTATTAATTTTTACTTTCACTATAGCAGGTTGCAAGTACTCAACGGGCAGTTCTAATAACCTGGCATCTGAATTCCAATGGAATGTTTTCTCTTGCTGTCTTATACTTGTATTCATTCTTGTTTGCTTTATATAATGTACCGGTCAAAAGTTCCATAGCTCTCCCTGATTTTACCTTTGCGAAAACTTAAACCTATCAGCAGAGCGCCGGAAACTATTGCTATCCATAGCGCATTGCCGGATGGATCTTTTATTATTATGCTTGCCCCAATAAGCCAAAGCGCAAATGCAATATTTAAAAACCGAAAGGTGCGTCCTACCTCAGCCATAGCAATTACTGTAAATGTTACAATCAGGGCTCCAATGGTTGTAAGATGATTTGCAATGGGTTTTTGTATTGAAAATAAAAAGGGTGTGAACATTAACCAAAGTCCGATGGCTGCTGATAAAAGCAAGTTCCATGGAATATTAACTCCCCATACCATGGAAGGAATCGTTTTATTTAACGGACCAATAAAACTGGGTGTCCGGTTATCTTTACCACCGCCTTCAATGGTATCTCCCATCCAGAAAGTACGCCAGAAAGGTTTTCCTTCTTTTGTTCGTTTAACTATAAATTGAATCATGGCTACCACTTCATCCAGCGTAAGCGGAATCATAACCAACATGGCAACAGCTGTAAGCAAACAAACCGAACACCAAAAGCCTACAGATACAGGTTGTAAAATAATGAGTACTATACTAATGACACCAAGTGGTATAACCAGTATGCCAAAGAAGGCTACCATCCAGGGCATCGTGCGCCAACGATTAGACATGCCCATGTATCCCATTAAAGCTTCAATTGTATAGGCAACATTTCCAAGTCCACCATCAGAGATTGGAAAGGATTTAGAGACTGCCGATGTCAATACTTTTTCGGTACCCCCGCCAAAAAACGGATCCCAAACATGGGTAATATATCCTAACTGAAAGGCGGTAAGATAGCGTGAGGCGAAAAAACCGATAAATCCCAATACGATGATGGGTGTTCGCTGCAACCACGAGGATGGATTGTATGACCAGCCTGGAGGTGTCTCTGGGCCGGGCGGCATTTTCATCATCATAGCCATCATACCCGGCATTTCGGGAATAAGAACAGAAAGTGCAATCACCATCATTCCAATTACAGAGTCAGTAAAATAAGCTACAGCACCGGGCGCCCAAAAAACAAGCGGGGCAAACAGCAACCACACCCCTACAAAACAAGCAGCCCACGGTGCCCAAAGACGGAACGGATTTGCGGATAATAAACTGAATAAAATCAGCAATGCACCGCTGATAATATCACTGTAAAACATCTCACTGCTTTTATAACCAAACGTAACAGGAGCCATGATGAGAAATACACCCAGCAAAACATTGGTTAAATGCGTCCAAATTATTTTTTCGTGATTAGCGATGACCATTTGCTTTATTTCTGCCGGGTCTTTTCCTTCCATATTCATTGCGCCCATGTCGTGGCCTGCCATGCTCTGGCTGCCTGCATCTTTTTTAGGACCAGGTTTTACTTCTTCCATATTTTTCATACCGCTCATGTTATGACCTGACATATTCTCCCCGTCTGCTTCCTTTTTTGTGTCTTCTTTTTTTACAAGAGTCATTCCGCACTTTGGGCAGTTACCCGGTTTATCGCTGATAACTTCAGGATGCATTGTACATGTATATTGTGTGCCTTGTTTTTTATCACCCATCGCAGCATGATCGTGAGCAGGCATATCATGATTCATATTTTCCATTAGCTAATTTTTATTTTTTACGTTAATGAGGTATCTGTACTTTTTTATTTCTTTAACTTATTCGTTTTATAAAATGCTTTGGGATCATCTTTTAATTTTTTAATCATCTTTGGAAGTGTTTCTCTTAAGCTATGTTTCGGTTGCCAGCCGAGCAGTTTTTTTGCCTTCGAGCTATCCATTTCAAAATGGTCATCTGCCAGATCAATCATCCAGGGTTTTATAAAAGCTTTGCCAAATAAGTTTTGCATAAAGGCCCCTGCTTTTGCGAACCATTTCGGAATTTTTATTATTTCCTTCTGTGTTCCATTCACTTCTTTGCTGATAATATCCTGCAACTGCTTATAGGAAAGCGTTTCATCATCGCCAATATTCAATACCACTTCGGGCGGAAGTTCTTTTCGTTTTTCAATTGTCTTTGCAATTGCATCCACTAAATCATCGAGATGAATATAGGTGCTGCCATGTGAAGTGTTGGCGGGATACAACCGGGCAGTCATTTGTTTTTCGTAGATGCGCTGAATCTGGTTGGTAATGGGAATGGAGTTTCCTTCTTCGCTATATACGCCAGCCATCCGCATTAATACCACAGGGATATTTCCTCTTTGTTCACTCAAAACCTTTTCGGTGGTTACTTTTGATTTTGGGTAATCCCATTTCGGCTCCAACGGCCACTCTTCATTCATTTTTTGTCCGGGTAAACCAGGCTTGTAAACAAGCATGCTGCTTGAAAAAATAAACTGCTCCACTTCAAACTCCTGCAGCTTTTTTAGTAGCCTTTCTGTTCCCTTTACTGTGATTTTATCATAGAGCGGGGAAGGCTTTCCAAGAAAATCATAATAAGCCGCAAGATGTACAACAGCACTTATCTTACCGCCATATTCATATCTTATTCTTTCGAAAGCGAATTTCATACTTGCATCGCTGGTAATATCAACACACACACATTCTGCTTCGGCAGGGGGGTATGGATAGCCCACATTGTCCAGCCCCACAAGCCTGTATTGTGAAGCTATTTTATGAATCAAAGCTGAACCTATCAAACCGCTGCTGCCACTTACAATTATTATTTCCTTATTGGTGTTTCGGTCTCCTGTATTGGTGCGCAAATTCTGATGCTGTAAATTTTTGATGCTTGTTTCCATTATTTATGTTTATTTATTTAAAATATGACTGTAACCGACACTTCGTATTCGGCTGTCGTCATATTATTCTTTTAAAATGGATCTGATAATCCACTTACCCGGATGAGTTTTTTGCTAACTAAAACTTTAGAGAATTCAGCTTTGACTCCCGGCTCTTATCCGGGCAGTTAATGGCTGATTCAGTATTGCTTTTTCTTCCCAATATTTCCTTCCTGCTACAGAAGTCTTTTAATTTTTAATATTTTCTAATTGATAGAAAATTCCTTCACGTAATTCCCTGTTACATTCATCATATTTTATGACTACGCTTTACTAAAGATTTCACAGGATACTCATCTATTATGCCGTGTACAGCAGGATGCAAATCCTTATTGATATGTGAAGGATCGTAAATATCACCCTCAGCCGTACCACGCCATACTTCCTTATTCGTTTTTCTGTCAATAAAAATTAAAGTAATGGACCCATTTACATATTTCTGGTTGTATGTCCGACTATATTCAGCGTTACGACCGTAATCACCGTCCCCGTGTAATCCGTGGCCATTATAATAGTAATCATAATGGTAAGGTGAATAGTAACCGCTTCCATAATAGTATGGGCTGTAATAGTAAGAGGTTGGATTGTTACTATCCGACCTGGCCTTTTTCGTATTCGTAATAACTAATTGCATTAACAGGTCAGGATTTTCAGCATCAAAAGAATATCCCCTGTCACTCATACACAGCCCAAAATAGTTACGGATATTATTACGGATAATATCGTTATCGTAAGGCGAATTAATTGTATCTGCCACATCCGGCAACCAGGAAAACGTTTTGTATTTGGTAAAATCTGCGGACTTATCATATTCGGATGACACCTTATTATAGCTGCCATTGTCCTTGCAGCCAAAGAGCATCGTAATGAAAATTCCTGCTGATATCCATATAATCTTTTTCATGATTTTTGTTTTTAAATGTTAGTGATCTCCGCAGCCTTGTTTGGCGCGATAATTTTTGCTGTTGCCCAGTTTTATTTTTTAGCTGCTTTCTCTTCCATCGCTTTAATTTCAGTTTTATCTTTTTTTATATCCTGGCGAATAAGCCCAAGCAAACTCATATAAATGTTGGCTATCCATACTAGTGAAAATCCTGCAAATACATAGCCCCGCCAATCATCAAGCAATAGTTTGTATCCTGTAAAGGCCAATACTAAAATTGTTACGTAGTGACTAAAGCAATATTCGCAGGTGAACAGATAGAAAAACTTTCTTTCTAATAAAGTTTTACAATGCAGACTTCGCTTAACAAAATATTCTCTTGGTTCACGAAATACCTCTTCATGCGTTATCGTCCATGAAATGCAGGCTATGGGTATCGCTACTATAAAAAGCCAGCAGATTTGCATATTGACTGTCATAGCCATATTTTATTTTTAAGTTTTTACAAGTGTGCCAAAGAGCATCGCTGACGTTTTGTATAGAAAAAAAGCTACTCATCATAACCTATAACTAAATCGTTTTTCACATCATCCACACCAGGAGCGTACCATGCCATTTTTCCTGCTTCCTCTTTTTGGATCAACGAAGCCACAGCGCCTTTCAACGTAACAACATGCTCACAAACATTTACCGAAATATTCTTTGCATCAATAATAACATTGCGGCCGAGTGCATTTTCTATTGCCTGCTTTTCAACATTACAGGTGTTAGCACTTATAGTAACCTGGTTAAAAACCAACTCCACGCCGGGAAGAAATTTAATCGTTTCTTCAGCAGCTTTACTTTGAAACTTCCGCTCCACCTCGCCGGTAAGGGTAACCACTCCATTTTCAATTCCGAAGGCTATCCTGCCATCCGGCACTTCCCTATTCTCTTTCAAAGCAGTTAAAATAGCAGTGGCGATTTCTGTGTCGCTTATTTTACTATCGCTATATTTTACAGTAATTTCTTCGGCCACCGCTTTTACCCCTTTCACTTTTTTGGCAGCATTTTCAGCAGCCAGCTTTTTTGAATAAACGTCAACGACACCCGTTAACGTAACAAGGCCATCTTTTACCGTTACACCAATTTCTGCCGGATTTAGCGTAGGTGTCCAACTGATTTGATCCTGAACATCTTTTTGTAATTCTGCATTTGATTTCATTTTGTATGATTATAGTTTTTGCTTTTTTTCATTGTATCGTGAGCATCCGGGTCTAATGCGTAACTATGTCATTTTCTAAAATTTTCTTTCGCTCCTGATAGTCTTCCTTCGTTATTTGATTTGATGCAAAACGCCTTTGTAAAATGTCCAGAGGCGACTCTTTCTTTTTTTGCTGGCCCGGAACATTCCAGGGCGTTGCGAAAATCCAGATTATAAAACCGATCCAAATGAACCACCATATCAGGTGCATTCCCCCAAAATGATAACCTTCGTACATGTGCATGATTTTTTGTTTTTAAAATTTTACTTAATATTTGATTAATTTATTTTTAGCTGGGTAGCAAGTATGCTTAATTAGCATAATCGTTAAGTTCTGAGATGGTATAATGTGTATTACTGAAAGCCCGACGGAGCGTTTCTGTTTCCATCTCCTTAGATGAAATGATTTCCGCTTCTTTCGTTCCCAGGTCAACTGTTACAGATGTTACACCAGGCACACCGGATAATTTTTGTTTAACTGCTGACACACAGCCGCCGCAGCTCATACCGCCGATATGGTAGGTATGTGTGAGTGATTTTTCCATGACTTTTTTATTTTATTTGTTACAAATATTTTTAATTCTCCGGTTCCCCGGATTAGCTAATTTTTCTTTGCTAAACCAGTTCCGCATTTGGGCATTTACCAATTTTATCACCCGTAACTTCGGGGTGCATTGGGCCAAGTGTAAACAGTTGCCTATTTTTCCTTTTTCTTCATTTTTGAGGTTTTCATGCTTTTATTCATCATGGAACATTCGCCCATTTTTCCACTCATTTCCATACAATCGCCTTCTTTCATCATCATCTTTTTACCATCTTTCATAGTGCACTCGCCGTTAGTCATAACCATTGTTCCATTTTTCATGGTCATGTCTTTTTCCATTGGCATTGTTTTACCATCTTTCATTACCATCATTTTACCGTCTTTCATCATACAGCAATCCTTCATCGTTGCAGCTTTGGTTTTAGTTTGTGCAAAGGAATTGTTTGCTGTAAAGGACATTACAAGCATAAGCAGTGAAGCAAATACTATGGCCATTGTTTTTTGAATTTTCATCTTTTATTATTTTTAAAATTGTCTTCAGATGCGCTGTTGCCCGTTCTTCAGTATCGCTGTTGCCCGTTTTAATTAATCTTTCTTTATTAATTCCATTCCGCACTTGGGGCATTTACCTGGTTTGTCTGATTTTACTTCCGGGTGCATTGAGCATGTGTAATCTCCCGAACTCATGTTTTCCTGAGAGCCTTGCTTTATGTTATGAAACAATAGTTCATTTCGATTTTTTTTCATTGTTTTGTTTTTAAGTAGTAGTTAAAATTTATTTTTCTATTTTTTCATTGCGTACAATCTCTACAGAACATTTTGCATGTAGTGCTATCGCCTGAGATACCGAACCCAGCAAAAAGCCAGCTAAAGCTCCGTGACCATGCGAACCAACAACAATTAAATCAACGGCAAATTTTTCAGCTTCTTCCAGGATAACACTCTTTGCAGAACCTTCAATAACAGCAGTAGAAATAGAAAGCTTTGGATTTATTTTACGTAAAATAGTGGCCGCATACTCCACCGCGTCCTTTGTCAATTTTTGTGAATATTTGTCGGCTGTAGCATAATATTCGTTCGATACACCCATAGGATCCGTATTCAACATAAAATAAGCGCTTTCATAGACAGAAATGATACGCACTTTGGTATTAGGTGTGAAAGTTCTGCTGGCAAATTTGTTAACCATCGCTTCGCTATGTGCTGAGCCATCAGTAGCTAATAGTATTTTCATTTGTGCATCTTTATTATTATGAGAGAGCAATATATTTTTTGACTTTTTCAATTTTAAGTGTCCACCTGAAATCACATTTATCTGCTCTATACCTGATTGATTTTCCCCGATCTTTTTATTTCTAATTGATATTAATGATTGTGAATAGGACTACGATTAACCTGCACTTAATCTTTGGTAAATGTAGGAAGCCCTTTAATCTAAAGAATTGATGCAAATCAAGGCTGTACTTGTTTTTCATCAAGACCTAATGAGTTTTAGCGTATCATTGAATGGCTGAGTTTGAAGCCCGGAGTAACGGAACCAAACTGGTTTGTAAGAAAACATTTTCACCTGCCTTGAGGCCGGACTTTATCTCTATACGGCCGCCTGTTTCCATGCCTGCCCAATAGCGGGCTGGGATAGGTTCTGCTGTCTATAATTTGTAAATCCGAATTAATAATTATAAGTTCATATTTAACCAGGCTTTAAACTCGCTGATCTCTTTTGTTTTATCAGTTATGCCTTTTTGAGCCATTTCTTTGAGTTGCCTGTTCTTACCATTTGAGAGTTCGAACTTAGCCATTTCAATTGCACTTTCATGGAGAGGTATCATCGTCATTACAAAATCTTTATCCGTGTTTCCTGTCATCTGCATACCCTTCATTTTGTTCATCATGTTTTCCATCGCTGCTTGTAATTCATAATGCTTTTGGTTGCTGTCACTTTTCTTTGCAGGGGCATTCAGGTTTTTTACAAGGTCTTTGAATTTTGATTGTTCCTCTGTCTGCATGGTTAATATATTTTGAGCCATTGTTTTAATCTTTTCATTTGCGCCTTTTGAAATTTCCATTTGTGCCATATCTATAGCTCCCTGGTGGTGCTCAATCATCATGTTAGCAAAGTCTGCATCAAAATCACCTGTCATTTGCATGTTGGTCATTTTACCCATCATGGTATTCATTGAACCCATTAATCCGTTATCCATTTTCATTGTATCGCTCATGTTCATTTTGCCATTTGCCGTATCACTTGGTGCGCTGCTTGTTGTAGCAGTATCTATTTTATCGGTATTGGTTGCGGTGTTATTGTTACAGCTTGAAAAAAAATACAGGCTTAAAGTCAGCGTTATTAGAAATCTTGCTTTATTGCACATAATGTTTAGTTTTTTTAGTTTATAAATGTTTTGTAATACTCTTCAATTTGATTTATTTATATTTTCATGGCTTTCATAGTTTACGCTCCTTTAATCTTTTTTCATTTTCTGTCAATACTCTTTGCCGATAGCATTGTAAGTAACAGAGATCAGTGCTAATAAGCAATGCATGTTTACCTTCTGCATAAAAAAAGATTTTGCAATGAAAAAAATTGCCTGTGCAGTTTCATAAAATCCTTATTCGCCTCTTTCTTTTTAATGTCATCAGGTGCTTTGGTTGATACATCATTTATGCTTTTCATTTTTTAATATTTTCAAGTCGAAGAATTTCAAATTTAGATCGAGGTATAGCAACACAAGCGGTAGTAAATAATATGATTGAAATAAGGAAGTAGGGTAAATGATCAAACCAGATCATCATCAACGCATGTATTTTTTTCTGGGCTACCGCATCTTCGGTACGTGCATAATCATTTAGGAGCGGAAGAAAGCCCGGGATAAATATTTTTTTATAGAGGCATTATTCAATGCATTCAATAATTTTTCATCTTCCGGAAGATGAAGGAAACGATTGTAAGCAAGCGCATCAGGTATTGCCCTGTCAAGACAAACAACATCACCGGGCGAAAGCATTTTTTACTGCTCAATCTGCATATCTAAAACACCAGACTGAAATACTGCCTTATTTTTTCTAACCTCCTTAACTGTTTTTTCCAATACTGCGCTTTGTATCAAAGTAGTGGCGGGCATGTTCAATGGCGGTTTTATAGCCCCCTGCATTCAGCAAGTCAAGGGTTGTTTTTTTGCCGGAACCTGGGCCGCCTGTAATTACATACCAGTTGGTTTGCTTTATAGAATTCCTGAATTCCTTAGATAATATTTGGTTGCTTTGCATCATTCATTCTTAAAACATTTATTGATAATTCATGGTAAAATAACTACCATCATTTTCTTTAAAAATTTGTTTTTGTAAAATGCCCTGCGTGGTTAAATATTCTGTCACTTTGTATTTAATGGTTTTGAATCTGATGCCCAACAGATATGCTTTTATTGTCATCGCACTGTTTATAATAATTTGATTATTGTTTTGCGACTTTGATCTGTCATCAATCGTTACAGAATTTTTGGATCCCAGGAAATTCAGAATGCCCGATTCAATATTCATCTTTAAAGAAATCGTTTTGGGGAATTCGCCCGGGCTTAATCCATACATGTTTTTAAAATCACCTGAAGTAACAGATACCTTTATTTTTTGCTTCCGCGGATTGATAGTAAAGACCGATAGCAAAACGTTAGATTCTTCAGGCTGACACTGGTAAGTGGTAGTATAGCTTGAAGTCAGCTTATTTGTTTCATCATAGAACTTAGCCTGGATGCTTATGCGTAAGGTATTTCCGGATTGATTAATTTTTCCTGCAACATATTCCTGTTTACTCCCAAGTTTCCCCGAGCTATTAAAATTTTTCAGGCTTATCGTTTTCCCCTGTATCTGTTCTATAAACATTTCGCTTCCCTGGGCGAAAGCACAAACATGTATAATCAATAAATAACTCAGGTATATTATTATTTTATAAATTTTCATTATTATTATTTTTCATCATTAACCTTTTTTTATTCCTGCTTTTCAATGAACCACCAAATAATCTGCATGATTTATTACAATAGAGGTCACCCTTAAAAGCGTTTCGCTTTTATTTAAAAACAGTTCTGCTCTATATTCTTTTAAAAACAACCAGATGAAAGAGTAAATATTTTTTATTAATTAATTCCACCAGCCGGTTTATTTTTCTAATGCTCTTTCGAAAAGATATATGCTTTATTTACTCATCCCCCGCGTAAGTAATGATAGTGCCTGTATTTGTAAGGCCGCTTCTACCCCTTATAGTACTTGATGAATGGGCATGCACACGATCTAATGCACTACGTCCCATGGAAGCAGCTAATAAAGCGGAAGAGTGTTTTTTCTTCTTCTTCTTAATAGTTTCTTTTTGCTGCACAGGCTGTTCTTCATTTTTTGATTCATTTGGTTTATCTTTTTTAATTTCATTATCCTGCATTTCCAGATGCTGATGCGCTTCTTTGGCCACTGCAGCACATTTACTGCAATGTTCCATTTCTCCATTTACCTCTTTTTGAAGCATGTCAGCAGCCGCATTACATACAATTGTATTTAGCTCGCTGATCCGTTTGGCCCACGTACTCTCCAGGCTCATTAATTCGGCAGTTGCACGTGAGAGGATTGAACACTCATCCTGGTGGATGAACTGATTTTTATTTACAGATTCTTTAGCGACTTCCATAGTTTCCCTGGCACAGGTCCGGCAGGCTTCAGCGCATTCCCTGCAATGCTCCATTCCCATGTTTGCATGCTGTTCGCACTTTTCAGCACAAGCGTTACAAATAGCGGCACACAGCTCACATAACTGAGGCGCATAAGCGCTTCCTGAAGTCATTAACTCTGCTGATGCACGGCAAATGACGGCACATTCCAAATCGAGCCTAATGCACTGCGTAAGATGTTGCACTTCTTTTTCTTCAAGGCATGCAACAGCACAGTGATTACATTCTGTTGCACATTCAAGACAGGCATCTATACATTTTTGATATTGTTCATTAGTCATCATGTTTAATTTTTATGGTTTTTAAATACTTTTCCCAAAGGTTTAATTGGCCTTTGACAGATGTTCGTTAATTAATTTTGTTATTATGCAAACTGAGGTTGTTTATTAATCTTTTTGCTTCGTAGCAACCAGCAGGCATGTAAGCATCCCGTTTTCCGGCGGTGAATGATTTAAGTATGTGTTTAATTTATTTTGCATGATTTGGATTTATTTTTTAGCCAGATCATTTTCAAGAATTGCTTTTTGCTCCAGGTATTGCTCTTTTGTGATTTGTCCGGAAGCAAAACGCCTTTGTAAAACGTCAAGAGGTGAGTCGTTCTTTTTTTTCTGGCCGGGAACATCCCAGGGCGTCACGAAAATCCAGATTAAAAAAAAGATCCAGATGAACCACCATATAAGGTGCATTCCCCAGAAATGGTAACCGTCATACATGTGCATAATTTTAATTTTTAAAAGTGATTAAATAATTGCTATTACAATAACTACCTGAAAATTTTTATAATAATCTTTTTATCAGCAGGATTTATTGCAATGTGAAACCCGTTTTATTCAGCGCTTCCTGAAGAATTTCTATATCTATTTCCCTTGTTGAAGTTAATTCTAACTTTTTGTTGGCTAAGGTTATATCCACGAATCTTACTTCAGGAACTTCGGATAATTTTTTTATAACTGTTGAGACACAACTGCCACAACTCATTCCACTTACATGAAAGGTGTGTGCGATTAATTTTTCCATAACTTTTTATTTTATTTTATTTTTTAATAATTTTTCAATATCACTAATTGCATAGGCTTCAAATAAAGGTGTATATAACATACTGGATTAGCCGGATCTTCTGAATGCTGAATCTCAACATTGCCTGTACTTCCATACACCGGCTTCATCCATTTTTGTGTTTTGTTAATCTGGCTGTCCAACAATATACATTCCTGTTTTACATCACCGGGCGATGAATTATATACAAACAATACTTCTTCGTCGTATAATATTTTGGAGAAAGCAAGTGTGCATTGAGCGTAATCCGGCAATTTAAAATGAATACCGTCTGTTGATATTTCACGCATGAACATTCGCCCAAATCTTACTACATTACTTTCCTTTCTGAAATTGGCAATGAAGGATATGGCTTTGTAAATGGATGATTGAGGATTTAAAACATTTGTATTCTTATCATCGGGATTAAAAGTGCATTCCCTTACATAGCGATCATCTTTACCGCATCCATCCAACCCTTGTTCCGTGCCATAATAAATGCATGGAGCGCCTAAGGCACATAGCAGGAAAGCAACACCGGCAATAATTTGCTGCGGCTCTGCATCATAACCAAAACGTTGTTTCAAATCCTGGCCTACCTGGTCATGATTATCTAAGAATGTAACCAGGTATTCTCCACTTTCGCCCCTGTTCAAGGCATTCTTCTGCAAGGCGTCATAACGCTCAATCAGTTTTTGCGGTGAATCTTTTCCTTTAATTACACCAGGTAAAACAAAATACAATTGAAAATCAAGCACAGAATTTAAGCCATAATAAATATTACGGTCGCCTGGCGCGAGTGTTTTTGGGCCTACGTAACGATTGGCCATTTCATCCGCTCCCACCAATTCTCCGAAAAGGAAAAAGTTTCTTTTACCCAATTTATAAGCATACTCCCGCACATAAGATGAAAACCGGCTAATGGCGGTCTCGCCCATGTGCTTTACCGCATCCAGGCGAAAGCCGTCTATATCCAACTCCCTGATCCAATAGCAATGAATAGCAATTAATAATTCTTGCACTTCAAGAGCTTCCTTAGATTCGTCGTTTTTAAATGCCTTTAAATGGAAAAAATCCCCTTCCCTTGTTTCAGGGAAAGCATCAAAATTGCGTATCTGGCCTTTACGTCCATATAATGCAGGGTTGTGTAATTCTGCCGGGCCCGGCCTATCAGCATACCGCCAGCTTCCAAAAGGAAATTCCATTCCCTGGTAATAATAATATTCCTTGCCATCCGGGTAACTCCAGTTATCGCCGCCATGGTGAAGCACTATGTCAAGAAAAACACGGATTTCATATTGGTGCGCTCTTTCAACAAGGTCTTCCAAATCACCTTTTGTGCCAAAGTGTTCATCTATTTCCAGATAGTCTTCAATGGCATAGCCATGATAAGCTTCAGGGTTATTTTTAAAAACCGGGCTAAGCCATATAGCAGTGCAGCCAAGGTTTTTTATATAATCAAGATGACCGAGAATGCCGCGAATAGTACCACCGCATCGTTTAGTTAATTGCTCACTATCGCCAAAACCGGAGTGCCGGGTATCAAATTCTATGGTAAGTCTTTTATTGCTATCGTGAAAACGGTCAACCAATAAAAAATAAATAAACTCTTCACGCCATTCGCGATGGCAGTTTACCCAATATTTTTTTCCGGGTTTGGGGGAAAGGTCTATGTCTTTAATTGATTTCATATCATAACTTATTCATCAGCTTTTTTAAAATTTTAATTGGCTACTTCTTATTTTTAACTCTCACAATTTCTACAGAACACTTTGCATGTGATGCTACTGCCAGGGAAACTGAGCCAAGCAGAAAACGTTTTACAGCCCCATAACCATGAGAACCTACAATGATTAAATCCGCTTCCAATTTTTCGGCTTCATCAAGAATTATACTTTTCGGTGAACCATTTATAATTGCTGTTGTAACCGCCAGGGCCGGGTTTTTCATCTGCAAAACTTTCTCTGCGTTTTCTATGTTATCCTTAGCCTTACTTAAAGCCATACGCATCGCTCCAGCATAATATTCGTTCATTTCTCCCATAGGGGCATTGCCTGGTGTAAATACGATATTATCTATAATTGAAAGAATGTGCACACTGCTTTCAGACGGATAAAGAGTGTTTGCAATTTCTTCAAGAGCTGCTGTGCTGTGGGCAGAGCCATCTGTTGCAAATAATAGTTTCATAATAATTTCATTTTATTTATTTATGTTACATCAATATGCTTTGATATGACATTTTCATTCCGCGTACAATTTTTCCTCAATACTTGATATAATATTAGCCTTTTCATTTTCAGATCAGTTAGTAAAACTTTTGTTTTACCCCTAATCTTTCATTCGTTTTCAGAATTGATTTTTGGGCATCCTGCTCAATGCCTGTCAGTGCCCTTATTGCATCAATGGTTTCCGGAATCACGATGGCCTGGTTATCCACCACATAAGCGTAAAACAATTCATCATCCTGTACTTTCAGCATATCTTTCCACAAGGCCACTTCGTACATATCGCCATACGGCCGGTTTAACGCCAGCATTAATTCTTTAATGGCGTTATTAGCCTGCAATCCTTCACTATATTCAATCATAGCTATTCGTGTGGAATTACTAAATGCTTCCAGCACTTCTTCCTTTGTTGCCTTCTTTGTTAATTGTACATTCCAGTAATGAAGATGGCTTAATGTTTCGGGCACTTTCACCGCTGCGGTAACAACATCGAAAGAGGGATCAACGCTTTGTGCATCGGGTCCCTGGTGACTTGGTATATCCTTTTCCGGCACAAGGGTATTCATGATGCCGTTCAGGTGGCTTTCCCACGGGTCCGTAGCCCTGCGCAATA
>JBDTUZ010000038.1:0-53280 GCA_040007435.1 Ginsengibacter sp. | reverse complement strand
TCACCAGGCATTTGCAGATATATGGGGTACAGAAAAATTGTGGGTTACCATTGACAGGGCAAATTTAAATTTACCCGTACGCGAAGGGTTTGAACAAAAAGGGTTTATTCATTGGGACTACGATCCTGAAACCAGGCCGCAAAATGTACAAGGTGTTTTGGCACTTGCCGACCAGGACGATGAAAACATGGGTGGCTTTCAATGTGTTCCTGAATTGTACAGAACTTACGACACCTGGAAGTTAACACAGCCTGAAGATCGTGATCATTTTAAACCCGATGTAAGTGGATTTGAAATTATAAAAGTAAAAATGAATGCAGGCGATCTGTTGATATTTAACAGCCTGCAGCCCCATGGTATAAGACCCAACAGAAGTAAAGACAAAGTTCGCCTTGCTCAGTATATTTCTATGATGCCTGCCGAAGAAGATAATGAAGAGTTGCGTCAATGGAGGATCTCCTCATGGAAAGAAAGGCGTGCTCCGGAAGGCTATGCGTTTCCGGGTGATCCAAGGAAATGGGAGCAGATAAGATATGACGCAGCAGAATTGTCTGCTTTGGGAAAAAGATTATTAGGTCTGGAAAAATGGTAGAACATGTAAAATTCCTTAAAGCTTTCGAAAACTTAATGTTGAGTTTGCTTTCTGCATCTTCAATGTCTTGAATAGTGGCGGCTGGAGCTAAATAAGTAAAAGATGCGGTGCATTTGCTTCAATCCAAAGTTTAATATCATTCCAAACTTGTTTCATTGAGGAGGTTTATATGGCAATCAATACAAATATTACAAGAAGCCGCTATTTTACCAAAAATCAATTTGTAGTACCGTTTAATTGCTTCTTGTAGGTACTGTCCGTGCCGCAAGAAAACTAAAATTTTCAACACCTAAGCCATATTATTATCCTAAGAGTTTTATCTTCAATGTTTATTCAAATGAACGATAGCCACATTGATTTTAAAGCCGTGTTCGGGTTCCTTCCTGGAATAGGATTGATTCTTTTACCTGATGCCCCTGGTTTCACTGTTGCAGATGTAACAAACGACCTGCTGCAATTCGCAAATGCTGGGAAGGAAGATATTATTGGAAAAAAGTTTCTTGATTTCTTTCATAACAGCGCTGCTGTTACAGAAGTCTTCCGTAGCTCGCTGGAGAAAGTTATGGCAACCCGAGAGCCTCACCGCATTGAGGTGCAGCGATATGATGTAAAAAATGAAAATGGAGTTTTTGAAGAATTTTACTGGGCCCCTCTAAATACCCCGATACTAAATAAAAATGGAGAAATTGATTGCATATTTCATACTTCAGTGAATGTTACAGAGCAGGTACTGAATAAAAAAAGGATTGAAACGCAACGCGAAAATTTTGAATATTATTTCAGCCAGGCAGTGGCGCCGTTTGCAATTCTTACCGGTAGCGACTTCACATTTACTTTTGCCAACGAAGCTTACATCCGGTTAATGAATGGAAGGGAGATTGTGGGCAAAACTTTAGAGGAAGCTATGCCGGAGCTAAAAGGCCAGGAATTTATTCAATTGTTACAAAAGGTGTATAAAACGGGTGTGCCTTATCATGCAATGGAAATAGAAGCTACCGCATTATTTGAAAATAATGATAATCCCACAAAGAGATATTTCAACCTTAGTTACATACCCTATAAAGATCGTAAAGGGTTTACAAAGGGGGTACTTGCCTCCGGTTATGACATTACTAAAGAAGTTCTGTTAAAAAAAGAAAGCGAGAAACAGGTTTTGAACGTGCAGGCCTACGATCTTTTTATGCAGGTTCCTGTTGGGTTTTCATTATTGCGAGGCGATAATCATACAGTGGAGCTGGTAAATTCAATGGCATTGCATTTTACCGGGAAAGATGAAAGCAGCATTGGTAAACCGGTAGGAAATGTATTGCCGGAAATAAAAGAACAAGGATATATTGAATTATTAAACCGGGTGAAAAAAAATGGCGAATCATTTAATTTAAGAGAAAGCCCTTTAAGGATAATGAAGAAGGGAGTTGAAAAAACGGCTTATCTCAATGTTTTTTTTCAACCATATTATGAGGGCGGAAATATAGAAGGTGTATTGGCTGTTTTTATTGACGTTACTGAACAGGTAATGGCAAGAAAAAAAGTAGAGGAAATGAGCGAGGAGTTTCAAACTATGGCCAACAATATTCCAAATCTTGCCTGGATAGCAAACGCTGACGGCTGGATATATTGGTATAACAACCGGTGGTATGAATATACAGGCACCACGCCGAAGGACATGGAAGGGTGGGGATGGCAATCGGTACATGATCCTAAAAAGTTGCCCGCTGTAATGGAGAGATGGACCCAGTCAATTACTGACGGCGAGCCTTTTGAAATGGTATTTCCCATTAAAGGCGGGGACAATGTATTTCGTCCATTCCTTACAAGAATAATTCCCATACGCGATAATGATGGAAAAGTGATGAGATGGCTTGGAACCAATACAGATATAACCAGGCAAAAAGAGGTTGAAAAAATGAAAGATGATTTTATATCAATTGCCAGCCATGAACTAAAAACACCATTAACAACTATCAAGGCTTATGGCCAGATTGCGGAAGATATGCTCAGGGAAAAAGGTGACAATGAAACGATGGAGATTATGAAACGAATGAGCAGCCAGGTTAAAAAACTTAACACGCTTATTGAAGACCTTCTCGATGTTACCAAAATTCAAAAGGGCAAGCTTGTTTACAAAGAGGATTTTTTTGACTTTAATGAATTGCTCAGGGAAGTGGTCGATGATATGCAGCAAACAACCGCTACCCACAAAATAAAATATAACCTGGACAGTACGGTAAAAATTTATGGAGATGAAAATAAAATAAGCCAGGTATTAGACAATCTTATTTCAAATGGAATAAAATATTCGCCCAAAGCCAATTCAATAATTATCACTTCTCAAGTTCAAAAGGATGGCGTACAGTTGAGCGTACATGACTTTGGGATAGGAATTTTAGCAAGGGATAAGAAAAAGATATTTACACAATTTTACCGGGTAAGCGGTGAGGATGATATCACCTTTCCCGGAATGGGCATTGGGCTATATATATGCCAGGAAATTATTGCAAGGCATGGCGGAAAAATTTGGGTTGAAAGCAAAATCAATAAAGGTTCTATTTTTTATATTTGGTTGCCTTTTGATTATAGAAAAGTAAATGCATAATAAAATCCCACGTCTTAATTTTTGCCCCGTATATAACTAACTGGTTTTTTCTTTTTGATCTTTGTTCTATGTGGGCGCCAGTGATTACCTTGGTGCCCAAAGAATTCAAAAGATATTTATATGCGTTACCTGCTTTCACTATTGTTTGTATTGAACCTTTGCATGGCTCATTCCCAAAGTTCACAATCATTACCTGCATGGAATTCTGCGAACGAAAAATTATATCAGGATGATTGGCTTGTAGAACCTGTACATGCAATAGCGGGAATATTTACAACTGATGATCATCGGGACATAATTTTATACAACGGTTTGGTGAAAAGAACTTTTCGTATTACACCCAATGTCGCATGCATTGATTATAAAAATATGATCAACGGGCAGCAATTACTGCGAGCCGTAAAGCCTGAAGCACAACTAATCATAAATGGTAAACAATATGATGTAGGCGGATTGCATGGTCAAAAAGAAAATGCCTATCTGTTACCCGAATGGGTCGATCGATTCAAAACATCAGACAGCAGTTTTCAATTTATTTCTTATAAAGTAACCGATATACAACCATTCCTTAACTGGAAGACAAGTATGTGGACTGCAAATAAAAAGCAGGCCACGGGTAAGATGGTTTCATTCAATTATGAATCTAAACTACCGCAGTTGCAAGGCCTGGAAGTTACCGTCAATTATGAATTATATGATGGCCTGCCATTGATTTGTAAATGGGTATCCCTAAAAAATAGTGGGAAGCAACCAGTAAAATTAGACAGGGAAGTCAACGAAATATTGGGCATGGTTGAAGAAGAAAGTGCAGTAGTGGGATCTCCTCAACAAATGAAGAAGCCTTCCGGAATCTACGTGGAAACAAACTACGCATTCAATAATGCGATGCGCTATGAAATAAGCGACCAGACACTTCACTGGAATACGGACAGTACCTACACGTCGCAGGTAAATTATAATTATGAAACTCCATGCCTTCTTGAAGTATATACTTCCAAGGCTCCTGGAATTGCGCTTCAACCAGGGGAAGTTTTTAACTCAATAAGAACTTATGAATTGCTTTTGGATAGTTACGATAGAGAAAGAAGAGGATTGGCTGTACGTAAGATGTACAGGACCATCGTACCGTGGATTACTTCCAATCCCATATTCATGCATCTGGTAAGTAAAAACGATAATGAAGTCCGCGCTGCCATAGACCAATGTGCAGCAACAGGCTACGAAACGTTGATCTTAAGTTTTGGAAGCCACTTAAATATGGAGGATACCTCTGCGGCCAACATCCAAAAGTGGGAGCAGCTTAGCGATTATGCGCATAGCAAAAAAATATTTATCGGTGGCTATTCCTTGTTCAGCTCCAGAAGGATTAGTGATGAAGACGATGTAATTAGTTCTGCGACCGGAAAACCGGGCGGCGCTTTCTTCGGAAACGCTCCATGTTTTGGAAGTAAATGGGGATTGGCTTACAGGGATAAAATAAAATACTTTTTTACACAAACGGGATTTGATATCTGGGAAAATGACGGCCCATATCCGGGTGACGTATGTGCATCTGCCACACATCCCGGGCACGTTGGATTAGACGACAGCCAATGGAGGCAAATGGAAATTCAAAAGGAATTGTATCACTGGCTCAATGAAAGGGGGGTGTATATCAATGCTCCTGACTGGTATTTTTTGGATGGAACCAATAAGACAGCTATAGGTTACCGTGAGGTTAATTTCTCACTTCCAAGGGAAGATCAAATGATTCTTAACCGGCAAAATATTTTCGACGGCACATGGGAGAAAACGCCCTCCATGGGTTGGGGATTTGTTCCGCTCACCCGCTACCAGGGTGGTGGCTCTGAAGCAATCCTGGAGCCATTAAGTGAACATCTGAAAGATTATAAACAACTGATGATGCAATATTACGGCTCGGGTGTGCAGGCTTGTTATCGCGGCCCGAGATTGTACGATACTGATAAAACAAAGAAAGCCGTCATGGAAACAATTGCCTGGTATAAAAAATACCGGGACATTTTGAATTCAGATATTATTCATCTGCGGCGTGCCGATGGAAGAGATTGGGATGGAATACTGCACGTGAATCCGCAACTAAAAAATAAAGGACTGCTGATGTTGTATAATCCATTAAAAGAAAAAATTACAAGAACAATAAAAGTTCCATTGTACTACACTGGTTTAACAACAACCGCTAAGATCAGGGAAAAAGAAGGGCCAGTAAAAACGCTGTCTTTAAATCGCAATTATGAAGTTGAAATAACTTTCAGTATCGAGCCGGAGAGTTATACCTGGATGGTGATAGAGTAAATGAATATTACTATTTACATTTCTATTTCTTGATCCCTTTTATTTCAGCGGTAATCACGGCAAATCAACTTTCATTATTTTTATGTCTTAATTTGCTCTATTACTCTATAAAGCAAATAAGTCGCAACTTACCTGTTATAAGTCTTTTTACACCTTATGAAATTTATTTACTCAAATTATTTTTGTGTAAATAGAATAAGAGAACGTCATAAGAAACAATCGTCAATTCTCATTTTAATTTAAAAAAGAATTTAAAAAAATTATTAATTGCAAAAGATAAAGAGATGAGTGCTTTATTAATAATCTCTATTGTAATAGCCGCCGCTATATTATTGTTATTAATCATTGCGTCGTCCTTAAGCAACGAATACATCATTGAAAGAAGTATTATTATTAATAAGCCTAAACAAGAAGTATTTGATTATATCAAATATTTGAAAAACGCTGATCAATATAATAAGTGGGTGATGGCAAACCCGAACGTTCGAAAGACTTACAAAGGCGTTGACGGAACCGCTGGTTTTACGACGGGATGGGACAGCGATATGAAGCAGGTTGGAAAGGGGGAGCAGGAAATAATTGACATAAAAGAAGGTGAAAGGGTCGATTATGAAATCAGGTTTGAAAACGCTTCAAAGACACGTCATTCGCACACATAACAACTGAGGACAGTTTCTGACAATCAAACAAAAGTAAAATGGGTTTTTAATGGTATTCAAAACTTTCCTATGAAAATTTTTCATCTCTTATTTAATTTGAAAATGGCATTGGGAAAAGATTTGGCGGCAAGTTTATTGAATTTGAAAACGGTCCTTGAAAAATAATAGAAATGAACCGGGGAACACAACTTAAGCTGAAACAATTGATGGTAATTGTAATTGCGTGGACAATTATGGGTTTTCTTATAAGTGTGTATGACTACCTCGTTTTGCTTACCCGTTTTTCCCTTGGGCCGGCAAGGGAATATTCATTTTTAGTAGCGATAGCAACAAATATGGGGGCGGGTTTGGTAGGTGCACTGCTGAGCGGAAGTGTTCTTGTGTTTTATGTAAATGTAAAATACCAGGACAAGCCCTATGGCTAAACTATTCTTATTGTAAGTGTTTGTTTCGTTCTTATAGTTGCATTTATCAGTGTATTGATGGGCGTCATAATAGTTCCGATACGAACCGGAAAATCATTGTCCGATCCTGTTACATGGGAAGCATTTAAGACTTTCTTAAAGGACACGTCTCACACAAAAGCGCTTATCTCGTGGTCATTTGTAGTTGCCATCACGCAATTGCTCCTGCAGGTAAACAGCAAATTTGGCCAGTCAAATTTTTGGAATATTATCCGGGGTAAGTATAACAGGCCAAAGGAAGAAAAGAGAATATTTATGTTCCTCGATATTAATTCTTCTACAACAATCGCTGAGAATTTAGGCGATGAAAAATACCATTCGCTTTTAAAAGATTTTTTTTCAGATATCACTACACCCATATTGGAAAACAGGGGAAGCATTTATCAATATGTGGGAGACGAAGTGATTATTGCATGGAACTATAAAGATGGAATACAAAACCTTCATTGTGTAAACTGCTTCTTCGATATGAAAATCTATCTTGATAAAAAGAGGGAAAAATATATGCTGGCTTATGGCTTATTGCCTACTTTCAAAGCGGGCATTCATTGCGGGAGCGTAATTGCCGGTGAAGTTGGGATCATTAAAAGAGACATAACGTATTCGGGAGATGTCTTAAATACAACGTCAAGAATTTTAAGTAAATGTGGTGAGTTGAATGAAGAAGTAATTGCTTCTGCGGATTTGCTTTCAGAAATGCAACATATAGAAAACTACATAACACGGCCATTAGGCGCGATAAAACTCAGGGGCAAAGAGAAAGAAGTTTTACTAAATGCGCTGGTGCCGGTTACATAATAATAACCTACTGTGAGTTCAGGAGATAAAAGCTGTAAAGATCATTTACAAAAAGTAAATCCTAAAGGGCAATGTAATTTAGTTAGGGATTTTAAGCCATATCGTGGCTGCTTGTTTATAGAAGCAAAGGCAAAGCGTGACTCCATAGGAGTCTCCTGTTTTGCAAAGGTGGCTTCTATGGAGCCGTTTGCTTTATTCCTTATTACTCTATAGACAGGATGCTCCTGCAGGAGCTTAAATAAACGACATTGCCTAAAAGGATCTAATTTGAGTAACCTCGCATTCGATGCGAGTGTAAATCAGAAATCAAGTTAGAACCCTGAAGAGGTTCAACAATAATTACAATACAACCTTCAGTTTCATAGAAGTGTCATTTAATACAACCGATATGCCTGCACAAGATTTACCTAAAATTTATTTATACCGGAGAATAATTTTGGCAAAAATATTTATTGATGAACATTACGCAGGGCCAATAGATCTCAATGATATTGCAGGTGAAGCTTATTTTTCAAAATTTCATTTCATCAGGCTTTTCAAAAAAGCATACGGAAAAACGCCGCACCAATACCTCACGATAGTTCGCATTGAGAATGCAAAATTGCTTTTACAAAAAAATATCCCTGTGGCAGAAGTTTGTTATTCTGTTGGCTTCGATGCTATAAGTTCTTTCACGCACTTATTTAAGAGGATTAATAAGGTTACACCGTCTGTTTACCAGCAGCACCAAAGGCTCCGAAAAGCAGAAATTAATAGCCAACCTTTAAAATTTATTCCTAATTGTTTTGCCGCACAAAACGGCTGGGCTTAAGATCGCAATTTTCAACAAGTGAAATAATTATTTAAGCATCATTTTTGTTTTATTATTAAAAGCAAAAATTAAAAAAAATGATTACAAGAGTAAACCATTTCAGCATTTTTGTTCTTGACCAGGACAGCGCTTATGATTTTTATGTAAACAAGCTGGGCTTCAAAGTTCACACTGACGCCTCTATGGGGCCGGGCAAACGTTGGCTTACAGTTACTCCACCAGAGCAGCCTGACCTTGAATTAACTTTAATGGCAATCGACGAAGGAATGATGTTTAAAAAAGATGCTGCCGAAAAAATGAAAGAACTGGTTAAAGCCGGCACATTTGGTTTTGCAGTATTTCAGTGTAATGATCTTATGGCAACTTACGAAGAATTAAAAGCCAAAGGTGTAATATTTAAGAAAGAACCTACAAAAGAATTCTATGGTTTTGAGGCCCTATTTATCGATGATTCTGGTAACTGGTTTTCACTGGGTGAGAAAAAGGCAAATGAATAGTGCGTTTTTGGCGATTGATAAATGCCCTTGAATTTTTTAAGTCAATCGCGTAGCTTTTTTAAGCAACTGCAGCCTCCCTGTTGTACTTATTTTTATATTCAACGGGAGATAAGCCGGTAACTTTTTTAAAAACAGTCCTGAAAAACTTATTATCGGAATAGCCTACTTCGTACATCACTTCATTTACATTTTTACTGCTGTTTTCAAATTCCTTTTTTGCTGCTTCAATCTTTACCCGCTGAATATATTCAACCGGTGTATTATTGGTTGCTTTTTTAAAACGTCTTTCAAAGTGTCGTTTTCCAATAGCATATTTACCAGCAAGGCCTTCCACGGATATTTTTTCAGCAAGGTTATTTTCAATAAACTCCTGTGCTTGTTTTATGGGCTCGTCCTCATGTTTCTTTTGTCCGGTAAACATGGCAAATGGCGACTGGCTTTTGCGGTCTATCTCCAAAGCATACACTTTTGCGGCAATGATCGCCATTTCGCGGCCTGCATATTTTTCTACAAGATGCAAAAGAAGATTCCAGTAAGAAGTGGCGCCACCACTGGAGTACAGGCCATCCTGCTCCGATATGATCCTTCCGTCAACAAGTGTCACTTCAGGAAACATTTCCCTGAATTCATTTGCAAATTTCCAATGGCTTGAGCATTCTTTTCCATTTAGAAGGCCGGTTGATGCCAGTAAGAATGCCCCAATACACATACTGGCAACTTCAGCCCCTTTCTTATATTGCTGCACAATCCACGGTATAAATTTTTTATTCACGTTAAGAGATGTCTTCATGTCTCCGCTCAATGCAGGTATTATTACGAGGTCTGTCTTCCTAAGGTCTTGCAACAACACATCTGTATTTATGGTAAACAATCCATTATTCAATTTCACTTGTTTGGTAAGGCCTGCAAGTTGTACCTTAAACAATTCAGGTTTTCCCGCCGCTTCCAGAAATTCATTTACTCCCGTAAAAATAGTTCGAGGATCAACGATGCTTGCTAAAACGGACTCATTAGGAACAAGAATTGTAATATGTTTCATTCTACTTTTTTTTAAAATTAAAGATAAAAAATAAAGTCGCAATAAGCCCCGCATTTGTCCTTTTTGCACCCTCTTCAAATTTTTTACCCTGTTTACTTTTGTATGGACAAAAAAAATTCAAACTTAAAACTCATAAAAATGGGAAACCAAACCAGGGAGGCATCAGTCTCAAAAAAGTCCGTCATCCAAAATGACTCTATTGCAAAATTGCAAAAAATTACGCCAAACCTTTGGTTCGATAAGCAGGCTGAAGATGCAGCAAGGTTCTATACTTCCATTTTCAAAAATTCCCGTATTGGAAAAATCAGTCGCTATGGTACAGAAGGGGTTGAGCAACATGGTATGCCGGAGGGAACTGTAATGGTTATAGAATTTGAATTGGAAGGGCAGAAGTTTACAGGGTTAAATGGCGGGCTACATTTTAAATTCAGCGAGGCGATCTCATTCATCATTAATTGCGAGACACAAGAAGAGGTTGATTATTATTGGAATAAGCTTTCCGAAGATGGCGATCCAAAAGCGCAAATGTGCGGATGGCTCAAAGATAAATTTGGATTATCCTGGCAAATAGTTCCTCTTTCTTTGTCGCAGCTTATGAGTGATCCTGATCGTGAGAAGGCAGGACGAGTTATGAACGCAATGCTAAAAATGAAGAAGATTGATATTAAGGGCCTCAAAGACGCCTACGATAACAAGTAGAATTATTTCTATTGAACCGCTTCGCCAAAAGCTTAACCCCGAATCGGGTGCGAATGAAAAAAGTAATTGTTTCAATGAATGTAACCCTCGATGGATTTATGGCCGGCCCAAACTGTGAATTAAACTGGCACTTTCAACGCTGGACTTTAGACATGGCCGAACATATAGGCGATCAATTAAGTAAGGCAGACACGATTTTACTGGGACGGATAACCTATAACGCCATGGCAAGGTATTGGCCTGCGATTGCCGCCAGTGTATCGATTGCGAGGGAGGATATTGCATTTGCAGAAATGATGAACAACCATACCAAAATTGTTTTTTCAAAAACATTAAAACAATCTGATATAACCACAACAGGCTGGGGTAATTCAAAGCTGGCAAAAAAAAATATTTCAGAAGAAATAGGCCGTTTAAAAAAATCACATCATCCACCTGAAAAAGACCTAATTGTATTTGGCAGCGGACAACTTGTAAACTCTTTAATGCAGTCAGGGTTAATTGATGAATACCAGCTTTGGATACACCCCGTCGTTTTAGGAAAAGGTAAATCGATGTTCAAACCCACTTTGCTTCGGGAAAACGAAATGCTGAAAATGAAATTAATTAAAACAAAAACATTTAGTTCGGGGGTAATATTGCTGTCCTATGAAGTACAAAAAAATGTGAGTCAACTTGATCCGTGGTGAGGTCTACAGACATCGAGCCTCCTTATCATACCTCCGGCAAAAAACTTATCCATCTCCTCCTATTGCTCTACAGCCATCTAAAAAATCTTTCCGTCGAATTAACAATCGCACTGTTGCGGATTACTGTAATATAGCTTAGATTTAAAAAGTTAGTTTATAAAATAAACTTAATGTGGAAATTACTATATATTCGAGTAAAACTACGTTACCAATAAATTGTAGTTATACTTAAATTTTGAATTTATCAACGAAATTCAAACCAAACTAACTTAAAAGATCGAGAATGGCAATTCCCAGGCAAATTAAATGCATTACCAAAACTGACCGATTACACCGACACGAAAAGATAAAAAACATTGGGGGCGATTGGGGTAAATTATCAGAAGCCTACGCCATCACCCTGATTGAAAACGAGACTTTTGATTATTACATAGCAGTCGATAATTACAAAGCAAACGTCATCATTGGCGAATATGAAGGCAGAAAATATCTCAAGACCGATAAGGATACGCTTACCGTGGACAACCTACTTGATTTACCCGAGTGCCCTTAGTATAATCTCTCCCCGGCAAAAGATTGTGATAGATACAAAGCGCCGTGAGAGAACGATAGCCATTTAGCGCCACGAGGTAATGCAACTGTTTACATCGCGCTGCATACGCTTTCCGGTATCCGGTTAAAAGGAGATTATTGCGCCTTTGCCAGTTTCTTAATGTCTTTTACCTCGAGCACATTTTTACTGTAACCAATAGTAACGGCATTGATCATGGCCTGGCCAACCTCGTGCATACTTAACACACTTTTTGGCGAAAATATTTTAATGATTTTTACTAAAGACCTAAAGAGCAGCTTCCAGTTTTTCTGATCGGGGAAAGGTTGCATAATGCCCGGCCTGAAATTATATTCGGCCTTAAATGGCAGCTTTGCCAGGTCATTTTCTGTTTTGCCTTTTACACGTGCCCACATCATTCTTCCTTTTTCACTGCTATCGGTTTGTGCGCCCGATACATAAGTAAAGACCATATTGCTGTTTACCTCCAGCAGCGCCTTTGCAACGGCTATGGTGGTATCATAAGTAATGCGTGTATACCTATCTTCTTTCATGCCTACCGAACTTATGCCAGCACAGAAAAAACAGGCATCATAACCTTTAAGATTAGGCGCAAAGTCGCTTAGCTTAAGAAAATCGGGAACGATCAATTCCTTCAGTTTGGGATGTTGCATGTCGTAAGGCCTTCGGTTAATAATAAGAACATCGCTCACCGTTGGGTTTTGTAAACATTCAAATAATACACCTTCGCCAACCATACCTGTGGCACCGGTGATGATCACTTTTATCTCACTCATTACTTTTATGCTTAGAACGCGAAGGTCGTTAGAAAAATGAGATGGCGCTTTGTTGAGTGATTCTAAGTTTGCACTTAAAATAGGATTTTTAAGAATAACCCCAAAGCCCTTTCATACAAATCGCCCAAAAGCAATAACATTGCAATAAAAATATAGAATCCATCAATTAAAAATTGCACCTAATGAGATTACGATTCTTTACTGCCTTATTATTCATAGTAAGTTTTCAATTTTCTTTTTCACAAAACACAATTGAATATAAGACATGGAACCCCGCCAACGATACCCTGCAAGTATTGGAAGGACAGGCATGGCCCCGTGAAGTAAAAGATTTTTATGATCGCCTGCCGGCAAAAGCTGAACAATCCGTTCGGAAAGAAGTATGGAACCTGTCAAAAAATAGTGCCGGTTTGCAAATGCGTTTTCAAACCAATGCCAGTGAAATTATTATAAAATACCAGGTAACCGGATCATTGCAAATGCCACACATGCCTGCCACCGGCGTAAGTGGTGTTGATTTGTATTCAAAAACAATTGATGGTAACTGGCTTTGGGCCGCAGGACGATATTCTTTTGGTGATACGATCACGTATCATTTCAAAAATCTTTTGCCGAATGATCAGCATGTTAACAATCGGGAATATACCTTGTATCTGCCGTTGTATAATTCCGTAAAATGGATGGAGATATCGGTCCCAAAAGAGGCGATGTTTAAACCACTGGCCCTTCGTACAGATAAACCCATTGTCGTATATGGAACATCTATTGCACAGGGCGGATGCGCTTCCCGGCCCGGACTGGCATGGACCAATATTTTAGGAAGAAAATTAGACAGGCCCGTTATAAACCTTGCTTTCTCCGGTAACGGAAGATTGGAAAAGGAAATGATTGACCTGCTAACGGAAGTAGATGCAAAAATGTATGTGCTGGATTGTCTGCCCAATCTTACTTCTCCTGACTATTATGCAACAGGAGAATTAAAAAAGAGGATTAGCGCATCGGTTATTGCATTGCAGGGTAAGAAGCCATACACCCCAATTCTTCTAACGGATCATGATGGATATACTGATGAAGAAATAAATCCTGTGCGGAAAAATGAATACGTATCAACCAATAAGGTTTTCAATGAAACTTTCGACTCGCTGCTTGAGGCAGGGGTGAAGAATATATTCCGGTTGTTTAAAGAAGCCATTAACCAGGATATAGAATCTACGGTGGATGGTACCCACCCCAATGATATAGGCATGATGCATTATGCAGAGGCGTATGAAAAAAAGATAAAGACTATTTTGGGAGAACCAGAAGGCATTATTTCAACTACCATTCCGGTTACTCAACGCCGTGATGCAAAGATCTATGATTGGGAAACAAGGCACAGCCAGGTAATTCAGTATGATAAAATTCATCCGCCGAAACTGGCCTTAATTGGTAACTCCATAACCCACTATTGGTCCGGCCCACCGGTAGATCCAAGGCATGCTGGCACCGATTCATGGGAAAAATATTTTACTCCCCGAATAACAACAAACATGGGTTTTGGCTGGGATAGAATTGAAAATATTTTATGGCGGATCTATCATGGCGAGCTGGATAGTATTTCACCAAAACAAATTGTGCTGATGATCGGAACGAACAACCTGGGGTTAAATACCAACGATGAAATAGCCACGGGATTACAATTTTTAATAAAAGCAATCCGGTCGAAACAACCCAAGGCTGGCATACTATTGATGGGGATTTTTCCCAGGAGGGATATGGAGGAAAGGATTGTGGCGCTGAATAAATTGATAGCTAACGTAGCCGTACAGGCGAAGGTAACTTATGCAGATGCAGGAAACCTTTTTATAAAAAAGGATGGAAAAATTGATGAGGCACTTTTTTCTGATGGATTACATCCAAATGCTGTCGGCTATGAAAAGCTTGGTGAATTTATAATTGGCCATTTGGATAGGATGAAATAATATTGATTTCTTTTACACCTGTTCTACGCAACACATAATCATCACCATTAATAATTAGTAATGAAATCAAACTTATTTTTCTGTTTATTAATACCCGCAGTAGCTTTTCTTTCGTGCGCTACTTCCAAAGGCACTTCAACAAATCATCTGTCAAAAGAGGAAAAGAAGGAAGGATACTCGTTATTGTTTAACGGGAAGACGATGAATCAATGGACGGGCGACACGGAAAGTTATGTCCCTGAAAATGGTACGATTACCATACATCCTGAAAAGGGCGGCGGGGGAAATGTCTATACTAAAAAAGAATATAGTGATTTTGATTTTCGTTTTGAATTTAAGCTCACCCCCGGAGCCAATAACGGTTTAGGCATCAGGGCGCCGCTTGAAGGCGATGCCGCTTATGTGGGCATGGAAATACAGATACTCGATAACACGGCCGCTGAATACAATCATTTGCATCCCTATCAATACCATGGTTCCATATATGGTGTTGTGCCTGCAAAGCTTGGTTATTTAAAATTAATGGAGGACTGGAATTATGAAGAAGTGATTGCAATAGGACCAAAAATAAAAGTGATATTAAATGGCGCTGTTATCGTTGATGCAGATATCACGGACGCACGTGAAAAAGGAACTCCTGATGGCAAGCCGCATCCCGGTTTAAAGCGGGACAAAGGACATATCGGTTTCCTCGGGCATGGATCAGTAGTTCAGTTTCGAAATATCCGAGTGAAAGATTTATCCGGACAATAATATAAGGAGATGCCCTTGCATTTTTGCATGAATAAGTTGTTAAGTAGTTAAAACCAAGAAGGTTTAATTGAATGCTTTAATAAAAGAACTCTGGAAAAAACCTTCTTGGTTTGGGCCATTCAAACGGTGCATAATATAATTGGTCTATTCATGTGGCCCGAACCTCGCCGGTAATTTCTTAACTTAGCGTACACGACAACTACTATTATGATCAACATCAAAAAAGAGCAAATCAAACAGGAAGTTTTTGATCTTTATGACGACTATGCACACAGCCGTGTCAGCAGAAGGGATTTTGTACAAAAGCTATCCACGTATGCCGTTGGTGGCATTACGGTAACTTCCCTCATGAGCTTTCTCATGCCGGATTATCAGACTACAGCTGAAGTTAAAGCGGATGATCCCGGTTTGAAATCGGAATATATTCATTATAATTCCCCTAAAGGGTGCGGTGATATTAAAGCCTTACTGTCGATGCCTGCGGATGCAAAACAAAAGTTGGGAGGCATAGTAGTGGTACATGAAAACCGTGGTCTGAATCCATACATTGAGGATGTGGCGAGAAGAGCTGCCCTAGCTGGATTTATTACCATTGCGCCAGATGCACTCACTCCCTTAGGTGGCTATCCGGGTAACGATGATGCGGGCCGTGAGATGCAAAGTAAACGCGACAATAAAGAAATGCTCGAAGATTTTATAGCCGCCTATGACTTCCTTAAGAACGACAAAAACTGCAATGGAAAAGTAGGTGTTGTAGGTTTTTGCTTCGGTGGAGGCATTGCGAATATGATGGCCGTGCGTATCCCTGAGTTAGCTGCAGCCGTACCGTTTTATGGCAGCCAACCCGTCGCAGCAGATGTTCCTAAAATACAAGCGCCTTTGCTTCTTCAATATGCGGAACTCGACACCCGTATCACGGGCGGATGGCCTGCTTACGAAGATGCTTTGAAAGCTAACAATAAAGCATACACTGCCTACATATATCCTGGTGTAAACCATGGCTTTCATAATAATACTACACCTCGCTACGATAAAGATGCCGCAGAACTTGCATGGAAACGTACTATTGATTTTTTTAATGAAAAATTGAAGTAGCCTGCAATCAGTTTATTTGATCTACCAGATGGAGTCAACAGCATGAATAACATGATTAAAACTGGTATTTTTTAAAATATCAAGGATGTCGGAAAAAATCAAATATGTAATTAATTCACTTTTGTCGTCCTGCAAAAATTTCGTTCCTTTAATTAAGTATGATTGTAATGCGCCGGTCAATCCCGGGCGTAAAAATTTATTAATAAAAAGTATATGAGAAAGATTTCTTTATCCATTGTTTTGATATTTACAGGCTGTTCTTTATTTGCTGATATAAGCCTGCCAAATTTTTTTGGAGATAATATGGTATTGCAGCGTGGCAAGCCTATACCCATTTGGGGTCGTGCAGGAGCAAACGAAAAAATAACCGTTCAGTTCAATCACCAAACTAAAATAACCAAAGCAGATAAGACCGGTAAATGGATGATTAGATTAGATAATGAAAATGCAGGAGGTCCTTACTTACTTTCTATCAGGGGAAAGAACATCATTACTTTTAATAACGTGCTGGTGGGCGAAGTGTGGATCTGCTCCGGGCAGTCGAATATGGAAATGCCCATTGCAGGCTGGGGTAAAATAAATAATTACGAGCAGGAAATAGCTGCCGCCAACTATCCAATGATCCGCCAAATTAAGGTGCCCAACACCATTAGCTCCATACCGAAGGATGATATTTCGCCGGCAGACTGGAAAGTATGCAGCCCGGAAACGGCGGGGGATTTTACAGCTGCGGGTTACTTCTTTGCGAGAGCATTATATAGTGAGCTGAAAATTCCTATTGGCCTTATCAATACTTCCTGGGGTGGCACGATGGTGGAAACATGGACGAGCCGCCAGGCTTTTGAAAACAGCGATGAATTCAAAGATATGATCGCCGGTATGCAGCTATTGAATTTGGATTCTATGGCAAAAATAAAAAAAGAGGCAAGCCTTAAACGCATAGAAGCCTTGCAGGGTTCTATAGATAATACCGATGCCGCTACATGGAGCGAACCAAATAAAGATGAGAGCAACTGGCCAATTATGCAATTGCCCAATTTGTGGGAATCTCAGCAACTTGGCGACCTGGATGGCATCGTATGGTTTCGTAAAACGATTACCGTTTCACAGGCCGACGCAGGCAAAGCCGCTACATTGCAACTCGCTATGATCGACGACAACGATGTTACATACGTGAACGGAACAAAAGTCGGAAGTACAAATGGTTATAATGTAAAACGAAATTATACGGTTGCCGCAGGTGTTTTAAAAGAGGGCAACAATGTAATAGCGGTGCGTGTGGAAGATACCGGCGGTGGCGGCGGTGTTTATGGCGACGATGCTGACATGAAATTAACCATCGACAATGATGCAATACCATTGCACGGGGGTTGGCATTTTAAAGTTGAGAAAATAACCGGAGGCTCAGCTTCCATTGGCCCCAACAGTTACCCCACGCTGCTCTTCAACGCCATGCTGAATCCATTAATTCCTTTTGCATTCAGGGGCGTTATCTGGTACCAGGGAGAAACAAATGCAGGCCGGGCTTATCAATACCGGAAGGCTTTTCCTCTTATGATAACTGACTGGCGTAAACGCTGGAATGATGGCGACTTTCCTTTTTATTTTGTACAGTTGGCTTCCTTCAATTCAGCCAATGGAAACAGCAACAATGGAAGTACCTGGGCCGAATTAAGGGAGGCGCAGGCAAAAACATTATCACTCCCTAACACGGGCATGGCGGTTACAACCGACATCGGTAATTCATCTGACATACATCCGAAAAACAAACAGGATGTAGGCAAACGGCTTGCTGCGATTGCCCTGCACAATGTGTATGGCGAAAACAATGTGTATAGCGGTCCCGGGTACTCAGGTATGAAAGCAGAAGGCAATAAGGCAATCATAACTTTTACCAATACCGGCGGCGGCCTCGCCGTTCACGATAAATACGGCTATATTAAAGGCTTTGAAATTGCAGGTGCCGATAAGCAGTTTCATTATGCCAAAGCCTCCATCAGCGGCAACACGGTTGTGGTGTATAACGACACCGTGAGTGACCCGGTTGCAATTCGCTATGGATGGACCGATGATGCAGGCGACGATAATTTGTTTAATAAAGAAGGTTTTCCTGCTGCACCTTTTAGAACCGATGACTGGAAAGGTATTACCGAAGCGGTGAAATATGAGGTGGGGAAGTGAAGATGTAATCTGCAGTAACCTGGTAAAGCTTTCCCTCTTTCACTGGTGCAAAAGGCATGTGGAAAAATTGTGGCATTAGGCTTGCTACATAGTAGAGTAGACGGTAGTGTCATAAAGCCTATTTAACCCAAATTATCCACGAAATGCCAATAGATCCATCAGTTTATCAATATTGTGAAGCCCAGGATATCCCAATCCATTATTTACCCGGATACGAAGAGCAACCTGAACCGGGAGGATTTGAAATGAAAAACTTATTCTTAATTACTTTCCTTATTTTGTTGGCTTTGCCACCTGCTGTAGTGATCGCTGGTATTTATGCAGTAGTTAAACTAACGTTTTAAATAATTGATGTCGCTTTCAAAAGAAACAACATCTTGCAGTCGGAAAACACTTATTCTCCTGACCGTTACTGATTTTAATATTAGCCTTTCAAATATTTGTTAGGAACATTTGATGATGTGTAATCAATTCCATAAGCTGCTTTAAGAAGTAATGATACAGTCTTAGAAATTTCAATTTCATTTCTATGCATTTGCGGGAGAAGTCCCATCATTGCAAAGCTAATTGGGTTCACAGCAGGAATTAATATTTCCCATTGGTAACCTTTTCCCCAAATAAGTACGTTAACAGTAATTTTTAGATCTGCTGAATTTGATAAAAAAAAATTTAGCATCTCAATTGAATGATTTAAGATTTGATTTACTGTATGAAAAATTGGAGTCTGTCCGCAAAAACCAGTTGTATCAAATCCTGCTTTCGCATTAGACCCTTCATAACGCATATGTTTACCTGTACCGTTACGTGATGGGACGGAGGTACATAAGCAATTAGAAGTTCCCCGTCTTTGGTGGCCACGGCGCTCACATACGCTTTGGAGGTATCCACGTCTTACTGCCCACAATAAGAACGGACGTACTATTCAACTCTGAGGGCACGAGTTCCCATCATTTTCTTTCTTTGATAAAATCGTTCAACCTTTGCATGTCCGCGCCGCGTTTGGTATACAGGTATTGTTGCCATGTCGGGTCCACAAGTTGCAAGATGTAACTATTGCCTGCCATATAGCCGATGATGGGTTAAAAATCAAACGAAAAGTCACCAAAAAAATTACAGCGCATTTGAGTAGGCGAGTTTCATAAAACGCAACACCTCCTCATTCAAATCATCTTCACTATACATGCGAAAATGGTGGTTGAATTGTTGCTGACCGGGTACCTGGGCTATTTTATGAAAGCAGAGGTTATCGTTGTGGGGTTCGGTGAAAGGGAAGGTGATATCTACAAAATTCTTACCGAGCCTTGTTACATAAGCCATCCGTTTATTAGCCGCAAAACCAATCATGCTTTTTGTCGGGTGCATCGTAACTAAACCAAATTGTTGAAAGCTTTCTACAAAGTGCCAGAACAGCTCTATAGTCATAGGCGATTTGCCTTTTAGAAAATCTGCCAATGTCTTATCATTACAGGAATGAACCTGGTTGGTATTTTTAAATTGCTGCTTGCATATCGGGCATGTCCACATAGGCGCTAAATTAAGAAAGAAAGAAAGTTGAACTGCTCTCTTTCTTTACCGGGTCACAAACTTCTGGCAACTTTCCGGAAATCTAATTGTCCATGCACATAATATTCCAGGTAATACTTTGGTTAATGGTCGAATTGCTGGCATTTAAAATATGGTAGTGACAACTCGTAGCTGTTACATCGTAGATGATCAGATTGCCGGGAATATTGGTTGGTTCGTTCGGTACAATTATCGGAGCTTATACCGGGATCTTGCTTGCTGAGTTTTTGAAATAGAGATTCTTTTGTATAACTAATCTTGATGGTGTTCCCTGACTAAAACTCAACATGTGTGACTGGTAAAATGGTTTCAAAACCATACTGCGCCATAGACTTTAGAAAAAATTAAATAATGATTTTCTTACATAGTTTGGATATTTTTAAGAATTATATTGAATAGCACAAAACCTTACTACTATGAAAAAATTAACTTCTTCATCGGCCGTTCTTTTCTTACTCGTACTGAATTCCTTTTCCCAGGACACTATATATTTTACAAAAGGTCTTATGGTAAATGCACCTGCAAGCTATGGACGCGAAGCAATCACTACTGATCTGCTGGCCTACAAACTATATACGAATACATTACAAAAGCCCGTGGAAGGCGAATCTTTTGGCGTAGATGAAGATGGTGAAGCGCTTACCTGGCAATCCGTAATCGCGGATAGCCTCCACCGGTTAAGGCCTGCTGTGAGGCCGCAAAGGGGCGATCGCCGAAGGTTCCGGGGAAATTATACCTACCTCACTTACAAGGCTGATAAGGCAAGAAGTGCATTATTGAATATTAAGGGTAACAGCTTTTTATTTTTAAACGGACAACTTCATACAGGAGATCCTTACGGTGCGGGCTGGTTGTATATTCCTGTGCAATTTAAAAAAGGCCTGAATGAATTATATATTCGCGGAGGCTTTCAAACTATAGCCAGTCTTATCTTTCCGGATAAGCCCGTTATTATTAATACAGAGGACCCTACACTTCCCAGCATAGTTCTTACAAGAAAAAATAATGATCTGCATGGCGCTGTTGTAATTCAAAACACTTCCGCCAAAGAGTTGAAAGGGCTGCAGATTAAAAGTGTCATTGAGGGAAGGGAAATGCTTACAACCATTCCATCTGTACCGGCAATGTCTTCCAGGAAAGTGAGCTTTGGGCTTAATGCAGAAAAAGTTTCGAAGAAAGATAAATATGAATGCAAACTTGCGCTTATTCAAAAAACAAAAACATTAGATGAAAAAATAATCAGCATTGACGCGGTCGAGCCTTCAGATCATTACAGTGAAACTTTTACCAGCAATATAGATGGCAGTTTACAATATTATGCAGTAACTCCACAGTCGCCATCACCAGAGCCAGGTCAGGCATTATTTTTATCTGTTCATGGTGCAGGCGTGGAAGCTATTGGGCAGGCAAGAGCATACAAATCAAAAGACTGGGGAACACTAGTTGCAGCTACGAACAGGCGTCCCCGTGGTTTTAACTGGGAAGACTGGGGAAGGCTTGATGCGCTGGAAGTTTTGAATATTGCTACAAAAGAATTTAAGCCTGATCCGCAACATATTTACCTCACCGGCCACTCGATGGGTGGGCATGGCAGTGGTTCCTAGGCGCAACGTATCCTGGTAAATGGGCTGCGATTGGTGCGTGCTCCGGCTATCCGACTTTGAAAGGTTACGGTTCCGCAGATGGCGCTATTCCCGATAGCAGCAGGTCTGCAATGGAACAAATACTATTAAGGGCAAGTAACCAGAGCGATGTCATTCAACTGGCGCACAACTATAAGGCTTTTGGTGTTTACATTTTGCATGGCGATTCTGATAAAGTGGTATCAGTAAATTATGCACGGCAAATGAGAAAGGTGCTTGCTGATTTTCATCCCGATTTCAGTTATTATGAATATCCCGGCGGAGAACATTGGTTTGGCGACCAGAGCGTGGATTGGAAGCCGCTTTTTGACTTCTTCAAATGGCACCAGTTGCCGCAAGACAGTATGGTAAATAACGTTGATTTTTCAACGGCAAGCCCCGGTATCTCTTCAGATTTTCATTGGGTTTCTATCCAGCAACAAATACATCCTTTGGAATATAGCCGTATTCAATTAGCAAGGGATAAAGCAAAGCAAAGTATTATCGGAACTACAGAAAATATTCGCCTGCTTAAATTGGCGCTAAGTGACTTTGACGCCGGTGCTGAGATAAAAATTAATCTTGATGGAAAGGCAGTTGCTTATATGACCAAAAGTAATAATGATAGTATTTTTCTTTTAAAAGAAAATAATGAGTGGGCCATCTCTTCTAAGCCGGGTGCAGATCAAAAGAACCCGGTACGCTATGGCACTTTTAAAGAAGCCTTTAATCATAAGATGGTTTTTGTTTATGGTACTACAGGTAATAGGGAAGAAAATGAGTTGAATTTTAATAAAGCAAAATACGATGCGGAAACATGGTATTATCGGGGCAATGGTGCGGTAGATATTATTCCTGATAAAGAATATGATGAGGCAAATTACCCCGGGAGAAATGTAATTATTTATGGAAATGCCAGTACCAATGCAGCTTGGAATATTTTATTAGCCTATTGCCCGATACAGGTGAAGAGAAATATGATTAGTGCAGGTAATAGTCATTTTGACGGAGATGATCTCGCAGCATATTTTGTGTGGCCAATGAAAAATTCTCCGCTTAATTCAGTCGGCGTAATAGCTAGTACGGGCATCAATGGAATGAAAGCTGCCAATGCAAATCAATATTTTGCAGGTGCCAGCGGCTTTCCTGATTTTACGATTTTTAAATTGGGCATGTTGAAAGAAGGAGCCAGTGAAATTAAAATGGCGGGATATTTTGATAATAACTGGAAGCTTACAGATGAAGATTTGGTAAAGTGAGAAAGAGGCATCCATTAGGATTTTAGATTAACAGGATAACTTTTCACATCTGTTGTTAAAGCCGCCTGAGAGGTTTTAGTGTTAATTTATAGTATTTGGAAAGAACTTTAATTCCCTTCGTCTTTCTTCATTTTCTCATCATATTGTTTTTGCAAATCACTTATTGCTTTGTCATAGCCCTGTTGGTCTATAAAAGCAGCAGGATTGTAGGCATCCCCGGGCTTGTGCTTATCATGCAGGTTGAATTGACTGGCATGTGATGCAAGCCATATATCAAAAGAGATATTCTTCATTGCCTTTAACGTGTATGCGTAATCGCTGGCTATTCCAGGGTAGTTGGTTATAATTCCGAATGGTCTGTCCGTAACGATTGAGGGTAAATTTGCAATAAGCACTTTATAAGATTGCTTCGTATCTCTTACGGTAAATAAATAACTGCACGAGCCTCTGGTGTGACCAGGATGATGCAGCATAACCAATTTCATTTCGTATAGTTGGATAGTATCGCCATCATGCAATAAACGATCAGGTTTTACTGGTTGGAAGGAAGTTCCATACTGTCCCAATTCATAATCGGAATTGCCACCCGTTGCTAATACATCTGCTTCTTTTTCATTAACCATTAGTTGCGCACCTGTCATTTTTTTGATGGCAGCCATTGCGCCAATATGGTCGTAATGCGCCTGAGTGGTTAAAAGTATTTTGATATCCGCAAGTCGAAAGCCTAAGGCTTCAATATTGTTTTTTATTTGTGACGCAGAAGCTGCAAGCCCCGTATTGATGAGAATATTTCCTTTTGGAGTAGTAATAAGGTAGCAGGCAAGATCATAAGTGCCTACATAATACAAGTTGCCTGCAATGCGGAATGGCTGATACTTTGCTTCCCATTCGGCTGTGGTCCTGGGCTCCTTTACTTTTTGTGCTTTTACACATAAAAAGGTAAATGATAAAGTGGCAGCAAGTAATATATTTTTTAACGAATAGTTGAACATATTGTATTGATTGAATAAAAGTAAGGGTTCAAATATATCAGCTTACAGGATAAATTCAAGCCTAATTAAATAATTTTTGTTATGCAGATAACTGTTTTTTCGCATTGCTATTGATGATTTGAATATTACACTTACCATGGCATCGTTTATAAGTGTGATTATTTTTTGTATTGGTTTAATGCCTGTATTTTTTATTTATAGGTAATATAATATCATTTCATAGAACTTGTAATTATTTTGATATTTCCAAACAAATGGGAATATCTTTTTTAATTTAAGAACTTGTAATAAACTTAACAGCAATGCGTTATAAGCGGGAATTTTTTTAAAACATTAAAAACCAATTATGAAAAAAACATTAATGAACTGTTTTGTGTTAGTCCTATTTTCTGCATTTACTGTATCAGGCGCCCTTGCGCAGAGAACTGATTTTTCGAATGAATCTGCTTTCAAATTCCCTTCCAGCAAAATTATGAATGAACTTTCTTCTCCTGAAGGCACTAACCTGCCGTCAGAAAATGAGAGTGTAAGTGATGAAGTTTTAAAAAGCTTTAAGACGGAATACCAGAACGCCGAGAAAGTTACCTGGTCGCAGGTGAACAAAAATTATCTTGCGAAATTTAGCAATGGCAACATCGCAATGGAAACATTATTAAACAAGCATGGCAAAATTATATATTCTATCGCTTATGGTGCCGAAAAAAACTTGCCTAAAAATGTAAAAACATTAGTGTATGCTGCTTACCCGGAACATATAATAACTAATGTAGCAAAAGTTACCAGGAAAAATCGCCAGATTTGGGTAATCACAAGCGCCGGCCAATACGATGATGTAAGATTCAGGGTTGAAGGCGGACAAATAGAAGAAGTAGAAACTATCCAGAAGTAATTAATTCTCTTAGAAAATACAATGGGTTAAGGCCGGTTCAATAAGTGAGCCGGCCTTTTTTATTTAAACTTTAAATCACCTGAGTTTTCCTTCTTACATTTATCATTCATTATTGCATGTTCCAGGAGTTGAACTGGTATATTTACTTTGGTGCCGATGTGCGCATGAATACGATTACTGAAAAATATTTTGAAATATTCACAAAATTTTCTTGCTATGACAAGACATAACGAACATACCAGGAACGGTGTTGGTGCCATCTTTATATTGCTTCTGGCTACAGCAATTATACTGTTACTGAATGGATGCCACACATCATCTGCTCCTAAAACAACAACTGCAGATGTAAGATTTAAAAAGATAATACTCACCACAGATTTTTTATCCGAAGGGGTAGCAGTCGCCGATGTAAATAAAGACGGCCTAATGGATGTGCTGGCAGGTACTTTTTGGTTTGAAGCTCCCGCCTGGAAGCGGCACGAAATAGACCCGGGTAAAATTTATAAGACAATCGAATATAGTAATACCTTTCTTGATTTCGCCATGGATGTAAACCAGGATGGGTGGATGGATATCATTCGTATTCCCACGCCAGGGCAGGCTGCTACGTGGTATGAGAATCCCAGGAATGTGCCGGGGTATTGGAAAGAACGCGCGGTTTTTCATGCCGTTGGAAATGAATCGCCTGCATTTTACGACATTGATGGTGATGGTTTGAAGGACCTCGTATGCGCCGATTCGAAAAACAAAAAGATGGTATGGGTAAGCCCTCCAACTTCTAAGGAAGATACGTCATGGATTGAGCATATTATAAGTAATGATTCCATTCGTGGTACTCACATGTACACCCATGGCCTGGGCTTCGGCGATATGAATAATGATGGCAGAACAGATGTTGTAATGCGCGAAGGCTGGTGGGAAGCGCCATTGAACCGTAAACAGGAAGACTGGATTTTTCATCGCACAAATATTAGTGATGACTGCTCCCAGATGTA
This sequence comes from Ginsengibacter sp., assembly GCA_040007435.1. Taxonomy (GTDB): domain Bacteria; phylum Bacteroidota; class Bacteroidia; order Chitinophagales; family Chitinophagaceae; genus Ginsengibacter. The sequence continues at coordinate 27,466 of JBDTUZ010000038.1, read as the reverse complement.
TGTAATGGATTTGGATGGAGATGGCGACATGGATATTATAAGTGCATCGGCTCACCGGTATGGAATATGGTGGCACGAGCAGGTACAGGCCGGAGATTCCATAAAATGGGTTCAGCATGAAATTTATAACAAGTTCTCACAAACACACGGGATGGCACTCGTTGATATAAACGGTGACGGCTACCCTGACCTTGTCACAGGAAAAAGATACTATGCACATACCGGCCACGATCCTGGAGCGGAAGAGCCCGCTATGTTATACTGGTTTGAATACAAGCCCGGTAAAATACCGGCATGGATACCACATCAAATTGATGATAACTCAGGCGTAGGCCTGCAGGTGGTAACGCAGGATATGAACAAGGATAATCTACCTGATATTATAGTGAGCAATAAAAGGGGTGTTTATATTTTTGAACAAGTTAAATGATTAATGAGCTAATATATGATATAGTTATGTCAATGTGTGCAGCTTTCCTTGTAAGTTCTGCTGCTATTGCCTGTTGTTCTTTTCTATTTCATTACACTTTTCTTTTTCCAAGGTTGGATTTTGAAACAACCGCATGTCCCGTGTATTTTTCTGCACGGCAATAGCGCTGAACAAGCTTAATACAAATGACATTGCATAAAAACCTTTCTCGCTTTTTTCAAGGTCAGCGTTCCAGAGACCTACAGTTAGCAGGATGATAGAAAGAATGGTGGCAAACCAGGCAATACCATAATACAGGTTAGTGACGGGAATATTTTTCAACTGATCACGCACGGCTTTTTGCACGGAGATAGCAGCAAATAGTCCGAACATGAGAACGGTAAAGTAATAACCTTTTTCGTTTAGAGCCATAGCTGCGTTCCATAAGCCGGTAATAAATGCTGTGATGCCAATAATTAAAGCAGTCCATGAGGCGCCGATAAATGCTGCGGAAGGTTGCTGTGAAATTTTTGTTTCCATAATAACTTTTTTTACGAACCAAAAATATCCTGTGGCTTCCATGATTTTTTTGATGCAAGTCAAAAACAATCGTTGTCATTGTTAAAGGCTCTTGCGGATGCGGCTGAGCGTTTCCTGGCTGATGCCAAGGTAAGAAGCGATTTGGCCAAGCGCTACACGCTCAATAATATGTGGTGCCTGTTGGATGAGGTTCGCATAGCGTTCTTTGGCCGAAGTAAATTGCGAATTCACGTAACGCTCCTCTAGGCGCAGATAATATGTTTCATAAGCAATTCTCAACAGCCTTTCAACATCCGGAAATGTATTGAGCAGTTTATCAAGTTCTTCGCGGGCAATAGACCACAATACACTTCCTTCAAGCAATTGAATATTTTCAACTGCTGGTTTCCCCGTAATAAAACTGTGAAAAGAAGTAACAAAATCGTTTTCAAAAGCAAACCAATACGTCACCTCTCTATCTTTAAGATGGTAGAAACCGCGCAACGCTCCGTGCTCTACAAAGTACAACCGGCGACATATTTGCCCTTGCGTTACCAACATATCATGCTTTGCAAAAACATGCTGCTGAAAGGAATGCTCCAATGCCTCCTTTGGCTCTTGCTGCAGGCGATGCTATGTGCTGATATGTTCGAGGAGCCGTTCGATATAAAAGGAATATAATAACTAAATTAAGCAAAGAAAGCATCAAAGAGTTGCAGTTTGTAGCTGAGGGAACTTTTTAACACAAGTGTTGATTCTGCCAGGTACCGGCCATTAAGGGAAGAATGAATGAGCGGAAATCATTCACGCATTTTGGCAGTATTAAAATGTATTACATTTGGAACAAAAACACCTGCACCGAAAAAATGGATAGTATAAAAACATGTGCAGAATCTGAAACCTGCGTCATGTGAATAACGTTGCAACACCTTAGTATAACTAACTGATCTTATAACTAAAATTCTGAACGCAAATACAAGTAACGTTCAGGTTTACATGCTAATGCTGCAGCACATGAGAAAACTTTATTCAATACTTTTTGTGCTTCTTTTTATGCAGCCAGGTTATGGCCAGGATAACGCGTACGACAGCCTTGAACACCGGCTTGCATCGGAAAAAATAGATAGCAACAAACTCACCTTGCTAAAACAATTGACAGACGCAGCCTTTGGATCGGATATGGAAAGAGCTTTGATATATGCAAAACGTGGTGTACAACTCTCTGATAAGATTGATGATAAAAACTGGCAACCCCAATTTTATGAAATGGAGGGAAGAATGCATGCGAACCTGCTACAACTGGATTCAGCAACGATGTTTTTTAATAAAGCAGTGGCGGGGTATAAAGCCGTTGATAATAAGAGAGGCCTGGCAACCACTTACTTTAAGATCGGTTGGGTGTATAAAAAGCAAGGAGCTATTGACAAGGCGATGGCGGCGGATTTGAGCGCATCTCGCCTAATGGAAACTTTGGACGATAAGCAAGGGATGGCCGGCGCTTATGAAAGAATTTCGGATGACCTTACCCGGCAGGGCAGGCTTACCGAATCCATGGATTATGCAAAAAAAGCAATTACTATTTGCGAAGAAAATAATCTAAAGGATGAACTGGTATATGCTTTAACCACCGGGGGTGATGTGGAAATTGCAGGAGGAAATAATAAGCAGGCGCTTGATTACTTCAGTCGTGCTTTGGAACTTGCCCGCGCACAAAAATTTTCAGAAATTTCCATAACAGATTTTCTTAATAACCGCGGCAATGCATTAAAGCGTTTAGGGAGCTACCCGGAAGCGCTTAGGGATTATGAAACTTGCCTGGCTACTGCAAAGAAAACCAATTACCCAAACGCCATTGCTGCCAGCATAGCGAACCTCGGCGAAGTGAACCTGCTGATGGGAAATTATAAAGAAGCGCTGGGCTATCAGTTGGAAACTGTTCGCCTGCAGGAAGAAAATAAAGACGCTTCCAATCTCACAGAAAACTATCTTCATGTAAGCACTATTTATGAACACCTCGGCGACTATAAATCTTCACTGGCTTACCATAAAAAAGCATTGATCATAAGAGACAGTATCGCATCCGTAGAAAGCGATGCTGCCATGTCGAAGATGCTCACCCAATATGAAACGAAAAAGAAAGAAGCAACCATTGCATCACAGCAAAAGGAAATCTCTCAACAGAGGAAAGTGCAATGGCTTGGCGCAGGTGTTGTTCTTTTGTTAGCCGGGCTTTTGGTTTTCGGTTTTGTGAGTTATCGAAACAGGACTAAAAGTAACAGGTTGCTCGCAACAAAGAATGCGGAGAATGAATTGCTGCTGAAAGAAATTCATCATCGCGTTAAGAATAATCTCGAAGTGGTAAGCGGATTGCTTGCTCTGCAATCAGCACAAATTGATGACCCGAATACCAAAGATGCAATGCAGGAAAGCCAAAACAGGGTACAATCCATTGGAATTGTGCATCAGAAACTTTACCAGGGAACGACGCCGGGCTCCGTGGAAATGAAAGATTATTTTTTGAATCTTAGTGAGAGCATATTGGATTCATTTGGCGCAGATAAAAGAGTAACCATTGAATGTGCTATGGAAAAACTGGACGTAGATATTGATACCGCTGTGCCTCTCGGGCTTATTGTAAATGAGTTGCTCACGAATACATTGAAATATGCTTTTCCTGGGGGCAGCAATGGCAAAGTTTTTATAAAGCTTGAAAAAAGAAAAGGCAATGTTCTTCATCTTGAAGTATCTGATAATGGAGTAGGTAAATCAGGGGTTACAAAGGGAACCGGCTTTGGCGGTCAACTTATATCGTTGCTCACACAGCAGTTGAGCGGTTCCATGAAAGAAGAAATCAAAAACGGCACCCACATTTTCTTCGATTTTAAGATGGACAAGGTTGCTTAAAATTTATCAAATTCAAATTGTACTTGCCGGTAACAATTTTATAAATCCAACTCCATTTTTATATCGGCTGTTTCGAAAGGTGCATCGGTTACTTCCACATGTTTAAAACCAAATTTTTCATAAAGACGTATTGCCGTTTGTAAATTGCTGTTGGAGAACAAAATTAGTTTCGAAGCCTTTACATCTTTCGCTTTGGAAATGCATTTTTCCAAAAGCATATCGCCATATTTTTTGCCGCGATGTTCCGGTGCTACGGCCATTTTAATAAGTTCATATTCCTGGTCGTTCATTTTAAAAAGGCCTGCGCTGCCAATAGCGACATCCTTTTCCACAAGCATAAATAAAAAACCTCCGCGGTCAATTACATTCTCCCGGGGATAGTGAAGGATCTCAAGATCGTGCGATTCTACAAGATTAAACTTCTCCAGCCATTCCAGGTTCAGTCGCTGAAAGTCGCTTATGTATTTATCTTCATAGTCAATAATAATGGCCATATAAAATGTATGTAACTGAAAGATAAGAAAATCAAATGCAACCCCATTTTCTGAAGGATTGTTTTGCTTATCGTATGCAATCGTGTTGAAATGAACATGACATTACATAATATTTCCTAAACGGGTTTTAAACCTGTTCCTCCTGTTATCAAAACAATTTCTTCTTTCCGTATTTGCCATTGCCCGCATGATTGCAGGAATATTCGCCAATACAAATCACGATAAAATAAATTGCTTCATTACCTTGAGTATGATGTATCCTATAAATCGAAAATTCCAGCCGCTATCGGCAGGTAAGCCAAACCTTGCAATCAAAATCTTTTTCAATTTTATCACCCGCATGATTTATATTGAAGATGTAAAAGCAAAACCCGCATGAAACAAATGATCCTTTCTTTTGCATTGGCTTTTATAAACCTTCTATGCTTTAGCCAGCAGCAGGAGATGGAGAAAGAAAAACCGGGAGAGGTGAATAAGCACACGATCAGCGGCACCATCAGGAATAAGCTAACGGGTGAAAGTGTTATTGGTGCAACGGTTAAAGTAGTCGATAAAGCCGAAGCAATCACTAGCAACGAATATGGTTTTTTTTCTCTCACGCTTGCTAGTGGTGATTATGTTTTGGAAATCAGTTCAGTTGGCTTACAAACATTGAGACAAAATATTCATCTTTTTAACAACCTTACTACCGATTTTTATCTCGATGAACATTCAAAAACACTTGACGAAGTTATTATAAGTAATGCCATCGCCGGCAGGAGCGTTACAGGCACGCAAATGGGCGTGGAGCGGCTTTCCATACAGGAAATGAAATACATCCCAAGGATTTTTGGAGAGAATGATCCCATGAAAGCCATTCAATTATTGCCGGGAATAAAAGCAGTTAGCGAAGGCAACAGCGGTATTTTTGTGAGGGGAGGAGCGGCAGATCAAAACCTGATATTACTGGATGAAGCGCCTGTATATAATGCATCGCATTTGTTGGGATTTTTTTCAACGTTCAATCCGGATGCTATAAAAGATATTACCGTTTATAAAACCGGTATGCCTGCTCAATATGGGGGCAGGCTGTCTTCCGTTGTTGACATTCGCATGAATGATGGTAACAACCAGGATTATGCCGTCAGTGGCGGCATCGGCCTGATCTCTTCCAAATTAAACATTGAAGGACCCATTCAAAAACACAATTCTTCCTTTCTTGTATCCGGGCGAAGTACCTATGTAGATTTATTTTTGAAGTTATCCAATGATTCAATTATCAACAGGAATAAAATTGGTTTTTACGATTTGAATGCCAAGATGAATTTTACCCTGGGGAAAAAGGATCAGCTATTTCTATCCGGTTATTTCGGTAACGATCAACTGAACGCGGGGGACAACTTTGGCTTGCATTGGGGAAACACCACCGGTACGCTTCGTTGGAACCATGTTTATAGCAATAGGATTTTTGCTAACACTTCTCTTATCTTCAGTAACTTTAATTATGGTATCAGTTTAAAACTTGGCGCCAATGATGTAAATATCTTTTCTCAAATACGCGATTGGAATTTGAAAGAAGATTTGCAGTGGAGCGTCGGCAGCCGGCATAAATTCCGAATTGGCATCAATTCTATTTATCATACCATCCAGCCGGGTAACGTAACTTCTTCCATTACTTCAAGCTTCAATAATGTTGTATTCCAAAAAAGATATTCCCTGGAGAATGCATTTTATTTTTGGGATGCATGGAAGTTAAATGATAAATGGAATCTTACTTATGGAATGCGGCTCTCGGGTTTTAGCATATTGGGCAAAGGTGATTTTTACAACATCGACGGTAAAGGAAAAATTATAGATACCATTCGCATTGCTGAAGGCAAAATATTAAAAACTTATTTCAATATAGAACCACGGGTGGCTGTGAGTTTGCTGCTCACAAATTCTTCTTCTTTAAAAGCTTCTTATGTAAGAAATTCACAAAACCTTCACCTTATTTCTAACTCCACTTCTGCAAGGCCAACCGACAGGTGGGTGGCGAGTACCAACAATATAAAGCCTGAAACAAGCGACCAGGTATCATTAGGCTATTACAAAAACTTGTCTGGAAATAAATATGAGCTCACGGTTGAAACTTATTTTAAAGACATGCAAAATCAGGTTGATTACCGGGATGGCTCGGATATCACGGATGCAAATGCTTTGGAAACACAATTATTATATGGTAAGGGAAGAGCCTACGGGTTAGAATTTTTATTCCGAAAAAAAACGGGAAGATTTACGGGCTGGTTTAGTTATACTTTATCAAAATCAGAAAAGAAAATAGATGGCATAAATGACAATGAATGGTACAATGCCCGCCAGGACAGAACGCACGACATAGCGATAGTGGGTGCTTACAAGCTTAAAAAGAAATGGACGCTCTCGGCTAATTGGGTTTTGTACACTGGTGATGCTGTTTCCTTTCCCGAAGGGAAGTATAACATCGGTACCGAAACTTTTTTTTATTACACAAAAAGAAATGGCTATCGTATGCCGACTTATCACCGGCTCGACATCGCCGCGACAAAAGTGTTGAAAGAGAAAAAAAGATTCTCATCTGAATTGTCTTTTAGTTTATACAATGCCTATGGCCGTGAAAATGCGTATGCTATTACTTTTCGTGATAACAAGAGTGATCCTTTACAAACAGAAGCTGTGAAGACAATTTTATTCCGGTTTTTGCCTTCTATCTCTTACAATTTTAAATTTTAGTTTATATGTTTTCGGTTTTTAAAATGTCAAAAAATAAAATTGTTGTTTTATTAATACTATTTTCTTCATGCGAAAAAGTAATAGATATTGACATTAAAAAAGCAGAGTCAAAATATGTGATAGAAGCATATATAAGCAATCAGCCTGGTGATTGCAAAGTGCACATTACTCAAACGGTAAACTTTAGCAAGCCAGCTATATTTCCTGGTGTAACAGGCGCATTTGTTTCTATACAGGATAATAACGATCCGCCGGTTGACCTTTTGGAAACGGGGAATGGAATGTATGAATCTACCAGCCTCAATGGAATGGAAGGTCATACCTACTCCCTTTCAATAAAAATAAACGGGCAGGTATTTACCTCGGTAAGCCAAATGCCGGGCCAGGTAAATTTTGATAGTTTAAGTGTCGTGGATTTCAGGTCGTTTGATGGCAACAGGAAATTTTCGAATGTAACTTTTTATGATCCTCCCGGCAAAGGAAATGCGTACCGTTTTCTTCAATATAAAAATGAAATTCTTAATAAAAATATTTTTGTGTTGAATGATGATTTCACGGATGGAAGGTTGAATAATACGCTTCTCACATTTTTCGACCGTACCAATGATGAGCGTCTTGAAACCGGCGATACAGTAAAAGTAGAAATGCAATGTGTAGATCCTGCTGTGTATAAATTCTTTTCCAGCCTTAGCCAAAGCAGCACAGGCAGCAGCGACAATGTATCTCCCGGAAACCCGGTAACTAATATCGAAGGCGGGGCTTTAGGTTATTTCAGCGCTTATACAAAGCAAACAAAGGTTGTTATTGCAAATTGAAAACGGGAAACATTTCAAATCATATTTCTGATTACAAACCTTTTATTGGCTAAAACTTTGACCGATAAATTGCAAGGCATCTGTAATGCCTGACCGCCAATACTTCCAGGTATGTGCACCGTCACGAACCCTGTATTCATGCGGAACTTTTTTCTCGCTGAGTGCTATGTGGAGCAGGCAATTTCCTTTTGTGAGAAAATCATCGTCGCCGCAATCTATCCAGTATCGGACTTTACTTAAATCCTCAGCAGATTTTGTACCCACCATTTTTAGAATAGAATTATCGTACCATGCCTTGCTAAGGCGGTCCTTGCCTTTTAATCCGCGGCCAAATAACTGAGCGAAAGTTCGTTCATAAGTTTGATCGGGGAAACCGGTCATTGCATCATCGTCAAATACCGCAGCGCTCAATGGAGCTGCCGCTGCAAAGAGGTCGGGATATTTTAGCGCATAGAATAAAGTTCCATATCCACCCATAGAAAGTCCTGCAATGCCCCTGTATCTTTTTTGATTTTTAATTCTGTAATTTTTTTCAACAGCGGGCATAAATTCTTTAATAAAAAAATCCTCGTACTTTTCTTTACCATCATAAGAATTAATATACCAGCTTGAATCGCCGTTTGGCATTACAATTATCATTGGCGGTATGGTGCCGTCAGCAATAGCCTGATCGGCATAACGATTTATTTCTCCGAATTGCAACCAGCCGGTGTTATCATCGGTATAACCGTGAAGGAGGTAAACAACGGGGTAACTTCTTTCCGATGAACTATAGTCAGAAGGGAGATAAATTGTATAGGCTACATTTTTATTCAGGATGTTGCTCTTGATATTGAGTTGCTCGATAACTTTCCCGGGACTCTGCGCCAATGCTGAGCTTAGCAGGCAAATGTTAAGAATGAAAACAAATGATTTCTTTAGAATAATATGCATAATGAAAAATATTAGATGTGTAAATGTAACGGGCGATCTGTCAAAGAACAAAAATAAATGCCTGACCAGGGAGATCAAATTAAATTGAATTTTACCGACTTTAGTGTAATGAATAAAAATCTCTACGATATTATAGTGATAGGATCTGGATCCGGTGGATTAAGCGTTGGGCTTTTTATGGCTAAAGCCGGCTTCAAGGTTCTGATGGTTTCGCTAAGTGATAAAGATATTGGTGGCGATTGCCTCAATGATGGATGCGTACCGAGTAAAGCAATTATTCACGTAGCAAAGATTATTCACAATGCAAGAGAATCTAAAGACTTTGGGTTGAATGTGGATGGCGATGTCGATATAAAAAAAGTGATAAAATATGTTTACGACAGGCAGGAAAATATAAGAGCACATGAAAACGCCTCGTGGCTGCGTGAGCAGGGGGTGGATGTGGCTTTGGGAGAAGCTCATTTTACAGGGAAAGATGAAATTGAAGTTGATGGGAAAAAGTATCGTGGAAAAAAGATAGTAATTGCCAGCGGTTCAAAACCAAAGAAACTAAAAGTGCCTGGCGTTGAACAGGTGATATATTATGACAACGAAAGTGTTTTTCACATAGATGAATTGCCCCCAAAGCTGTTAGTAATAGGTGGCGGGCCCATCGGTATGGAGATGGCTCAAACTATGAGCAGGCTGGGCAGTAAAGTTATCGTAATTCATAAGGGTGATATGATCCTGGAGCATGATGACACGGCAGTTACAACTATTTTATATGAACAGTTGAGAAAAGAAAGGATTGAATTCTTTTTCAGGGCTGAAATAAAAGATTTTCCATCCGCAAATGAGGCTACGGCGCAGTTAAACAGCAGGGAGAATATCACGCTAAAATTTGATGCCGTTTTTGTTGCTATTGGGAGAGAATTAAATCTCGAGCCTTTACAGTTAAACAATGCCGGTATAAAAATGAATAATAAAAAAATAGTTGTCGACAACTATTTGAGAACAACCAACAGGGATATTTTTGTTTGCGGTGACGTTGCAGGTGACTTGCTATTCTCTCACGCGGCAGAATTTCACGCACGTATCCTCCTTAATAATCTTTTCTCTCCCTTACGTAAAAAATTGAATAATGAGCACATGTCCTGGGTCACGTTTACCGATCCGGAGTTGGCAACTTTTGGCCTAAGTGAAAAGCAATTGAAAGAAAGGGGAATTTCTTACGAGAAATTGGAACAAAGTTTCGAAGAGGACGACCGTGCCGTGGTTGATAATTTCCAATACGGCAAAATGTTATTATTTATAAGCAGGAAAGGAATTTTCAGGAAGCAGACGGTATTGGGTGGCACAATGCTGGCGCCGGGGGCGGGGGAATTGATCCAGGAATTGATTTTAGCCAATACAAACAGGATTTCAATTAATGCCCTTTTTAATAAAATTTATCCTTATCCAGTGGCTTCACGAATCAATCAAAAAGTCATCGTAGGGTATAAGTCAATGGCACTTACAGCAAATATTAAAAAGCTGCTGCGATTAGCCTACAAAATGTTTAGCTAACACGCTTAAAAGCCAGATTCACCAAATTCATCGCAGTGCCTCATGAATAACTAGTAATTCCATTATATATTTTCGTCGTCCTCCTAATTACATATATAACATTATATAGTATTCAAATCGGTGAGAAGTAGAAATTTCAGAATGCCGGAAAATTTAACTCGCTGACCAAAAAATGCAACTTACCTAAAAAATGCGGCTTCCCATCTTTGTATAGCATTCCCAAAATCCGGATATATTTCCAAAAAATGCTTAGGAAACTCCAAATTTAATTTCCAAATTAAAATCAGCCGCCTCCTTATAAGGCCATTGTTTTTGATTTCTAAGGGTATTAACTCCGCCTAAATCAATTCTCAATGGGCAAGTCCCATTCAGCCCATTTAGCAACCTACACCCCAAATAGGTCTTTCCGTTAATGAGATTTACCGTGATTTTACTATTTATAGAATAAAAGCAGATTTCAGGCAAAATGGGGGAGTGACCACAAAATCGTTTCGCCACCTTCTTCGGGAAATTTTCTAAAGCATCCTAGAAAATATATTTTTGTGCTACTAATGATATTAGTTTCTAATTTTTATACTTTAGATATTTATAGCTAAGTATATTGGTAGATGTATTTTTATATTTTAAGTTCATAATTAAATATTTAACACATACATTTAAAATTATAAAGTAGATTAAATTGAAAGAATTATTCCATTTTATCTTCACTAATTATTAAACAAAAAATGATTTGAGCAAAATGCCATTTTGTATTTTAATTAATTGATTAATAAATAGTATATTAATATAACTAAACTTTAGTTTTATGTGTATAACATATTAAAATTATTAATAATTTAATTTTGATTATGAAACGCATGACTATTATATTGATATCAATATGGTGGTTTTTCGGAGTACTCTTTAACGATGCATATATAACTTAAGAAATCAGTGAAAAATGTATCAAAATTGCGCTGAAATTTAAATTTTGGTATTTTATACGAGTATATTGTTGATCATGTTTGGCGCTATAAGCACAGGATGCCATAAATTATCTAATAAAAATACCAAAATGTTTAAAATTATCAAAATAGATAAATGCCGTAATTTTACGGTCTTGCATTATCCGAGTTTGTACTCTATGTTTGTCCCCGAATCGTTGATGTACCGTCTTACCTCGGATATCCCCGGTTCAAAATGATCCCTCCTTGAAATGACTGCTTTCAAGTTAGTTCTGTAAAAAGCTAATTTGACAAATTTTAAGAAACCAAAACCACAAGAAATGAATTCGAAATCTACACTGGTAGGTAAGTACATAATTGTGCTTATAACTTTGACATTCTTCACAACGCTTCAGAGCAAGGGTCAAAATCTTTCTCCCAAATTGAGATTTGTTCAACCTAAATTAGTGTCGGGTATTGCTGGTCAAAAACATGCAACTTATAAATTTTCAAATGTTATAGAGGGTGTTGATGCATTTGTAGAAATCTCCGATTTGAAGAATGGTGCCAAGCTAGTTAATATTGACGATTCGACATTAGGATATTATGACGCATGGCAACCTATCGTTGGTGGTCCTTCTACTTACGGAACTTCATATATTAAATGGGAGATATCTTTTAAAACTTCCGCAGGCCTTAGTTATTCCTTTCCAGTATTAGACCTCTCTGCCATAGATATAGACGGAGATAATGTAAGAGTGAGGGAATTTATTGACATGAATGAGACATCGAGTTACGATTTGCCAACAATGGTGCCTTCTTTATTAAACGTTACCAGTGTTCATGACGAAGATAGTGAGTTGCTTAACTTGCACATTTTGGGGCCTGTGTTGAACAGAACAGGAATAGATACCGTATCTCTAGATGTACGTGTAAACTTTCACTTTCTAAATGTATCCACGCTTAAACTTTCCCTTGGTTCTCAAATTGAAAATAACGGCACACACGGCGCTATCGCAACTGACAGGTACAGCAGTTTATATTTTAAGAGCATCAGTAATAATGTACATACATTAGCTGTAAAATATCGCTCATTCGACGCATACGTTGTAAACAGTACTTCTGCAAATATTTCCTGGATCACAGAAAATGAAACAAATAATGATCATTTTGAAATAGAGAGAAGTTTCGACCAAAAGACGTTTAGTACTATCGCCCTGGTTTTTGGGCCGGAACACAACACAAATAGCTCAAACAAATATTCTTTCATTGACGACGCAAAGGATCTAAGCGCTCACAATATTGTTTATTATCGTCTAAAGCAGATAGATATTGACGGACAAACGACTTACAGTGTGGTAAAAATGGTTCGCTTTAGTTCGGCAAATCAAACTTTTGTACAGGTTTATCCCAACCCATACGTAGATAAGATAAATGTAAACTTCAATAGTAATGCAACCGGCAACGCTGAATTAAGAATGATCAATGCGAAAGGCCAGCTTGTTGCTTCTAAAAAGGGAATAGTATCAAAAGGGTACAATAATCTGCAATTGACTGATCTTTCTTCACAATCAAAAGGTTTATATATAGTTGAAGTGATTCTTAACGGGAGTCTGTATTCGACTCAAAAATTAATTAAATAATTTTCAAACACTTAAAGACGACTCTCATGAAAACAAACATTATCAACACCATTGGAACTGCTGCGATTGTAGCCACATTCTTAAGTATACTATTATTATTCACCCTATTTAATAACGGTAATTACGTAGCTCACTTTTATTAATAAAAACAAAATTGATTTTTAAACATTAAAAACGACTCTCATGAAAACAAACATTATCAATACCATCGGAACTACTGCAATAGTAGCTACATTCTTAACTCTTTTATTACTGTTCACTGTGTTCAGCAATGGTAATTATGTCGCTCATTTCTATTAAATTTTATTTACCCAACTATAAACCACAAAAACAAGAAGAAATGAAAACAAGTATTATCGAGACCGTTGGAACCGCTGCAATTGTAGCAATATTCCTTACTATTTTATTATTATTTACAGTATTTAATAACGGCAATTATATAGCTCACTTCAATTAGAAGCTGTTAAAAGAATCTCATTTTAAATCTTCTAAATTAAATACCAAATTTGATAATTATTTACAAAAACTAAAAATACTCAATAGGTAATTGCTAATAAAGATTGATTCGAAGCCCCGTCAATAGTTCTAAGGCAATTACAAATTAATTCAACTAGTTTTCTTTGGGGGTTACAGAACCTCACTGGTTCTTAACAATAGCCGCATTTCTATGCGGCTTTTTTTTTGTTCGATTTTTTTAGTCCTTTCTATAGGAACGAACGGCCAGAAGTTATAAATTGAATTTTCCTTAAGATTCTATATTAAGATAGAAATGATGGTAAATCTGGAAGGAGAGGCTCTTTAGGAATTTGTTGCCAAGGAAGTTGTAAAGGGAGAATTATTGTTAAGGGATATTGTTTACCTCGATGGTAATAACTTTTCGTTTTTCAGTACTGCTACTATCAGTAATAACGTAATGAAAAGAGCTTTTTGATTCATTGTCAGTGTGGGTTAAATTACCTATGATAATTTTCGCATTTTTACTTTTCAAGCCTTTAATAGAAATGCCTGGGGGAAAATTATTTTTTGGTAAATCGTTATATCCCCAGTTTAAAGGTGCGGGTTCATATTTATAAAAATCACCGCTGTTGCCCTGAAAGTTTCGCGATTGTTGTATTTGTTCCCATACTTCATTTGTGGGAAGACGCCTGTGTGCCGGGGCCACTTCATAATTTCTAAGAGAATCAATTGTAACCATTTTTTTCCACAGTTCTGTGGAAATGGTTTTAGGATCAGATTTTGCTTTTTTTTCAATTTTTGCTTCAAGCAACTGTTTTAAACCTTCCTGGTATAGTTCCGACATTTCCTTCCGGGATGACTTATCCCCCTTTAACCTGGAAAGGGATGCATTTATGTCGTTTTGAATTTTTTGCCAATCCATTGAGTTTATTCCTTTGTAAGCTTCTTCCAAATTTTTATTAAGTTCATCCACATCGATATGAATATTCATTTTTTGTAAAGAAAAATCTTCGAGTAATTTTAAAGGAACATACTTCAATACCTTTTGATCAAAAAATACTTTTGGATTTTTAGAGTCTGCCCCCAAAAAATAAAATTCCTTATCCTGATTGTCTGACTCCTTTTCTCCGAAATCAGAACTCTCTTTTACCAGGTCAAATTCGGCGGCGCCGGAATTGTCGCCTGTTAAACTTAACTGAGAAATAGATTGCCTGCTATTACGGGTGGGATTTTCCTTTGGAATTTTGATTTCAGACAGGCTCGTCCCAATCTCTTTTTTTTCAACTCGTGGTGCCGGAAGGGGAAGAGTTGGCTTTGCAGGAGCTTCCAAATTCTCTGATGATGATGACGGCTTACCTATATTTTGTTTTTTATCCTGCGGGGAAAGCCATGCAACAGAACAAACAATAAAAGTCACCAAAAGTAATGCAAGCAACTTCTGCCCATAGTTGAATTGCTTGGATGCTATTTGATTATTTGTAATTCTTTTTACTCTTGTTAAAAGCTGCTTTTTACCGGAAACAGCGCCCATAGCTAATTGCAGGTTACTTCTCCTTGATTGCTCAAGCCGCAACAAGGCAGATGCATAAGAGTGCGGGTCATAGCGGTATTGAATTACAAAGTCATCACAGCAATTTTCTCTTTCCCGCTTAATAACTTTTGCAAGTAATAAAATAAATGGGTTAAAAAAGAGTATCGTTTCAATTACAGAAATAAAAAGATTTATTACATAATCGTTTCTTTTTATGTGCGATAGTTCATGAAGAATTATTGCCTCCAATTGATGTGAGGATAAATTATTTATGGACGCAAAGGGAATAAGAATCACAGGTTTTAAAAATCCAATAGTTGCAGGCACATCAACATGATGAGAAATCCATACAGATATTTTTTTTGAAATATTTAATTGGGTTGCCACTTTTGAAGCAAAATGCTGCAGCTCAAAAGGCGGTGATTGAAGCCTTCTATTTGCTATGAAATACACATATCGATAAGATGAAAAGAGTTTAAACATCAAAAAAGCCAACAGAAAAATATAGGAAATGGAAAGATAGGGGAGCGAACCGGTTATATAAGAAAGAACAGCCTGTATGTTAAGTGCTGCTTCTTTAGATGTTTCGGCCGTGCCAATTGAAGCCGGGTTAAAGACTATCGGCGATAAATTTTCATCATGATAAAAGCCGGTAATAAGGCTTAAAATAAACCATCCAAATGCGATGAAAATTAAAAATGTGCTTACCCTGTTTTTGAATATTGAGGAAGCATTTTTGTAAGAAATATTTATTGTTTCATAAATAATCCAGATAATAAATGCCTGCCAAAGACTATTTAAGATCGCATTACCTAATGCTTGTAAAAACACGGAATGCTGTAAAGTTGCAAAATTCATCGTTACCTGTTTTTTAGGTCGTCAAGATATTTTTGAATTTCATCCAGTTCATCTTTTGATGCTTTTTGATTGCCAAGGGCCTGCAATACAAGTTGGGTAGATGATCCGGAAAATAATCCGTTTATCATTTTATCAAGAAATTGCTTTTGCGTTTTCTGGCGGCTTATTGCAGCCTGGTACACGTGGGTCTTTGCACTATCATCCCTTGTCACCAGCTTTTTCTCAAACATTATCTGCATCAGTTTTAAAGTAGTGGTGTACCCGGAGACTTTTGTTTTTGAAAGCTCTTCATGCACATCGCGAACGGTTGAAGACTCACGCTGCCACAATATTTGCAGGATTTCCAGTTCACTTTCAGTAGGCTTGCTGTTTTTACTTAATTTCATTGTTACGACTTTATTCGTAGGCAATATACGATTTTGTTCGTAACATAAAATAAAACTTTTGATTAAAAGTGATATAAAATTTTTAGTGGCAATTTTGATGACATTTAGGGATTTCTGCCTGATGCGAAAATCCCAAAATACTTATACTTAATCTTAAGAGCTTAAGTTTGTGAATAAAAAATCTATCATGAAGCAAGAGGAACATAAGTTTATTATTACAGTATATGATTCTATTGAAGAGCTAAACCAGGCAGATTCTTTTTTATTGAGCGAAGCACGTTCCGTGACTCAATTTGCGTATGCACCTTATTCAAACTTCCAGGTTGGCGCTTTTGGTAAATTAAAAAATGGGGAAACAGTTACCGGCACTAACCAGGAGAATGCTTCTTATCCCGCAGGAATCTGTGCTGAAAGAGTTTTGCTTTCCACAGCATCTTCTCAATTCCCCGGCGTCGCTATAGAAACTGTTGCTATTGCTTATAATAATTTGAAAGGCAAAAGCGACCGGCCTGTGAGCCCCTGCGGTATTTGCCGCCAGTCTTTCGCGGAATTCCAACGCAGGACTAAAACCCCCATCCGGGTTATCCTGAGTGGAATGGAAGGCAAGGTGCAGGTAATTGAAAATGCTGCAGACCTGCTTCCACTGGTTTTTAGTGCTGATGATTTGAAATAATATTCAATTCAACACGAGAAGACTTTTCTTAATTATTTGCGTACATTCAAGTATTTCTTCTTTACTTATAACAAGGGGAGGCGAGAAGCGTATTTTATCACCATGTGTTGGTTTCGCGAGTAATCCATTTTTCATTAGCTCCGTGCATAATTTCCAGGCGGCATTTTCATCTGCATGTTTAATGGTTATAGCATTTAATAATCCCTTTCCGCGCACATCCTTTATATATGCTGAATCTAATTTTACCAATTCTTCTCTTAAAAGCTTACCCATTCTTTCTGCATTGTCAGCCATTTTTTCATCCTTGAATACCTCCAGCGATGTGGTAGCAACTTTGCATGCCAGTGGATTTCCCCCATAGGTACTTCCATGCTCACCGGGTTTGATAGTAAGCATGATTTCATTGTCAGCCAGCACGACACTTACCGGCAATGCGCCACCACTGAGTGCTTTCCCCAGGATAAGAATATCCGGACGAACATTTTCATGATCACAGCACAACATCTTACCGGTCCTGCAAAGGCCGGTTTGAATTTCGTCGGCTATAAATAAAACATTTGCGTCCTTACAATATTGTTTGGCTTTTGTAAGAAAATTTTCATCTGGAACTATTACTCCCGCTTCGCCCTGGATAGGTTCAACCATAAAGCCCGCTACATTTTTATCGGTGAGGGCTTCGGCTAACGCGGGCAGATTGTTGTATGGAATTACATCAAACCCTGGAAGAAAAGGTCCAAAATCTTTTTTAGCAGTACTATCGGTACTAAAGGAAATGATCCCCAATGTGCGCCCGTGAAAATTGCCGCTGCATACAATGATTTTAGCTTTGTTGTCTGGAATTTTTTTTACGGCATAGCCCCAGTGCCTGCAAAGTTTCAAAGCCGTTTCTACCGCTTCGGCCCCCGTATTCATCGGCAATACTTTTTCGTAACCAAAATATTCGGTTATATATTGAGTAAAGCGTGCAAGAGCTTCACTATAAAAAGCCCTGCTCGTAAGTGTTAGCAATTGCGCCTGCTCAATTAATGTGTTTATAATTTTAGGGTGACAATGCCCCTGGTTTACTGCTGAGTAGGCGCTTAAAAAGTCATAATATTTTTTGCCTTCGACATCCCAAACAAAAACACCTTTTCCTTTTTGAAGTACCACAGGCAGGGGATGGTAATTATGGGCTCCGAATTCATTCTCGAGATCTGTGAAATAACTTGTTTGCGAACTTATCAATTGAGTTGACATAAAAAATTAGAAATAAAAATGGATGAAAAATTGAAATAATAACCAGGGTGCGATATGGTTATTGCCTGTGATCTAAGAAATCAAGGTTCAAAAGAAGGAAGTGTAATATGTAAATTCTATTTTTCAATAGGTCAAAGATATACTCTTTTAAAGTTTTACTCAAAAATTAAACCAGCAAATTTACAGGGAGCAGCTATCTCGATAAATTGTTTGATATCATATATCGAAGAATTTCATCCGGCAGCAGGTATTTCTTCTCTTTAATTTTTTTATAGTGCTTATTTGCTTTTGACTTATTTAAGACATAATCTGCCCAATAATAGAGGGGCCATCCCAAACCATGCTGTATGGTAATTTTATCGGTTTTTCTTTCGATTTTAGTACTGGTTTTTACAAAAAGATATTTCAAACCCCATAGGGTCAAATCAAAAAAGCCACGACTCTTGAAATCCACTATATGCGCAAGTTCATGGCCGATAACTGCCACTTGTGCATTGTACGGTGCATCCTGCAAAAGCATTCCCGTCTTAGTGACATCGTTGTTTATGTAAATAATGTACTGCTTATCTATTTTTTTAAAGATCGATCCCAAAGTCATTGTTGTTTGAGCACAACTATTAAATCCCTTGTACTTAAAAACGACGCTTTCGTTCCATAATTCCGGGTAATAGGAGAGGGCAATTAGTGATTGCATTTCAAACTCCTTAAGAAAATGCTTATGCCTTCCGTAAATAATTTCAAGGGAATCTATATTCTCTTTTGATGGCGAAAATAAGCTGCTGTCACTTTGGGCTGGCAGCAAAAGCGGCAAAAAACAATAAAGAAATATTAGGAAATATCTGGGCAATTTTACTTGTGTGTTTTCCGTAATAAAAGTCAGGCTGCCTCAATTATTTTATAAAAATAACCCGCCTTCGCGGTGTAATTTATTGCACAATCTGCTTTGAAAATTCCATACACAGTACTTCCGCTTCCACTCATTGCTGCATAAATCGCACCTGTTTCATAGAGTTCGTTTTTGAGCTGGTGGATCACGGGAAATTTCTCAAATACTGATTTCTCAAAGTCATTCGTGAGTTCCTTTTTCCAGGTCTCAATGGGCTGTGTGATTATTTCCTTAATTCTTTTTTTAGGTATGAAGGGTGTAATTTTTTTAAAAGCGTCGCCGGTACTTATATGTACTCCGGGGTTTACAATCACAATTTTATATCCTGAAAGTGAAAACTGGACAGGCTCCAAAGTCTCTCCCCGGCCTGAAGCAAGGCAGGGTTTACTTATGAGAAAAAAGGGACAGTCGCTGCCTAACTGCAAGGCATAGCTGGAAAGCTGTTTTTCTGTAAGATGTAAGCTAAATTTTTTATTTAATAGCTGTAAAGTTGCTACGCCGTCTGAGGATCCGCCGCCGAGGCCTGCACCCATTGGTATGGATTTATGCAGATGCATTTTCACTATCGGCAAATCAGGATAATCTTTTTTTATCAGGTTATAAGCTTTAATGCAAATATTATTTTCCGGTGCCCCGGTTAAAATTCCTGAGCTATCTAATTGTACTTTTTTTTCACTCGAGGGAAGTAGTTCCAGAACGTCGTGGATATTGACAGGAAAAAAAAATGTTTCAAGATCATGAAACCCATCTTCTTTTTTTGCGAGGATATTTAAACCCAGGTTTATTTTACAATTTGGGAAAGCTATCATAATCCTGGTGAAAAGAACGTAAAAAAATTCGAAATGAATATGAGAATATAAGGCCAGTTACAGGAATTGATGAATCAGTTTTTTTTTCGGCCCTTAATTTCGTCCCTTATGGAAGCAGCTTTTATGTAATCTTCCTGTTCGAGCACTTCATTCAGCAAATTTTCCAGTTCTGCTATGGACAATTTTTTAAGATCATCACTTGCAGCGTCATTGTGGGATACAACTACTTTTTTCTTTTTATCATCCTCTTCCATTAATATACCGGCGCTGTCAAGTATATTATCATAGGTATATATAGGGCAACCAAATCTTACCGCCAGCGCAACAGCGTCTGATGTGCGGGAATCAATTTCTACCGTATCATGTTCTGTTGAACATACCAGTTTGGAATAGAAAATTCCTTCCTGTAAATCATTGATAATTATTTCATGAAGCTCAATATTAAAGGCAAGCATAAAATTTTTCATTAGGTCATGTGTAAGGGGGCGGCTGGGCTGCATTCTCTCAAGGGCCACGGCGATCGCCTGCGCTTCGAATCCACCAATCACTATAGGAAGTCGCCTTAAACCATTCACCTCACCAAGCACTACAGCATAGGAGTGTGTTTGAGTAATACTATGCGACAGGGCTACAATTTCCAATTCTATTTTCTTCATACCAATCTCTCTTTTGTGTGATTTTTTGATATCGGCAAATATATAAAAATTAAAGCCTTTCAATCTATGAAAAGCTTCTTAAAAATCAATATATGTCAGGTTATTTAGGTATCTATACTGCACACAACCATAATTCTACTACCCTTTTAATTTTTTTACTGCCTCTATAATTTTAGGCACTACTTCAAATGCGTCTCCAACAATTCCATAATCTGCTGCTTTAAAAAATGGTGCTTCCGGGTCTTTATTGATCACAACAATTGTCTTACTGCGATTCACGCCCGCAAGATGTTGAATAGCTCCGGAAATACCAATGGCAATATATAAATTTGGTGCAATAGCAAGCCCTGTTTGCCCCACATGTTCATGATGCGGCCTCCAGTCGCTATCACTTACGGGGCGGCTGCATGCTGTTGCGGCACCGAGCGCTTTGGCAAGGTCGGTTACAATGGCCCAGTTTTCTGGTCCCTTAAGGCCGCGTCCGCCACTCACTACAATTTCAGCTTCCGATAAAGGGACTTCTCCCTCAACTTTATCAACCGATAGCACTTTCACACGACCCTGGGGAATTTCAATATTTAAATCCTCAACTTCGGCTTTGCCTTCAGCTTCAACTACTTTATAGGCATTGGGATTTAATGAAATTATTTTTAATTCAGTCTTAATGGAAACATTTGCAAATGCTTTTCCACTAAAAACATTTTTCTTCACAACAAAACCATTGGCTACTTCTGGCAATGCCACAGCGCCGGAGACCAAACCAGCTTTTAATTTTACGGATAAACGTGGGGCTATTGCCTTTCCATTAAAGTTATTGGAAAAGACAATAACAGTTGCTCCTGTTGACTTTGCCGTTTCTGCTATCACATGTGTAAAAACCTCATCATCGAAATTTTCCAACGTTGCATTTTTTACGGAACGGATTTTTTTCAAACCATATTTTCCTAATTCTGTAAGGTCGTTTTTTACACTTCCCAGAACAATTCCTTCTGCTGTGGTCCCCAGCATTTCCGCGATCTTCGCGCCATAACAAGCTGCTTCAAAAGAATTTTTCTTTATATGCCCGTCGGTCTGGTCTAAAAATATTAATACACTCATATTGCTAATTAAGAATTAAGAATTAAGTATCGAGAATCAAGTATCAAGTATCAAGGCAGATTTAAAAAACTTTGGCTTCTTCATGCAATAATCTTACAAGTTCTTCAGGTTGATCTGCCGGAACTAATTTTACACCTTTTTTTGAAGGCGGCAGTTCAAAAGATTCTATGGATGTCAATTCGTCCACCGGCGCTGGTTCTGATACTTTTAATGGCTTTGTTCTAGCACTCATGATACCACGCATGTTTGGAATTCTTTGTTCGGCCATTCCTTTTTGACAGCTAACTACTGCAGGCAATGTTACTTCATCGGTTTCTTCACCGCCTTCAATCTCACGTATAACTGTAGCCGAAGTTCCGCTAAGGCTAAATTTAGTAGCCAGGGAAATGTACGGCATGCTCAATAACTCTGCAACCATACCACCAATTGACGAACCGTTGTAATCAATGGTTTCTTTGCCGGTGAAAATAAGATCGTAATTATTTTGCCTGGCGATTTCTGCAATTTGTGATGCTATGTAAAAACTATCGCGGCTATCAGTATTTACCCTGAAGGCTTCATCTCCGCCAAGAGCCAATGCCTTTCTTATAATAGGATCAGCATCAGCGGTTCCAACATTTATTAAATGAATAACTGTCGAGGCATCCGCTTCTTTCAATTCGATAGCTCTCACCAGTGCGTACCATTCATCGTAAGGATTTAAAATGAACTGTACACCTGCTTCTGCAAATTTCGTATTGTTATCTGTGAAGGCTATTTTTGCGGTTGTGTCGGGTGTTTTGCTTATACAAACAAGTATCTTCATGTATCATTTTTTAACGAGCGGCGAAGATACTAAGTAAAAAAAAAGTAAAAAATTATTTGATGGATAGAATACAGAAGTTAAAGGAGTACATGAAGACCGCTCAAAAGGATAGTTTTTTGCAGCATGCCCTCGCACTTGAATATATAAAAGTGGGAAATGATGTTGATGCAAAAAATTTGTTTAATGAAATATTAAAAAGGGAACCTACCTACATAGGATCTTATTACCACTTAGGTAAAACGCACGAAAGGCTTGGAGACCTTCCAAAGGCACTCAGGGTATATGAAAGAGGAATGGAAGAATCCAAAAAGGCCGGTGACCAACATGCTTATAACGAATTGCAGGCTGCGTTTGAAGACATTGAACCAGAGTAAATTTTCAAGCCTATTAGCATGAGTCTTCCCGATAATTTTAAAGATTACATTCAAAAGAAAAATCTCTTTATTCCCGGTGATAATTTAATTGTCGCTGTAAGTGGAGGCATCGATTCAATGGTGCTTTGTGATTTGTGTAACCAGGCGGCCTTTAATTTTACGATAGCTCACTGCAATTTTCAACTGAGAGGCGAAGAAAGCGAGCGTGACGAAATATTTGTAAAGTCACTCGGAGAAAAATACAACGTAAAAGTTTTTGTAAAGAAGTTTGAAACTGACATATACGCTAACGAGAATAAAGTTTCGATACAGGTTGCGGCAAGGGAACTGAGATATTCCTGGTTTAATGAGTTGATAACAGAAAATGACGACCAAATAAAGAGAGCCAATTCAAATGAAACCGAAACGCCAAAATCACATCGTACATCCAACATCGTACGTGATACATTTCTTTTAACAGCTCACCATGCCAACGATAACATCGAAACCCTGCTAATGAATTTTTTTAAAGGCACGGGTATTACAGGTTTGAAAGGGATTGAACCGAAAAAAGGGAAAGTTATCCGGCCCCTGCTATTTGCCAAAAAAGAAGAATTGCAGGAATATGCCCGGGCAAATGATTTGCAATATGTGGAAGACTCATCTAATTCATCGGATAAATACACGCGGAATTATTTTAGAAACCAATTGATCCCTTCTTTGCAAAAGATATTTCCAGGTGTGGAAGAAAATTTAATAAGCAATATTACCAGGTTTAAGGATATTGAAACGCTGTATTTACAGGCGATAAACCAGCATAAAAAAAAGTTGATAGAAGAAAGGGGTGATGAAATTCACATGCCTGTTTTGAAATTATTGAAGTCAAAACCATTGGCTGCAATTGTATTTGAAATAATAAAAGAATATGGTTTTACTTCCCACCAAACAGGAGAGGTGATAAAAATTCTCAATAGCGATAGTGGCAGGTATATTTCATCCGCAACGCATAAAATAATTAAAAACAGGAACTGGATTATCATAGCACCACACAATACATTAAAGGCATCCAATATTTTAATTAATAAAGATGACAAGGAAATTAAATTCCAAGAGGGGATTTTAAAAATGGAGACAGTGCAAAGAGTGAATCAAAAAATTACAGCCAATAAAAACATTGTATTGTTAGATTCGGATACGATTACTTTTCCTTTGCTGTTAAGAAAATGGAAACAAGGCGACTATTTTTATCCCTTAGGCATGAAGAAAAAATCCGGTGCATTGGCAAAAAAGAAATTGAGTAAATTCTTTATTGATCAAAAGATACCAATACAGGATAAAGAAAAAATATGGGTATTGGAAAGCAACAAAAAAATTGTATGGATTCTAAATAATAGAATTGATGATCGTTTTAAAGTTACAGATCACACAGTTAACTTACTCAGACTTACTCAGAATACAATTTAGCGAGTTGTAAAAATTTTACTTGGATCCAGGTTTTTTACCGCATCTATAAAGCGTTGTAGCAGCGGGTATCCTGAAAACAGCTCACTTGCTACAATAATAAAGATGATCCCAAAAAGCGCTCCCCATATATGTGCTGAATGATTAACTCTGCCACCACCTTTTTTGCCCAGCAAATATGATACAACCAGGTAAATAATTCCGAATAAAAAGCCGGGTATATATATCGGAATAAATATTAAACCGATGCCCTGCAAAGGATTGAACATAATGTAAGCAAACACTACCGCCGATATAGCCCCTGATGCCCCTAAGCTCATATAGTTCGGATTGTTCTTATTTTTCAAATAGCTTGGAATGAGGCAGGCTATCAATGCAAGGAGGTACATTAAAATATAAAAAAGGCTTCCGTAGTTCCCAAAAATCGCCGCGAATATTTCTTCAGTAATATTTCCAAATAGAAAAAAAGCATACATGTTAAAAAACAAATGGCCAATATCTGCATGAATGAACCCACATGTTATAAACCGGTAATATTGCTTTTTTTCACTCACAGCCGGTGGAAAAAAAATAAGTTTATTCATTAGCTTCTCACTTCGAAATGCAAGTATAGAGATAGCGACTGTGATTATGATGATTATAATTGTTATAGTGATCTCAGATTGCATTTTAAAAAATTAATTGCCGCCAAACATACTGATAAAACTAAGAATGGTGATATTTTTCATTTCTTATAATGGTACAGGCGCGGTATACCTGCTCTGCGAGTATAAGACGCACAAGCTGGTGCGGGAAAACCAGTTTTGATAAACTCCAGCGGTAAGAACATTTGCTTAAAATATTTTCGTGCAGCCCGTAAGCGCCACCTATTAGGAATATTAAATTTTTGGTACTGTCATTTGCTTTTTGTTGCATAAAAGAAGCCAGTTCTAAAGAGTTCCATTGTTTCCCTGTTTCCTCCAAAGCGATCAATGTATCCTCTTTTTTTGTGGCGTTTAGAATCGCGGTTGATTCAGCTTTCTTCATTTCCTCCTCTGTCAATGAAGCGGCATTTTTCGCCGCAGGAAATATTTTCCACTCAACAGGGTAGTAGTGAGAAATTCTATGTGTAAAGATTGCAACCCCTTCTTTTACGAAAGATTCATGCCCCTTGCCAATAGCCCAAAAGAAGATTTTCATAAATTAAATTGTTATGCAATATGCTAAAACAATTGTCTTAAATAAATTATTTATTATTTTTGCCGCCCAATGGCTGCGTAGCTCAATTGAATGGAGCATCCCGATTTCAAATCGGGAAGGTTTTAAGATTTTGAGCGGCAGTAAAAAAATGGCTTCGTAGCTCAATTGAATAGAGCATCTGACTACGGATCAGAAGGTTTTGAAGTTCTTATGGTTGACTAATTTTAAAATGGCTCTGTAGCTCAATTGAATAGAGCACTTGACTACGGATCAAGAGGTTTCAGGTTTGAATCCTGACAGGGTCACTGATTTTCAATTTGTTACAAAGAGATTGATTTGGTAAAACAGGACAATCTCCTTTGTTTTTATCAACTTTTAGTCGGTAATTTTTAGAGGAAATTGACTGCTTACTGCTGCTTTAAAAATCCTTCATTTTTAAGATTTGCAAACAATTTGCAAACAAACAGGATTTAAAAGCGGCTTATCGCTTTTGCAAACTATGCCGGGAAAGTAAAAGAACTATTGTACTGTGAAGATAAATATTTGCCTAAAGAATTTGGCAAGAAACTTATAAACAAAAGCCTGTACAGAAAATCTGCCAGGCTTAGTGATTTATATCCATGATTCTATTTTATGCAATCTCCTTCCTTAATCGCTGCAATCTTGTTCCAAATTTCAACTGCTTCATTTTATTTTCTTTGATGTAATCCAGTACTTCTGATTTCATGAAGTACACCCTGCCCCTTTGTTTATGTGAAGGCAGGCCCCGTTTTATCCAGTCTGTTAACGTAGGTAAAGAAACTCTGAGAAACTTTGCCATTTCCTTCCTGTTTAATAAACCGTCCTGGTTTTCATTTAGAGTTTTATTGGCTTGTAATGCGTCACGAAAGCACTCTACCACAACTTCCTTTATCCAACGCTTAAAGTCATTCTCATTTGGTATAAACAATGTTTCCATAAAATAATTTTTACGCTTCAGCCTTATTTACAATTCTTTTAAATAAACCTTGCTGCTAACAAAGGCGTTAAATGAAGGATGAAAAGTGATATAATAGTATTCATTCAGATTATTGATACATCGGTTATATGTGTAACTGGCATTTATCTTTGCAGTCTTCATTATGCTTGCCCTTACCACCACCACGGGGTTAGCTCCATCTTCTATTATGAATTTTGAGTTGCCCTATTACCCTTGCCTATCTTATTTCTACCTAAACGTTTCTTTTTTAGTAAACCTGAATTACCAGATGAAGCCTGCACAGAATCACTTTCTTCTCCTTCATTTGCAGTATCACTTTGCTTGCGTTTAGCCTGCATTTGTTTTTCCAGCCATCTGTTTTGCAAAAACCGGTATGCCTCATCCGCAGAAATGCCTGCCTGTCCTTCAAAAAAATAAAACCGCTGAATTACTTCTGACTTATTCTTTAAAGGACTGATATTACCCGCCAATTCCTGGCAAGAAATACCAGTCCAAAATTTAAGTTTTAAACCAGTTGCAACAGCTTTGACCTCATCAGTAGATTCTAATGTTATCAATGCTTCAACAATGGATTCAATTTTTTGCTCCTTTTCCCAGCTTGCTTTATCCTCTGCATTCCATTGTTTCTTTGTTTCAAAATCAAACGCTATTTTCCAATCAATTTCTGCCATTCGCTTTTCTAAAGTTGAAACATCAATTTCATTAATCACAGCATTTGACAAAGACATTTCCTTTTGAAGAATAGCATCATAATATTTCAAAACATAAGTTTCCATTTTTTTCTCTTTTTCAAAGTATAAATGAAAACTCAATTGGTCTTTAACTTTTACCATTTTTTGGGAAAGCATAAAACTATCAGGCTTGAAACAAATGCGTTTCAAAATTGAATAACCCATATTTTCAAAACCTAATGATTGTAATTGTTCTGCTAATGCAGAAATATTCTGAATGTTCATGATGCTATTTTTAAAATTTCAAAAAAAATGGTTCAGGGGTTTTACTTATGAAACCCCTAAACCTTTCTTAGTACTTTCTCTTTTCTTTGGTAAAAGAGTTTTATCGTTTTTCTTTTCCAGTTTTTCTTTTTCCGGCTTAGCCTCTTTTTTCAAATCTTTTTTTTTATCCGCACTCAAATCTTCCTTTACCGCTTTTTCACCTGCCTGGCTTACAGACTGATATTGGCTG
>JBDTUZ010000037.1:0-55145 GCA_040007435.1 Ginsengibacter sp. | reverse complement strand
GTCATGAAACACACACAGCACCTGTATATGTCACTATCGATAATAAGCCAATCAGAGCCAGTGCAGATGATGCCAGGTTCTTCATTAAGTGGATAGATAACATCCTGGAAAATATAAAGTCGGGTGGTAAGTGGAACAGGTATTTCCCTAATGATTTAGCAACCGTAACAGAGCACTATACCAAAGCAAGAAATGTTTACGAAAAAATATTAGCAGCGTGTAATGAAAAGTAATGCAACAATGAAAAAACATTTCAGTCAAATCAAACTGATTCTTTTAATAACTGTTTTATTGTTTACGGGCAATAGTTGTGTGTTTGGTAAAACGCAGAACCCGATTCTTATTTTAGGTGCTGATAGAAGCTATGCTCCCTACACCGGTGAGATATTAAAGACGGAAGGCTTTCATGAATTTCAAATACAATCTTTCAGCGATGCCGAAGTAACATTGAAGTGGTTAAAAAAGTTTGATGTAATTATTTTAACTGAAATGAATTTGACCGATAAGCAGACTGGCATGTTAACGAATTATGTGCAGGGCGGCGGAAACCTGGTTGCATTTAAACCTGATAAAAAGCTAAACAACATACTTGGAATAGAAGATGCCGGAGGCACAACTGATGCGGCTTATATTTTAATAAAATCAAATACGGCTATTGGCAGTGGTCTCATTTCGAAGACCTTACAGTTACATGTAAACGCAGATAAATATGTGCTGAAAGATGGTGAAATAATAGCTTCGTTATATAAAGATGCTTTTACCCCGACAGAATATCCTGCAGTAGTTACGCATGATTATGGCAAAGGACACACGATGGCTTTTTTATACAATTTGCCCCAAAATATTTCATACACACGACAAGGAAATTATCGCGATGCAGGTAAAGAAATGGATGGTATAACCGGTATACGTGCCATGGATTTGTTTACTAATGGCTGGGTTGACACATCGAAGAACACTATTAACCAGGCAGATGAACAGATGAGATTATTGTCGCACGGCATTGAAAAAATGACTACTTATACCAGGCCTTTGCCACGTTTCTGGTATTTCCCGGATACATTAAAATGCCTGGTGACACTTAATAATGATGGCGAAGACAACAAAGAAGCTGAATTTGAAAAGCAGTTTGAAGATGTAGATGCAAAGGGAGCCAAAATGACTTTACATGTGAAAGAAGTTGATTTCATTTCAAAAGAATGGATCCATAAATGGATAGATAAAGGTTTCGAAATGTCAGGCCATCCTGATGATACCAAACAAGCAACAAATCCTGACTGGAATACAATGGATAGTGTATTCAAAAATTTGAATCATAAACTCAAAGCAACATACGACATTGGGCCTATGCGCACGGTTACCAATCATTGGTTTGTTTGGGACGGAAAGAAAAAAAATGGTGAAGCAGATTTTTCAGCGCAGGCGCAGATAGAAGAGCAAAACGGAATACTGCAGGATTGTAATTATGCACATTACGACAATGGATCCAACCAGGGACATTTCTTAGGATCTTTCGGCACCAACCACGGAAACTATACCGGTAGCGGACTTACTATGAAGTTTGCAAATTTGCAAGGAAATGTAATTAATGTTTACCAACATTTCAATAATGTGTACGACCAGCAGTATATGGAGCACGATGATAAAGATGGCTTTTATAATTGCTTCAAAGGGCTTGTAGACAGGAGTCTTGATAGCGAAGTATATTCTTATGTAAGCGTGAAAGCACACAATGCCGAATATTACTTTTCTGAAAAACCCCTGATGAAAATGCTGGATTATGCAAATAGCAAGCACATACCGGTTTGGACAGAATTGAAATTGCTCGATTTTCTGCGGGCCAAAGATGAAGCCTCTTTTAATAATATTACCTGGAAGGATAATACTCTTTCATTCAAAATAAAATCTTCTTTAACACACACCAACGACATTGCTTACATGATTCCCTTTATTTATAGAGGGGAAAAAATAAGTAAAATAACCAGTAACGGAGTGGCGCAGTCTTATGTTGTCAGCTCAATAAAAGGCAGCCGGTATGCATTAGTTACAATTAGCCCGGGGTCTGATTATAATATAGCAGTTAGTTACGTTAAAAATTAGTACGAAATAGGGTATTGATTAAACAATATTGGTAAAAAAAACAACACGCTAGAACTTTAATTTCGTTGGAAAAAATATTGACACATATCATTGAAACTAAAATTACTGGTTCAAAACACCGGATATTAATTATCTTAAATTTTTAAATAAACACATACATCATCTGCCCGCAGGCGAATCTCCTTGTTGAAAACCAATACATCACCGGTTACGATTGGCAATGCAAAATTATTTAAGTATGATAAATGAAATGGAAATTGAGTCGATCTTTAAAAATGATTTTAAGAAACACATTTATGCAGCAGTTATTTGTGATATCCTGGATGATCTTGGCTATCGCAAACAAGCCATGCATCAGCGATTGAGGCCTCTTTTACCTGATATGCGAAACTGCGGATTTGTTGGCAGGGCAAGGACACTGCAGTGGCAGGAGGTTGATTATGTGGATGAAGAAAATCCTTACAAGCTGGAGATAGAAGTGATGGATTCACTTAATAAAAATGATGTAGTTGTTCATTCAACAGACGTGAATGGTACCAATGCGCCATGGGGCGAGCTGATGTCTACCATTGCAAAAAGAAAGGGAGCGGTTGGTTGTGTTTGTGATAGCCAGGTAAGGGATTGTATTAAAATTATTGAAATGGATTTCCCGGTATTTTATGCAGGTATAAGGCCCCTCGATTCAAAAGGAAGAGGGCTTGTGGTGGCTTATGATGTACCCGTTATGTGTGGTGACATATTGGTAAATCCAGGGGATCTTGTGTTTGCAGATTTCGATGGCGTTGTTGTTATACCTCAATTGATAGAGAACGAAGTAATTGAAAAAGCGAAGGGAAAAGTGGATGCTGAAAATATGTCACGGGCGGAATTACTTGATGGAAAATCGCTAAGGGAAGTGTACGATAAATACAGAGTTTTATAAATATTGATTATGAAATTACAAAACCGTTCTGTAGTAATAACCGGCGCCGGTTCAGGAATAGGAAGAGCTTGCGCTTTAAAATTTGCTGAAGAAGGTGCTAATGTTGTTGTGGCTGATATAAACCATAATGCTGCAGAAGAAACAGTAAAGCAAATACAAGATGCAGGAGGAAACGCTTTCGCCTGTAAAGCAGATGTAGCTAACCCGGCAAGTGTGGCTTCGCTTGTGGAAGCAACGTTACAGAAATACGGAAAGATTAATACGCTAATCAATAATGCAGCGATCCAGGTAAATAAAACAATTGAGAACACCAGTTTTGAAGAATGGAATGCACAAATGTCTGTAAATGTTGGTGGCGTGTTTCTTTGTTCAAAACTTTTTCTGCCCCACCTAAAAGCGACCAAGGGTTGCATAGTAAATATGTCTTCAGTAAATGGCTTTTTTGTTGAGCCTACTTGCGCCGGTTATTGCGCCACCAAAGCCGCCATCATCGGCTTAACAAAAGCAATGGCCATTGATCATGGGCATGAAGGTATTCGCGTGAATTGCATTTGCCCGGGTTATATTGATGCCGGCCTCGCCGAAGGTTATTTCCAAAGCCAACCAGATCCCGCGCAGGCACGCGTTGATGCTGGCAAGTTGCATGCGTTATGGCGTATTGGCAAACCCGAAGAAGTTGCGCAGGTTGCCGTTTTTCTTGCAAGTGATGATGCTTCATTTGTTACCGGATCGGCATACGTCGTGGATGGAGGTTTTGGTTCAGGAATGCCGCCTAAATAATTTTTTTAATGGTGAAATAATATTGAAAATGATATGTTCAAAATGCAAAAAGCACGGGACTGGTTTTTAGTGATCGTAGTAAATTTTATGTGGGCAACACAGGTACCTGTCATTCGCCTGATGGGCGATAAACTCGGCGCGATGACAATAGCTTTTGTACCCATGCTGATAAGTACCATTTTGTTTATACCTTTTTTATGGGCGGAGAATAGAAAAAGAAAAGCATCTGAGCGCCGCACCTGGAAGGACCTCAGGTATTTTATCATACCCGGATTGATCGGGATATTCCTGATGCAATATCTCTATACTGTCGGCTCTACATTAACGTTAGCCTCCAATGCCGGTATCATTACTTTAACGATTCCCGTACTGGTAGCCATCTTCGCATCAATTTTACTGAAAGAAAAATTAAACATCGTAAGAATAACAGGTTTTGTGATCGCACTTGCCGGGGTCCTGTTAACTTCTCTGCCTGACATTAAAGGAGCAAGTTTTTCGGAAGGCAGTTATTTCAAAGGAAATCTAATTTTTCTTTTGGCCTGCGCCTGTGCTGCTTTTTTTAATACCTACAGCAAGGTGCTCGTGGATAAAAATTTTACAGAGCTTGAAATATTGGTTTATTGCTCACTGGTAGGAAGTATCGCCTGCATTCCTTTATTGATTTGGGTGGAACCACTTAACCTATCCGCGATCATTCATTCAGGCAGCACCGTTCTTTTTGGTTTGCTGGAATTGAGTTTTATAGTGTACGGTGTATCGATGCTGCTCTTCTTTTACATACTGAAAAGAATGGATGTAACACAGGCAATTCTTGGAAATTATTTATTACCATTTTTTATCGCGTTACTTGGAATCATTCTGTTAAATGAAAAGATTACCACTACGATGATCATAGGCGGTGTAATTATTTTTGCCGGTACGCTTATGGTTACCGTTTATGAAAACCAGCTCTTATCTTTTTTCAAACGAAAAAATAAAGACAAAGTGGTTGAGGGTGGCGTGATGAATGAAATTGCCTGAGCAATGATTCTTAAAGAAATTTTTTTGCCTTCTGGTTATTCTTTCAAAAAAGAAATCAGGGACAACATTTAGAAAAAATCTTGACCTTTCAATATTTAAATAATTATAAAGAGAAGTAACTAATGAAGATAACCAATGTAACGGCAACGGTACTACGCCTTCCGCAAATTTCTAATGCAGCAGATGGCACCCAGGATGATTTAATTATTACCGTAGAAACTGATGAAGGTATTACCGGTTATGGAGAGGTAGATACCGCTCCCTTCGTGGGCAAGGCTGTGGTTGATGCCTATATGTCCCACGGCACTTGCTATGGTTTAAGAGAAGTGGTGGTGGGCAGCGATCCATTTGACTATGAGCAAATATGGAATGAGATGTGGGCTAAGACTTATTACTATGGCCGCTTTGGCCCGGTGATACATGCAATGAGCGGCATTGATATGGCGATATGGGATATCATGGGTAAGGCGGTTGGTAAGCCCGTGCATAAATTATTAGGCGGAAGTTATGTAGATAAAGCAAGGGCTTATGCGAGTGCGCTGATGCCGGAAAATGCTGATGATGTGAAAAAAATGGTGGAGACACATGCTGCATTAGGTTATACAGCATTAAAATTTGGCTGGGGCCCTTTGGGATATGATATTCATTTTGACATCAGCCTTATAAAAGCTGCACGTAAAGCTGCCGGCGATAAGATGGATATCATGATTGATATTGGTAAGCGCTATCGTTTAAAAGAAGCGATATATGTGGCGAAGGCACTGGAGCAATTGAATATTTACTGGCTGGAAGAACCATTACCTGCCGAAGATTATATTGGATACAAAAGACTAACTGAAGCCACGACCATGCGCATTGCAACTGGTGAGGAAGAAAGTGGCAGGCGTGCATTTGCGCGGTTGATTAATGAAACTCACATCGATATTATTCAGCCGGACATGTCCCGGTGCGGAGGTTTAACAGAGGCAAAAAAAATTGCTACGATGGCGGCGGACAATAATATTTTATGCGTTCCTCACGCCTTTAAAACCGGCATCCTGGTAGCAGCTTCTATACACCTTATTGCGGCTATACAAAATGCTCCGGTGCTTGAATTTTCTGTAACAGAATCTCCCATAAGGAAAGGGATATTGAAAACACCTTTTGAATTAAAGGATGGATATGTAACTGTGCCGCAAACACCAGGTTTGGGGATAGAGTTGAATCCTGAGATAATTAAGAAGTATGTTGTAGAGATGAAATAATATCAATACTTTTTTTAATCACCCTATTATTTCAAAAAAAATAAAGTGAAAGAAAGAATCGAAAAACTTATTGAAATTAAAAAGGTAAGGAAGATTGATGGATTTTTGATAACATCTTTGGCTTCGCTAAAATATTTGAGTGGATATTATTTTTATTTTGAACATGGGTTATCACCGTTTCAATTATTGCCTGCTGCATTGATTGTTAATGCTGAATTGAATGCCAGCATTATTTTGGCTGATAATGAAACACAGCAATCAGATTTCATCGATCCTGGAATTTCTATCAATACTTATGAAAGTTATGTTTATGAAAAGCCATTAGATCATGCCACGCAGTTTCTACTGCAAATGCATGACGGATTTAAACAAAGCGGAATAAATAAAGGCAGGATTGGCGTTGAATTAAATACGCTTCCAGCAAGTGTTGCTTTATTGTTAACTACCCAATACCCCGGACTCGAACTGGTTGATATTACTGAAGAAATTACCAGGCTCAGAATAATTAAAGATGCAGATGAAATTGAGTTTATCCGGCAGGCTGCAGCTTTGAGTGATATTGGCCAGGCAGCTGTGTTGAAACTTGCCAAAATTGGCATGAGCGAGATTGAATTGTTTAGTTTGGTACGCAATGAAATAGATGCGTCCATTGGAACAAGAATTTCTTTGATGGCAGACTTTGTAAGTGGTGTCGCCACTGCAACCGGCGGAGGTTTGCCAACAAATAAAATAATTAATGAAGGTGATTTAATTCTTACTGACTTTACGCCATGCCTTAACGGCTATTGGGGTGATTCCTGCAGCACCATCGTAATGGGTGCACCAACTAATGAGCAAAGCAAAATTTTTAATTTGGTTAGAGAGGCACTGGAAATTGGAATCAATGCCATTCGTCCTGGCATACAAGCTAATGAAGTGGACTTTGCTATGCGCCAACATCTCAAAACAGAGGGAAATTTTGGCCATCATGGCGGTCATGGTGTAGGTGTAGTGTATCACGAAGAGCCGCGCATTACTCCTTATAATACCATGCCGTTGAAACCGGGAATGGTGATTGCACTGGAGCCCGCGGTGTATAAAAGCGATTATGGAATAAGGCTGGAACATTTGGTGGCAGTGACAAATGACGGTTGCGAAGTGCTTACAAAATTTATTCACCAATTTGAACAGGCTTAATGAGTATAGCATGCATGAAAAAATAAATTATAAAGGCTGGTCCAATTGCATCAGACTTTATAATAATGAAATAGAATTAATTGTTACGACTGATATTGGCCCCCGTATCGTGAAGTTTGGTTTCATTGACAAGCAGAATTTTCTTTACATGGTTTCTGAACACTGCGGCAAGACCGATGGCGACGAATGGCTAATATATGGCGGACACAGGCTTTGGCTGGCTCCTGAAGCTATTCCATTTAGTTACAGCCCGGATAATAATACCGTTGATTATTTAGTGAATGATTATAGTATTAAGCTTACGCAACAAAAAGATACTATTTCAGGAATTGTAAAAGAAATGGAGATAGCCTTATCGCCCGATAAGAATGAAGTGAAAGTACTCCATCGTGTAATTAATAAGAATACATCCGATGTAGAATTATCTGTATGGCCCATTACTATGCTTGCTACGGGTGGCAGGGCAATTATTCCGCAAGAGCCTTATGGAGAGGGCAATGATTATTTGCTTCCTGCCCGTTCTTTGGCACTTTGGTCTTATACAAAAATGAATGATTCCCGCTGGGTATGGGGTGAAAAATATATCCAGGCAAAGCAAGACCCGAAGTTTGTTTCAGGACAAAAAATTGGTGTTTCAAACAAACGTGGATGGGTAGCCTATTATTTGAATGAGGAAGTATTGATAAAGAAATTTGATTTTAAAACGGGTGTTATTTACCCGGATTATCATTGCAATAACGAAGTTTACATTGCTGAAAATTATCTTGAAATTGAAACACTCGGGCCATTGACAACACTTGCTCCTAATGAACAAGTGGAGCATACTGAACACTGGCTTTTAGCAAAAACAAAAGCTGATGAAAGTGAACAATCTATAACTGATAACATATTGCCTTTGGTGGATTCATTTAAAATATATTCATGAACCAGGTTTTGAATAAGACTTAGTTGAGTTTATTATTCTTGGAAACCTTAAAAGATTTACAATGACTTTAATTAATAAACACAAAATTATTTTCACACTTTGCGCCTGCATGTTCTATGCAAATATTTTTGCGCAAAATGATACGGCAACGATATTTTGCGGACATGAAGTACAATTAGACGACAGCCAAAAATTACTTCCCTGGAAAGACAATTCAAAAAATGCATACGATAATTTTTTGCGGCTGCGCTGGAATTTTATAGAAACCAAAGCGCCTATGAGTCCGGGTCCTGCGCCACGTTCTTCGTATCCTCAATATTATTTCTACTGTGCTTTTATTGATTCGGCCAATGTGCTGAAGCCTGATATGTGGATGAACGATGTCGGTGAAAAAATACCCAACTGGTTTGAATCCGCCTTATCTTTCTATGCCTACACGGGAGATATGAAACCGCTGACTCTTACAAAGGGAATGGTGGATTACAGCCTGGAACATGGGATCACACCTTCAACATATAGCTGGCCAAATTTTCCACAATCCGCATCGGATGCAGGCGCAACAGAGTTTCGCGGTTTTACAACTGCGAAAAGATTTTCAGCTGATGATGTGCAGGTTGATCATGCCGGAGATATTGGTGCAACTTATTACAGGATGTATCTTTTTTATGGTGATGCTAAATATAAAAATGCAGCTATTAATGTTGCCAATGTGCTGGCAAAAAAAATCGGTATAGGCAATGCCACGCAATCTCCGTGGCCATACGTAGTAAATATGCGCACAGGAAAATTCGTTTCTGATTACGGCACTAACTGGTTTGGCTGCCTAAGGCTTTTAAAAATGCTGGTTGCTGATAATGCCGGTGATGTAAAAGCATATAAAGTTACCTTGGAAAAAGCAAGAAATTGGGTGTTGAAATACCCTGTACAAAATGGCGTGTGGGTAGATGGTCATACAGATAATCTTACCAAAGGCACCGCTAACCTTAGTAATATGAGTGCAAGTAACGCAGGGTTGTTTATTGCCGATTATAAAGAATTTGATCCCGGCAGGAAGTCAACACTTCCGCAATTGATAAAGTGGACGGAGAAAAATTTCGTTTCTAAGTCTGCTCCTGGCGAGCCTTCTACCATGTGGGGCGCTAACATAGTAAGTGAGCAGGTTGACTTTATGCCTAAGATGGATTACCAGACTGCAAGATATGCAGCGCAATGCGCTACGTGGTATGCTATTTCAGGAGATGAAACTTATAAAGACAAGGCTTTCCGCTCTTTGAATTGGGTTACTTATTGCAATGATAGCACCGGCAAAGCTTTTGAAAGCCCCGTAAGCAAAGACGTTCATTCGTGGTGGTCTGACTGTTATGGCGAAGGCCCGCGAATGTTTTATCATGTTTTCGCAGCCGTTCCACAATGGGCACCTGCAAATGAAAACCATATTCTTTACTCAGAAAATGTACTAAAGGATATTTCTTATGCTGATAAAAAAATTACCTATACGGCAGTGCAGAAAACAGGTACAGATTACCTGCGCCTTTCTTTTAAACCAACGACGATAACACTAAATGGTAAGAAGGTTTCTCCCGTGCATCAACAAGGACATGAAGGTTATACTTTAAGAGATTTGAGTAACGGCGATTACGCCTTACAGGTAGAAAGGAGGAAGCCAGGAAGTGTAATTATTTCTGGTGAAAAATAGCGCAGCGACGCAAAGAAGGTTACTGAGATTTCGCCGCGGTGAATTGAACGCCTGAAACAGAACCTGTATTTCTACAATAAGCTATAACATAAGGTAATTTTAGTATCTAAAATACAAATATGAGATTGCCAGGCGTTCATCTTTTATTTTTGGGTTTCGTACTTTTATTGGGTTGCAAAGAAACAGGTCAAATAAAGTCTGATGCTTCTCTGAAGGAACTGAATGCAAAAGAAGGTTATGAATTGGTTTGGGCCGATGAGTTCGATAACGACGGCCCTCCTGATTCTGTAAATTGGAAATTTGAAAAAGGATTTGTTCGCAATGAAGAAGACCAATGGTACCAGGAGGAAAATGCTTTTTGCAAAAATGGATTCCTTATAATTGAAGGTCGCAAAGAGAGCCGTCCAAATCCATTATACCAGGCAGGCAGTGAAAATTGGAAGCAAAAGCGCCAACAGATTTCTTACACTTCTTCCAGTATTAATACATCGCATACACATTCATGGCAATACGGAAGATTCGTAATGCGGGGCAGAATTGATATCAGTTCGGGGTTATGGCCAGCATGGTGGACATTGGGTGTGAACGGACGATGGCCTGCCAATGGCGAGATAGACATCATGGAGTATTACCGGAAAAAACTATTAGCAAATATTGCCTGTAAAGACAAAGATGGAAAAGCAGAATGGTATAGCAATAAGTTTCCTGTTGATTCATTAGGTGGCAGGCAATGGGCTTCGCAATTTCATGTGTGGCGTATGGATTGGGATGAAAATGAAATAGCCTTATATCTGGATGATCAGTTATTAAACAAAGTCGTATTAAATAAGCTCGTAAATAAAGATGGCTCAGGTGTCAATCCTTTTAAACAACCACATTACATGCTGCTCAACCTTGCAATGGGCGGAATGAATGGCGGGGATTTGACGAATACAAAATTTCCAAACAGGTTTGAAGTTGATTATGTAAGAGTTTATCAAAAAGAAGTAAAAACGTAAAATAGTTGTCTTTTATCGCCTCATTTATTAATACTAGATAAAATCAAGATGATTATTATAAAAAGTTTTTCAATGGCTTATCCAACATCAACTTGTTTCGGGAAAAGACGAATTTAAAATACTTACCCATTAAATGGATAAATTATGATTGTGGAATGTAGCGTGGGAACCCGCCAGGAAAAAGGAAAAGCCCTTCGGAAAGGGCTTTAAGATTTTAAGAGTAAATTATCAGACTTCATTATGCCTGCTAATATGTGCCATTACTTCCAGCTCTGAATTTAGTGCTACTTCCTCTCCTTCATTACCTTCAAACGTGTCAAATTGAACAATTGCAGAAAAATCAATCTTGGTTTCCTTTTGTAAGGACTTGATACTGCACTGGAACTCTTTGAACTCGGTATTCTGGTCCAAATCAAGTTGTTCAAAATCAATATCACTTACTAATTCAACCTGGCTTAATTTAAAAGCAGTTGCTTTTAAATTTCCGTCATCAGTTAACCAAAGTACAATTTTATAAAAATCCATTGGAACCTGAATACCTCTGAATACAGGGTCGTCCTCTTTAAATATAGGGCCATTAAAAACAGTGATTTTTGCTGTCTTACCTTTCTCAACAATAGCACCGCTTTCTAATACTATCTTTTCTAAAATTCCCCATAATCCTCTTTTTCCACTTTGGTTAATCTTAGCAACTTGTGGACAGGCATTTGTGTACATGCAGGTAAGGTCTGCATTGCGTTTAGCATCTTCGGGGTTTGACCCCCAGTTTGCATCTTCCCTGCGGCTCATGTGGCCACGGTCGAAGCCACTGCCTTTATAATAAGTATCGCTTAACTGAATATCGAAGCTTAGCCTTGTGTCACGAAGCCATACATCTTTACGTGGCGTGTTATCTTTTCTTTTTTTAGGATCGCCGTCAACATTTATTCCACTAATAATCGGCATCATTCTTACTGAATGAAAGATTGTACTGTAATTATAATATTTCAATACTAAGCTATCTGTACCGCCAACTTTTGCAATGAATTTTCTAATTAATTGCTGTGGCTGGGGCAATGAAATATTAAAGTTACTGCCCAGAAATCTTGACTGATAGCCTTTGCAAGCAGAGAAGTCAGTTGTTTCTTCCAACTTCTTAATTTCAGCTAAGTCCAATTCTTCAACAGTTGATACAGCAAGTGTTTTTTCCGTTGGCTTTGCTGCTGCATAACCGCCCTGGTTGATACTTATGTTTACAACTCCATTCTTTTCAACCAGGGATGAGGGAAAAGAAATATTTACGCTGTTAGTGGGATTATTTGATTCCATA
The DNA here is from genome assembly GCA_040007435.1 of Ginsengibacter sp. Classification (GTDB taxonomy): domain Bacteria; phylum Bacteroidota; class Bacteroidia; order Chitinophagales; family Chitinophagaceae; genus Ginsengibacter. Next base: position 42,975 of record JBDTUZ010000037.1, on the reverse strand, counting down.
TTTGAATTGTTTGAATTATTGTTGGAAGTTGTTGGTTTATCAGTGCCTGGCTTTTGCTCTTCAGAACTTACTTTAGCTCCAGGTTTTACCTGCAGGCCTTTAAGAATTTGCGTATCCGGGAAACTGATAAAAAGATCTTTAAGAATTACACTAATCCTTATACCCTCGTTAGCATCCCATACTACTTTTGAAGCATCAATTTTACCATTTAGCTTAGGTATAACTTTTCCATCTTTATCTATATACTCACCTGCTTCATTTTTTCTGCCAACCCCCATGTGGTGTAGCGCAACTACCTGCCATTGATCGTTAAATACCGGGCTGCCACTACTGCCGGGAGCTGTGTCGGTTTGATACCAAATAGAGGTAGGTGTAATTTTTACAAAGAGATTTTCACGAATAGAAAGTTGCTTAAAATCACCATCAGGATGATGAATGATATTTAAAGCTTCTTCATCTTCACTTCCCAATTTACCAAGAGCAGGGTCAAGATAAATATAACCAATATCACTTAGTCTTTTAGTGCCTGAAATGTCAATAAGGTTAACAGCTACCAAGCAATAATCCAACTCTTTATTAGAATGATAAAATACATTACTTTGAAGTTTGAAAGAAGTTGGGATACCCTCGTTTCCGAATATATCGTACTCATAAAAAAATTGAATTTCACTATCTGCAACATCTTCAATGGTTTTGAAAACATGCCAATTAGTTAACATCAAATTTTCTGCTACCATAAAACCAGTAGCATAACCAATTTTTTTGTTTCCGCTTTTTATAAAAATACGTCCAACTTTTTGTTTTGCATTTCGTATGAGCTCAACAAAATTGCTGTAAACGGAATCATTTTTACCAATGGCCCTTTCAAAGGCGAAATCAACAGGCTCTTGTTTAATAGCCTCCAGCATTTCCTTTCTTTTGATAAGATTTTCATCAGTGCCAATTATATTACCTTCGGTTACATTGGAACTAACATCAGCAATAAGTGCTTCTTCACTAAAGTCAGAAGTTTTATCCCTGATAGGAGTTTCGTCTAAAGCTGTAAATCTTTTTGCAGACTCATCAAGCTGGGCAACTGAAATGAACATGGGTTCAAAAATTTGGTGAAACAAATCTAAATAAAGTAATAACGTTTATAACAGGTGTTTTCACGGTATTTGGTAACGTAATTATTTAAAAGAGTTCAAATTTTCCCCTTGCTGGTGGGTATTCCCCACCGCACATTCCTTATCAATATTATTACCTTGCGATCATAAGCCGGAGCCTTTTTAAATATTCGGTAGATCAAAAAAGCCAGTAATCTTTAAACGAAATTTTATCTGCGGACATTGGTAATAAAGGAATGAAAACATTTGTTGACCGGAGAACGAATCTTAGTAAATTGAAGGTGCTTCAACAGCACTACATATAATTAATTATATCTTTTGCATACCTTACCTTCCACCGATGAATCAGTCAATAAAAGAATTTGTTATAGTTTTGATCTTTATTTATCCCCGCAATTCAATACAAATATTGCCTGCACAATTTTAATTTTAATCTAACCTAAATGAACGAAAAAAAAGCTCCGCTTCCGGCATTGATAACCATATTCGGCGGCAAGGGAGATCTTACCAGGCGCAAGCTGGTGCCCGCCCTGTATAACTTATTTACCACTAATCACCTGCCTGAAATATTCGCCATTTACTGCATTGATTATTTGGAAAGCGATGAAAATATATTTAAAGAGGAACTGCTGGCCGGCATCAATGAGTTCAGCCGCAATGGCGTTGCACAGCAAAAAGAATGGGAGGAATTTTCATCGAAGATTTTTTATATCCAGGGAGATTTTCAAAAAGCCGAAACTTTTAGAAACCTGAAAAAAAGAGCGGGCAATTTTGATAAACTGAATAAACAGAGAGGCACCCGGCTGTTTTATTTTGCCACGGCACCGCGTTTTATTGAAACAATTTCCGAAGGGTTATACAAAAATAAGATCTGTAACCTGGCGACGCTGCATCGTATTGTAATAGAGAAGCCTTTCGGTACTGATCTTGCTTCTGCAAAAAAACTGAATCTTTTTTTAAGCAAGCGATTTGCTGAAAAGCAGGTGTATCGCATAGATCATTATTTGGGTAAAGAAGCTGTTCAAAATATAATGGCATTTCGTTTTGCCAACTATGTTTTTGAACCATTGTGGAATAACAAATTCATTGACCACATACAAATTAGTGTAGCGGAAGAGGTAGGCGTAGGCACACGGGGCGGCTATTACGACAGTAGCGGGGCTTTGAGGGATATGATACAAAATCACCTGTTGCAACTGATGTGCATTGTAGCTATGGAATGCCCTGCAGCCTATAAAGCAGAAGTTATACGCGATGCTAAAGTGAACGTGCTGAAACGGATAAGGCGCTATTCCGGCAACGACGTATTTAAAAATGTCATTCGTGCTCAATATACTGCCGGCACTGTCAATGATGAACCAAGGAAGGGTTACAGGCAAGAAGAACAGGTGGCGCCTAAATCGTCTACGGAAACTTTTGTTGCCGCCAAATTTTTTGTTGATAATAAACGCTGGCAGGGTGTGCCATTTTTTTTAACGACTGCCAAATCTTTACCCCGGCAGGCATCTGTTATTGCCGTGCAGTTTAAAGATTCCCCGAACAGGATATTTAAAGATGATATTGAATCAAACCGGTTAGTGATAAGCATACAGCCGGAACTGGAAATAAGTTTGCTTTTTGAAAGCAAAGTGCCGGGATTGGAGATGAAACTGAAATCAGTTGATATGGATTTTTCGTACCAGCAGGCTTATACTGAAAGTGTGCCGGAAGCTTACGAGGCATTGTTGCTGGATGTATTAGAGGGCGACCCTACCTTGTTCATGCGTGCCGACCAGGTGGAAAATGCATGGAAAGTGGTGATGCCCATTTTAGATGCATGGAAAAAATATCCGCCGAAACAATTGCGCTTTTATAAAGCCGGCACATGGGGCCCCAAAGAAGCGCTTAGTTTGATAAAGCCTTATACCAGTGAATTGTTTCAGTTGCCGCCAAGTGAAAGTACAACTAACAGTGTACTGTAAATGCTTTTACATACATAAATTAAATCGGAAAGCTGCATGATACTATTTCCCCTTTTGTCAGGTGTCCTCAACCGACATTCCTGAATTAATACTTTCTTAGAAATATTATATCAAATGCTTTTAAGTATTTGGGAGATCGAAAAAGGCATCAATCTTTAGAAAAGTTTTATTTCCGGACATCTGTGAATAACAATCTGTAACTCCTTGCATTTTTAGGTTACGGAGATAGTTGGGAATTTGCGCACCCATCTTACAACAAAATAACTTTTAATATTTCGTAAACCGGAGCTATTAATGCCAATGGAATTATTAATAGAGAATAGGTAATTAAAGTATCGAACCATGACGGCTTTGATGCAAGACTTTCATCCCACCATTCATCAGTTAATATTTCTCCATCCTGGAAAACATAAGTGTAATCTTTATTGGCGAAAGATTTATCTATCCAATTTTTATTTATCAGAATGAAATTGATTTTTTTATAAATAAGCTTAATGGTTAAAAGTAGTAAAGAGTAATAAAGCGATATTAGAGCGAAGCTTACGGCTTTTATTCGTGAATTAGGATTTGTAATGAATAAAAACTGCACGGTGGGAAAGATTATGCAAAGGGCGACTAATATTTTAATGTGATTTTTTGAATATATTTTTTGAGTCCAGCCAAAATAGACGATAAAAAACGTCATGACATTTATGATGACAAGGATATCAATAAACGGGATATTCATTTTTGGTAGTGAGTTGCGTAAAGAACCGATTTCCTCTTCCGTGGAGCCAAAGCATATTCATTTCTTCGGTTTAAAATCAAGCTGGCTAAATTGTTTTTTAATGCCAAACATAAAGCCCATGTTATCCGTTAAGTCACCGCTGTCAACGGCTATACCTGCTGTAAACACTAATCCTGCAATGGGCGATTTATAGGTTAATTGTTGCAGCGTGTATACCTGGTCTTTATGCGGCACAAAAGGTGAGGTGGTGCTATATGTACCGTAGTTACGGGTAATTGTTATAAAGGTTTTTGCTTCAAGCCTCGAGCCTAGCCCGTATAAAAGGCCGAGGTGTAAACCGATAACCCGGTTGTTTACAATATTATCATTACCATAAATGGTGCTGTCGGGACTATCCCAATTGTATGGCATATATCTATCAAAATATTTGCTTGCTCTTACCCGGTTAATAAACAGCGGAGTGCCAATGATCCTATTTTCATACTCCCAACCGGTTTTGTAAAATCCGTTGTTATAAAAACTTTGCCTGTCTGATAATTCTACAAAGCTCAGCATGTCTTTTGTATCTAATAATTCAACAACAACTTTCTTTAAAAAACCATTCACTTTTTTCAATGTGAGGCTTAAGCCCACGAGCCGGTCAACGTTTCGTATATCAACATCACGCCCGGTTTCAAAAGGCGTTTGGTTATAACCATTTATAATAATCTTGTCGTTCTCCCATTTAAAACCTTCTTCCAAAAGCCCTCTCTGGTCGCCGGGCCTGTTAGGAAGAATCCCATTGGTGCTCGTGCCTACACTTCCGTCGTCTGCCGCCTTTACAAACAAAACATCAAAAAAACCTTTTAACGATCTTTCAAGTTGCAAATTTCCTCTTCGTCCTCCCCATTCGGCAAAATGCTGCATCCCGCCATAGAGCTTAAATTTCTTTTTACCTAATTGCACATAAAAGGTTTTCGCGTGGTAGTAAACATCTTTAATATACCTGTTGTTGGAAAACCACCCATGGCTTAGCTGGCCTTTAATACTTACAAACTCCCTGGTAAAAGGCACGGGTATATAATCAATGATTGCTATACTAATTTTCGGCATGGGTAAAGCATTACCGCTTATACCCAGGGAACCCGATGAAAGATTGTGATCAATATCTCCTGTTGTTTCTTCATAACGGCCTGCCCTTAACTGCCATTTTTTATAGCCTGCTTTTACATAGCCTTCTTCTATGATCGTTTCGTTAAAATGCTGGTTATTGAAAATGTTTAAACCGTAGCTGATATAAAATTTCTGCTTTACAGAATCAGAACTGCTGCCAGGCTTTTTGCCGAGCCAGTGAAAATTCGCCAACCTTATATTGGTTGAGAGGTCAGATTTGCGATCTGCTATAGTTCCGAATTTATTAGAGACCATCCACAGTGGTTGGTAGTCTTTTGAAGCGGTTGTACCTATCGTTCCCAATTCAATTTTTAGAGAATCAGCAAACTGTGCCCGGGCGCTAAAAGTTAACGCCACAAGCGGTATGGATAACAAAAGAATGATTTTCCTGGTCATATTATTTTTAAGCAGTTTGGTAATAGCTCAATAACGCATTTTACACTAATGTATGTATTTCTTTTTTTAAAGACAAGAACTTTAAGGGCTCTAAAGTTCACTATTGAGTAAGCAAGCTTACAAACAAAACTATACTGCCGGGCTTTCGCCAACGCCGGAAATTACTCAGGATAGTCAAGGTGCCGGCTTTTTATCATAAAGAAATTCCAAAACCAATTAATAAGTTTACTGAAGTAATGGATTGTTTTCCGTTTGCTGTTATTGTTGATTGCTGAACAGAATACCCAGGTGTTCCAAAGTTACCTTTGGTTGTTGTTAAAACGGTCCTGACGTTCTTAAATTCTACTTTGCTTGTGCCCGTATAGTTTAGGGCTGAAGTAATAAAACATCTTTTGTTCAAATGGTAGTTCAATCCGCAGGCAAGTGAGTATATAAGTCCAAATGCTGAACTTTTACTTTCGGTAAGAACTGCAGAGGCTGTGTCTGTAAAGCTATTCCCTTTTAAGCCAGGAGATGTGGCGTATAGAGATCCTATAGTTGCGTTTGTTATTAGCTGAATATTTTTTTGTTCATTAAGGGGAAACCGTCCTTCTGCTCCGAGTTGTAAAGCAGCATGTAACCATAAGCCTTTTTCAAATGTCCAATTTGGATAGATTTCGTAATTGGTCTGTGGCGGCGGATTATTTGGATCGGATCCAAAGTAAAAGCCTTGATAAATTTTAGCTTTTGAAAAAGAAGCTTCAAAAGCGCTTCTATTGATAGGGTTTCTTTGCCCGGATAAGTTGATAAGAAACGCTATTTTTTTTGCAATCGGCTTTGCATAAGATACTGATATTGTCTCACCTGTTTTTGCAAATCCGGATGACTCGTCATATAAATTAGTGCTTGCAAAATGCCTGGTAGGGAAAGCCGGCCCTGCTTTGAAGGAGATAGTAGCTTTATTACTTCCCTGCGAAAAAATAAATGTTGAATTGATAAAGACAGCAAAGGTTAATAACGATAGTTTTTTCATAAACAATTTTGAAGATGTCGGATAACTTGCATACAACGCTAATGTTCTTCGAAAATGCGAACATCCCGCATTAGTTTTTTCAAATATATTTTTCTCACTCGCATACTACAACTATGAAGCCTGGCCTTTACATGACTATTTGCAACGAAACTTCCTAAGCCCTATGAGCCCCTTAAAATCTTCTCCATCTTCCTGCCCTTCGCCAGCTCATCTACCAATTTATCCAAATATCGGACCTGCTGCGTTAAAGGATTCTCGATTTCCTCAACACGATACCCGCAGATTAGTCCGGTGATGAGGTTCGCGTTGGGGTTTAACGAAGCACGTTGGAAGAATGTTTCGAAAGTGACCTTTTCCTGTATTAGTTGCTGCAGCTTCTTATTATCGAAGCCTGTTAGCCACTCTATCACCTGGTTTAATTCTTCTTTTGTTCTGCCTTTCGTCTTCACTTTTTTTATATACAGAGGATAGACAGAGGCAAACGTTAGTTTTGCAATGCGTTCATTGTGTTTGTCGGTAGTGTTCATGCTTTGTATTTTTGCGTTAATATTATTGAATTTTGAAGTCGTTAAGTATTGCGGGGAACTTATTTAGTATGGTATCATTAATATACTTGTATCTCCGCATTGCGCTTTAATAAGCGTGTCCTTACCCATACCGGGAGTACTTACTTTCTCACTATGTATAAGGCGTGAGCCAGCTATAGGATATACTATATAAGTAGTATCACCAGGTAGTTTTATGTTAAAGAATGCGTCTGTTACTTTATACAGTTCTGCAGAAGTATTGGTGATTTTTAATGTTGATGTTTGGTACATTATTGAATAACCATAAAGTACAGCATTCTCAATCAAAGGCTTGTTAAGCGTGGTCTGGCTAATGCGATTTGTTGCACATCCTTTTTGTGCAAACCAGTAATATAGTGCGGGGTCTAAATTGCGGAATATTACAATTCCACCTGTGTCAGACATTTGAGTAATTCCGGAATCCTGCGCATTTTTATATAACCTGACAGTGGCACTATCAACGCTGTTTCCTAATGCGTCTTTCAATGTAATAAACAGCTTTGGTTTTTCAAAGATCACTGGTTTCTGAGAACAGCTTACCATCAACAAACATACTAACACTAAAAAGATAGAACCAACTCTCCGAATATTCATTTTATTTTCTTTAAGGAAACAAATGCTAATTTATTAATTGCTGGTCTTCCCTTAAGCCGTTTGCCAAGACTAAAAGAAAGCGCCGATATGTGCTGTTTGTGCTGATGGCTTAGCAACCTGGCAACACCAACATCAGTTTGAAGCCATTGCCTAATCTATCTTAAGCCATCCAATGTTTTATAAAATTAAACGAAAGGCTATTGGATTGTCAATTTCACTTTCATAAAATTTTGCTTATGCTAAGGTAATCATCGCGTGGCTAAATGTAGTTACCAACTCTCTGCTTGTTGTTGGTGATTGCCAGGCGGCAAAACCATCCGCACGAACACCGAACAACGGCAGCGAAATTTTCCTGTCCCACTTATTTTGATAAATTTTTTAATCATAGTTCTTCTTTTATTCTTCTTATTCGAAAATTGTCCTGTTATTCACTTCTTGCCAGTTCGTTTGATGTTAGCAGGTCGCAATAGAATGATGGACAACGAACAGGGCTTTGCGATGTTGGGTGATTTGAAAAACGTCAAGCCCGAAACTGCTGCCGATTGAAAAACAAATGTACAAGATAACAACCAAAAGCCCACCGATGCTTGTCCTGCCCGAACAACTGCTGCAATGTTGCTAATGATGAAGATTACAACGTCAAGCTCCAATATTGCAAAACCCCAGGTTAGCGGTTCGTTGTTCTTTTCTGTCCACCATAAAATTCAGTTCCGTTACTCCGCAATAAGATTGTTGAGTAGCAAGTAATTCAGTTTTTATCTTTTCTTAGCATTTTCATATTCTTCTAAACATTTTTCCAAAGGTTTTCCGTCCTTATGAATGCAATCACAAAAATCGCATCCTATAGTTTCCTTTGATGTATTTACAAATTGCTTTTTACAATCAGATATTGAATTTCTAGGCATAACTTCATACCCAAACTGAGATAAAGAAACAATTATTCCGACTGTGATGATTACTGCTGTTAAAAATACAAAAGGGAATTTATTACTATATTTTATTGGTTTCTCTACTATTCCATAACTTGGAAATTTTTTGATTGGTAAAATATATTTTAGTCTGTCATAATTCCAAATGAGTAAATATAAATTTGCAAGAACCATTAAGGGTGATGTTAAAAAAGAACCTTCAAAACGGACTGCAAAAGACAGCAACCATATATTCAAAATAATGGGGAGATATATTAATGCTCCTAAGGTTACTGTTCTAGGTATTATTAACAAAATAGCAGCAAATACTTGTGCAATTCCAATAAATGGATAATAAAAACCTGTGTGATGTAATGCTTCCAAATATGCACCCATTGGATGCTTGACAGATAAGCCGCTTGCAAATCTTTGGCCCATAATTTTAACCATTCCTGCAACAATAAAGGCAAAAGCTAAAGAGAAACGACAAAAGATTGAAAAAAACCAATACCATCTATTTCCTTTGATTTCAATATAGAATTTTTCGAATTTAGTTAAGAGGTTCATTTGTTGCATTTTGTTGTTTAATTCGTAGGGTGTCGTTCACAATGACCGCTAACTTGCGTATTGCTGCAACTTAAAGCTAATCAATAGCGGCAATCCACCCAAATGGGCTGGCTTTACGAATGTTTCGACCACACATACAAAAAACCAACCCTCTGACGGCCTTTCATAGCACAAATTGATTTAAATGCCGGAATCTTTTAAATATCCGGGATATCGAAAAAGCCGTCAATCTTTAAGCGAAGTTTATTTCCTGGATATCGGTAGTAAAGTGCTGGAAACATTTGTTGACCGGGACTGAAATGAAAATGATTATTATAGAAAGTTTTCAATGGCTTGTATAGCATCAACTTCCTTCAGGAGAAGATGAATTTAAAATGCTTACCCATTATATGGTCAATAAAAATCTCATTAGTAAGCATATTCGCTTTTACAGTGTCGCTCAGCTTTTCACAAACTTTTGTAACAGGAATTACCCATAAAAAAAAGCCGCCATTATTTGTAAGGCGGCTCCTTTGGTATGATATGGTTTTTTAGCGGGTCTTTATAAGCTTTATTGATTGCTGAGCTACTCCATCGCAAATTGCATTTAAGATATACGTGCCCGGCGGCAGGCCACCCGCCATTTGCAGATCCACAGTTTGCACCCGCAGCGCAACGCCAGCAGGGCTAAGAACTTTTTGGTAAACCATGCGTCCATTGATATCATAAAGTACCAAAGCAACCTGTTTAACCTTCGATGCAAGCGCCAGGCTCACTTTAAGCTCAGTTGTAAAAGGATTAGGAAAAGCTTTTACTTCAGTAATCAGCACTTCCCTGCTTACTTCAACTGCAGCAGCCTGCGATTGCAGCTCATTGACCTGGTCTCCGCCTTTGTTGGCGATTGGCCCTGTTTGACTGCCCGCCGGCGGATCGTAATTTTCAATTGTGATCGCGCCGGTGAAGCAATAAGGCGTACCTGCCTCCGGAGATATATCTATAAGAATCTCACCATCACTGTTAGGGCTCACATCTTCGAAGTAAATCACTTTAGAATTATTATTATGACTGTTGAAGGCAAGGGTAGTGCCGTTAATAGTGTATTTGCCATTAAAAAATCCATACCATGTGGCGCTGCCAAAGCAACCGATTCTATACTTCTTCCTTTGATCCAGGTTGGATATTTTCACCTGGCTCGTTTGTGAAGCATCCGTCCAGTAATTGCTTTGCATTACATTAGAAGGGAAGATACCCGCTCCTGTTACGCCTGCATAGAATTCTCCATTAAAAGGCTGAATTATCAGCATTTCATAACCCGTATTATTAAGCGAGTTGTCTTTCAAATTACTGAAGGTCGCTCCTGCCGTTGGTGGCGCATCGGTACTATTCCACGGATCAGGTGCATGATAATTAATGTCCCAGTTTATATAAACGATCTGGCCCGCCAAACTGGTACCAGATATATTACTATAAGGACTGTAGGTACTGTTCATTTTTGCCCTCACCTTATAATAGTATTTATTGTTAGAAGTTAAGCCTGTATTAGTGTACGTTGTTAAGTTAGCCGCCGTAGTTGTAACAAGGGTGAACGTTCCGGTTGGCGATGTTGAACGCCAGATTTCAAATCCTGTTTCATTATTGCTGCGATCGCTCCAGGTGAGCTTAATTTTATCAGTTGCAAGAATACTTTCTGTAAATAGGTCTGCGGGTCTTATTAAAGGTGTGCCGCTATATTCCTGCAGTACTGCTGCACTTATGTAAACATTTAAGGCAGAAGATCCCTTTATAAATGAAACATCTATTATTCCTGCCGCGTTTGGCACAAGCCCGTTTAACTGCACAGATTTATTAGAGTTATACATCGCGTTCAATGTTACGGATTGTGTTCCGGAACTAAATGTGGCTGTACCATCGTCGCCTGAATTGAAGCTGCTAAAGAGCACGACATTATATTTTTTGGCGGGATTAAGTCCTGCAAACTCAAGTTGGGCTGCAGACGATGAAGAGTAGTAAACGGATGTGAGCATTACATTATCCGGATAAATGCCCTTATTGTTGGTAGTCATACCGGCATTGAAATTTCCTGTGAGCTGTTGCAGGAACTTAACACTGTAACCGGTATTTGTTCCCGATGCATCAAGCAGGTTGCTTAAGGCCAGGTTGGCAAAAGGGAAATACAGGTAGTTATTCCATGGCGCCGGTTCACTGATGCCTCCCTCAGAACTGAAATTTACAAATATGGAGCGGAAACTGCTGTCTGCCACATTCACATCAAAGCTTTGAGTTACGCTGGCTCCAAAGTTGTCATCAACTTTTACGGTGATATTTTTGTAAAGCCCGATGTCGTTTATACCTGGTGTAAAATTGATCACCCCGGTTCCGTTACCCGTACTTTGATAGCTTCCAAAAGAAGGAAGATTGGTTACCGTTACCGTTAGCACATCTCCGGCGTCATCCGTTGCATTTATATTAACGGAGACCGGAGAGCCTGTTTTTGCAAAAACATTATTCAGCGTGTTCAGTACGGGAGCTTTATTGATTGTCGTGATGCTCACGGGATTTGTTTTGCCCGAAACGCCATAATTATTGGAAGCTTCTAACTGGTAATAGTAGGTGGTTTTACCAAAAATCGTATTATCTGTGTATGTGGTATCATTAGCATTGGCCGCGCCTGCATTTAACAATGTGTATGGCCCGGCTGCATTTACCGAGCGATACACCAGGTAAGAGCTTTCGTTGTATGCGACGTCTTTCCATTGCAACTGAACGTAGCCGTTAGGTAATACCCGGGCACTTAAGTTAGCCGGTTTTATCGGGGCAGTACCATCGTCAAAAGGCTTATCAATTACAAGAGCATTCAAATAGCCGACCGGAGCACCTGATGCCTTACTCATGCTAATTAGAATATTTCCGGAAGCATCAGGGCTGATGCTGCTAAAGGTCACCGTGTTCTGCTGATTGTAATCAACATACAATGATTTAGAAACGCCATTGATTGTATATACCGTAGATCCATTATTGCCGGCATTTGTGAAGGCGCTGCTGCCAAATAAAGTGAGGTTGTATTTTGCCGAAGCATTTAAGCCCGTAACGCTGAAATCAACTGTGTTAGGTGCTCCATATATTCCAAAATATAAGTAGTCGCGAATTACATCATCGGGATACACTCCTGAATTATTCCCCGTTACCGCACCGGAGTTGTACGTGTTCCAGGCTGAGCCGGGGAACTGAACACCTACAGTAGTAGTTTGAGTGCTGCTATTTTTAAAATTATTCGCGGTCGGGCCCGATACATTATTCCATGGAGCGGATGGCGCCGTTCCGCTGTAAAAAATATTTACATAAATCTTTTCAGAAGCCGGTGCAGCATCGGTTACGGTTACTGTAAAGGTGGCAGTACCTTTAGCACCAAATCCATCTGTAACAGTTACGGTTACCTGGTAAATACCTGCGTCCGCATATCCCGGATTGGAAGATAAAATGCCGCTGCCGTTATTACCTGAAAGTGAAATAAATGCCGGAGCGCCTGACAAGGACCAAATCAAACCTGCGTTGCCATCTGGATCATTGGCCGTAATGTTTGTCGGGTTTGTACTTCCTTCAGCAATTGTGATATTACTTACCGGTGTCACCACGGGAGGGTAATTGTTATCTACCGTCAGGGTAAAAGCGGTATTCGCACTGCCGCCATGATTATCGGAGGCAATCACATTAATAATATAATTTCCTTGCTGCGAAGCGCCGGGACTGAAGGTTAAAGTGCCTGTTCCGGGTCCGGTACTTGCAAGGCTTCCGAATGCAGGGAGATTATTTATTGTGAATGAAATGGGATCCCCATCGGAATCATTTGCCGAAACATTTACCGCCTGGGTAGTGCCGTAGCGCATTGAAAAGTTGCTTATGGCAACAATAGCAGGAGCAGTGTTTGAAGTTGTTTTGTTTACCTGGTTAGTGTAGGCAGTATAGCCGCCCACGCCAAACGCCCTTACCTGGTAGTAGTAAGTTACATTTGCATATAAACCGCTATCTATATAGGTTACCTGCGCAGTTGCGTTGGAGCCAAGGGTGTTCAGCAAAATAAAATTAGTGTTGTTGCTTACCGATCTCCATATTTCGAATCCTGTTTCATTATTAGATTTATCGTTCCATGTAAGTCTTATTTGAGTGGATGATAAAACGGTTCCTGCAAGTGAGGTTGGAGCAGTTGGCTTTGCCGGAAGTGCCTTGGTAGTAGCACTTGAAACGGCAGTGAATGCTGACTGGCCATAAGTATTTACCGCCAAAATTTTGTAACTATAGGCAGTTGAAGGCGAAACGGAAGAATCAATGAAGGTAACTGCGTTCGCAGCAGTAGTTTTTATTATTACATACGCCGGATCAGTACTTGCCTTTCTGTAAATTTCAAAACCTGTTTCATTAGAGCTTTTATCCGCCCACGTTAGTTTTACCGTATTGTAAGCCGTTGCAGTAGCTTTTAGCGTTGTTGGAACAGCAGGCGCCGTTCCCTGTGCTGCAACATTATCTCCAAAGTAAGAATTGGGAATTACAGTTCTTGATGAAAATCCCGCTGCCGCAGAAGTCCAGTAAACCTGCATTTGCTGGCCACCGTTTTTTTCAAAGTAAGTTATTGAAATTGGATAGGTTCCTGCTGTAAGTGAAATCGTTCCCGAAGCATATTGAGCGCCGTGCAGTCCATCATTGTTTACAAGAGCGGTTGCTCCTGCGGAATACGTGTTCAGATATAACTTACTGCCGTCATCAGAATTTGTTTCGAATTTATAACTGCCGGTTACCGGAATTTTTATAAACCCTTCCCATAAAAATCCAAAGTAATCATCCACGTTGCGCACACTAATATCCACATTAGGCGTTGAGCCGGTCTTTACCGGTGTGAGCGCATTAAAATCTGGTAAAGCATTCCACGATCCTTCATAATATTTATAGTTTAATCCTACATTTTTTGTTACGGCAGATACCTGGTTGCTTGGCGTAGAGACGTTGCCGGCGAGATCCCTCGCTATTACATAAAAGGCATAAGTCGTGAGCGAGTCCAGGTTAAATACTGTGAAACTCAACAGGTCGGTTGAATAGGATTTGCTTCCATTAATGTATACATCATACCGGGCAATTCCCACATCGTCTGTTGATGCATTCCAGTATAGTGACACCGAATGCCTCGAAGTGCCCGAAACAGCAAGGTTAGCGGGGGCGGATGGACTTTTTGTATCCGCAGTGGTAGTTGCATTTGCCTCATTGCTTATCGGCGCTGCCCCGTTATTATTTATCGCCCTTATAATATAATAGTATTTTGTATTTGGAGATAATCCCTGGTCAACGAACGTTAAAGTATCTGTACCTTTTATCCCTACTAGTGTGTAATTCGCACCGGCGGTTATGCTCCTGTAAATTTCAAATGCAGTTTCATTATACAGCGGTGCAGGATTATTAGCCCAGTTCAATTGAATTGAGCTATTTGTAACGGTAGTTGCAGTAAGATTGGTCGGCTTGTCCGGCACATTCGTGCCATTGGCCGCAATTACAGAAATTGGTGCAGAATAACTGCTGCTGCATCCAAATTGCTCAGTAACCTGTACTTTATACTGGCCAACAGGTGCTGAATAATTGTTTGAAGAACTTACGAGGCTGTTATCACTTTCCCTTCTCCAATCATAAGTAACATAAATATTAGGCACATAAAGGGGAACAGTTGTTGAACCATCGGGTGCCGGCAGCACATTGCTGTGGAGTCCGTTTATTTGTATCGGAGGTGTAATGGTAGGTTGTTTCTGCGATACTACAACAGGAGCCGGAGACCATGCCGACCATGCTGAAGTTGACTTTCGTTTAAATCTTGCACGATAAGTTCCATACGAGGTCACATTGAGTATATTGGTGTACGCGCCTGAAATGGTTACTCCATCTTTATCCCATTCGTAAATATTAAAGCCCGGTTGCACCTGTAGCTTTACAGATACATTTTCCGAAGGACAAAATTGATTATGCTGAAAGAAAACCAACGGATTTGCTTTATGAGCCGCATTTAACGCAGGAAAATATCCGGGCTCCGACCAGAAGTTCGTCCAAATGCCGTGGCCTCCATTAGGGTAAAAAGATTGAGTGATATCTCCTCCAAGATTTTTATAAGTATTATATACATCGGTAGCAGTACCGGGTGAAGGATCGTTGTCAAGACCGCCATTAGACATCCACACAGGAATTGATATATAACTTGGAATGTAGGGAATATCATTTTCCCTGGCAGCACTTATTGGCATTACCGACGCCCAGTGTTCAGAATTGGATTGCAGAAAATCCCAGCTTGCCTGGCCACCGGAAGACAGGCCACTTAAGGTGATACGATCTATATCAAGTTTTACGTATTTGACAAGAGAATCCATAAGGTCAAGCATGGACCCGCGATATGCCTGGAGGTAGCCACTGTTACTTTGCGGATATAATAAAAAACCATCGTAGGTACCACTGTTTACAGCCTGCGCATGAAGCTGGCCACCGTGCAGTAATTGAAGTTCATTATCATAAATTGGCCCATATTCGCCGAGACCATGCATAAATAATAGCATGGGATAAGTTTTTCCATCGGCTACATTGTGCTGGTAAGACTTTGGAAATTTTAACCGGAACGCCATGCCTTTGAAATAATATGACTTAAAGCCATAAGAGTATGGATCCCATGTTAACCGGCTGGTATGCCCCCACTTGCTCATGATGGCATACGTAGGAGTAGCCGGTTGATTTGTTGATGTGAAAATCCTGTCAGGATCACTTGGATCCAAAACACCCGCCTGGGAGAAAACCTCAGTAGATAAAATTGACAAATAGATTAGAATCCCAAAGCAAAATAACTTTCTCATTGTAAAGAATTTAACGGTAGTGTGTAGCTGCACTATTAATTTGATTAAAAGCAAAAAACTATTGAAAAATAATTTTCAAGAATTATTCAGATTTTAAAAGCAGGCGAAGGGGGAAGAGTTAGTTTGGAAATTCAAAAAGGAAATCAGCCAGATGGTTCACAGGAGATTAAAAGAATTGCAAAAATATGTTTTTGTTGTTTCAATTCAAATTAATCAGCGGAAAAAATTTTCAGTCGAATTTGAGTCCAATATGAGAGCATGTTTTGGTTACTACGGATAAGGATACCTTAAGATTATATGCCGGAGCTTTTAAATATTTGGCAGACCGAAAAAGTCATCAATCTTTAAACGAAGTTTATTTCATCGTAATAAAGGACTGGAAAAATTTGTCCGGCTTCTCAGAGGGGTTTCACGGAAAAAGTATTATGGTCGGGAGATTATGCTGTGAAAACCCCGATGGGAAGGGACAACTTTTTAATCTTTAATTTATGGTAATTTAGTTTGGCCTTGATAACTAAAAGAGTGGTTCGAATGATTGCTGTGCTTTCACTTCCTTAGCTATTTTATCTAACTGGTTATAAGCAGCCTTGTAAAGAAAAACGGCCATGCTGATTCTTTTTACACCACAATCGGCTAACGTTTTAATGGAGGAAAGTTTAGGCGTTCCTACTATATTCAGCGGAAGTGAAGTAGAGGAAGCAATTTCTTTAATAATGGCAGCATCAGCCAACGACGTTACGAATAATCCATCAGCACCTGCATCCTCGTAGCTTTTTGCCCTGCTGATTGTTAGCTCAAGTGGTGAATCCAGTTTTTGCAAAAAGCCATCTGTCCGGGCATTGATAAAAAGCTTTTGGTTGGTTTTTTCCAAATGGTTTTTAATAGCATGCAGCTTTTTCAAATACACTTCTTCTCCTTGTGCATCTTCTATATTTATTCCCACAGCACCTGCATCTATCAGCTTTTGGATATTATCCGTTAACTCATTCAAACTATCAGTATATCCTCTTTCAAAATCAACAGACACCGGAACGTTAACCATAGCAGTTATTCTTTTCACCATATAAAGCAGTTCATCAAAAGGGATGTTTTCTCCATCTTTATATCCTAATGACTCAGAGATCGCGCCACTTGATGTGGCAATGGCGGCGTAACCATTTTGTTCTATTACCTGAGCACTTTTTACATTCCAGGCATTTGCAAGAATCAATGGTTTGTCCTTGTGGTGTAATTGGTAAAATGTTTCGTAGTTATTCATTTTGTTTTTTTATAAACTCATCCCGGAGTTTGTCTGCGCATGCCATTCCACTTCGCCTTTCACCGGGGGCTTGCCTGCAAAAAATAATATGATCAGGTTTTTTTTGTGTCGTACAAATAAATCTGGACGTCTTCATTGTTTGGTGCAAAAACTTTTCTGTCAGCAGCACATTTTTGCCCTATTTCTGAACCAAAAGCATTCCTGATTGCTTCCATTGAGTCAAAATATAAGTTGGCTATCCGATAGATATCTGAATGACCTGTAGTGGAAGCAATTGAACCATCACTTATTTCATACTTAACCAGGCCAGGTAATTGTTTTGCTAAGGGAACATGCACATCAAAATAATGTCGGTCAAAGAATTCTATGTCTTTTGGTGTTTTGTAAATCACGGTCATTTTTGCCATATAATTTTTTTTTCGATTAAAACACATCAACTCCTTTTCCAGTGCTGATAAAACTGTATAAACTTTTTTCAATTACTTTAGCCCAACCTCCGGAACAACCACCATAACATTCAATCGTTGGTACTAAACCATGATGGGTAAAGGTTATTTTGGTCTTTTTTTCTTCTCGTTGTATATCAAACTCGATCGTAGTTCCTGTCCATTCACCTGTTTTACTTACGAAGCTCAAATTGCTGTCCGTTACCTGCCAGGCTATTTTCTTACCCGGTATTGATTCCACTATTTTTTGTTTTGAAAAATGAACGTCGCCCATCTGGTAGGTAAATTCATCATTGAGTTTTTCTGTATTGCCTTTTATTTCTCCCTGCCACCAGCCACGAACATTGTTGATGGCTGCGAATACTTCTGTTGGTGATTTATCTACCAGTATCGATGTTGTAAAGTCTTTTTCCTGTTTCATATTATTTCTATTTTTTTTATTTTTTTTATTTATTTGGTAGCCCCCATTTTTTTATAAGCTCAGCATTAAGGCCGCCTTCTGTAGGATTTGGTTTCCCTTTTCCTGTTGTTATCAAACTTTGTAAACTTCCTTGTATATAACTGGTCCACGCATCGTGGCAAACATTGTAGCATTCATACGCCGGCGCAAGGCCTTCATGCGTAAATTTCACTTTTGTTTTTTCATCCTCTTTTGAAATTTCAAAAACCAGTTTTGTGTTAATCCATTCTGTTTTGTCTTTCACAAAATTGAATTCATTGTCCACGACGAGGTACACCAGCTTTTCATCAGGAACGATCTCAATAAGTTTGAGCTTGCATAAATGCACGTCTTTATAATGATAAAAAAATGTTTCATTGAGCTGGTCAGAGTTGCCTTCAATATCTTCTGACCACCAGGCACGAAAATTCTTTATGGCATTGAATGCAGTTTCAGGAGTTTGGTCAACTAAAATGCTTGCTGTAAAATCTTTACTATTCATATTTGTGTTTTTTATTTGTATAATATCTCTTTGGTTTTTCTTCTGCAACATGCCCGCTGCTATTTTGAAATTCCAACATCACGACTGAAGCAGGTGTTGCTAATAGTATGTTTCTATTCATTTGTAATTATTTAAATAACCTTAATTGCCCTGCGTGGTAAGAAAGATAGGTGGTCCTGGTAAACAATACATTTAATTTATACCGATGTGGTTCCTTTTTCGAAGTCTTCCGCAGAAACTGAATTGTGTTTTTCAAACCATTCATCAGCCGAAAGGCTTTCCAGCTTTGGCGTTAATGACTCCATTTGTGATTTCCAAATGGCTCTTAATTCTTTCGCAGAAGAAATAGACTCAACTGATTTATCGGGAGATTTTACAAATTGTTCATCCGAAATGGAATTGAGATTGGTATCACAAATTTTCAGTAGAGAATGCCATCTGTCAAAAACTATTTTAACCATAAGTTGATTCGTAGCCATTTGTTATTATTTACTTTCAAAGGTATAGGCTTAAAAACATTTCAAAGGGGTGCTAAATAGACAATCTAGCGGGTTGTTTCGGACAAATAATAAATATGAAATACTTTCTCGGCGGGGTTTCACGGAAAGAGTATTATAACCGGGAGATTATGCTGTGAAACCCCGATGGGAAAGGAACTGATCAAATATCGATCCCTTTGGTTTGAAAAGTACGTTTAATGTAACCCAATCTGAGTTTACCTTATACTGTTTTCCATCTGAATAATATAACATCTCTATACTTAAAACTATATTCACTAATATCGAGGCCTATAAATTCCTGTATGTTTACTGAATCTTTCAAATGGCTGGCTTTTTTATAATTTCTAAATTTAAAAAAATCGCGATCTGGAAGAGACTTTGTCAACCAAGTATGTGGGTGTTCTGGTAGTGCTTTCCGACTCATTTTTTCAAATAAAATTTGCAATCAGCATAACAAGCTGCTTCGTTTCCATAGTACAGTCTCTTGTGAATCTTTATGGTATTATCATTTAAGATTTTTAAATGAGAAATAAATGCATATTGTGAAAATCAGGTATGAATTTAAATGATTTTTAATCGTGCCAAAGAGCGTATCCTCACTGGTTGCGGCCGCAAAGTACATAGCTCTTATTCTCAGCTTTAAGATTCATAAGTAATCCCCGGCGTCGTTGCAAAATAATTTTTAATGTACCTCCTGATGAATATCAGTAACCGGGCTGAATTTTATCATCTTTCCGCTTAGGCGATTATTATACTTTACCGGTGCTTAATTACCTGTCGATTGCTTCCCGCAAACTCACCGTCAAAACCAATAGTATGGATACAAATACGATTGATATTACCAGCCCGGTTGATCTTACCCTTCATGCAGAGGGCACGGGCCCTACAAGATTTCAACGGCCCATATATGTAGATTTTATGCCACCGTGTAACAGTGCCTGCCCCGCCGGTGAAAATATACAGGCATGGATGGACCATGCACAGGCGGGTAATTATTTCGAAGCTTTTAAAGTGCTCGTGGAAGACAATCCTTTTCCGGCCATCATGGGGCGTGTATGTGTGAAACCTTGTGAAACGGGATGCAACCGCAATCATATAGATACTACGGTAAACATTCATGCGGTCGAGCGGTTTATAGGCGATGAGGCGATTCGTAATAAATGGCAGATACAGTTT
The DNA here is from genome assembly GCA_040007435.1 of Ginsengibacter sp. Lineage (GTDB taxonomy): Bacteria > Bacteroidota > Bacteroidia > Chitinophagales > Chitinophagaceae > Ginsengibacter. Next base: position 22,817 of record JBDTUZ010000037.1, on the reverse strand, counting down.
ATAGCAGAGCCAACGGGCAAGCGGGTGCTGGTAATTGGCGCCGGGCCTTCGGGTTTATCTGCAGCTTATCATTTGATGCGGCTGGGCCATGCCGTTACCCTGTGTGATGCAGGCAGCGATGCGGGTGGCCTTCTGCGTACCGGTGTGCCTGAGTACCGCCTGCCAAAAAAAATACTCGATGCAGAAATTGACCGCATTGTAAGGCTAGGTGTAAACATGAAACTGAATTATGAAGTGAAAGACGTAATGACTGAAAAGAAACAAGGCGCTTTTGATGCGGTCTATCTCGCCATTGGTGCACAGAAAATACGCAGGCAGGAATTTGAGTCTGATAATTCAATTTATATCACCGATGCATTTTCTTTTTTCAGGGAAATGAAATTGTACAATTCTCCATTTGCCTATAAGAAAGTAGTGGTATATGGTGGTGGTAAGTTGGCCTTATATATTGCCCGGATTGTAAAAAGACTCAATTCTGAAGTGTCGGTTTATTTTTCCGGGGATAGGAATACGATGCCTGCTTACGATTATGAAACGGAAGATGCACTGGGAGAAGGTGTGGATCTGAATTTGCTTCGCAGCATCAGCATGATAGAAGATCATAAAGTGGTTTTCAGAAAGATGAAAGTGGAAAAAGGACAGGCGGTCGGCCTTTTTGAATTTGAATCATCAGAGGCAGATATAGTTATCATGGCAGATAGGCAGGAAGTTGATTCCGCTTTCCTAAGCTCAGTGAAAGGTATTGTGCTTAACGAAGATGGCACCGCGAAGATTGATGCGCAAAGAATGACCGGGCATGAGGGAATTTTTGCCGGGGGCGATATGTTGCCGGGAGAAAACAGGAGCGCTACCATTGCCATTGGCCAGGGTAAAAAAGCCGCCAAATTTATTGATGCCTATTTAAGAGAGGAACCTCTTATAAAACAATCAAAGCATCCTACAGCCGGATACCGCAAACTTCACATGTGGTACAAAACTGATGCGCCGCAAAAGCAACAGGATAAGCTTGAGCCTGCCGTTGCTATACAAAGTTTTGATGAGGTGATAGCCGGTTTGTCTGAACCACAGGCAAGGTTTGAAGCGCAACGATGCCTTAGCTGTGGCAATTGTTTCGAGTGCGACGGCTGCTTTGGCGCATGCCCGGAAGATGCGATCATAAAACTGGGTAAGGGTAATCGTTATAAATTTAATTATGATGCTTGCACAGGTTGTGCGGTATGTTATGAACAGTGCCCCTGCCATGCAATAGAGATGATAAAGGAACCCGTTACTACAGTTATTTAACCTGGTTAATTTATTTAAAATGGATACAACAATAAAATTATCATCAAAGCCAGGCCACAACGGTAAGCCAAAGGCTGATGAAAAAATGCAAGCCATGACAGATAACGAAAATACAATAGCTACAATAGATGGAAATGAAGCAGCAGCTTATGTGGCCTATCGGGTGAATGAAGTGTGCGCCATCTATCCCATTACGCCATCGTCCACGATGGCTGAGCTGGCAGATGAATGGGCGAGCAAAGGGCTTAAAAATATTTGGGGCAACATACCTGACGTAATGGAAATGCAAAGTGAAGGTGGTGCGGCGGGCACTGTGCACGGAGCATTGCAGACCGGCTCTCTCACTACTACTTTCACCGCTTCCCAAGGGCTTATGCTTATGTTGCCCAATATGTATAAGATTGCGGGGGAGCTTACTCCTTGCGTGTTTCATGTGGCTGCCCGTTCGTTGGCTGCACAGGCGCTTTCCATTTTCGGCGACCACCAGGATGTGATGGCGGCAAGAACAACCGGGTTTGCATTGTTAAGTTCCGCAAGCGTGCAGGAAGCGCATGACTTCGCATTGATAGCACAAGTGGCAACCTTGAAATCAAGAATTCCCATTGTGCACTTTTTTGACGGCTTTCGCACATCGCATGAAGTGAACAAGTTGACGCTACTGAATGATGACCAGATAAGATCCATGGTGCCTGATGAGTTTGTGATTGCGCATAGAAAGAGGGCCTTGAATCCTGAACACCCTTTCATACGCGGTACGGCGCAAAATCCTGATGTATATTTCCAGGCGAGGGAAACGGTAAATTTATTTTATAATAATATGCCAGGCATTGTGGAAGAAGTAATGAATGATTTTGAAAAAATGACCGGCAGAATGTATGAACTCTTTCAATATACCGGTGCTGAAGATGCAGAGAAGCTGATCATCATCATGGGTTCGGGTGGCGAAACCGTTGCTGAAACTGTAAAGGCATTGAATAAAGCAGGGGCCAGAACAGGGGTGATACAGGCTCGCCTGTACCGCCCTTTTTCAATGGAGCATTTGATAAAAGCAATACCTGCTTCTGTGAAATCAATTGCTGTGCTGGACCGCACCAAAGAATCAGGCGCTTCCGGAGAACCGATGTACCAGGATGTTTTGGCTTCGTTAGTAGAAGCAATGCAACAGAGCAAACTGAAAAAGCTGCCCAATATAACCGGTGGGCGCTACGGCCTTTCCTCAAAAGAGTTTACACCTGCCATGGTGAAGGGTGTGTTTGATGAACTATCAAAAGAACATCCGAAAAATAGTTTCACAATTGGGATTAATGATGACGTAACATTCACCAGTCTCGATTATGACCCGTTATTTACTTTAAATGAATCAGAATGGCGCCAGGGATTGTTCTTTGGATTGGGTGCAGATGGAACAGTAGGTGCCAATAAAAATACCATTAAGATAATAGGAGAGAACACTGACTTGTACGCACAGGGTTATTTTGTGTACGATTCAAAGAAATCGGGTGCAAGAACGGTGTCGCATTTAAGGTTTGGGCCAAAGCCAATACGGGCGCCTTACCTGATAAGTAAAGCTGATTTTATTGCCTGCCACCAGTTCAACTTTATAGGAAAAGTGCAGATGCTGGAATTCGCAAAAGAAGGAGCTACTTTTTTAATAAACAGTCCTTACAATAAAGATGAAGTGTGGGATAAGCTTACAGGGCAGGCGCAGAAAAGCATTATTGATAAAAAATTAAAAGTGTATGTGATAGATGCTACTACGGTCGCGAGGGATACCGGCATGAGCGGCCGTGTAAATACAATTATGCAGGCCTGTTACTTTGCTCTGTCGGAGGTGTTGCCAAGAGAAGAGGCAATTGAGAAAATAAAAAAGGCCATTGAAAAAACGTATTACAAAAAAGGACAGAAAGTAATTGAGCAAAACTTTAAAGCCGTTGATGCTACATTAGAAAATTTATTTGAAGTTAAGGTGCCAAAGAAAGTTTCTTCGGAAGAGTTGAGTTCACTGACTGTTTCAGAGAACGCTCCTGATTTTGTAAAGCAGGTAACTGCTATGATGATGGCAGGGCATGGCGATAGTTTACCGGTGAGCAAGATGCCTCCTGACGGCACTTACCCCAGCGGCACCACGCAATGGGAAAAAAGAAATGTATCAGACCTGGTTGCAGAGTGGAACCCCGGATTATGTATCCAGTGCGGCAACTGCGCCTATGTTTGTCCGCATAGTGTGATCAGGGCGAAATTTTATCACAAAGATTATTTGAAAGATGCACCGGATAGCTTTAAATATGCTCCCATCAACTCAAGAGGTTTTCCTGAAACACAATACTCTTTGCAGGTGTACCTGGAAGATTGTACCGGTTGTAATTTATGTGTGGAAGCTTGCCCGGCCACTGATCCCGAAGACAGGTCGCGAAAAGCGATCAATCTTACTGAGAAAGAGCCGATACTAAAAACAGAGCAGGGGAATATTGAATTCTTCGAAAATATTACGTGGAACGACCGTTCAAAAATTGATTTCTCTACAGTGCATGGCGCGCAATTTCTTGAACCGCTGTTTGAATTTTCAGGAGCCTGTGCAGGGTGTGGTGAAACTCCTTATTTAAAGTTGTTGTCACAGTTATTTGGCGACAGGTTATTGGTGGCCAATGCCACGGGATGCTCATCTATTTATGGAGGCAATCTTCCCACTACACCGTGGGCCATGAATAAAGACGGCAGGGGGCCGGCATGGTCCAATTCTTTGTTTGAAGACAATGCAGAGTTTGGATTGGGCATGCGAATCACTGCCGATAAACAACTGAATATCGCGAAGCAATTGTTTCTTGAATTAAAACACGAGCTCGGGGAAGCTGTGGTAAAAGAAATCTTAGATGCTCCGCAAATTTTTGAATCAGACCTGGCGGCTCAGCGCAAAAGGGTGGACGAATTGAAATCAAAGCTTGAAGGGATAGATTCTTCCGGAGCCAAACACTTATTGTCTTTAGCCGATCAGCTCGTTCGTAGAAGTGTGTGGCTGGTGGGTGGAGATGGCTGGGCGTATGATATAGGTTATGGCGGGCTTGACCATGCATTAGCCAGCGGAAGAAATATTAATGTGTTGGTACTAGATACTGAAGTGTATTCCAACACGGGCGGACAATCATCCAAAGCGACACCAACAGCAGCTACGGCAAAATTTGCAGCGGGTGGAAAAGCAGGTGGCAAAAAAGACCTTGCTATGCAGGCGATTTCTTATGGCAACGTGTATGTGGCAAGAGTAGCCTTTGGTGCCAATCCACAACAAACATTGTTGGCGATGCGTGAAGCAGAAGCCTATGACGGGCCATCCTTAGTATTGGCATATAGTCCGTGTATTGCACATGGTTATGATCTCAAGAATGGATTGAGCCAGCAGAATAAAGCGGTGGCAAGCGGGCATTGGCCTTTATTGCGCTATAACCCAACTCTGAGGAAGAAAAATAAGAACCCGTTTGTGTTGGATTCTGCAAGGCCAACGATTGCATTGAAGGATTACGCATACAATGAATTACGGTATAAAGTGTTGACGGTTACAAATCCTGAATCCGCTGAGGAATTAATGAAACATGCGCAGGACCTTGTGAACCTCAAGTGGAAAACATATGAAGAGATGGCCTTGAAGAAAGCGAGCGATTTTGTACCTGTGGCAGGGTGACGAGATGCATTTAGTTGCCAGGTTCTAAAAGTTGGCAAAGCTATCCGGATAATAAATAAAAATATAAAATCATGAAAATCGAATCTACATACATGGGGCTGAAATTAGATTCACCTATTGTAGTATCTGCCTGCCCGTTGTCTGAAAAAACAGATAATATCGCAATGATGGAAGATAATGGCGCAGGGGCTGTAGTTATGTTTTCGCTTTTTGAGGAACAGATAAGGAAAGAAGAGGCAGGTATAAAAAACGTAATGTCTGCGACTACTAATTCCTTCGCAGAAGCCCTGGATTATTTCCCCGACCTGGAAGATTTTAATGTAGGTATTGATGGTTATCTTGAAAATATCCGCAAGGCAAAAGAGCGGGTGAACATTCCTGTTATTGGAAGCCTGAATGGTATTACGAATGAAGGGTGGATTGATTATTCTATATCAATGGAACAGGCAGGCGCTGATGGCATAGAAGTGAATATATTCTTTATCCCCGGGGATGTGAATATGTCCGGTTCTGAAGTGGAGCATCGTTATCTCAACATTATTGACAACATCAAAAATTCAGTAAAAATTCCGGTAGCTGTAAAATTGAATCCATATTTCAGTGCCATGGGCAACATGTCCATGCGCATGAAAAATGCGGGGGCAGATGCTCTGGTGTTATTCAATCGTTTTTATCAGCCCGATTTTGACATAAATGAATTGATCATCAAAACTGATTTGCACTATAGTGAATCGAACGAGATAAGGCTGCCGCTGTTGTGGATTGGGCTATTGTATGGAAAAGTAGATCTCTCACTGGCTGCCACTACCGGTGTGCAAAGAGCGGTCGAAGTAATTAAATATATTCTTGCCGGCGCTGATGTCGTAATGACTGCTTCTTCTTTGTATAAAAATGGTATCCCTTATCTTAAAACCATGAACAAGGAATTGTCTGACTGGATGTATAAAATGGGCTTTGACGATATTGATTCATTCAAGGGCAGTATGAGCCAGCAAAATATTTATGATCCTACAGCATACCAGCGGGCTAACTATATTAAAATTCTCAAGGAAGGAAAAAATAATTTTGGTTTGACTTTTTATTAAACACCAAACTGCTGCAGGTGATGATCTAAATGTTTCCAGGTGGCTTTGCTCCATTGTTCTTTTGTGAGCCTGCCAAAAACTTCGTGTTTGTCATCACTGATATTTTCTTCCTTAAACTGCAGGATCAATTCAATAAGATTATTTTTTTCCTGTTCAAAATTTTTGGAATCGGTTACGATATAAGTTTTGTCTGTAGGAAGCCCGTGCTTGTAAGGTTTATCATTGTACAAAACAGATTTGAAAAATGGACCAATTAACTTTAAAACGAAGCTTCCTTTTAGTTTATGTTTTCCATAAGCAAGGGAAATGGGTAGTTGCAAATGTGCCAACATTTGCTCCACGTTCATTTTCCCCCACAATCCTTTTGTTTCGGGTGTTAGTTTATTGAATCGGTCAACAATATTTTGTTTAACGGCGGGGTCAAATAAATTCTTTACTTCCATGATGCTTTAAAATAGAGAACGAATTTCGGTTTTATTTTTGAAAGACATAATAGGTGCACCCCAAATGTATAGTAAAACCAAGAAGGTTTCAATGGTATCTTTTAGTTTAAAGAACCTCATTGGAAAACCTTCTTGGTTTGGGCTCCGATGGTCGCAAACGTCTATATAATTGCCACCCGGGTTGTGCTGATTATGGGCGGTGGATACACCGCCTACGCCCGGTCATAAGTTCCATTCACCTTATCTTCTATCCCTATGCTAATACTAATTTCTTTTTCTTTTTTTTGATGTTGTCATTTTTGATTTCTTTTCGTGGAAATTCAATGGTTGCCTGGGCAGCCGCCAACCTTGCAATAGGTACGCGGAAGGGCGAACAACTCACGTAGTTCATCCCGATGCGGTGGCAGAATTTTACACTTTCCGCATCACCTCCATGTTCTCCGCAAATACCCACCTTAAGATGTGGTTTTGTTTTGCGGCCCCGTTCGATTCCTAATTTGATGAGCTCGCCCACGCCATCCTGGTCAATAGTTTGGAAGGGATCGTCTTTCAATAATTTCAGATCGAGATAATTTGGCAGAAATCCACCTATGTCATCGCGGCTGAAGCCAAAGCTCATTTGAGTAAGATCGTTGGTGCCAAAGCTGAAGAAGTCTGCAACTTCTGCCATGCGATCAGCCCTTATAGCTGCACGCGGTATTTCTATCATAGTCCCATAGAGATAAGGGATCTTTTGCAATTTTGTTTTTTCACATACTTCTTTATACGCCCTGTCGACAATTTTTTTCTGGTGCTCCAGTTCATTTACTGTACAGGTAACTGGCACCATAATTTCCGGGAATGCTTCTTTACCCGATTTTATGAGCTCGGCGGTAGCCTCGAAGATTGCTCGCACCTGCATCTCGGTAATTTCGGGATAACTAACGCCCAGGCGTACACCCCGGTGACCAAGCATCGGGTTATTTTCATGCAATGCCAAAACACGTCGGCGCAATATTCCCATACTGATGCCAAGCTCTTTGCTGAGCTGATGTAGTTTTTCCTTGTCGTGCGGTACGAATTCGTGCAAGGGAGGATCCAGCAAACGAATGGTAACAGGATGTCCATTCATTACCTTAAGAGTATTCTTTATATCTTTCTTTACATAGATGTATAGTGCATCAAGAGCTTCCTTTCTTTCCTTAATGGTTTTACTTACAATCATTTTTCGCAAAAGGAATAACGGCTCCTCACTTCCCTGTCCATAAAACATATGTTCCGTGCGGAATAAGCCGATTCCTTCGGCTCCAAATTTCAACCCCTGGGCTGCATCGCCAGGTGTTTCAGCATTGGTGCGAACGCCCATCACTTTTATCTTATCCACAAGTTTCATGAGGTTGTTGTAAGATTGATTTTTATCAAGGTTAATGGCTACTAGTGGCAAACTGCCTTCATATACTAATCCACGGGTTCCGTTTAAAGTGACCAGATCTCCTTCTTTAATTATCACGCCGTTCTTGGCATGAAATGTTTTTGTGTCATGATGTATTTCAATATCGCCGCAACCAACGATACAACATTTACCCCAGCCTCTTGCTACCAGCGCAGCATGCGATGTCATGCCTCCTTTTGTAGTTAAGATAGCCTCAGATTTATGCATGCCATCTACATCTTCCGGTGATGTTTCTTCGCGAACCAGGATTACCTTTTCTCCTTTATGCGCCCACTCCACGGCATCGTTGGATGAAAAGACCACGCGGCCCTTAGCTCCACCAGGTCCTGCAGGTAATCCTTTTGCAATTACAGTATTTAATAATTCAGCTTTTGGATCAAGCATTGGCAATAATAACTCTACTAATTGGTTGGGGCCAACCCTCATGATTGCAGTGTTCGCATCAATGAGTTTTTCAGCGTACATTTCTGTTGCCATCCTTACTGCAGCAATACCGTTTCTTTTTCCTACCCGGCATTGTAACATATAGAGTTTCCCTTTTTCAATTGTGAATTCAATATCCTGCATGTCTTTATAATGCTGTTCCAGTCTTTTTTGATAACTGAATAATTCTTTATAAAGCGAGGGCATTGTTTTTTCAAGAGTTTTGAATTGTTTGCTCTGCGAATTCTTCGAATATTCATTTACTGGCGCCGGCGTTCTGATTCCTGCCACCACATCTTCACCCTGTGCATTCATGAGGTATTCACCATAAAATTTATCTTCACCGGTTCCGGGATTTCTTGTAAAAGCCACACCGGTGCAACTGTCACTGCCCATGTTTCCAAATACCATAGCCTGCACATTGACTGCAGTTCCCCATTCATCCGGTATTTTTTCAATGCGACGATACTCCACGGCTCTTTTTCCGTTCCAGCTACTGAAGACCGCGCCGATGCTACCCCACATTTGTTCCCACGGATTTTCCGGAAAATCGGAACCTAATAATTTCTTCACGGTTGTTTTATAATCCTTCACAAGTTCTTTCAATTCCTCAACGGTAAGGTCTGTATCGCTGCTATATCCACGCTTTTGTTTGATGTGTTCCAGTTTTTCGTCCAGCATCTTGCGTATGCCTTTACCATTTTTAACTTCAATACCGCCACCTTTTTCCATCACCACATCGGCATACATCATGATCAATCTCCTGTAGGCATCATAAGCAAAACGTTCATCTCCGCTTTGAGCGATAATTCCTTTGATTGTTTTTTCATTTAATCCTACATTCAATACTGTTTCCATCATACCGGGCATAGACCGCCGTGCACCTGAACGTATGGAGACCAACAAAGGATTTTTTTCGTCACCAAAAATTTTGCCTGTTAGTTTTTCCATTTTGGTAAGCGCTTCTTCTACTTGTGGTCTTAATGTTTTGGGATATGTTTTTTTATTTTCGTAATAATAAGTGCATACCTCTGTGGTAACAGTGAAACCGGGTGGAACCGGTAAGCGAAGTTTTGGATGACCCGCCATCTCAGCGAGGTTGGCACCTTTGCCACCCAACAGATTTTTCATTGATTCATTACCATCGGCTTTATTGCCACCAAAGAAATACACATATTTTGAATGGTTCATATTTTGTCTCATAACGTGAAAATTTGCGTGTATACATAGGTAGTTTTAAGTATTGTCTTGAACAAAGATGAAGATCAAAAAAGTATATGATTCTTATCATGATTTTCACGAAAAGGACAAATAGTGGAAAGAGAAATTAGCAGCGTTGGTGTCTCGGTCGTACTGCGCAGGACGCGAGAGTTTATTTGCGAAAGAATTTCCGCGAAGGGACTATACGCACAAAGAAAATTTTTATTAAACGATGGCAAGATTTAAAACAAAAAACTGAGTAGTCTTTTTGAGTTAGTGGGATAAGTCTCGGTGAATGGTCTTAATTGTTCTGCTCATAGTAAGGAATTTCATCATGACTTACAGATTCTTTTTGTTGCCAATAGGCAAGCGTTACTATGTGGCCATTTTTAGTTTTAAGTATCCTTCCAAAAATGGCATTTATCGGGTTGAAAGTGGTATCGGTTACTCCCACAGTAAAGGTTTCCGGGGCCGGAGGTGGAGGAGGAGTGGGCACGGCCTCTTCTCCGGGCTTGAGAGCAGGAGCCGGTACAGCCTTGGGCGGTGGAGAAGGCACTGATATTACCGTGTAGCTATTATACTCAAGCAAGTCCTTTAGAAAGACAACTCTTTCGGCAATAACATTTTTCTCAACAATGCCGCATTTGATACCATTCAATTCCTCAAATTCATGATTTTTATTTATCGCCATAATTACAAAGTTAAAGAGAGAATGTAATCATATATCCAGCCAAAAAAACCGGTAAGCACAATGCCGGTGCAACAAATGATAAAGCCAAATGTAGCGGGAGCTTCGATTTTTATTTTTGATACTGGCACATCATTTTTGTCCATAAAAACCGCTCTTATTATCCTGAGATAATAGTAAAGAGAAACGATCATATTTAGCGCGGCAATTGTTATAAACCAGTAGCTGCCTTTTGTACCGCCTGCTGTAAGGAGGAAAAGCTTACCAAAGAAACCAGCCGTTGGAGGAATGCCTGCCAATGAAAATAATGCAAGCGCAAGTATCCAGCTAAGGAAAGGATTTGTTTTATATAGGCCTTTATAGTCATCAATGTTTTCTTTACCCGCATTTTCTGAAATAACTGAGGCAACCCCAAAGGCGGCAAGATTAGAGAATACATAAATTAATACAAAATAGACTACTGCGGTAGCGCTGGAGTTATCGCCATTGCTCATGCCCACTAAAATGAAACCAACCTGTGCTATGGAAGAAAAAGCAAGAAAACGTTTTATATTTTGCTGGCGCAATGCAAATAAATTTCCTACTACCATAGTCGCAATGGCAAGTGTCACCAGCATGATATACCATACGTGCTGCATTGGTTGAAATACTTTGTACAGCACAGTGATGAAAATAAATGCAACAGACCCTTTTGAAACAACTGATAAAAAAGAGGTGGCCGCTATAGGAGAACCTTCATATACATCCGCTGTCCACAAATGAAAAGGGACAATGGATAGTTTAAAAGCAAAACCTGCGAACAGTAATATGAAGGCAAGTATGTGAAGAGGAGATGAAGCGACGATGTGCTGTGGTATCTCCGCAAAGCTGATAGTTCCGGTGGCGCCATACACTAATGAAATGCCAAATAATAAAATGCCTGATGAAAATGCTGAAGATAAAATCATTTTCATAGCGCCTTCTGAAGATCGTTTTTTCTCAAGATCGAAATTGGCCATTGCAGCGACGGGTATAGTGGCAAGCTCGAGTGATAAATAAAATATAAGAAGGTTACCGCTGGAGATCATCAGGAACATGCCAAGCAATGCGGATAACATGAGGATAAAGAACTCAGCAAGATTTTGAGTTTTTTTAAACCAGCTTGAACAAAGCAATGATATAAGATAAACGGCCAGGTTTAAAATGCTTTTCTCGAAAACAATCAGCGGATTGTTATGAAACATATTTCCAAAAAGATCGCCTTCTTTATTAAAGAAAATACTGAAAATAAAATTGAGCAGAAGCATTAACTGGATGAGCGATAGTAAGAACTCATTCTTTAATCCTTTACCGATTTTAATAAATAGTAAAAGGAAGATAATGGCGGTTACCACCAATTCATTTTTCATCAATGTAAAAAATTCTGTCATCCTGAAATTTTATTGACCTCCTGTAATCTTTTTCATGATCTCTTCTGCACCCGGCCTCAACAAATCATTTAACCAACCCGGTGCAATGCCAATGGCAAAAATTCCTGCTAACAATATTATGGCAGCAAGTTTTTCATTCCACGTTGCATCCTTCAGTTGTAAATAGGTTTCATTTTTTATCGGCCCCATGGCAGTTGATCCGATTGCTCTTAAGATATAAACTGCTGTTACCACAATTGACATCGTTGCCAGGATTGTTGCCACCCGGTGAAACATATCATCGTGCCACCAGGATCCCATAAAAACAGTCATCTCGGCAACAAAGCCGCTTAAGCCCGGTAATCCTAACGAGCACAAGCCAACGATAAATAGCACGGTAGTTATGAAAGGCGTCACTTTCATAAGCCCTCCCATTTCGTTAACCATTCTTGTATGGGTACGATCGTAAATCATTCCTATAACGGCGAAGAAAAGGGCCGTCATTAATCCATGTGATACCATTTGCATCAATGACCCGATGATAGCCGTTTGAGTAAGCATGCCAATACCCAGCAAACTGAAGCCAACATGACTCACAGATGAATAAGCGTTGATGTATTTCAGATCCTTCTGCATCATAGTAGCGAAGGCACCATATAGTATTCCGATGGCTGAAAGAATGATTATGATGTTGGCATATTCTTTAGCTCCTTCTGGCAGTAAATAGGTAGCAACCCGTAAGCATCCATATCCTCCAAGTTTCATGGAGATACCGGCGAGAAACATTGAACCGGCTGTTGGTGCGGAGGAATGCCCGTCGGGTACCCATGTATGTAATGGAAACAATGCCGTGAACACGCCGAAGCCAATAAATAAAAGTGGGAAGATCAGGTGCTGAACATTATTGGGAATATTTGTTTTGGATATTTTGAGCAAGTCAAAATTATGCCCGGTAGCAAAATACAAACCAAGGATTCCAACTAAAATTAATGCGGAACCCCCCATAAGCATCAATGCCAGTTTGTTGGCAGCGTATTCTTTTTTGCCGCTTCCCCAAATGCCAATCAAAAGATATTTTGGTATCACTGAAATTTCGAGAAAAAAGAACAGAACAAATAAATCAAGAGAAATGAAAAACCCGTAAGCGCCCAAGGCAAGCAGGATGAGCAGGAAATAAAATTCTTTGGTCATCTTCTCAATATTCCACGATACGAGTACTCCTGCGATCAGAACAAAAGAAGTGAGCAAGATCATCACCACTGAAATGCCATCAACCCCGATATGGAAATTAATATTGAGCGAAGCAAACAACGTATAGTTTTGTTCGAATAACATTTGCGCTACATTATTCATAGTCCTTTCATGCCTGAAGGTAAATAGCAAAGTGAAGGCCAATGCCAATTGTATAACAGACCCAATAAGCGAAATCCATTTCACCTGCTGCTGGTTGCGGGAAAGCAATACCAGGACGGTAGTTAATAAAGGGATTTCTATTAGTAATAAAAGATTCATCTGCTTTTTCTCTGAAGAAATTTTTTACCTGAATATATAGATGAAAAACGCTGCCATTAAAATCACACCTGCTAAAAAGTAAATAGCATATTGCTGCACTTTTCCTGACTGAAATTTCTTTATCTCCTTTGACACATCAATTGTTGTCCTTCCGATTAGATTGATCATTCCATCTACCACATTGCGATCGAACCATGCCGCTGGCCTTCCAATAAGATTGAATACTACCTTCTTCGTTACAAACAGGTATACCTCATCAATGTAAAATTTATGTAGTGCCAGTTTGTATATTCCTCCAATTGATGCAGCAAGTCTTGCAGGTTTGTCATTTTGTTTTTTATACAGCCACATTGCTATAAAAATTCCCGCTAAGCCTAAGGCTACAGGAGCGATTGAAAATTTTAAATCAAAATGGGATTCAATCGGAGTGCCATCTGTTGTTATAAAATTTCCAAAAGGGATAAACCCAGCAAAGGCAGCTCCAATCGCTAATAAAACCATTGGAAATATCATTGCAAAACCTGGTGCCTTTCCATGAGCAGAAGGTGCTTCTTTATTCCAGAAAATGCTGAAGTATAAACGGAACATATAAAAAGCGGTAAGGCCGGAAGTGAGAAATGCGGTCCAGTAAACAATTTTGTTTTGCTGCCATGCTGCTAACAATATTTCTTCTTTGCTAAAAAAACCAGAGAAAGGCGGCATGCCGGAGATGGCTAAACAGGCAATTAAAAATGTGATGTGTGTTGCCGGTAATTGTTTTCTTAAACCGCCCATGTCATTCATGTCATTACTGTGAATAAAATGGATAACAGCACCTGCACCTAAAAACAACAACGCCTTAAACATGGCATGTGTAAATAAATGAAACATCGAAGCTGTATACCCCAGGCCTGCTTCGCCACCATATTTTGAAACTCCCAACGCAAACATCATATATCCAATTTGCGACATGGTGGAAAATGCCAGTACTCTTTTTATATCAGTTTGGGTGCAGGCAATGATAGCAGCTATCAATGCAGAAAGGGCTCCTACATAAGCAATCAGTTGCAATGCATCCGGGGCTGACATAGCAAAAACAGGAAATAACCTGGCAATCAAATACACGCCGGCAACAACCATTGTTGCTGCATGTATCAATGCTGAAACAGGCGTGGGGCCTTCCATCGCGTCAGGCAACCAAATGTGCAAAGGGAACATGGCACTTTTGCCTGCTGCTCCAATGAAGACCAATGTCATGCCCCATGTTAATCCCGAGATGCCAAGGAACGAAGAGGCCAATGCTGTATTCAATTCTTCTGAACCGGGCGATGTTAGCCTTTCAATCAGCGTATTAAAATCCAGGGTACCTGAATAAAATGAAAGAACTAAAATGCCAATTAAAAATCCTAAATCAGCAAATCGCGTTACGATAAAGGCCTTCTTACAGGCAGCAACAGCACTGGGCTTGTCATAATAAAAACCTATAAGTAGAAATGATGAAATCCCTACGAGTTCCCAGAAAATATAGATCTGAAAAATATTTGAAGAGATTACCAGGCCCAGCATTGAAAAGGTAAATAAACCTAAGAAAGAATAATAAGTTGCGAACCGTTCTTCGCCTTTCATATAAGCCAGGCTATAGATATGCACCATCAATGAAACAAAGGTTACTACAACGAGCATCATTACTGAAATGGGATCAAGAAGAATGCCCATATCAATAGAAAGGCCATTTGAACCTGCCTGTCCGGCAGGCAGAAATTCAAGCCAGGTAATTTTAAGAGGAACTATTTTTTCATAAACGCCATTTACTTTTCCGAACTCAAAGAAGTAACTATAAGCAACATAAATTGCAATTACTGTTGACGCCAACAATAAAAGCGTAGATATGATTCCAGCTGACTTTTTAAAATACTTTCTTCCAAACAAACCCAGCAGAATAAACGCTGCAAGTGGCAGTAAGGGTATCAGCGCTATGTAAATCGAATTAAGCATTTAGTTTTAAGTAATAATTGTTTAGTCTTTTTTCCACCAAGGCACAAAGCGCACTAAGAAAATTGCTTTGTGATCTTTGTCTCTTTGTGGTATAGAACATTTAATATTTCAACTCTTGCGCACTATCCACATCAATTGAATGATGACTTCTATATAAATTAATTATGATCGCAATGGCAACAGCGGCTTCTGCAGCAGCAATCGCAATAATAAATATGGTAAAAAATAAACCGTCTGATTTGTCGGGCCAGAGGTATTTATTAAATGCGATAAAATTTAAATTCACACTATTTAATATTAGCTCCACACTCATCAGGATTGTGATTAAGTTTTTCCTGGTAAAAAACCCGTATACACCAATAAAGAATAATGCTGCGCTGATGAATAAAATATGGTAAAGACCTGGAGTAAACATCACATTGATTTTTGTTTCTCTATTTTATTATTTAATATTTCCGCTTCAATATTTGATATCTCTTTTGGTGGTTTTAGCGCTATTACAATACATCCTACTAACGCTGCAAGCAACAACATACTTACTACTTCAAACGGTAAAGCATAGCCACCATTGCCTGTTGAAAGCATCTGTGTCCCAATACTGGCAACACCCTGTTCTATGGGCTCACTCTCTGTGCCGGTGAAGGTGTGTTGAAACACCTGGATCATGATCAAAGCAAAGCCACAGAAAGCCGCCAACGCAGAAAAAAATTGTCGCCCTAATTTTTGTCTTGGCATTTTTTCTCCTGCCTGTTGTGTCAAAAAAATAGAAAAAATAATTAATACCGTAATGCCCCCAACGTAAACTACTATTTGTACAGCGGCGATAAATTCATACTGCATCCAGAAATAAAGACCCGCGATACCAATCAAAGAAAATAATAAAAAGATAGCCGCTCTGAAAATTTGCCGCGTACTTACAGCAAGTATACCACTCACTAAAGTGAGTGCGGCGAGTAAATAGAATATGATAGTTGAGCCACTCATCATTCAACTCCCTCCATGATTTTGGAACCGGGATTATTTAAGATTTTAGTTAACTGGCTTCTGTCAAAAACGCTATGTTCAAATGTTTGTGCCATTACAATAGCATCGGAAGGGCAGGCAATTATACACAAATTACACATCGTACATAGCTCGAGGTGATAGACTAATTTATCGATGGCTTTTTTCTTTTTGCCTTCAGGCGTAATATCAAACTGTGTGATCACCTTGAGGCTTCCGTTCGGGCAAGCCAGCTCACACGCGGTACAGCCTGTGCAACGATGCTCGTTGTTTTCATTATGCGGCATTACAACTTCTCCTTTAAACCTTTCAGGTAAATGCAAGGTTTCCCTGTTATCAGGATACTGTTGCGTAATAATTTCTTTATGATGTGTAAAATAATATCCCGTGCGTCGCAGTCCAATGAATAAAGATTTTATGGCATTGAAAATTTCTTTAAAGTAGCCAATAGCGCCGCCCGTTCCACCAGCCGTTGGGGGTCTTAGGGGAGTCTGCGAATTATTTGATTTATTGCTCATTTTGAAGCGTTCAAATTTTGTAACAAAATTAGTTCTCCCTTTAAGGGATAGGGCTTAAAAATACCAACCCAATATCGCCATCGCCGTCACTAATAAAATATTAAACATACTTATTGGCAACAAATATTTCCACTCGAGATTTAACAACTGGTCGATACGCAACCTTGGAAAAGTCCAACGAAACCACATAATAAGAAAAATCAAAAAGAATGTCTTGCCAAAAAACCAAATACTTGATGGGATATAATCCATTATATGATTAAAGCCTTCCCAGTGACCAATATGGAAGGGCATCCATCCGCCAAAAAATAACGTCGCGCCAATGGCACAAACTATAAAAACATTCACATACTCTGCTAAAAAGAATAATGCGAATTTCATTCCCGAATATTCTGTATGAAATCCCGCTGTTAATTCTGATTCTGCTTCTGCAAGATCAAATGGAGCGCGGTTTGTCTCCGCTGTTGCAGCAATGATAAAAATTATGAAAGCAATTATTACTGGAATGTGGCCTTTAAAAATCCACCAGCCATCAGCCTGTGATTGAATGATGGTATTTATATTTAAGCTGCCAGCAAGCACCACTATAGAAAGAATGGAGAAGCCAGCCGACAGCTCGTAACTCACGATCTGAGCGCCACTCCGCATGGCGCCTAATAATGAATATTTATTATTACTTGACCAGCCTGCTATTAATATACCGATGACCGAAACCGATGAAATTGCGGAAACGTATAGCACGCCAATATTCAAATTCCACATTTGAAAGTCTTTGGCAAAAGCTAATGGAGCCATAAGTAACATCGCAACTATCAATGCAATAAAAGGAGCGAGGTTGAATAGAAATTTATCAGCTCCTGAAGGTGTCAGCCCTTCTTTCACCAGGAGTTTTACAGTATCCGCTAACGATTGAAACATTCCTTTCGGTCCTACACGATTTGGACCGAGGCGAATCTGTATCCAGGCGGAAACCTTCCTTTCCATCAGCACCAGTACTAAGCCTAATAGTGCAAACAACCCAATCACACAAACACCTGCAATCACCATTTCTATAATAAGTGCAAGTGTAGGGTTGAATGTCTGATTCAACCACTGATGAATTGAGTCTGCTATGATAGAAAAACTCCACATGATGAGAGCCTCACCCCAACCCCCGCTCCGAAGGAGAGGGCCGAAACATTGGCTTTGAGCTTATTTAATATTTCGAAATAATCTTATTTTCTAATAACACAGGTTTGCTTTCCTCCCCTTCAGGGGAGTTAGAGGGGTATTATCTGTCAATATCCGGTATCACCAAATCCAATGTCCCCATCATTGCTATCAGGTCTCCAAGTTTACCGCCTCTTGCCATGTGGCCAAGTGCCGAAAGATTTGAAAATCCTGGCGAACGAAACTTGATGCGGTAAGGGGTAGCCGCTCCTTCGCTTACAATGTACACGCCCAACTCGCCCCGCGCCGTTTCTACCCTTGAATAAAATTCTCCTTTCGGTAATTTTAAAACCACTTTCGTCTTTGCCTGGAAATCTCCTTCCGGGAGATTATCAATTAATTGTTCGATGATTTTTATAGATTCATTCATTTCTCTTATGCGCACCATGTAACGAGCAAATGAATCGCCTTCGGTTTCGAGCACTTCGTCAAATTCAAGTTTATCATAAACTTCGTAAGGATACAGTTTGCGGATATCACAACTAACGCCGCTACCCCTCGCCGTTGCCCCGGTACATCCATACGATATCGCATCTTCGGCGGATAAATAACCAACCCCTTTCATGCGGTTTTGAAAAATAATATTACCCGTTACCAGTTCATCGTATTCTTTAATCTTTGATTTATATAGAGTGATAAATTCCTTTACTCTTTTTTGAAAATTCGGATGAATATCAGCCATCAAACCGCCGGGAACAATGAAGTTCATTGTTAATCTCGCCCCACATGTTTCTTCCATAATATCGTTGATCGTTTCTCTTTCGCGGAATGCATGAAAGAAGGGAGTGAAGGCTCCCACATCCATAGCGAGGGCTCCCCACCACAATTCATGTGATGCGATCCTTGTAAGTTCATCCAGCAAAACCCTTATCACTTGTGCCCTTGGCGGTATCTCCACCTGCAAACCCTTTTCGACACATAACGCACAGGCATGATTGTTAATGTGGGCAGAAAGATAATCCATCCTGCTTGTAACATAAATGAATTGACGGTAGGTAAGGCTCTCACACATTTTTTCAATGGAGCGATGGATATACCCAAGATGAGGTTCTACTTTCTTAATAGTTTCACCATTCAAAGTAATTACCAGGTGCAACACGCCATGTGTGGCAGGATGCTGCGGTCCCACATTTATTATTAAATCCCCCTCTTCTGTTGTTCCAATTTCTTCAACCATTATCAGAGCTTGATCATATTTATTGGGTCTTCAAAATCTTTTAACATTGGTTTTTTACCTTCCCATCCATCGGGTAAAATCAACAACCGTAAGTCCCGATGATTCAGAAAATTTACACCAAACATTTCATACACTTCTCTTTCATGAAATTCGGCTGTGCGCCATATTTGACTAACTGATTCTATTTCGGGATTATTCTTATCAAGCTTTGACTTTACTACAATATTGTGCCGGTATTTAGTGGAAGAGAGGTGATACACCATTGTGAGATGGGTCTTCCAGTCAATGCAGGTAAGGCAAAAAAGATAATTGAAGAATAGAGAATCATCACTGCGCAGTTGCTGCGCTAATGGCAGCCAGTGTTTTGAATCGACGTTAATATTGAGCCATTCTCCACCTTCTTCAAATGTAGCGGAGGGCAGCAATTCAATAATTTTAGTTTTCAACTCGTCGTTCCCCATAATTAATCTTTACCTGTCTTTATTTGTTCTCTTGTTAAACCGCTTTTTATTTTTTGCTGTAAACTTATTAATGCATGCAGTAATGCCTCTGGCCTCGGAGGGCAGCCCGCTACATATACATCTACGGGTATTACGTGGTCGGCTCCTTTCACTACTGAGTAGGTATTGTAAAAGAATGGCCCTCCGCTGATGGCACATGCTCCCATTGCAATTACATATTTAGGATCAGCCATCTGGTCATATAATCTTTTTAAAACCGGCGCCATTTTATTTACAATGGTTCCGGCGATAATAATTACATCGGCCTGGCGTGGTGAGGCTCTTGCGACTTCAAAACCAAATCGTGAAAAATCGTATTTGGCCGAAGCAACAGCCATCATTTCAATTCCGCAACAACTGGTGGCAAAGGTTAATGGCCATAAAGAATTCGAGCGTGCCCAGTTGATAATATCATCGAGTTTGCTTAAGACAACACCGCCTCCCGGGGTTTCATGAATCTGGCCGGGAAACATTCCCTCCGCACCCGAAGGGGGAACTGTGGAAGCCTTTACGTTATTTGAAGTTTCACTCATTTATAAAGTAATCGTTTTATAATTTAGTATGTCATTCAATCGCCACAATCTGCTTTTCCTCCCTTCGGGACGGGGCTATTTCCATTTCAAAGCACCTTTTTTATGGGCATATAAAAAACCCATAAATAATATAAAGAAGAAAATAATAATTTCTATTAGTGCTGCCCAACCGACATGTTTTGCAACCACAGCCCAGGGATACAGAAATACAAGCTCCACATCAAAAATTAAAAATATTAATGCGAACAAATAATATCCCACGTTTAATTGTTTCCAGGTTTTGCCTGTAGTGGGAATGCCGCACTCGTAAGGCTCACCCTTTTGAGGATTGGTTGTGGCCTTTGTTACAATTTTTGCCACGAGAATCGCAATAGAGGAGAAAGCAATCGCTGCAATAATTAAGACAATCATTGATGAAGACCCCATAATAAAATAGAATTGATGTTCTAAGATTATTTATGAGCAAAAGGTAGTAAATAATGTTATTCGATGGTATCTGTTAACCCGATTTTTATCAATACCATATAAATTGAATTTATCAAAGATGTGTACAGGCTAAATAAATCACCTAAACAGATTTCGTTTTCTTGTTACTGGCTGAATATGAAATCTGTTTAATTAGATCTGAATACTTTGATAGTTTGTTTTTCATTTTTGCTGAAATAAACGGTAACTGCATAAATACCTTTAGTAAGATTACTCATATTTATTTTATTTAGGGTGGTATTTTGTGTTGTGTAGAACTGATTCTGGTAAACTATTTTGCCTTGCATATCTGTAATCATCACTAATAGCGGAGTGTTTGATTTGTTGCTGTTTATTTCCAACGTAGCAATATCAATTACAGGATTGGGATAAATTTTTATCCTGTTAACAACAGGGCTGAGCCTTGGAACAGCAACCGTAACACTCAGGGTATCCTTTGCCGTAGCTCCGCTATTATCTGTTACAGAAAATTCAAATAGATAAGTTCCGCCAATAAGATTCTTTACACCAGTAATTGTTGAATCAGCAACTGAGACTGAGCTGATTGAAGGCCCGGAAATTTGTTTCCAATAAACTTTGTTTATGCTTCCATCAGCATCCATTCCTTTACCCGTAAGTGTAACGCTGTCGGTCGGCAATGTAATGGTTTGATCCAGGCCAGCATTGGCTATTGGTGGAATATTTACGATTGTTTTTACTGTTACCTTAACGGTATCCTTTCCGATTGCTCCTTTATTATCTGTAACTTTTAATTCAAACAAATAGACACCCTGAATTAACATTGATATATCAGTAACCGGAGAAGCTGGATTTACGATGTTATAAGCAGTTGGTCCGGAAATTTTAGTCCATGAATAACTTACTACACTCCCGTCTGCATCTCCTCCGCTTCCCGCCAACGGCACTACATTAGTAGGCAGCGTAATCGTTTTATCCGCACCGGCATTTGCAACCGGTGGAATATTTGCAACTGCATTTACAGTTACCTTCATCGTATCTCTCGCAGTTGCACCTTGATTATCGGTAACTTTTAGCTCAAATAAATAAACGCCTTGTACAAGCGATGTTATGGTTGTAGCTACAGAGGTAGCCGTTGTTATCGTTGCTGAAGGCCCTGAAATCTTTGACCATAAATAACTACTTATCGTTCCATCAGCATCAGTTCCAGTTCCAGTAACAGAAACGCTGTTTGTGGGAAGTGTAATGGTTTTATCAGCACCAGCATTTGCAACAGGCGGAATGTTTCCCGCAGCATTTACAGTTACCTGCATAGTATCTTTTGCAGTAGCACCCTGGTTGTCAGTAACTTTTAATTCAAATAAATAAACGCCTTGTACGAGCGATGTTATGGTGGTAGTTGCAGAGGTGGCCGTTGTTATCGTTGCTGAAGGCCCTGAAATCTTTGACCATAAATAATTACTAATTGTTCCATCAGCATCTGTTCCAGTTCCAATAACAGAAACGCTGTTTGTGGGAAGTGTAATGGTTTTATCAGCACCAGCATTTGCAACAGGCGGAATGTTTCCCGCAGCATTTACAGTTACCTGCATAGTATCTTTTGCAGTAGCACCCTGGTTGTCAGTAACTTTTAATTCAAATAAATAAACGCCTTGTACGAGCGATGTTATGGTGGTAGTTGCAGAGGTGGCCGTTGTTATCGTTGCTGAAGGCCCTGAAATCTTTGACCATAAATAATTACTAATTGTTCCATCAGCATCTGTTCCAGTTCCAATAACAGAAACGCTGTTTGTGGGAAGTGTAATGGTTTTATCAGCACCAGCATTTGCAACAGGCGGAATGTTTCCCGCAGCATTTACAGTTACCTGCATAGTATCTTTTGCAGTAGCACCCTGGTTGTCTGTAACTTTTAATTCAAATAAATAAACACCTTGTACGAGAGATGTGATTGAAGAGGCTGCAGAAGTAGCGGTCGTTATCGTTGCTGAAGGCCCTGAAATCTTTGACCATACATAATTACTAATTGTTCCATCAGCATCTGTTCCGCTTCCTGAAAGCGAGACACTGCTTGTTGGTAAAGTGATTGTTTTATCGGCACCGGCATTTGCAACCGGTGGAATATTAGCAGCCGTGTTCACCGTTACTTTCATTGTGTCTCTTGCAGTAGCACCTTGGTTGTCGGTAACTTTTAATTCAAATAAATAAACGCCTTGCACAAGCGAGGTTATGGTTGTCGTTGCAGAAGTAGCGGTTGTTATGGTTGCAGATGAAGGCCCGGAAATCTTTGACCATACATAATTACTAATTGTTCCATCAGCATCTGTTCCGCTTC
>JBDTUZ010000036.1:0-55456 GCA_040007435.1 Ginsengibacter sp. | reverse complement strand
CTCTATCATAGAAAACATTTGCTCTCGTACTTCGGGTGGGTTGCGCATGATATTTATTTTCATGCAAAGCTATATGCACTTTTGGTCGATTACAAGATGTGCTTAGACGGTGGGTTACGTGCAAGGTATTATTTCCCACGACTTAATTCTTTTTAGTATGGAAGTATCACACCATCATTCGACAAAGGTTTTCCCTTCACCATAAAAATTGATGATGCAGATTAAACAACAGGTTTTCGAAAACCAGATTTCAAAGGTTCCAAACCAACATGTGCGATCAAATATTAGAAGAACAGCGTGGAACAATCGAGATAGAAAAGCCTGCTTTCTTGGTCATAGATGTACAAGGGGTTATAGGAAATTGGATACCGGGTCATGATGTTGTGGTGTTAGACACGAGAAAAATAACACCCCCGCGTTTCATTTGGCCCGTCACACATTTGCTACAACGGTAACCTTAAGCAATGGGGTACCTATAGAATCGGTAAGCAAAATGCTGGGGCATACTAAAATAAGCACGACACAGGTATATGCCAAAGTCATTGAAAGAAAATTAAGTGAGGATATGCTTTTATTAAAAAATAAATTGTTGAGCAGAGGTCGCTAATGAATGCCAGGGAAGCCGGCAACCATCGATTTAGGTTGAATAAATTTTAATAGCAATTTAAACTGATTCACTTCCATAATGGACATTTTTACCTTACATTTGGGAAAAATGTCCATAATATGTCAGTTGTAGCAGATAAAACTATAAAGAAAAGTAATCCTTCAAATATTGTTTTGATTTTGAAAGACCAAATGAAAAAAAATGCATCCTCCGATATTATCACTTGGTTGCTGCTAGGCGGAAAGGAGTTTATGCCATCGCGGCCTTCCTCTGTTATTGATTTTATTGTGGCAAGTTCAAAGGGCATACCTAAGCTTTCAGTGATAAATCTGGCAACTGTATTGGAAGTGCCCATGAAGGATATGGCTACTCTGCTCAATGTTTCATACAAAACTTTAGGCAGAAAAAAGAAAACTGACATACTTGATAGTATTTCTTCCTCTCTTTCTATAGAAATAGCTAATACCATAGCAAAGGGCCTTTCGGTTTTTGAAGATTCTGCCAGGCTTAACCGATGGCTTCATAAAGAGAACAGCGCACTGAAAGGAAAAATACCCTTTGATCTGCTGAGCACTCCGACAGGTATTAAACTGGTTAACCAGGTTTTGGGGAGAATTGAGGAAGGCGTTTATACTTAATTGTTATGATTGTATACCGAATTGCTAAAAAGAAAAACAGGTCAAATGACTTGTCAGGAACCGGCGCATTTAATGAAGGAGGCAGATGGAACAACGTTGGGGTTTATGCATTATACACAAGCGAAAGCCGGGCTTTGGCAACACTTGAAATATTAGTTCACGTTGAAGAATCTGAACTGCCGCCCAACTTATTTATAATGACAATCGAAATAGATGATTCTGCACTTTTTTATGAAGTAAAGGACTCGGAATTGCCAAAAGACTGGAGACAACCTGGAAGTATCGATTTAAAAACTATAGGTGATAAATTATTTAAGGAAAACCAATATATAGGTTTGAAAGCGCGATCTGCGGTTATGCCGGATGAATATAATTATATCCTTAACCCGCTATATCCTGGTTATAATAATCTTGTGAAAGTTACCAGTATTGAGGATCTAAGTGTGGATGGAAGATTTTTAAGATAAACTTTAAAACAGGATAAACGTGAAGGTTTATTAGTATGTCCAAAAACGTTAAAAGAACAGAGAAAAACCTGGTGGAGCTTTGAGAAGGAATTTTGTTTCAAACTAAAAGCATTTTTTATATCTCAATAGAAAGCCAAATCATACGCTTATTCATTACAAAGGCTGCATGCTGCTTTTTTTTAGTATCTCTTTGTTTCATAGTTTCATAAATTGATCTCAAAACACATTAATTGACATTTATCAATTAACCTTTTTAAGTTAAGATTGTAATTTTATGATGTAAATAAACATCACCTGGTGTTTGATTGTGAAAATGAAAAATTGTGCGTTATGGAAAAAACATTCAGAAAAAATGGTGAGGACATTTATCCTCAAAAAATCTTCGCAAGTCAACTAATCACTGTTGAAGATCTGCAGCAATTCAAAAAGCAATTATTAGTCGAACTAATTGCAGAATTAAAATCTCAAATTAATATTGTCCCAAAGAAGTGGCTCAAGTCACATGAAGTAAGAAGGCTTCTAAAGATATCACCGGGCACTTTACAAACCCTAAAATCTTCGGGGATTATCTCCTATTCAAAGATGGGTGGCATACACTTTTACGATTACGAAGAGATACAGAAAACGCTTGAAAAAGGAAAAGTTGGCGGCAGCAATTGATGCTGTCGTGCCAGTGAATTTGCTCCAAAATATTCTTCGTTCAATCTTAAAAAAATGTGTGTATGAATTGTGCAGAAGCCAACCAGCTTGACCTGGTTGATTACCTAAATTCTATAGGTTTCCAGGCAAAGAAAGTCAGGGGTAATGATCACTGGTATTGTTCCCCTTTCAGAGAAGAAAAAGAAAACTCCTTTAAAATAAACAGGAGCAAAAATGTATGGTATGATCATGGAGCTGGCAAAGGAGGTGGAGTGATTGATTTTATCATAGAATTTTACAAATGCGATGTGAGTGATGCGCTGCAAAAACTTTCTTCTTTTCACCTGCAAAAATTTGTAAAAAATAACTATCAAAGACCCCTGTTTCACTTGCATGAAAACTCTTTATTAAATCACAGGGATGCAACAGAAACAGGGATAAGGATCATAGCAGCAAAGCAACCCATAGATGACCCTATTCTTTGCCGCTATATAAGACAAAGAAGAATTGAAAAAAGTATTGCCGATACATACTCTTATGAAGTACATTTTACTGCGGGTGAAAAAGAAAAAATATACAAGGCGGTAGGCTTTAAAAATAATGCCGGAGGCTATGAATTACGCAATGAATATTTTAAAGGAAGCAGCTCTCCCAAATACATTTCTTACTTCAATAACAAATCAAAAAACCTTGCTGTATTCGAAGGCTTTTTTGACTTCCTGAGTTATCAAACCATATTGCAAAACAAGGAACATCAGCTGTCAAACTTTCTGATTTTAAACTCGCTTTCTTTTTTTGAAAGAAGCCTTCTTTTAATGGAAAAACATGAACGTATTCACCTCTATTTAGACCATGATAATGCAGGTAGAAAATGGACTGAAATGGCTTTGCAAAGGTCCCGCAAATTTAAAGATGAAAGCGCCCTTTACGCTGGTTATAAAGATCTAAATGACTGGGTGATGAACTTTGGAAATTTGTTGGTGAAAAAGGAATTGAAAAAATCTCCGGGAAGACATTTATAAAATCGTGCTACAATTAGCAAGCGGTGTTTTTGTTACACAAAAACTCAGCTTGCTTTTTCTCCCGTTGGTCGCAAAAGAAAATTTGCAGAGGATTATGCTAAGTGAAGAAAGAAAAATAAAACACTCTGGTGGCAGGCCAACAAAGTCTGTAAAAAGAGACATTATAAAAGGAATCAGGTTTTCCGAGATTGAATATTATGTTGTTAAGCAAAAGGCTTCCAGGGCAGGAAAAAATATTGCCGCATATATCAGGCACGCTTCTTTACAACAAAAAATCCAAAGATCATTGAATGACGAGGAAAGGCAATTTGTCAGGCAGTTAATTGGGATGGCAAATAACCTAAACCAGCTAACCAAAAAAGCGCACCAGGAAGGCTTAAAGGAGATCAAGATTATGTTTGAGCAATACAAAAAAATAATTGATCAATTGTTGGAAAAGCTTCAGATAAAATGATCAGTAAAGTTATTATCGGAAAGACATTTTTTGGAGCCTGCAGATACGTATGCAATGACCCGAAAAGAGCAGTTGTTTTAGCAACCGAAGGCGTAAGAGATTATGATTACAAATTAATGGCTGCAGATTTTGAAATGCAACATGCTTTCAGGCCTTCGCTTTCCAAAGCAGTTTTCCATGGAATCTTAAGTTTTTATCCTGGTGAAAAAGTAGAAGACAAAATGATGATTGAAATAGCCAAAGAATATTTACAAAACATGCACATTATTGATACGCAATTTGCCATTGTAAAACACACGGATAAAAATCATGCTCACCTGCACATCATCGCCAATCTTGTAAATAACAATGGGCAGACCATTAAGGACGGCTGGATAGGATTAAAAGGCAAGAAAGTTGCTCAAAGCCTCACTAAAAAATATGGGTTAACAGAAGCTGTGTCAAAAAATTTACCCTTAACAAATCTTGAGTCCTTAAATGAAAAGGAAGCCAACCGCTATCTTATTTACCAGGCAATTTTGGAGCTCCTTCCTAAGAGCAAAAATCTGGATGATTTAAAAAATAAACTGGCCGCGCAAAACATCGAAACTTTATATAAATATAAAGGACAAACAAGCGAGCTCCAGGGCATCAGTTTTAAGATTGGAGATTATAAGTACAAGGGAAGTGAAATAGATAGAAAGTTTTCTGTAAAAAATCTTGAAAAAGAAATCCATCGTCAAACATTAACAGCCGAGTCTGAAAACTATAGAAAAATTTTATGGGGTAGTCGTTCTAATCCACAAAAAGAATTTGAAGCAACAGCAAGAGATTTAAAGAAGGAGAGATCGCTTGTGATTGACCAACTGATGAAACCTGAAAGAAATTTTGAACTTACTCCTAATGATCTTCTTTTACCAAAAAAGAAAAAGAAAAAATCGAGAGGATTGCGGTGGTAATTAGAACCAATTCGCAAAATTTTGTACTAAGAGATTTTTTACTTTTTGAGATAGATTAAAATAAAAATAAGTCACGAATTATTTGCAAAAGATAAGATTTGTATTTAATTTGTTTTAAAATATAAAAGAACAGATTCACAACTAATAAGATAATACAAGGCCCCCTAACCAGTTAAAAACTTGTACATTACCTAATAAGTAAGAATACCTGAATATAATTTCTTAGTCTCCCTCTTATCATTTTATTTTTCAAAAATCTAATCTTGTTTTCATCCTTTTTAAGATCGAAAATATCTTAAAGATTGAAATGCACCATAGACCCGAATTACCCCATAGAAAATTTTCCGCTTATTGGATTGGAGCCAATCTTCAAACAAGGATTTTATAAAATAGAAATTTTATATGCCTGATTCATTCAATAACCAGGAAAAGGAAAAAATTACTAGTGGTAGAGAGAACTCCACGCCTGTGCACGGCTCCCAAAATAATTCTGCTGCAACAAAATCTAACCAGATAGAAATCCCTCAAATTTCTTTACCTAAAGGAGGCGGCGCATTAAAGTCAATTGATGAAAAAATTTTCGGTAAATGCAGTCAATGGTTCAGCAACTTTTTCCATTCCATTACCCGTGACTCCAGGAAGAAATGGTTTTTCTCCTGCACTTGGGTTGAGTTATAATTCAGGAGTGGGTAACAGTTTATTTGGGTTGGGCTGGAATGTTGATTTTCCGGCTATTCAACGCAAAACGGATAAGCAATTGCCCAAGTATTTTAATGGTGGCGCGGAGGAAGATACTTTTATGTTTTCCGGAGTAGAAGACTTAGTTCCGTACCTGGATAAAAATGGTACGGAAGCTGTTATCACCAATGCATTATTTACCATAAAGCGATATCGTCCAAGAATAGAAGGAAGTTTTGCAATGATCGATATGATTATTCCTGCAGGTAAAAATACTTTTTATTGGAAAGTGACAACAAAAGAAAATGTAGTTACTTTTTTTGGAAGAAGCGATTCACACCGTA
This sequence comes from Ginsengibacter sp., assembly GCA_040007435.1. Classification (GTDB taxonomy): domain Bacteria; phylum Bacteroidota; class Bacteroidia; order Chitinophagales; family Chitinophagaceae; genus Ginsengibacter. The sequence goes on along the minus strand of JBDTUZ010000036.1, from coordinate 49,669 downwards.
TAACAGACCCATCTGATCCATCTAAAATATTTAAATGGTTACCGGAAGTAAGCTTTGATGATAAAGGCAATGTGATACAGTTTGAATTTAAAGACGAAAACCTTGATAAAGTAAAAAATTTATTACATGAAAAAAACAGATTTGATGGCTTGGTGCATATTTCAAACAAACATTTGAAAAGAGTAAAATATGGAAACCATTTGCCATTTTATCCAGGCTACGTGAATGATCCTTCAAAACTTAATGAAATATACAATACCCAGATTCCGCTAAATCAGGAATATTTTTTTGAGCTCGTATTTGATTTTGGTGAACACACCAATAACCTTCCGACAGAAAATACAATATGGCATGCCCGTGCTGATGCCTTTTCAGACTACCGGCCAGGGTTTGAAATGCGCATATATCGCTTGTGTGAAAGAGTGCTAATGTTTCATCACTTCGATGAATTACTTGCTGATTACGGTTCAAAAACATGTCTTGTAAAATCCCTTGATCTTACTTACCAGTATAAAGCATCTACTTCCAATCAACCATTGGAAGTTACTTATCTGAAATCAATAACTCAAACCGGCTATACAAGAAAGAGTGATGGCAGCTACATTAGTCGTTCATTGCCACCGATAGAATTTAGCTACAATGAACTGAACTGGAATACTGAAATTAAAACTATTTCTCCTGAAAATATTATAAACGCACCTACAGGACTGGCTGGAAATTATCAATGGGTTGATCTTTATAGTGAGGGGATTTCCGGCATATTAACCGAACAGGCAGATGCGTGGTACTATAAGAGCAATTTAGGAGATGGCGAATTTACGGTTGCCTGTAAAGTAGCGCCTAAACCATCTTTCCTTGGTATTTCAGATGGCAGCATACAATTACAGGATATTGAAGCAAATGGGAAAAAGCATGCTGTAATTAATACGCAGGATTTAAAAGGCTATTTTGAATTATCCGATGATAATGAATGGCAGCCTTTTCGCACTTTTGAACAAATGCCCAACGTGGATTTTCGCGATCCCAATACAAAGTTTATTGACCTGAATGGAGATGGGATGCCCGATCTTATTATTTCGGAAGAAAATGTTTTTACCTGGTATCCTGCTAATGGTATTATAGGATACAGGGAAGCAGAAATTACCGCCAAGCCCTTTGATGATGAGCAAGGAGCTGCAATTGTTTTTGCTGACAATATGCAAAGTATTTTTCTAGCAGATATGAGTGGCGACGGATTAACGGATATTGTTCGAATTAGGAACGGTGATATATGTTATTGGCCAAACCTCGGTTATGGAAGATTTGGGGCGAAGGTAAATATGAGCAACGCTCCTGTTTTTGATTTCACTGATCAATTCAACCCGTTTTATCTGCACCTTGCAGACATAAGCGGAACAGGTGCGACCGATGTTTTATACTTAGGAAAAAATAGATTTAAAGCGTGGCTGAATCTAAGCGGAAATACATGGAGCCTTCCCTGTGATATTGATCCCTTTCCAAATACAAACCTGCCAAATCAATTAGCCGTTGTTGACCTGTTAGGAAATGGCACTGCATGCATTGTATGGTCATCGCCTCTGCCTGAAAATGCAAATGCTCCAATGCGATACATTGACTTGATGGGAGGGCGCAAGCCGCACATCATGGCCAAGCACGTTAATAATTTTGGCAAAGAAACTATAGTTGAATATACAAGTTCTTCCCATTTTTATTTGGAGGATAAAAAAGCGGGCAAGCCATGGGTCACAAAACTTTCTTTCCCGGTCCATTGCGTGAGCAAGTTAGAGATTGTGGATACGGTTACAGATCTGCGTTTCACAAATAAATATATTTATCATCACGGATATTATGATCACGAAGAAAGAGAGTTTAGGGGCTTTGGTATGGTAGAGCAAATTGATACCGAAGAATATGAGTATCTGGAAAATTTAAAGGCAGCGAATGCAACTGCTATTGAATTTCATGAGTTTCCTGTATTAACTAAAACCTGGTTCCATACCGGCGCATACCTGAGAAATAAAAAGATACTGGACCATTTTAAAGAAGAATATTGGTTTAAAAATGAATCGTTAAAGGTAAATCTGATTAATGCAGGAATTTCTGATCCGGATAAATTGGAATGGCAACTTCCGGATGCTGAATTCATCGGTAGTTTTTCCATTCCTGAACTGGTAGAAGCCCACAGGGCCTGCAAAGGAATGATGCTCCGGCAGGAAATATTTGCGTTAGATGGTTCTGACAAAGAAGCCATTCCTTATTCCGTGTCAACCCATAATTGTCATATCAAAATTTTGCAGCCTAGAGATAAAAATAGATATGCAGTTTTTTTAGCGCAGGAAAGTGAAGCCATCACATTTTCTTATGAGCGCAACCTCCTGGATCCAAGAATAGCGCATACACTTAACCTGGAAATTGATGAATTTGGAATTGTTCTAAAGGGCGTCTCTATTGTGTATGGAAGGTCTGATAATTTCATTACAGCAACTGTTAATGCACTTGATATTTCTTTACGCAATCACCTCTCATTTTTTAAAGGTGCGCAAGGAAAAGAACATATCATTTACACAGAAACGGAAGTAACAAAAGACGCAGGAGAAAAAAACAACGGCAAACAATTGTTCTATTACAGGCTTCCGGTACCCTGGCACATCAAGACGTATGAAGCGGATAACATAACAAAGAGCAAGGCCTTTTATGAATTAAGAGATTTTGATAATGTGGTCGCAGGAATTAATGCAGACTTTATAGCATACCATGAAAAATTTAATCCTGTTGTTGGAACATCACAGTTTCGTGTGATAGAAGAAGTAGAAACTTTATTGCTTGGTTATAATCTGCAAAACCCGCTGGATCCCGGAAAGCATGGCGCTTTGGGAGTCGCTTATGAATCGTATCAACTTGCCTATACTCCTAAACTCATTGACGATTTATACAACACGGATGATGTCGGGAATATTATCAGTCCAATAAGAGTAACCAATTCTGATTTAGTCACCGGAAAATTTTGCCACGTGGATCCTGTTGATAAAAACTGGTGGATACGCTCAGGTACGATGCAATATTTCGATAGTGCTGTAGGTGAAACAAGGGATGATGCAGCCAAACGATTTTACCTGCCTTTGTCTTACATCGATCCTTTCGGATCGGTAACAACTGTTAGCTATTATAAGGATTATCATTTATTGATTCAGCAAACCAAAGATGCATTGGACAATACAGTTAGTGTGGAGGCCTTCGAGTTCAGAACCTTATCACCTAAAAAAATAAAAGATCATAATGCCAACTTCACAGAAGTTGCCATAGATACATTGGGATTGGTTGTGGGTACTGCCACAATGGGCAAGGGCGCTGAAGCAGATGACCTGGTGGGCTTCATAGCGGATTTATCACCACTGGAAATACGGGATTTTTTTGCTGATCCGATCACTGACGGAAGAAATTTACTTCAACATGCCACCACCCGTTTGATATATGACTTTACCAAAATACCTTGTTCAGTTGGAACAATTGTACGGGAACAACATCATGTTATTAACCCAACTCCTAAATTGCAATTTAGTTTTGAATATTCAGATGGTTTAGGAAATGTAGTTTTAAAAAAAATACAGGCGGAGCCTGGAGATGCACCGCATCGTGATCTGACTGGAAAGCTGGTGAAAAAACCCAATGGCGATTTAGAGCTGCAGCCGGCCTACCATCGCTGGGTGGGAAATGGCCGTACTATTCTCAATAATAAAGGTAAGCCCGTAAAGCAATATGAACCGTATTTTTCAGATTCGCATTTGTATGATGATGAGCCTGAGTTAAGAGAAAGCGGAGTTACTCCTGTTTTACATTATGATGCTGCTGGAAGGCTAGTAAAAACCGAGATGCCAGATGATACTTTTACCAGCGTGGAGTATGATTCATGGATGCAAAAATCATTTGACCAAAATGATAACTGCGCTAAAAGTAAATGGTATACAGGCAGGATCACCGGTAGCATCAATGCGATACTTACCCGGGAAGGTAAAGATCCGGTTAAAGAAAAGGAAGCGGCGGATAAGACTGCTATTCATGATAACACTCCTTCTGTTGCTCATACTGATTCGTTGGGAAGAACATTCTATACCATAGCCCACAATAAGTTTGATGATTTTGCAGGTACTCCTAAAGAAGAATTTTATGCTACCCGCGCCGTACTGGATATAGAAGGAAATCTGCGGGCTGTAATTGATGCCCGTAATAATACAGTTATGGAGTACAAGTATGATATGCTCGGTCACCAGGTATATCAAAAAAGCATGGATGCAGGTGAGCGCTGGATGCTGAATGATTGTATGGGCAAACCTGTGCTTGCATGGAACAGTAGGTCCCAAAAATTTGCAACTCAATATGATGATTTACACCGTCCGCTTACATCATCAGTAACTAATCTCACCACTGCAAAGAATATTCTTTTTGAAAAATTTGAATATGTTGATACCAAAGGATTACCAGCAGCGCAATTAGCTGCACAACAATCTAAGAATGTGGTTGGTTCTGCCGTAATGCATTTTGATACGGCAGGAATAGTACAAATAATAAGGAATGATTTTAAAGGCAACACCCTTGAAAGTTCAAGGCAATTGTGCAGTGATTTCAAGAATATTCTCGATTGGAAAACGCCTTTATTGATGGGAATGGAAGGGGAAACATTTATTTCCAAAAGTGAATTTGATGCTTTGAACAGGCCTGTAAAGATTTTTACTCCAACCACTCCTTCTATTCCCGCAACCATTATTTCACCCGAATATAACGAAGCTAATTTGCTGAATGCAGTTAGTGCGAAGTTGCGAGGTAGCAACACGGATACTCCTTTTGTAAAAAATATTGACTACGATGCAAAAGGCCAGCGGACCTCGGTTTCATATGGTAACAAAACGCTTACAAAATATACCTATGATCCAAAAACCTTCCGGCTTCTGAAATTGGTTACGCTTAGAAATTTGGGTACCGATAGCCTTCAGGATCTGAATTACACGTATGACCCTGTCGGTAATATTACCTTTATTAAAGATGATGCCGTGCAAACTGTTTTTTTTAATAACCAACGTGTTGACCCAAATTGCGATTATGTATATGATAGTATTTACCGGCTGATACAAGCGACCGGAAGGGAACACATTGCCAATAATATTGCTCCCGATGCTTATGATAGACCAAGAACCAATCTCACACACAAGGGCGAAGGAACGCGTTTGCAACGATATACGCAACTCTTCGAATATGATGAGGCCGGTAATATGCTTTTGATGAAGAATGTAAATAGCTGGAGCCGGACGTTTACCTATAGCCTTATCAATAACCAAATGCTTACAGCTCCGGCAAATAGCTATGCTGGTACGCCATTTAAATACAAGTATGATTCACATGGTAACATGATTAACATGCCGCATCTGCCAAAGATGGAATGGAATTTTAAAGATCAACTACAACATACCCAAATTAATGCTTCAAATGAAAACGATAATGCCTCGGGTGCCTATTATGGATATGATTCTGGTGGAGAAAGAATACGTAAAATAGTAGAGAAAGACAATGTAACCGAAGAACGTATCTACTTGGGCGGTTTTGAGATCTTCCGTAAGCGGAGGAATGGAAACCTTGAATTGGAACGGGAGACCTTGCATATTATGGATGATACCCGCAGAATCGCACTGATAGACACCAAAATAAAATCAAACCATACCTCAGAACTGCCCTTGATCCGATACCAATATGGCAATCATCTAAGCACCGCTTCTTTGGAACTGGATGGAAGTGATCAGGCGCAAATCATTAGTTACGAAGAATATTATCCTTACGGCAGCACCAGTTACCAGGGCACTGATAAATTGCGGGAAGTGCCAACGAAACGATACCGATATACAGGAAAGGAGAGGGATGAAGAGAGTGGGTTGGAATATCATGGAGCACGTTATTATGCAGGGTGGCTGGGGAGGTGGGTGAGTTGCGATCCGATTGGAATCGGTGATGGATGGAATATCTACTCATACTGCAGGAACAGTCCAGTTCGGAAAGTAGATCCGAGCGGAACAGATAGCTATGACATCCCAGTCGTCCATTATAATCCGACAACTCAAACGCAAGAAGATTATTTGTGTAGGAGCAGTAATACAGATGACTGCATACCAAAGCAAATTCCTTTGGCTCCTAAGCCAACGTATAGTGGGACGTCACAAACTTCACTTGTCACCACGTCTGCCCCTAAGGAAACATCTAAATATACGGGAAAGCAAGCAGCTGCACAGCAAAAGACTTCTGATCCCGAAAGCATTAATGAGTTAAAACTTAGAGTAGAGTTGCTGCAACCACGCCTCGAGTATCCCAAACCAGTCAGACAGTTTTTCGGGGGCTTGCAACTTGCTGGCGGACTCCTCGAAGCGGGCGGAGGAGCCTTTGCCGGATTGGTAAGTGCTGAAACCGGTGTTGGTGTGGCAGCAGGTCTTTTTGTGGCTGCCCACGGCCTAGATGAAGCCAATTCTGGACTCGATACCCTGATTACCGGGGATGTGTCTCGAACTTACACGTTTAAAGCGGGCTACCATTTGAGCCTAGCTGTGAGCAACGATGAAAGGTTGGCGAATTCTTTTGGTCAAACTGCAGACATCTTTGGACAGGCAGCCTCTCTTGGTATTTCTTTCAGGCTAGCAGTGGCCCCCGTAAGAGCATCAGTTCTCTTCGAAGAGACACAGGTCACACGTTGGGGAGCTCCTGGATTATTCTCCGATGATTGGGTAATGGGCGGTGAAAATACTTGGTCAAATTACCTATTGTCCGGCAAAGCACAGCCTGGCTTTGGAAACAAGTTCGCGCCGAAATCGATCGGCGAGACCTATACAGTTCCCCGCTACACTCTTAAGCGACCTGAGGGTTTGGGGATTGATGGAGCCATTAAGGCGCCGTTCGGACAACGGCTTTACAACCCTGATCCAAGCAAATGGATACCGCCGGGAAACTTCACTGGGCCGGGTGCTGCGGCATTTGGCGTAGGTACAACCCGTACGGCGCAATAGTTTTAGAAGGAAGAACGAAAAGGGGGCAGAAATGGGAAAAGGGGACAGTCTACTTAAATCTGGCTTGGCGGCTCAGATTGGCGCGAGTTCGAGGCGAAGGCAAAGTGTAAAGCAACTTGTGCCAAAAAATGAATTTGAATAAAAAATGTAAAGCTTCTTATTTACTAATTCACCGTATTAAATTAATTCATTTATGAAACCCATCACACCACCACTTCAAAAAAGCAGCCAAGGCAGTGAAGTTAAAAACCTTCATTACATTCTGTTTTTTCTTGCACAAAAAATAAATAATCCTTTAGTCAACAATTTGTTTGACGAAGCGGGTTTTAGAAGTCTTCATGGTAGAGATATCGAAGTCGGCGTGATTGATACACCAACAGCCTCGACTGGCGAAAGTTTGAGGCAAGAGAAAATGTGATTGGGCAACTTGTGCCAATGACAAATAAACAAACAATAAAAATGTTTCAAATGAAACTTATTACACCACCGCTTCAAAGAAACAGCCAAGGGCAGGAAGTAGAAAATTTGCAATACATTTTTTTATTGAGAAAATTAATAACACTGCTTTACGGATTTTATGAGAGGGGTTTTAAAAACTCAATAAAACTAGAAGGGTCAGGCAGTTCTACAGTTTTCGAGATTGAATCAACATCTTGGCGCATGATATAAATCATAAGAAACATTATTATACAAACAATATGGAACACATTATACCCCCCATTCTCCAAAACGATCGCGGCAGTACCGTGTATAATTTGCAGGATGCGCTCGGTCTTTTAGTTAACGTAGCTTCACCTACAACACCGGAGGCAGAGCGTCTACAGATATTAGAAAAACTCGCTGCCGAACAGCGGAATGGTATATATGGAAAAGCAACGGCAGAGGCCGTTATTCAATTTGAACGCGACCATCGAGCGGAATTTAATCTGGAGGAAAGTTCCGGAAACCAGATCAACGAGCGTATTGCCAGCGCCATGAATACACTCCTGGAAAAACTGGGTATGTTTGGTGTCAACGATCTAAGTGATTTTATCATCACCGGTAGCGTCGAGTTTGAAGACGGCACACCCGCTCGGGGAATGCGGGTATCAGCATTTGATCGGGATATCGGCGAAAACCGGGTGCAACTTGGCGATCCGAATCTACCAGGCACTACCGCAGAAAATGGATTCTTTCCTGCCATTCGGTATAAAGCACAAGACTTTGAAAAAGGAGAGGGGCGAGAAGGCCGAAGCGCCAATCTTGTATTTGTAATTAGCGATGACGATCATCAAACGCCGATGGAAGTTTCCGCCATCTACCGGCGGTTCAGTCGCTTTAAACAGATTGGCGAAATCAAAGTGCCTGACTTGATTCTTGGATTTGAGGCGACTCCTGTTGAGGAAGTCCGGATTGTACTCGTTGGTCGTCCGGGAGAGCGTCAGTTTGGCGAATACAAAAAACTCCTGAATGACCTCGAGCCATTATTGATCAATGAAACCACACCGGCAAATTTTGACCAGGAGAAATTCCGTGATGTGGACTTCTCTTCCGCAGAAACGGGATGGGATCGACATCTCATTGAAGCGATGCAGTTGTCGTGGCAACTGGCAGGTCAGGCTTCCCGTGAGCCACAATCAATTGCTGAAACATTTTACGGCTTACTTCGTGATGGCGCGCCTACGGAAGTAGCCTCCTTGGAGGCGAATCTTCCCGAGCTGCTGGATCAGGACACGCGCTGGGAAAGCAAACTGAAAGATTCCCTGGACCATAATATCATTGATGGTGAGTTGTCTGAACATATTGGCAGGCTTAGAAACCTGCGTACCCTGAAATCTGTGCAGCCGGGTGATGGCCGCAGAGCCAGCATGGGGGATATCCTCGGCTTCGCGGGCATTGCGGAAAGCGACAGTACTGCCCTCGTCGGTCTATACCACGAACAAGGACCTTCTATTGATACATTTTGGAGCGAAGTCGTGCCCCAACGCCTGAGCTGGTCCTCCACACAGATAGCGCAGGTTCAATCGGCAATTCAGCTTGCTGATCTTGTTTCCAATGATTTACCGCTTCTAGCGCAATTGCATCAACGCGGTTATAAAGAACCTAAAGATCTTGTAAAGATGAGCCGGTCTGACTGGACGGAACTGGTCAAAGAAGTGGGCGTATTGCCAGACGAAACAGGCGACACGATCGACAGCAAAGTGTCGCTAACGGTTGACAGCATCACCGCTGTTGTATCGGCTACTTACCCCACAGAGACCATGGCACGTATTGCGCTCCATTCACAAGATAGCCATCTGAGCGCAGCACGCGACCTATTATCACGATTCTTCGAAAAGGAAACGACCAGAGATGACGAAGAGCGATTCGACATCAGGACATCGCCCGTTACGACATATCTTGAAACGCACGCGGAGAGAGTATTCGATGGCATACAAGCCAACGAACAAAAGCTGCTGAAATCACAGTTGCAACGCCTTCAGCGTGCTTTTCGGTTGAGCGCTGACAGTGATCAGGCGGAAAAGCTTATGGAATTGAAGCTGGATTCTGCTTTTCATGTCACTCGTTTTTCACCCGAACATTTTGCCACGGAATACGGCGAAAAGTTGGGAGGTTACGATCGCGCCATTTTGGTGTATGGCCGTGCAGAGCAGGTAACCGGCACGATGCTTTATCTATTTACCAATCTGTGGGACGGGGTGAACAACGCCCAGCCGCGGGTGATGAAACCATCATCCGCTGCGGATAAAAGGCCTGCACTCAAAGAACTTCCTGAATACAAAGACCTCTTTGGCAGTCTCGACATGTGTGATTGTTGTGAATGCCAGTCTTTCTTCAGTCCCGCGGCATATTTTGTGGATCAAATGCATATGCTGGATGTTCCTCCGGTTGCAACCAATCCGTTAGAGTTTCTACTTCGGCGCAGACCGGATCTGGCCTTTATTCAATTGACATGCGAGAATACCAATACACTGATTCCGTATGTAGATCTTGTTACTGAAATATTAGAAAGTTTCATTGCTAACAGGAGTGCTGTTGCCTTCAACATCCCTCCGCCACCGCCCAACCAAAAGCTACCCGCACCTTCAGCGGAAGAGTTACGTGTGAATCCCGTTTACTTAACCAGCGCCTCCTCTTCTTTTGCCGATCAGGCGTATGCGACATTGCAGGAAGCTGTGTTTCCCTTGAACTTGCCGCTCAATCTGCCGTTAGAAACTACACGCGTTTACCTGGAACACCTTGGTACCAGCCGTTCCGAACTCATGCTGTGGCTAAATCTCGACCCTTCGCTTACAACTGAGATGGCGAAAGCAGCAGAGATATTGCAACTGTCGCCCGAAGAATTCGAAATCATTTCGCATTCCAAGTTTTCCGGTGCCAGCTCTTTGCGGCCAAAAACTACGGAAGAGTTATTTGGGTTGTCTATGGGACCGACGCCGACCACACTTTTTAATCATGCAGCACCGGAATTTGCGCTTATTGCGGGATCGCCTGACAAACGTAAAACACTGATCAGATCACTGCAAAATATTCTTTACATTATCTCACCTCCCACTGGGCCTGTTTTTGAATCATCGGGTGTTTATGACAATGCGACGGAGAAATCGGTCAATGCTTATCTTACGAGCAAAGGCCTGCCTCCAATTGGGAAAACGGACGCTGGCTTTTGGGGAGCAATGGACGCAGATGGTATGCCGTCACTTTCTGTATTGCTTTGCCCTGTTTCTTTTTTTCTCGACCGGACGGAACTTACGTATGTTGAACTTGTTGCTTTGGTGAAAACCCGTTTTGTGAATCCTGAACTGCAGGGTGAAGGTGACCTGGATTATCTCACACGGGTGGGTATTCCTGCCGCTGACGTGCGAAACTGGATCGTTGCAGGCTTACCTGCCACCATTCCACTTGCTATTCTAACGCAAATAGTTGCTACCGGAGAAGATCCTGATGAGTTTACTTCCTGGGTGAAACGCAGAGTCAAGGCAGTTGTGATCAATACCGGGTTTGAAACGCCTTGCGACCTGGATCGTGCCACACTCATGCACCTGGATGGCACACTTCTATTGCCAGATGAATTGATGAAGTTGTTCACTTTTATCCGCCTCTGGCGAAAGACCGGGTGGAGCTTCGCAGAAATGGACAATGTCCTGGAACCAGACAGCCTGGCGAGTGCCGAAATTTTTACCACGATCCTGCTGATGGCGAATATTAAACAGCTACGCGATGAAACACAAGCACCCATTGAGCAGTTGATTAGTTTATGGGCTTCGATTCCAACCTTCGGCGCACCTGCTTTATATGATCGCTTGTTCAGAAACAGGGCGGCGCAATTGGTCGATCCGGTTTTCGAATTGAATCGTGACCGAACAGAATTAAAAGCAGCAACAGCGACCACTCCTCCCGCCATAACGGATTTCGCAGATGCCCTGCTGGCAGCTTTTAAGATTAGTGCACAGGATCTAACATTGTTACGCGCAGTGATCGGATTAGAAGACAATCTAGGTCTGCCGCCAGCAGCCCGGCCCAAGCTCACTATAAACACACTCTCTGCTATTTACCGGCAGGTATCATTCGCTCAGATCACAGGGCTTTCCATTCGAGAATCATTATCACTTATCGATCTTTCCGGTTTAAACGTATTCGAACGACCCAACAATTTTTCGCAGGGGAATGCGGTCCAATTTTTTCAACTCCTAAAAAAAATACGTTCGTCAGAAATGGATATGAGTCAACTGGATTATATCTGCAGAGAAGTTCCTCAACCCCCGGGCCTTCCCGGCGCGCAACGAAATGCCTGGCGCAAGACATTGGCAAAGATAATTGACGGGATTGCCGCTATCGATGCACAGAAGCCAATAGAAGATGATCCTATTGGTGAAGCGCTTACCGCCAGCCTCACCGAATTGTTTGGACAAGAAGATGCGCGAACAATTACGGCGTTAGTCTATGGGAGCGATGTGTACTTCGCATCGCTAACGGGCTTCCCGGTGCCGTTCACTTTTCCGCCCTCTATTGCAGGAAGAATTTCATACGATGCCGCACAAAAACAATTAAAGTTCAAAGGTGCGATGGCCAGTGCCGATTTTGCGCTCCTTTCCGGCCTGACTGTTCCCTTAACTATCCAACCTGCATTTCTTGCCGCGATAAAGGCCATCAATGCACAACCCAGAGTCTTTGTGGCCCGGGCATTAAAGCGCATATTCACACCTGCAGATGCGGAGGCGATGCTGATCGATATCTCATCGCTCGACGCGATCGGTCAACCGCTGTTAAGCGTGATTCATGACAAAAGAGAACAAGTTGTGGCCAGGAATCAAAAACTCCTGAGCCGAAGCATGATCAAACAAGAACTGACTACGGCTACCAGCTTACCCGACGACGTAACCGAGCTGCTGCTTGAAAATGAGATTGTGTTAAAAGCGCTCAGTGGTACAGGAACTGCGATTCAAGCCTTTCAGAACCCGGATGGAGATGGATTGGATGCAGAATATTTCTCCTCAACCGTGCTGACACTTCCGCCCGTTGTAAAACAAGTTGATGGGTCAATCGCTTTCGATTGGCTGGTAAACCCGCTTCCTCCTGGCGTCCCGGCTGCCGGGTTTAGTGTGAAATGGACGGGTAGTTTATATGTTCCGGCAACCGGAGAAGTAACTTTTTACGTGCATTGTACAGACGGGGTAAGAGTTACTATTGCCGGACAAAAGGTCATCGATGAATGGAAAACGCAGCCGGAAGTGCAGTACGATGCTACCATTAAACTGGACGGTGGAGAATTCTATGAAATCGAAGTATCTTATTTCAATTCAACCGGCAATGCATTAGTGGCACTTAGTTGGAACAGTCCTTCCATTTCGCCTGCGGTCTTACCAAAACCATTGCTGTATTCACGGGCAAGACTGGAAGAACTCCTGCAAAATGTCGAACGAATATACAAATGTGCATTGCTTCTCACACCCCTTCATGTAACGGCAAACGACCTTGCGGGCCTGGCAAGGCGAAAAGATATCGATTTGAATGTGATGCCTATCAACGGGCCGGCACCGTTACCGATAGCACAAGCCATGTTTGCCCAATGGCTTCTGATGAGAGATTTCGCAGCATTGCGAAATAAATTTGCTTCCTCGGAAATTTCCCTGATCGACGTTTTGAACGAACCGTCGGCAGAAGATGCGAAAAATCTTTTTTTTACACTCAGTGGTGTTGCTGTCAATGACATCGACGCCATTGTTGAAGGTTTCACGATCCCGGTATTCGATCCGCTTACAATCACATGGAGCCAAGAAGCTCCGGACCTGACAAAAATCTCCTGGTGGTATCGGATCTCCAAAGCGATCGACTTCACGCAAACAACGGGGGCTGCACCTGGCCAGTTGTTTGCATGGGCAAATGCACAGGAATTTACACAAACACCTTCCGGACCTGAAATAGTTTGGTTTACATGGACCGGCACAGATGAAATAGGGGCTGACCGGCACACACAAAACGCCGGATTGGCGCAGACCGCCAAGAACATTGTGCGGGCACGATACAGTGAGGACAGATGGAGAGCCGTTGGCGCATCGTTAAATGACATGTTACGCATACGCCGGAGGTCGGGTCTTACCGCCTTCTTGATTGCGATGCCCGAGATGATGGAGGCAAATGTTACGAACAGTAACAGGCTGTTTGAATTTTTGTTGATTGATGTTGAAATGGACCCTTGTATGAAAACATCGCGCATCCTCCAGGGCACACTGTCTATACAACATTTTGTCAACCGTGTGCTACTCAATTTGGAATCGCCTAATGTATCGGCATTAAGAATTGACAGGAATCGATGGGAATGGATGAAGAATTACCGCGTGTGGGAAGCGAACAGGAAAGTGCTCATTGATCCGGCATTTTACACAGAGGAGGCGCTCAGAGATGATAAAACCCCGAACTTTATAGACTTTGAGTCGCAGGTCCTGCAGGATGAACTGACGGAGCCTAACGTAGAACGTGCATTTCGTCGCCTTATAGAGAATCTGGACGATATGGCAAAATTTATCGTATGTGGCACGTGCATCGATAATGATAAAAATTCGCTTCATGTTTTTGGACGCAGTTCAACTTCTGCAACGGTTTTTTATCATCGCGAACTGACCAGAAAAAATGGGTATTCCTGGACCGAAGGTATCTGGTCGCCTTGGAAGAAAGTTCCTGTAGATGTGGCTACCATTGATGACGGCAATGATAGCGGTGCGCATTTGTTGCCGGTGGTGTGGAATCGTCGCCTTTACCTTTTCTGGCCCATTTTTGAGCAAAAAGTTGATGACAGTATTGTTTTACCTGAAGGATTTGACCGACCCAATTGCTGGCGTATTAAGTTAGCCTGGAGTGAATACAAAGATGGGATATGGTCACCCAAACAAATTGGAAGTCCTTTTTTAGTATCACATCCTTATAGCACGGATCCGATGCCTGTTCGTAGCCTTATTCCACGACCTTATCATCCAAACCAAGAATGGCAACATGGTCAGTATATCCAAGTCGAGGATATTACTGGGCATGTATGGGCCAGATATGAGACACCAGGAAGATGGGTTACAATACCGCAACCAATAGACCAAAACGACACTATGCTTGGAGGTATTGTTCTTAAGGAAGGTGACTGGGCGCAGCATGACACATTAACCACTGTGATCTCAAGTGTTTCCCTGCTTGCCAAACCTGGCGATCACTTCCTGGACATCCAGGTGAGCGGGTCGTCTTTATCTATCAGGCTGTGGTGCAGGTATGGTGGTGTGCCCAAAGGGCAGACCAGAACGATCGTAGAGGATACCGCAGTTTTGATGAAGGATGGTCAGCGTACAGACCGTAAAGAAAAGTCGCAAGAGGATATTCCGGCAACTGGACCGGGAATATCATTCTTTAAACTTGTCGGGGTGTTTACTTTTCCAGCATGTACCTCAGAACTCCAGGCTGTAGCAAGCAACACCCCTCTAAGTTATAACAGCCTCAAGCGACCGGGTAATACGACAAACTCATTTATGACGCTGCGTCGTGAAAGAAGCGCCTTGGGAAAAGCTGTTGCGCCAATGAATTTAGCGGATGGTCAGAACCCGATCCTTAGAAAAGTTTTGGCACCGTTCAATCTCATTGACTCCGATAACCTGAGTGGCTTCAACCGCATGAGCCCATTTTTCTTCCAGGATCAGCGTCGCTGCTACCTCGTGATCCGGGAGGCTGTCGTTGATGATCTTTTCAAAGGTAAAAATATTACCAAACCCGATCTGTCACGTTCTTTCGGCGAGCGCATAACCGAGGTTGCTGCCGGCAGTCGCAGTTTGAGTATGGCAGCTGATTCTTCCATAAAAACCAATCCCTGGGCGATCAATGCGGTTGAGAGATGGTCTGAGGGTCCTGCGATACCGGTCGCAGAACGGCGAGAGCATCCTAGTGACTTTATACCAGCTTCTCCGGAAGTGGGTAAAAAACCTGTTGTCGATAAAGCCATTGATTTTGCTGACTGGGCCGGCAATGGTGTATATGTATTTATTCCGCATTGGCACCCTTATACATGCCCATTCATCGCAGCGTTAAATAAAGGAGGTATGCCAGCTTTATTTACACTCGACAATGAAAGCCTGACAGACAAAAAATATTTCATAGTAGCGGCGGGTGGCGGATTTACAAAAAAAGAAACTGAAAATTTTTCCACCGTCTATGAGCCCGATCCCAAACTCGTATCAACGCCTTATCCTGCTGAAAAGGTCGACTTCAGCCTGAACGGATCATATTCCAAATACAACTGGGAGATCTTTTTTCACGCCCCAATGGCATTGGCAGAAGCTTACCGGAAGGAACGAAAATTTGCAGCTGCCATGAGGTGTTATCATTATATACTTGATCCCATGACCAATGACCCGGACATGACCAACCACCGGGTTTGGCGTTTTCGTCCTTTTCGCGATCAGGACAATATCATCAAGGTAGAGGAGACGGTTGCTTTGTTATCGTACACAGGAACCGATCCGGTAAAACTCAAACAAAAAGCAATTTTACAGGTCGCCGTCCAGGAATGGATGGCTCACCCTTTTAATCCTCATGCTATCGCACGCGTCAGAACGGACGTGTACATGAAATACACATTCCATAAATACATTGACAATTTAATTGATTGGGCGGATGACCTCTTTGCCAGGGATACCATGGAGTCGATCAATGAAGCCACAGAATTATATGTTCTGGTTGCTAATTTGCTGGGACCCAAACCTCAGAAGGCACCAGCGCCAGGAGTTGTCAAGCCTAAAACCTATCAGGAAATGCGAGGTAAGTTGAACGAACTCTCCGATGCCATTTTCGATCTTGAATCAAGACTGCCATTTACGCAATTGTTTGGTCCGGTCACCGGAATGCCAGGTCTGTTAAGCAAACTCCCCCAGCAACTTTATTTCTGCGTGCCGCAAAGCGACAAGATGCTGGCGTATTGGGACACTATTGCGGACCGGTTGTTCAAGATTCGTCACTGCATGAGTATAGACGGCACTGTACGTCAGCTTCCCTTATTTGACCCTCCAATTGATCCCATGCTCCTGGTAGAAGCTGTAGCGCACGGTATTGATATTGGAAGCGTAATCAACGACCTGTATGCTCCATTATCCCGGTACCGCTTTGCGTTTACATTCCAACGGGCCCTTTCGTTTTGCAATGAGGTGCGTGCATTTGGCAATTCCCTCTTGTCGCTCATTGAGAAAGGGGAGACAGAAATGGTGACTGCTTTGCGTACAGAACAAGAAACGGCGCTTCTCGACCAGGTAAAGGCGAATAAAAAACTTCAGATGGATGAAGCGGAAGAATTGCTTCAGGCACTCGAGAATACGTCTCAGATGGTAAACGGAAGAATTGAATATTATGACAATCTCATTGCTCAGGGATTGATTTCAGAAGAAAAGGATCAACTTTTAAGTTTGGATCGATCCAATGAATGGCAAGAAATGGCAAGCTGGATCGAAGCCACTGCACAATCCCTGAACATGATCCCAAATGTAAGCACCGGGCAAAACAACAGCGCTACTTTTGGGGGGTCCAATCTTGGATCAGCCGTCAGTTCAGTTGGTCGGAGTTTTTCATCGATGGCATCCTCTTTTTCTTACCTATCGTCCCGATCTTCCATTACCGGGGGACAATCGCGGCGTATGGAAGAATGGCGGTTTCAGCGGGATCTGGCTAAAAGAGAATTGAAACAGGTAATGCGACAAAAAGCTGCAGCAGCGATACGTAAACAAATTGCAGAAGCGGATCTGCGCAACCACGAATTGCAACTTGAACATTCACGCACCATTGGTGAAGTATTGCGCAATAAGTTTACCAACAAAGATCGGTACAACCTGATGGAGAGCAGATTACGCCCCATCTATTTTCAATGTTACCAAGCGGCTTATAAAGCAGCCAAACATGCTGAGCGATGTGCAGTATATGAACGTGGGATAGAGGCTAACTTTATAAAATATGGTTCATGGGACAGTTCAATCCGTGGCCTGCTTGCCGGTGAACAACTTTACCTGCAGCTAAAGCAGATGGAACAGGCTTTCCTGGATCAACAGGTTCGCGAATTCGAAATCATAAAACGCGTTTCCCTTCTGCAACTGAACCCCCTGGCACTCATAGAACTAAAAGAGTCGGGTAAATGTGAATTCGAAATACCGGAATGGCTCTATGATATGGATTATCCAGGCCATTATTTCAGGCGTATTCAAAGCATCAGTGTTACCGTGCCCACTATCATTGGCCCTTACGGTAGCCTGAGCGCCACGTTGACCTTGCTAAGTAGCAAAGTTCGTGAATCTGCCCAGTTCACAGGTAGTTATAGCGATGATGAAAATTATCGTTTTGATCATTTGGCCGTGGAAGCGATAGCAGTAAGTACCGGACAAAACGATGTCGGTCGTTTTCAACTGGATTTTCGCGACGAAAAATACTTGCCGTTTGAAGGCAGCGGGGCAATATCAAAATGGAGAATAGAATTGCCTTCTAAGTTTAGGTCTATCGATTACGATCATATGTCTGACATTATACTCGATATAAGATTAAAATCTCGCAAAAGCGAAATGCTCGTAAATCCGGCGCTCGCAGATTTAGAGGCTGGATTGAATGCAGCTGGCGGTGGAACGGGAATGTTATTCCGATTCTTTAGCCTTAGTCATGAATTTCCCAACGAATGGCATAAGCTCATGAGCTCCGTAACGCATGAGGCAGACTTTACGATCTTAAAAGAACGATTTCCATTGTTGGTGCAGGGAGGAAAGGTCTCTGTGAAAGAGATACACTCTGCCATGATTCTTAAAGAACCACGTCCGGCACTGGGCTATAAGGCTGACCTAACCTTTGGCACCGCTGCTGCGGTTAATCTTCAGTGGCCCGCCCAATCCGGTCGGTATCGGAGAGCAACTCAAGTCGCCGCTGTGAACTTTCCAGTTACATCCGACCCTTTGAAAAGTGTTTGGCAATTGAAAATCAACTCACCCACTGTACTAAATGACATTGAAGCACTTAAGGATATTTTAATTGTGTTTAAATATTCCGTTGTATTTTAAATTGCACTCTTTCCATGCAAATCTAAACTATTAAAATAGGATGGTGAAGTGGATATAGATGGCGTGGAGAGGCATCTGGCCCTATTTTCTCCTCTAATAGATCCGGTATGATTAACTTCGGAAGTATCTTTTCTGACCTTAGCGGGCCGCACCTATTTACCGTTTTAATTATTTGATGCGAAAAAATGAATTTCGTGCTAATGTAAAATCACTTGGCGTTGCGTTGCTTGCTGCTTTGGAAAAGAAGGACGGGAAGGAACTTAGAAGATTGCGTGCATTAAGCGGTGTGAATTAATTCCAAAAGAAAAGGAAGAATTTGATAGAATGAAAGATGTGCCATTAATGAGGATGTTCGTTATGAAGCTGAAGTTGTCAAATGAATGGCATAAATTTTTAAACTCATCCATTACACGTGCTGACCAACTATTGTCTTTCGAACTGCACAAAGAAAACTTTCCTTTCTTTACAAATGGCAGAGTATGGCCATAGTATCGGTAACCCTATAAGCCCGTGGAATAGTGAAAAACTTGAGGCATGGAAATTAGTTAATCCTAAAGCAGATGCGATAAGGTATAAAGTTAATACCAACGATATTTTTGCAATAATTAGTTACGAAGGAAAATAAAACTCTTAGTTGATTTACATTATATGATTTTGCAAGATTAGCATAAATATTTTTTCAGAATGGGAGATTTTTATAAAGTTTTAAAGATATTTGCATTCATTGATAGTATGTTACCAATTCGGTTACCAATAGTGCAATTGTTTTATAATTAATTGGTGAGTAATACTTTACGAGTTTTTAAATCATCTTGCCGCCCCGACAAAAGGCCACACAATTATGTGTGGTTTTTTAATGAGTTAATCGCGTCCCGATAGAGATCGGGAAGGTCGTCCCGTTAGAAAAGGCACCGCCCCAAATAAGTTGATTTTTTTCAAAATTAAAAATTTGTAAAACTTGGTTTTTACGTGCTTTTTACATTTGTACGACAGCTAACGCTAAAGGATATTAATCACTTGCTACAAATATGATCACGTCATAATTGATACGAGCAAATTAGTATACCAGTCAAAAATATTTGAAGAAGTTTTTAGTAAACTTGACTTTATAAAAGAAATAATAGAGCCGTAAAGTATCATTACTTTTTTTTAAAGATAAATTATAGAAAAGCGTTCTGATTGGTGTTTTCAACTATTAAAAAGTCCATTAAAAGCAAATTATAAAGGCCACATCTTTATTAAAGGAAATACTAATAAGCCGGAAATAGAAATGCCATTGGCTTTCAAATATCTTACCCGGCAACTTGAAGAGGTGTATGCGGAATTAAATTGAGGAAAAGCCTATCATTTTTTATATCAAATTATTTTCCAAAGCATATCTCGTAAGGTCCGCATTTGTTTTTAATTTCATCTTTGATATAATGCGGCCCCTGTACGTGCTCACCGTTGTTATTCCTAAAGACAATGACTCGGCTATTTCAGAAACTCCTTTACCTTCTGCCAATAATTTAAATACATGAAACTCCCTGTCAGACAACAATTCATGCGGAGGCTTATCAGAATCGCGGTCCAATTCCTCCGCCATTTTTTCCGCGATTGACGGGGATATATATTTCCTTCCTAATAAAACTCTTTTTACCGCATTTATTAATTCATCAGCAGCTGCTTCTTTACTTAAGTAGCCGGCTGCACCTGCCCTCAATACCCTTACACCATATTGTTCTTCAGGATGAATCGAAAGAATAAGAACTGGTATTTTTGGAAAGTTCTGTTTGATGTCACGCACCACATCAAGCCCGCTCCTTCCGGGCATAGAAAGATCGCTAATAATAATATCCCACTCACTTTTGAGTGCTTTCTTTAGAACGGCCTCTGCATCACCTACTTCATCTATAAAAGCTGTGGGATATTCTTCGACGAGAATCTGTTTTAAGCCTTTTCTTATGATGGCATGGTCATCGGCAATTAAAATTCTTAGCATTCAAATGTTTTTATGATAAAGGAATGGTTATTCTTATTTCAGTTCCCGCGCCGCCTTCAGCATTTATTTGATAGGTTCCACCTAATGTATATGTTCGTTCTTTAATGCTTATAAAGGCTAAGCTTTCTTCTTCATTTTTTGTTGCCTGTCCATCATTTTTTATTTCTAAAATCAGGGAATTGTCATCTATTGTTAAATGGCTGCTTATGATTGAGGCATTAAAATTTGCGATTATAATACTCAAAATTTCCTGGTATATCCTGAACAAACCTGTGGACTTTGATTTAGTAATAGCCAATTCCCGTACAGAAGATTTGAAATCAATTCTGATACCTGGTGTTTTATCAACTTCTTCGCTGTGCCACTCCAGTGCTGCTATCAGGCCAAGATCGTCCAAAATGGCTGGTCTCAGGTTAGACAAAATACGTCGCACAGATTTTAAAGTATCATCTATTAAATTAATCATGTTATCACTTTTTTTTCTAATAGCCTCGTCTTTGATATCTAATTTTTTGAAGAGCCACAGTGCATCCATTTTTAATCCGGTAAGTTGCTGCGCCAGTTCATCATGTAATTCTTTGGCCACTTGCATTCTTTCTTTTTCCCGTACACTTTCCAAATGACCTGAAAGAACATGTAGCTGACTATTTAGTTCTTTTAATTCTTCTTCGGTCTTTTTTCTTTCTGAAATATCTGCAGAAACTCCAATAGTACCACAAAAATTATTTTGATCGTCGTAAAATGGTGCGGAAGTGAGAAATACAGGAAATGGATTTCCATACTTACCCCGGACTAGTAATTCTCCGGACCAGTGATTTCCCTGGCGCAGGCCTTCTATCAACTCATTTTCCGATTCATAAAACTTTTCTATATCCCACAGCTTGAAAATATTTTTGCCAGTGGCTTCTTCTTCCGTCCATCCGTAAATTTTCGTAGCAGCATTATTCCAGAAATTTACCGTGCTATTTACATCAGTAGCCATCACAGCTTGCGCAATTGTATTTAATAATTCGGCTTTCAAACGGTTTCGTTCTACAGCCAGTCTCTTTTCTTTTTCGGCGCTTTTTTGTTTTAATGCTCTGTCTATTGCAGCAGGCAATCTTGAGAGATGTTCTTTTAATAAGAAATCATCTGCTCCCATTTTAATAATGTCTGCCGAATACTCCTCAGAGACTGTGCCTGAAACCATTATAAAAGGAATATCTGCGGAATATTTTTGAGTTATTCTTAAAGCTTCTGCGCCGTCAAATTGAGGTAATGACTTATCGGAAAGAATAACGTCTGGCTGAAATGTTTTTAATGCCTTATTATATTGGGTTTTACTGCTTGCAACAAAAAAAACATATGCTTGATTACTCTTTTTTATCACACGCTGAATTATTTCTGCATCGGTGGCACTATCCTCAAGGATTAATATTTTCAATGGAGATTTAATTAAAATAGACACTTTAAAATATTGATTTATACAACTACTCCATTTCCCTTAAAAGGAATAAAAATATCTGTATGACATCCTTTGCCGGGGGAGGTTATAATTTTCAGTTTACCGTTGAAGGATTCAATTCTGTTGGTGATGTTGGATATGCCGATCCCTTTACTTTTTTTCCGGATGTTAAAACCTTTGCCGTCATCTGCTACCTGAACATGAAGGTCTTCATCCACCGACTCAATTAAGATAGAAATATTTTTAGCTTTAGCATGCTTTATGATATTATTCATTTGTTCCTGGATGATTCTATAGACGTTTAATTTTAAGTCGTCGTCTATCTTTCGCCGGACATTGAAAATGAAATTAATTTTTGGGGAGGTATTTTTTTTAAGTTCTTCAACGATTTTCAAAATCAATTCTTCAAGGTTAATATTTTTAAGAGGAGTAACATCGCGGCTGCTTAACTGTTTCAATTCTTTTATGGCGCTGCTGATCAGTTCAATTGGATATTCCAGCAACTTTTTTTGCTGAGGGTTATTCTTTGATGTAAAGCTAAGATGTAGTTTTGTAGCCGCTAGTATCTGGTTTATATTGTCGTGTAGTTCCTGGCCTAAATGATTTCGTTCTTTTTCCTGTGCCTGCAATATGGCCCTGGCTATACTTTTTTGTCCTTGTATTTTTTGATTTACTATTTTTTGCTCCATTAATTTCAAATTGGCTTCTGCATTTTTTCGTTCAGAAATATCCCTTGCAATGGCAGACAGATACTGAGGCTCGCTGTCTGTGGTTTTGGGTATTACTATTACAACAGATACGGGAACTTTTCTTCCGCTCCTGGCAGTGAAATCTAATTCCCCACGCCATTTACCATCTTTTAGTGCAGCAGGTAAACTCACCTCAGAAACCGTTTGGTAATTTTTTTCATCTAAAAATTCCCTTATAGATATGCCCGTAAGATCTTCTGTTTCGCCAAAGCCCGTCATTTCACGACCGCCCCTGTTTAGAAAAATTATTTGCTGATTGATGTCGACAATCCCTACAAAATCGGACGTTGTTTCAATGATGGATGAGAGCCTTTCTCTTTCTCCTTCCACTATTTTTTTATGGGTGATGTCCCTTGAAAAGCACGCTACGCCAATAATTTCATTGTAACTATAAATTGGATTGAATGATACTTCTGACCATAATTCGTGCGGAGTTTCAAAGTGATCGTTAATAGTAAATGTTTCCCCTGAAAGGGCACGGATGTAAAACTCTTTATAACGTGTTAATTTGTCCTTAGTAAATTGCTCTGAGAAAATACTATCTCCTTTTTGCGCCGGCTTACCCGATGTTTCCGCAACTACTTTGTTAAATGAGTCATTGCAGGTTATAAGGTTTAAGTTGTGATCTACACTCCACATCAGGTCGCCGGTGTTATTTATTAAGGCCTGGAGATTGTTATGATCAAACTCTCTTTGTTTCTCAATGGTTTTCTTGTCAGTAATATCGCGCCCTGTGATACATATTCCTGTTACCTTCTGCTCTTTTTCTATAACAGGTGTTATTGAAAAGTCAATCCATCGGGTGGTGTTGTCGTCACTTAAATACTTCCGCTCAAATTGAATAGCCTCCTTGTGCAGTACTTTCAAGAGTATTTCTTTATAAGCTGGTTTAGATGAATCTTCAATAAAATCTAATAGATTATCACCTTCATGTATTTCTTTTCCTTTGACAAAAAAGCCATATTGTGCGGCATTGCTGTTAAATACTTTTACTACCCCGTCTGTATCCATTAACAGGAAACCTTCAGAAGTATTTTCAAATATCGCCCGGAGATTATTTTCAGAATCGATAATTCTTTGCTGTATCTCTTTCTTTTCCAATTCAGCCTTCCTGTGTTTTATTGCTCGTTCTATTGCAGAGGGCAGCCTGCTAAGCCTGTCTTTAAGAATAAAATCGTCTGCACCAGATTTCATAACCTCGATGGCAAAATCTTCTGATACCGCACCGGTAACGAGGATGAAAGGTATATCGGGAAAAAACTGCCTTGCAATTTTGATGGCCTCTACCGAATTGAATTGGGGCAATGAATGATCGCACAATATAACGTCATGATGAAAATGGTCGAGGAGGCTAAAAAAATTCTCTTTGTTCGTTGCCAGCCTTACAGCACAATTCTTTATTTCTTTTAACAACAGCCTTTTGGTAATTTCAAAATCGGTTTCATCGTCCTCAAGTATTAGTATTTTTAAATGACTTTGCATGGAATATGGTATTAGGCAGTGTGATTTAATAAGGGTCAAAAGCATATATTCCCAATCGATTTATAACCCCTTATAAACTTAGAAATGTTGCATAATCGGCTTTACTTTTTATTTAGTGATTTGTAATTTCTTTACGTTCTTACACAAGGCAATGAAAATGAAAATATAGAACCCTTTCCTTTCTTACTTTTTACCTGTATTTTGCCTCGCGCTTTTTTAACAATTTCAGATGAAATAAAGAGGCCTAACCCCAGACCCGGAAAAGTGTATCCGAGGTCGTTATCATCACGATAAAACTGTTGAAAAATCTTTTTTATATTTTCATCTTTAATGCCAATCCCAAAATCTTCAACTCCAAATACGACCTCATTGCTTTCTGAGCGGGTTTTTACAATTATTTTATCTGCACCCGGCGAAAATTTAATGGCATTATTAATAAGATTAATCATTACCTGCTCAATTTTATCCTTGTCAGCACAGACCTTACAGTCGGGTGCAGCTAATTCCATTACGATCTTTTTATCACTTGATAATTTAAGTTCAGTTACTACCTCTGTAACTGCGGTGTCTATGTTAAAATATAAATCATTCGATGTAAGCTCTCCTGATATTATTTCATTGGAATCAAGTAAGTTGTGCACCAGTAACGAGAGTTTATTTATCTGTCTTTCCATTTTTTTTATAAATATTTCGTTGCGGTCATTTTTTTTATTATAAAAATTTTGCTTCAGAATGTAGGTATATGCCTTGAGAGTGGTTAAGGGTGTTTTTAATTCGTGGCTGGCTACAGCAATAAAATTATCTTTTTGGTGAAGCAGGTATTTAAATTCTGTAATATCCAGAATTGATCCAATAATTCGTTCCGGTGTTCCTTGTTTATTTTTGTGCACAATTCCTTCTACCCTTATCCAGGCTATGCTTTTATCAGGCTTAATTATTCTTAACTCATAGCTCAACCTGCCTGTTATTTTTGATTGCCCAAAGGCTTTATTTCTTATCTCTATGTCATCAGGATGCATAAGTGCTAAATATTCGCTCCTTGCCCTGGTTTCCTTAAACCCGAAAATTTCGTTGCAGCGTGAAGAGGTGACTAATGCTCCCGTGCCTAAATCATAATCGTATATACCAATATTTGCAGCTTCCATCGCAACTCTCTCACGCTCCTCTGCTAATTCAATTTGATTGCGGGCAAGTTCCAGCGCTTCCAGTTTTTCTTTTTCAGTTATTCTTTGTTGTACTGCGGCCTTTATTGCTGAAGGTAATCGTGTCATCCTGTCTTTAAGGATGTAATCATCTGCACCAGATTTTATTATCTCGGCGGCAAACTCTTCTGACGCTGCCCCGGTGACCAGTATAAAAGGTATTTTCGGAAATAGACTTCTTCCTATTTTCAGTGCCTCGGTTGAATTAAATTCCGGTAAAGAATGATCCGACAAAATAATATCGGGCTTAAAATTTTTCAGCGCCGTTACATATTCGACCTTATCAATCGAAACCTTAAATGTATGGTTCAAACCTTGCTTTAGTAAAAGTCTTTGTACTAGCTCAGCATCGGTAGCATTATCTTCGAGCATTAATATTTTCAAACTATCTGTTCGCATACATTACTTATTGGGGAGGTTGGTTTAACAGTAACCAATAGAAACCAAGTCGTTTTATAGATTCAGCAAAGCCTTCAAAGTTCACAGGTTTTACGATGTAGCTGTTTGCGCCCAGGTCATAGCAGCGCTTTATATCCGGGTCTTCTTTCGAAGAGGTTAGGATTACAACCGGTGTTAATTTCGTTCTTTCATCCGATTTTATTTTTGCCAATACTTCTATACCGTTTATTTTAGGCATTTGTATATCCAGCAATATTATCCGCGGCAGAGCGCCCACATCCCTTGTTCCATTATAGCTTCCGGTAGCAAAAATGAAGTCAAGCGCTTCTTCGCCATCTTTTACATGAAAGAGATTGTTAGCAAGATTGTGTTTCTTTAATTCCCGGATGGCGAGTTCTGCATCGTTAATATTATCTTCTACCAGCAATATTTCTACTGAATTGTGATTCATGTTTTTTGGGGGTTTATAAATTTACTAATGGGTTAATACTTCATTTAAAATTACGCAGGCAATGAAAAATAAAAACAAGCTCCATTATTCAATTCACCCTCTGCCCAAACTTTGCCACCATGTTTTGAGATTACTTTCTCAACTATTGCAAGGCCCACACCGGTGCCTTCAAATTCAGCCGGGCTATGCAGCCTTTGAAAAACTTTGAATAATTTTTGTTTGTATTTTTCATCAAAACCTACACCATTATCTTTTACAAAAAATGTTATTTTATTTTCATCTCTTTTACTTCCGATCTCGACTTTCGGATGATCATTATTACGTGAATATTTTATTGCATTTGAAACCAGGTTTATCCAAACCTGTTTAATGGTATTGGCATCCGCCTTTAATTCTGGTAAGTGGTGGATTTTCCATTCTATCGTGTCTTCAATGCCATTATGCGACAATTCGGCAATGATGTCTTTTACAAGTTCATTGGTGTCAATTGTAGTTTTTTCAACAGGCTTACGACCCATTCGTGAGAAGCTGAGCAGATCATCAATAAGATTGCCCATCTTAGTCGTATTAATTTTAATCACCGAAGTAATTCGTTTCGCCTCATCATCAAGCTGGCTTACATAGTCCTCTTCCAATATGGTAGTAAATCCTATAATGCCCCGCAGCGGAGCACGCAAGTCGTGAGATACCGAATAAGAAAAGGCTTCCATCTCGCTATTGGCTGCTTGTAATTCTTCCGTGCGCTTTAATACTTTTTTTTCCAGTTCGACATTAATGTCTCGTATTTTTTCTTCAACCTTTTTACGTTCGCTTATGTCGCGAATGATGGTGATCGTTCTTTCTTCGCCTTCTGAATTTTTAAAAATTGTGGAAGACAACTCACCCGGAAAAATGGAGCCATCCTTTTTTATGAATGTCCACTCGCCCCTGAGAGCGCCGGTAATTCTTCGTTCTTCCAGGTCGGCAGCTACTCTTTTATCCTTAGAATTTACTACGCCGGCTCTGCCTAGTGAGCAAATTTCTTCTTCAGTCATTTCAAAAATTTTACATGCGGTGCCATTGGCGGATAAAATGGTTCCATCTGGTTTGGTTAATAGAATCGCTTCCCCGGTATTTTCGTAAATAGACCGGTAAAGCTTTTCGCTTGCAATTATTTCTTTTGTTCTATCAATTACCTTTTGCTCGAGCTCCTCATTTAATTTAATAAGGGCATCTTGCGCTTTTTTTTTCTCAGTAACGTCCCTCGCTAGAACAAGGGTGCCTGTATTATTGCCCTTGGCATCTTTTAAGTGGGAGATAGTGGAGAGTACATTTATGGGCCTGCCGGACTTTGTGTAATAAATGACCTCGCCCTGCCAAAATCCTTTTTCTTTTAGTAACTCAAAAATTTGTTCCCTTGTTTCAAAAGGAAAAGTGGTCCTTAAAATTTCGGTAGTTTTTTTTCCAAGTACTTCATCACTTTTCCATTCTAATAAATTTTCGGCCGCCTCGTTCCATCTCGTAATAACCGCATTGTTGTCAGCAGAAATAACAGGGTCCTGGATATTATTTGCAATGGTTGCTAAAAACAGCATTCTGTTTTCTGCTTTTCTTTTTTCTGTGATATCCTTGGTTACCTTGGCATAGCCATAAAGTTCCCCTTCTTCATCAAACAAAGCTGTAAACGTAACATTTGCATAAATTAACGAACCATCTTTTCTCACCCGATATCCTTCTGACTCATAATGGCCATATTTCCTTGCCTTTTCCAGGTTTCGTTTTGGCTCGCCGCGTTCTAATTCCTCGGCAGTATAAAAAATATCAATCGGCTTTCCGATTATCTCATCGGCAGTATATCCTTTAATATGTTCGGCCCCGCTATTCCAGCTATTCACCCTGCCTTCTTTGTCCAGTAGAAAAATTGCATAATCTTTCACACTGCTCACTAATAACTGAAAATCTTTTTTTACTTTCCGCAGCCGCTCTTCCTCTTTTTTTCGGTCAGTTATATCCCTTATAAAACCAATGAACAAGAGCTGATTTTTAACTCCCGCTGATGCAGCTATATTAAGTGCTATATCGATTTCTTTTCCTTCTTGAGTAAGAGCTTGTGTTTCCAAAACTTTTCCTATCACAAGTCCCTCTCCGGTTCTAAGAAAGCGTTGCATGCCTTTTTAATGAGCCTCCGGAAAGCGCTCGGGAATTATAATTTCGCCCAGTATTTTGCCCAGCACCTCATTTTGTTTCCATCCTAGCATGCTTTCAGCTTTGGCATTCCATTTTACAATTGTTCCATCTTCGTCCATTACAATAACGGCATCAGGTGCAGCGTCAAATATCATTTTTACCTGTTCTTCATTTTCTTTCAAAGCATGATCTGCAGCTTGTTTTTGAAGATCTCTTCTATTAAGCAACACAGTATTATGCCAGATAATTGCAAGGAACACTACAATAATAGCGAGTATCAGTATGGCGGTGCCAAATTCCACGGAAAAAAGATTTTGCCAATCACCCAAAAGACGAAGCCATCCCAATATAATGGGGATAATAAGGGCGCTTGTTATAAGAGGACGTGCAGTAACACTTCCGGTTAAATTGCCCGTTAGTTCCTTCATCATTCCTTTCTGCGAAGTAGAAAAAAGCAAAGCAACGGACAAAAGAAGAAAACATATTGCGCTGTTCACTGCCATTGGAAAATAAACAAATATTCCATAAAAGACCTGCACCTTATACAAGTAGCCAATGATGGAAAATATGGCAAGGAGGGCGACAATCATTGCCATATATTGAGAAATTATTTTTCCTTTTTTTGTTGTCCGGTGCAGCCATAGCAAAGCGATACCTGCAAGTATAAAACTCGCCGCCGTAATAGGCACCATACTGTTGGAAATATTTTCGTAACTATCTTCTATTAGTTTTCTCGCAAAAAGAACATGATCCACCGGTATATCGAACGCAACAAGAATGTCAATGATTCGAATAGTTGCTAATATTATTATGACAATAGCAATGGCATGTCCGGCTTTTTTTGCAGAGGGTTTTGCTTCTTTGTTTTCTACCAACAGGAGCGCTATACCCGATAAGATAAATAAAACGGCTGTCATAGGATTCATGGCCGTGAGTCTTGGCAGAGGACGTTTAAAAAATTCAACATTGAATTGCCAGCCTATAATTGCCAAAGCTGCTATAGTAATGACCATCCAGGAAAAATAATTTGCTAATCTGCTCAGTTTCCCTGCCGATAAGTTCGTCTCTTGAAAGAAGATTTCGCTTGGTTCAGTCATGGTAGGTTTTACTACTTTCCTAATTTGTAAAAGGCATTATGATTAGCGATATTCATCTCACAATTACAATACCCAATTCAATACGGCATCTATTGCCTTGATTAAGCGTTTCACTCTTTATAGCAGAGCAATACACTTTATCTCATTCTTACATCAAAGCCCTGCTTAGCTCTCAACAAATAAGGAATGTTGATGTGCCATGGGCATGACGAAAAACTCTACGGCCCGATAATATTGCCTGCTGCGAGGAATACCATCGTTCGCGTATAAACGTGCACTGATACAGATAGTGGCGGAAATAATTTTCCTTGGGCGCCATTACGAAAATGCTGCTTTGTATAGCGGTGGTAGAAAAATCTGCAGCTTTATCGTGAACAAATTAGGTAAATATTTGCTAATAAGTCAAATATTTTTTTATGCCTATTTCGCACTCCCTGATTATCTAATATGGTTTAATTTTTTTACATCTAAAGTAAAAAGATACTTAGCGATTATTTTTGAAATAAGTTCGCTGATTAATAATTCTTTTTGAGGCATTTGTACTACAAAACCTTTGGTAGACTATTTACTATTTAATAGTTGAAGGTTCTATTTTTCCTGCAAGAACTTTTTTTTTGCTTTGATATCTGAAATATTGCAATATGAACCAAAGGAAAAAAATTATAGAAACTATAAATGAACTGGAAGACTTCTCCAAAATAATACAAAACATGGAACTGAAGATGCACGGGGAAAAAGGAGAATTTTTGATTGTAATAGATGGAACAAATTATTCACATCCTGTTGCGTTGCTAAACATTCTTATTCCAGATGTGTTATATCTCAATATTAAAAAGTCTTTGGCAAGAACTGAAGATATAGTCGTAACAGGTAAACAAACTAATTGCCAGATATTAGTAGGAATGATAACCAGTGATTACAGTACTTATTATACAAGTCTTTGCAGAACTTTCCATTTAAATTATAGTATTGATAATTCCTTTGCCCCCAAGGTAGTAGCCTCCACTATTGCCAATCAGCAACTTAACTAAAATTATAATAAGATCATATTCTTTGAGAAAAATTATTTCACTTACCTAAGCCGTTGCTTAACCTGTTTAAAATAGGAAACTAACAAAACAGAACTTATAAAAGACCTGAACCTTGATTCTAAAAGATACAGCCTGTGCTAACCTCCTAACCTATGAAATTAACCTTTGAAAACATAGAAAAAATGCCGACCTATATCGATTAAAGAACGCCCAATCTATTATGGCTAACCTTTGAAGATTGCCTGATAATTCATTAAAAAATTATCAGGCATTTTTTCTTTATCCGGACATTAAAAATGTAATAGGCTGTTTTGGCAATTGGAAAAGTCTTTCAAGCCCAAAATTAACTGCAATATTGAAAACGTGTTTATGAATGCTAAAGAAAAGAAGGTCTTAACTTGGCATAAAATTGAAGAAATTAGCAATTTTAATTTTGAGCACATTATTTTTATCAATGAAATTGTGCACCATTGGCCCATTGTTTACTGAACATGTTTTTTCTGTAATGACTTTTATAACTAATCATTTTAAATTCATAATTTATGAAGGATAAAAATTCCAATTTTGAAAAGGTTGCTAAGATGTTACACCAACAGGGCTTTAGTATTTTAAATAAAGACGACACCCGTCCGTGGGGAGGTTTTTATGTAATCGACGAATCCAATGCTTCGGGTTTTGTGCAGCAATATTTTCCAGATGAAAATATGGATGAAATAAAAATAACAGAAAAAATAAGCCCAAAGATTTTATTGGTTGCACCTAACACAAGACTTAGCTGGCAGTATCACCATCGTCGTGCCGAAATATGGAAATGTATTGAAGGCCCGGTAGAGGTTGCTACGAGCGATACTGATGAACAAACCGAAAAACATTTGCTCAAAAATGGTGAAATCATTAAGTTGAAACAAGGAGAACGCCATCGCCTTATTGGTTTAAACAACTGGGGAATTATTGCCGAAATATGGCAGCACACTGATATTGAAAATCCCAGCAATGAGGATGATATTGTAAGGGTGCAGGATGACTTTGGCCGGTAATACACGGGGTGGAATCAAAAAAGTGATTTTGATAAAAAAGGACTTTTTTTAGAGGTATCGTTATATTTTTCTTTATTCAGAGTAATGTGTTGAGATCGTTTCGTATTTACAATGCAGGCACATGAAGAAGAATTGCGTTTGAAATTAATGAAGTTAGTTTTATCAAATATTAATACAAATAAACATGAGTGCTCAAAAAGAACAGATGTGGCCGGAATTGATTTTTGATGACATGAAAGAAACTTTAGCAACGGTTCATTTATGGACTCAAATTGTTGGGAAGATTAGGCTTAAAAAAACGCCATGGACAAATCATTCATGGCATGTGACGCTTAAAGTTTCTCCTTCCGGGCTGTCTACAGAAAGCATTCCATATAAATATGGCATTTTTCAAATTGAGTTTGATTTCATAAAAGATCTTTTAGTAATTACCTCAAGTTCTGGACATAGAGATCAAATAAAATTATATCCAAGGACCGTAGCAAGCTTTTATAAAGAATTATTTGAGAAACTGAGAGCGCTGGAAATTGATGCACATATATATGCATCTCCTAATGAGGTGGAACCTGCGATACCGTTTGCAACCGACGAAACTCATAAATCTTACGACCATTATCAAATTCATTTATTTTGGCAGGCACTTATTCTGGTCAATAATATTTTTACAAAATTCAGGGCAAAATTTATTGGAAAATGCAGCCCGGTGCACTTGTTTTGGGGAGCATTTGATCTTGCAGTAACAAGATTTTCAGGAAGGCCTGCACCCAAACATCCTGGTGGCGCACCTAACATTCCCATTGAAGTAATGCAGGAATCTTATTCGCACGAAGTAAGTAGCTGCGGTTTTTGGGCCGGGAGTGAGCAATTTCCATATCCTGTTTTTTATTCCTATTGTTATCCAACTCCGGTAGATTTTGGCCAGCAAACCGTAGAACCAAAAGGAGCTTTTTATAGCAACGAAATGGGAGAATTTATGCTAAAGTACGATGTGGTAAGGAACTCGACTGACCCTGCAAATACTTTATTGCAATTTCTCCAATCAACCTATGAAGCAGCGGCCAAAGTGGGAAATTGGAACCGGGAGGCGCTTGAATTTGATTTTTCTTCGTTTGAAAAATGATTTTTTTGAAAGATAAGCCATGATCCAATAGAGAGGTAGTATCATGTAGGGGTAATATTTTTTTCATCATCATAAATTAATATGCCATTAGTTGCATCTATGTTTTTTAAATATTATTTTTGCCGCTCAACGGCTGACACAAACATTAAGAAGCCAGCTAAAGCTTACCAGCTATCCTTAGTAAAAAGTTCCCATTTTCCTTGAAGTTATTCATTTATCAACGCAAGCTTTAGTTAGGTACGTTGATCAAAATAAGTAAGCGGTTTATTTATTTTCAACGAGAAAATAGATAGCTAATATTATCGTTATAAAGCATCTATAGCAAAATGAAATCATATATAGCTTCAGAATTTACTGTGACTGAGGGTCGGCGAAGCCTTATACTTTCGTTAAGTTATTAAAAAATATTCACGGGAACTATAAGCGAGAATTTATTGAAAGTATATTTTACTCGGGGATAAGATTTAATATATGTGCCATAAGATAACCTGTTTGTTGAAGCTGCACCGTGCGAATGAGAAAAAGCTTATTGCAAATTGTGAGTAAAATAATTGACAATCAGAGTTGCAAATTGGGATATCTTCCAAGATATTTGCAAGTACGTCTCCATATTCTTAAAAATCAAAATTAGATTCAGGTTTAAAATAATTAATACAAATATTATGATGCGACAGAAGAATTTTTTTGTCTTATTTTTTTCAATGTGTGTTGGCGTATTGATTCTGAGTTCTTGCCACCCTTCCAAAAAGTTAGATAAAGATCACCTCTATTTCCAAACCGAAAGGGATAACATTGGGACTGCTGAAATAAAGGAGCGGGTGATCCAGGTAAATGATCTATTAACCATTCAGGTTATAAGTAAAACTTTAAACCAGCAGGAGGCGGCGCTTTTTAATCAGCCTTCGTCCGGAGGCATAGGTGACAACACCGCTACTTCGGCGGGAGTAAATAATAACGGCTATTTGGTTGGGATAGATGGAAACATTGAACTTCCATTAATAGGCAGTATAAGGGCTGAAGGATTGACAAAGAATCAATTACAAAAGATTTTAGTGGAACTGCTTTCTCAGTACATTAAGGAACCATCCGTTTCCATAAGGTATTTACAATTCACGATAAATGTTTTAGGCGAGGTGCGGTCTCCTGGTATAAAAAATTTCCCCATTGACCGCGTAACAATCATTGATGCTATAAGCGCAGCGGGAGATCTTACGGATGAGGGTAAAAGAAGAGATATAACAGTTATAAGAGAAGACAATGGTAAAAAGCTTTATATACTGGTTGATATGACAAGCGGATCTCTTTTTCAATCTCCGGCTTATCAATTGCAGCCATACGACATTGTGTATGTAGGAGCTAATGAGAAAAAACTTCATGCATTAGTAAAAGGGCCTAATCCTGGAACCACGTTCCGCACCATTGGAACTGCACTTTCGGTCGCCATCTCATTACTTAATTTGTATATAAGGGTAAAATAATATGGAAGAAGAAAAAGATTTATTCAGTGAAAGCAGCAGCGGGCTCACATTAAAGGAACAGGTATCAAAATATCTCGCTTTCTACCCGCTTTTTATTATATCCGTAATCGTGTGTGTAAGTGTGGCGATCATCTATTTAAGATACGCTGTGCCAATGTATAAAGCAACAGCATTGGTATTTGTTAAGAGTGATAAGACCGGTAATTCATCTACTGACTTAATTAAGACTGCCATTACAGGTGATCCTATGAAGTCAAATTTAGACAATGAAGTTCAACTTATGAGTTCGCAAAGCCTAATGGAACGGGTTGTAAATAAAAACGGGTTTAATATTTCTTATTTCTATGTAGGAAAAATTCGTAATACTGACCTATACCTTGACGCTCCTTTCAGGTTAATCCCCCAGGGAATAAAAGACAGTAATACGTATGTCAACCTTACTCTTTCCTCATTAAACAACGAAGGAGGGATAGTACAAAATACTTTAAATGATAAAGTACCAAAATCAACATTTAAGTGGAATACACCTTTCACTATTGGAGAAAATACTTTTTCGCTTATAAAACATGGTGAAATCATAAGCAATAAAGATAGATATGTTGCAACCTGGGAATCGGTGCCACAAGCAGCAGCGGAAATATCAAATCAATTGGCCATAGGTACTTTGGATAAAAAAACCAGTATTATTCTGCTTGCAATATTAATTGAGAATAAAAAGCGGGGCGTGGATATTTTAAACGCCCTTTCCGCTGAATATACTTTAAGTGATATTGAAGATAGAAATGTTGTTTCGCAAAATACCATCCGGTTTATTGATGACAGGTTGGGAATTGTTTCCTCTGAGTTAAGTGGAGTAGAAGGCAAGTTAGAAAACTACCAGGGTAGCAAAGGATTAATTGACGTTAATATTCAGTCAAGTCAATCTTTTGAAAATTCAAACAACTTGTCGAAAGAAATTGCAGATAACAATATAAAGCAGGCGGTTGCGAAGAGTATAATGAATTATTTCAATAATCCAAACTCGGACGAGAAGTTGGTACCTTCTACTTTAGGGCTTGAGGATCCCACGCTGGCAGCATTAATAGGTAATTATAATGAGTTGCAAATGAAGAAGCTAAAGGAAGCGCCTTCATTAGCGGAAGGAGGCATTATTATGAAAGACCTCAACAACCAGCTTAATGTTACAAAAGGAAGTATTTTAGAAGCGTTGCAAAATATAAACGGCAACTTGAAGCAAAAAGAAAATAGCCTTCAGCAGCAAAATGGGCAATACCGCCAGTTTCTCTCTGCATTGCCTACTAATGAAAGAACAATGCAGGAAATAAAACGGAAACAAAGCATTACCGAAGGCTTGTATCTTTATTTATTGCAAAGAAGAGAAGAAGCCGCCGTTTCCAGCACGTCTTCTAACGTGCCAAATTATAAGCAGATAGATCCGGCAAAAGGATTTGGACCGGTATCTCCTAATGGGAATAGTATAAAAATTTATAGTGCGTTACTTGGACTTGTACTGCCTTTCGGAATTATATTTCTTCGTGATTTACTGAATGATAAAATAATGTCGAGAAAAGACATTACAAACAGAATAGATATTCCGATAGTGGGGGAAGTTAGCCACATGTCTAAAAAACAAGTAAAAGGAATTTCGATAATGCAGCGCGATCTTGTTGGAGAAGAATTCAGGATAATCAGGACGAATCTTTATTTCCTTAGACAGAAAAAAGAAAAGCAAGTCATTTTAGTCACTTCAAGTATCGGAGGGGAGGGTAAATCATTTATAAGCTTAAATCTTGCGGGAGTACTTGCAATTCCAGGAAAGAAGGTAGCCTTGCTGGAATTTGATATGCGCAAGCCCACCATTGCAGACAATCTTGAAATTGATCAGCAAATTGGCTTGAATGAATATTTCAAAGGTGAAGTAACAAAGATTTCGGACATTCATCAGGTCTATAAAGACATTCCAAGTTTGCATATTTATCCTGCAGGATCGACGCCGAAGTACCCTGCGGATTTATTTTTGAGCGAAAAAATACCGAAGCTATTTGCTGCTCTTAAAGCAGAGTATGATTATATCATTATAGATTCCGCCCCCATCGGTTTAGTAAGTGATGCCTTGGTGCTTGGAGAACACTCTGATACGGTACTTTTTGTAATTCGCCAACGAAATACGCTAAAGAAGCAACTTGAATTTGTAAGTGAGTTGGCAAGATCTAAAAAACTTTCAAATCTTGGATTTATTTTTAATGATGTCAAACGCGGAGGTAAGGTTGGCTACTATGGCTATGGAAATACATACGGTAGAAATTATGGCTACGAAAAATCCAAAAAAAATAAAAAGCAAACGGAAATTCCTGCTTAACTGTTGAAAACTAAAAATAATAAATTCGCATTGACGCCTCTTGTCCATTCTGCTAGATGAAAGTTCTAAGTAAACGGATTGAAAATATCGATTATCCAAAACTAATCGAGTGGAGTAAACTCATAAGCGCTACAGGCCTTACCCAGGTAGTTATACAGCTAATTGGTTTGGTTTCCGGTATAATGGTTATTCGCCTTTTACATCCACACGAGTATGCGCTTTACACACTTGCAAATACAATGCTTGGAACTATGATTGTACTTGCTGATGGTGGTATAGCCACAGCGGTTATGTCGCAGGGGGGCAAGGTATGGACAGAGAATGAAAAGCTGGGAGCGGTAATCGTAACAGGTCTTAGGTTACGTAAAATTTTTGCTGTTATTAGTTTGCCTGTTTCTCTTGGTGCGTTACTTTATTTACTTCGCCATCATGGTGCAAGTTGGATCTTATGTTTCCTTATAATAATATCAATAATTCCTACCTTTTTCATGATGTTGAATGCAGGTATCCTCGAAATCTCGCCAAAGCTAAGACAGGATGTACTTCAACTACAAAAAATTAAAGTAGTTTCAAATTTTGGAAGACTGGCAATTCTCGGACTTACGATATTTGTATATCCATTTGCTGTCACCGCACTTCTTGCGGCAAGTCTGCCGCAAATTTGGGCTAATTACCGTACCAAAAAAATCTCTTCAAATTACGCTGACCTTAAGCAGGACATTGACCCCATAATACAAAAAAATATACTTAAAATGGTTTGGAGGCTTCTTCCTGAGGCTATCTATTATTGTCTTTCTGGCCAGATCGCCATTTGGTTAATTTCTGTTTTTGGTTCAACTGACTCAGTTGCTCAGGTTGGGGCATTGAGCCGCTTAAGCATAATCTTAGGATTTTTCAGTATTTTATTCGCTAATCTTGTTGCTCCACGTTTTGCGAGATTACCTAATAAAAGAAAAATACTTCTTGCACGATACCTGCAAATTCAGGCCATGCTATTGATCCTATGTGTATTTATTGTTTTTATAGTCTGGCTTTTTTCTTCACAAATCCTCTGGGTATTGGGAAGCCACTATTTTGGGTTGAACAAAGAACTGGTATTGATGGCAGTGAGTAGTTGTCTTAATTTGTTATACGGAGCGGCTTTCCTTCTCGGAACTTACAGGTCATGGGTAATTAATCCAGCCGTTTTTATAAGTGTAAGTATTACCACTACAATAGCCGCAATATTGTTAATAGATACCTCTACTTTACAAAACATAATAATATTGAATATCATTGTTACATCCATCGAGATTTCGATGTTGATGATATTTAATATTTTAAAAATGGTAAGGGCAAAATAAAAAATTATCTACCTTCTTTTGCACCTATCAATCTTCTATTTTCAACATTTCCATTCCATTAGGTTTTACCAGTCGAGTATAATATAGCCAATAGATGGACATTGTTTTTATTTGTGGATCTCTCGAACCTGGCCGTGATGGTGTGGGTGACTATACAAGGAGACTTGTGACGGAATTGATTGGAACGGGTAACAAAGCCGGAATCATTTCTTTGAACGATAAGCATGTTAGTGATGAGTTTAGTGGTGTGCAGCAATCCGGTGATATAAAGATTGCGGTTCTTCGTATTCCGTCTGCCTGGCCATCCGGGCGGCGCTTTGAGAGAGCTCAATTATGGATTGGTGATTTCAATCCACGTTGGTTGAGCATTCAGTTTGTTCCTTTTTCTTTCCATTCAAAGGGGCTTTTTTTTGGACAAGGCAGATTGTTGGCAAAACTTGGAAAGGGCCGCTTTTGGCACGTAATGGTTCATGAGTTGTGGGTTGGAATGGACAAAGAAGCTTCTTTAAAATTTGCTTTGTGGGGCAGGCTTCAACGTACGTTGATTAAATCATTGCTTACAAAGCTAAAGCCTTTAATGATTCACACGCAAAGTGGTCTTTACAAAATAATGCTCGAAAAAATTGGATTTAAATCGGTGATTCTGCCTTTATTTGGAAATATTCCACTTATTGCAAACAATCAAATGCAAAAAAGCCAAGTTCGAGGAACTATCTCATTTATTTTATTTGGTGGAATTCATCCGGGCGCACCGGTTAAAGAATTCTTCAATGATTTAAAAAACTATTCTACTTCAACGAAGACAAAAGTTTTAGTAAGAATGGTTGGGCGTTGCGGAAAGGAACAATTTCTGTGGGAAAAAGAATCCAAAGAAGCTGGTTTGGCGATCGAAATTTTGGGGGAAAAATCTCCCGAAGATATTTCTGAAGTGTTGCTCAATTCTTCGTTTGGTGTTTCAACAACACCGTTTTTTTTAATTGAGAAAAGTGGTTCTGTTGCGGCAATGCGTGAACATGGTCTGACTGTGTTATGCGTTTCACGGGAGTGGAATCCCCGCGGCATAAAAAAATTTGAACTACCCGCCGGGGTTTCAAAATATGAAGCAGGAGAGATTGGGGAATTTATACAGGATAATTTTAAATCGTCTGGTTCTTATAATATTGGTGATATTGCCAATCAATTTGTCAATAATCTTTTAGCGACTATTTAATTATGGCAGGTTTTAAATATCTCTGGAAAAATCGTGCAAAATTTCCCATTGGATCCATCAATTTTTTTCGTGGCTGGGGAAAGCGCTTATTTTCATTTCCTGAACTTTTGAGTCGTAATTTTCGACGCTCCAGCCTCACGAATAAAGGTGCAAGAATCGCTGAAACTGCCGAAATTGGAAAAGCTGAAATTAAAGGTCCTGCAAAACTATTATCTATAGGGAAGGAAACTTTTTTAGGGCGTGTGAAAATAGCACTTTACGATGAGGTGATTATTGGGGAAAGAGTTTGCATCAACGATGGCGTGGAAATTCTTACCGCATCGCATGATGTGGCCGATCCGGAGTGGAAGCATGTAAAAAGTAAGATAATAATTGAGGACTATGTGTGGATAGGAACTGGAGCAATGATATTACCTGGCGTTGTTCTTGGAAGGGGCTCAGTGGTGGGAGCCCGGGCTGTGGTGAGCAAATCGGTTCCATCAAATGCTATTGTTGTGGGTAATCCCGCAAGGGCAGTAAATCGTAGAAGGTGCGATGAATTAAATTATAATCCTTGTGAATTCTTAGCCGCTAACCGGGCGTGGTTAATGGGTTAAGAAGACGAAACCAAGTTGCTGAACGAATGAAATTAATAATGTCTCACAATCAGGGGAATGCAAATGTAAGGGCGTCGGCTATTGGGTTAGAAAGGGCGCAACTTCTTGCCAGCTTCTATACCTCCATAGCCTGCTTTCCGGGTTCAGTGCTTGACTCAATGGGAAACATACCCTTCCTTTCAGAAATTCGCAGGCGACGCTTCGATCCGGTATTGAAGCCATATACGCATACATCTCCTGCAATTGAACTTAGCCGTCTTATTTCTCTGCGAGCAGGCTTTTCAAATTTTACAAAACATGAAACAGGAATATTTAGCATTGAATCTGCGATGCGAAATATTGATAAAAAAGTAGCATCTACTCTTTCTAAAGCTAAAAGAAATAACGTTAGCGCTGTCTATGCTTATGAAGATGGTGCTCTGTTTACATTCAGAAGAGCTCGTCAACTTGGCTTGAAATGCTTTTACGATTTGCCAATTGGTTATTGGCGTACAGGGAGAGAACTTCTTGAAAAAGAGAAAGAACGATGGCCAGAATGGGCATCCACAATAGTTGGTTTTAAAGACTCTGCAGCAAAACTTGCGTTGAAAGACGAAGAAATAAATCTTACTGACTGTATTTTTGTGGCCAGTAATTTCACAGCCAGGACTCTTAAAGATTTTCCAGGAAAACTGCCTTCCGTTGAAGTAATTCCTTATGGTTTTCCTGCAGTTGGAAACATGAGAAGTTATAATTATGGCCCCAACTCCAAAGCCTTAAAACTACTTTTTGTAGGAAGTTTATCCCAACGAAAAGGAATTGCCGATCTAATTGCCGCAGTTGAAAATATAGGTCCTCGTGTCGCATTAACGATCATTGGCCGTAAGGTCACGAATGAATGTTCCGCATTAAATACTGCTTTGGCTAAACATACATACATCCCCAGTCTGCCCCATCATGAAATTCTTAAGATAATGAGAGAATCAGATGTGTTGGTTTTCCCATCTTTGTTTGAAGGATTTGGCCTGGTAATCACTGAA
Organism: Ginsengibacter sp.; assembly: GCA_040007435.1. Classification (GTDB taxonomy): domain Bacteria; phylum Bacteroidota; class Bacteroidia; order Chitinophagales; family Chitinophagaceae; genus Ginsengibacter. The sequence continues at coordinate 8,934 of JBDTUZ010000036.1, read as the reverse complement.
GCAATGTCACAAGGAACGCCCGTTATCACTACTGAGAGAACTGCCGGTCCTGATTTAATCAGGCATGGGGAAAATGGATGGCTCGTAGAAGCAGGCACTACACACGCACTGCAAAATACAATTGAAGAAATTCTTGCTCATCCGGGCTTAGTAGAGGAGATGGGTACACAAGCTTATTATACAGCCTCCGCCAGGCCATGGGAAGCTTATGGCAATGAATTAGCGGCAGCGATAAAAAAGCAAATCAATTAAGATTTGATTAATCTACTTTTGAATATAATATTGATGACTGCATGAATGTTTTGCCCAATAACGTTAGTAGTTCGCCAGCTCTCCCCTCAAAATTTGTAGTGAATGAAAAAGATATTTACAAGAAGAAAAAAAGGCACCTCAGAAAAAATATTTGGGATCCAATTGAATTAATAAAAACTGGGATTTGGATTTATTTTTTTCTTCTCATTTTTGAAGGTGCTTTGCGTAAATGGGTGGTGCCTTCTTTGTCCACTCCACTGCTGGTAATACGTGATCCGGTTGCAGTCTGGGTGATTTTTCTTGCAATCAGAAATAATCGCTTTCGCCTCAATTCAATTTTAACAGGCGTTATGCTTATCGGCTTTATATCAATCTTCACGGCCCTTTTTGCAGGGCACGGGAATATTGCAGTTGCCATATTTGGTGCCCGGATATTCTTAATTCATTTTCCATTAATTTTTATCATAGGCAATGTCTTCAATTTGGAGGATGTAATAAAAATGGGTAAAATGCTACTTTCGATTTCCATTCCAATGTCGTTATTAATAACCTTACAGTTTTATAGCCCTCAAACAGCTTGGGTAAATAAAGGTGTCGGAGATGATACGGGTGGCGCAGGGTTTAGCGGAGCTCTTGGCTTTTTCAGGCCCCCGGCTACTTTTTCTTTTATAACGGGAACGATTGCATTTTATAGCCTGGTGGCATGCTACGTATTTTATTTTTTACTTAATACTAAATTGATCAATAAATTATTACTCTACGGCGCAACGGCGGGACTGCTCATTGCAATTCCACTTTCTATAAGCCGGACATTATTTTTTACTGTCATTGTTACGCTCATCTTCACGGTGATAGCTGTGTCAAGAAATTCCAAATATTTCGGACGAGTAGTTATGGGTAGTGTCGGTATGGTGATTATTTTACTTGCCTTAGGTACTACTACCGCTTTTCAAACTGCGACGGAGGCTTTTACGCATAGGTTTGATGTAGCAAACACGACTGAAGGTGGCTTACAAAATGTTTTGGCTGACCGTTACCTGGGAGGAATGATTGAAGCTCTCCAAAATTCTTCTCAACAATCCTTTTTCGGTGTGGGCATTGGGATGGGTACTAACGTAGGAAGTATGCTGCTCGTGGGAAAAACAAAGTTCTTAATTGCTGAGGAAGAATGGGGACGTGTGATAGGAGAGTTGGGGCCAATTATGGGATTAGCAATCATTTTTTTCAGGCTGAAGCTTTGTGCAGTAGTAGCTATCGCTGCTTATCGCAAAATCGAAAAGGGTAATTTATTGCCGTGGATAATGATGAGTTTCGTCTTATTGAACATTCCACAAGGACAATGGGCCCAGCCGACAATACTGGGTTTCAGCGTGATTGGTGGCGGCTTAACTATTGCCGCTCTCAGGGATTCGAAATTTAATTCTAAAACTTCTTTAACGTGAAAGGGCAAGAAATTGTAAACTTAACTTTTACCTAAGTCTCGTATCTCACGTAATTCCGCATTCTACAACGCTATTTAAGTGATGACTAATATTTTTGATTCGAGTGATAGTTAAGAGCCCTATTGAAATTAATGGAACTACCATACAAGTATTTTTTAAACCTTAGCTGGTAAATTATTGAATATTCTACGTATCATAGCAAGTATGGATCCTGCAACTGGCGGGCCATGCCAGGGTATTAGAAATTCAGTCCCGGATTTAAAAAGAATAGGATTACGAAATGAAATAGTTTGTCTTGATGATCCATCATCAGTTTTCTTAAACGAAGATCTATGTGAAATACACGCTCTTGGTGTCGGCAAAGGCCCATGGAAATATAATTCAAAACTTGTTCCATGGCTCTTAAAAAATCTCCATCGTTTTGACGTAGTAATTATGCATGGATTATGGTTGTATCCCAGCTATGCCATTACAAAAGCAATGAAAATTTTTAAGAAGGAAGCATCGAAAAATAAAACTAAAGCTCTCCATATTCCTAAACTGTTCATAATGCCACATGGTATGCTGGATCCTTATTTTCAAAAAGATCCTGGCCGGAAATTAAAAGCGTTGCGTAATTGTGTTTATTGGAAACTAGTTGAGCGAAACGTAATTAACAATGCCGATGGATTGTTATTTACATGCCAGGAAGAACTTCAACTGGCCCGTGAACCATTTAGCCCCTATCGGCCAAAAAGGGAAATTAATGTTGGATATGGCATCAAAACGCCTCCGGTTTTTTCCGCAAAAATGGCCCAGGCTTTCCTAAAAGTTTGTCCCAACATAAAATCGAATGCCTATTTTTTATTTTTGAGCCGGATACATGATAAAAAGGGTGTAGATCTTTTAGTTGAAGCCTACTCAAGTCAATTAAAAAAGGAGATTAAAAAAGGAAACATATTCCCCAAACTTGTGATTGCCGGGCCGGGAATTGAAAGTTCGTATGGAAAAAAAATCCTCAAATTTATAAATGAGACGCCCGACCTCAAAGAACATATCAAATTCCCTGGACTACTTTTAGGCGATGCAAAATGGGGAGCATACTACGGATGCGAAGCTTTTATTCTTCCCAGCCACCAGGAAAATTTTGGCATTGTGGTGGCAGAAGCTCTTGCCTGCGGCAAACCGGTTTTAATCTCCGATAAAGTAAATATCTGGCGGGAAATCAAGAAAGATGCGGCAGGCATTATAACTACTGACACCCTTATTGGCGTCGAAAAATTGTTTCAAAACTGGCAACTACTGCCTAATGAAGAGAAGCTATCCATGGGCAGCAATGCAGTTCGCTTATTTAAAAAGAATTTTACATCAGAAGCGGCTGCAAAAAGACTTAAGCAGGTTTTTATTACTAATGAATGAATTTCGTTAATATAAAGCTTTAATGCATAACCAGGATACTTTTACCGGGCCGTCATTTTCATTGCGCAATAGGGTAGGACGTGTATTGTGGGGTATCGTGAATACTTTGTTTTTCCGTTTTTCGCCAAAACCACTACATACATGGCGTGCGTTTCTTCTTAAGTGCTTTGGAGCAAAAATTGGTCACGGTGTACATGTCTATCCTAAGGTGATTATTTGGGCTCCGTGGAATATTGTTTTAGGAGACAAATGCGGCATTGCCAATGGAGCTATTCTCTATTCACAAGGTAAAATAGCTATTGGCAAAAGAACAGTTATCTCTCAGGGAGTTCACTTGTGTGCAGGAACACATGACTACACCAAAAATGGATTCCCTCTTATAACTGCGCCAATTAGTATTGGCGATAATGTATGGATAGCTGCCGAAGTATTTATTCATCCCGGCATCACTGTCGGGGATGGGGCAGTTATTGGGGCACGATCGGTAGTAAATAAAAACATGCCACCCTGGATGATTTGTGCTGGTCATCCTTGTGTAGCAATTAAGGAAAGAAAGATTATTTCCTAAGTTGCTAAATGTGGTATTGAATGGTAAAGCAACTAAAACTGCTATTTTTTAAAAAATGTTTTCAGGAATTTCTTCCGCAACATTTCTAAAAAATCAATTCATAACACAAACCTTTGCTAAGTTGCGCACTTCTGTATAATTTTTTGAAGTATTAAGATGATTTCTGTTATTGTTTTAACAAAGAATGAAGAAAAGGATTTAGCGGCTTGCCTTGAATCTGTAAATTGGTGTGATGATATTCACGTAGTTGATTCCGGTAGTACAGATAAGACTCTGGAAATAGCATTGGCAAAAGGAGCAACAGTTACAATTAATAAATTTAAAAGCTTCGGACAACAAAGAAATTTTGCTCTGGATAAGCTGCAAATAAAAAATAAATGGATTTTTTTTCTAGATGCCGATGAAGTAATTAGTGAAAAATTTCGCCTTGCAATGTTTGAGACAATTAATAATGCTGCTGATGATGTTGCTGGTTTTTATTGCTGTTGGAAAATGATATTGGACAATAAATGGCTGAAATATTCAGATAATTTTCCAAAGTGGCAATTTAGATTAATGAGCAAAGGAAGAGCGAGGTTTAAGGACTTTGGTCACGGACAAAAAGAGGATGACGTTTTCGGTAGTATTGGCTATATAAGAGAGCCATATTTGCATTATGGTTTTTCTAAGGGATGGTCGCATTGGATAGACCGCCACAATCGTTATTCTAGTTCAGAGGCATTGGCAAGAATATCTAATCGCCCCCCTTTTAAAAATATTCTTTCCAAACATGGCAGCGTGCGAAATCCTGCATTGAAATCCTGGCTAAGTAAACTACCAGGCTGGCCTTTCTTCCGTTTTTTTTACACTTATGTTCTTAGAGGCGGATTTCTTGAGGGAACTTCCGGGTTCATTTATTGTATAAACATGGGCTATTATGAATTTCTAATTAAAATTAAAATGAGAGAAATAAAAAAGGATTTAGAGTCAAAAACTAAACCTTAAGATTTTTCTTTTTATATTATTAATGATATTCTATTCATGATTTCTCTCTAAAAAACTCAAAATAATCGAACTCTGTAAAATGTTATAAAAAATTCAAAAATGTAATTTTCTATTTTCAAAAGTTTCCCTTGGAATACTTTTATATTTTGCAATTTGTTTTATTAGTCCCATTGTTTTTATTATCACTTATTGCAATTAATAATTATGGTTCAGGTTGAAATTTTTGTTTATGAAATTTTTTAAGTTCGGGTATTCCTCTGCTTATTTTTTACTACTTAACTATTTAGTGTTCTTTGCCCGAAGAAGAAGGAACCATCATTTTAATTACGAAATAAATTTTGTACCCATAAAATATTCAATTCATACTTTTCTTACTTTGAATGCGAATGATAATTTTGAGGTTTATAATTTTTATTTAAATCTTTTTGGGAATATTCTTTTGTTCCTCCCTTTTGGCATTATACTCATAACTGTATTTAATGTTCATAAGTTAAAATGGATCATTTTGTCGACTATTATTTTAAGTAGTTGTATAGAAGTTTTGCAATATTTATTTCAGGTAGGCCTTGCCGATATAGATGACGTTGTTTTAAATTTAAGTGGGGCGGTCTTAGGTTTTTACCTCTATAAAAAAATAATTCAAGTAAAATTTGTACAAGGTCTCAGGAAGCAAATTAAAAACAAAGAAAAAGCTTCACTTTACAAAACATGAGCTACTTATATGATTCAAATGATATACTAACACCTACGGACATATTAATTCTTAAATTACTTTTTTTTTAAAAAGATGGTGTTGCGAAAGAGGTTGGCATTAATATTGTTTTAAGAGGGCAATTTTTAACCCTTTTTATAATCCAATTATCCGTAACTAATAGTGCTTATCGTCCAAAGAATGATTTCTTTTTCAGAGCTCTCAGTGGTTGAATATTTGTACATACTACGAAAGTATGTTTTAGCGTTACTACGGGTAAGAACAACATCCTTATCCTATGACCACACCCAAATTTGCAGCATTGCTGTGCGTATTCCTATGCATTGCATTATCAAAATCAACTTTTTCTCAAACTAATAATTCTGCTGCAACTTTTACATTCACTTTAAATAGTGCTTCGCGAACAAGTGCAGGTGTATACAAAAAAGACAGCACTCTTGTAAAAACACTTTGGGCAGATAAAAACTATGCAGCAGGAACTTATACTGAGTATTGGGATGGTACGGATGATTATGGTAAAACCATTAATTCACCTGATGCAAATTACGACATCAGGGTACTTTCAAACAACGTAAGTTATACCTGGGAAGGAATTATTGGAAACACATCAGCAGCACAAACAGGAGCCCAGGTTCACAGAGGATACTATACTTCTATGACCGGTATGGCGATAGCCGGCCAAACAGCCTATTTCTGCCAGGGATATTCAGAAGGATATTCAAGTGAAGCGAAATTCGATGTTAATAATCCGCAAGTACGATTAAACGTTTTTGGAGGCCAAGTTTCTACCATGAATTCCGACTATGTTACCACTGATGGAGTAAATGTCTACTGGGCAGGGTATGATGCTTATTCAACGGCAAATAGTTTTGTTCATGCTACCAAAGTAATTGATGATTCGCAGTTGGCCTTTAGTGCAGGATCTTCTTATACCATGACTAGCATACAAAGTCCAAAAACGTATAATAGCGTAATTGATAAATTGGCAATATCAGGATCGAGGCCAACAGGATTAGCAGTTCAACAATCAGGTAATTATCTTTTCGTAGCACACGGATATATTAATGAATTGCATGTGCTTGACAAAACAACAGGATCTTTAGTTCAAAAATTGTCTTATCCTAATCCACAATCTTTAGCAGTGGACGTAGGCAGTTTATGGATGGCAACGGGAACAAATACCATCGCAAAATATACTATAAATTCAGATGGAACTTTATCTGCTCCTACTGTTACGTTACCCGGAATAGGAACGCCGGGCGCCATACAGGTCAATGGCTCAACAGTTGCTGTAATAGATGAAGGAAGTAATCAAATCGTGAGATTTTTCAATACTTCTTCTGGTGCAGGGAGCGGCTCCCTGGGGACTTTAGGAGGCTATGCATCCAACCCTGATGTAACCAATACAAAGTTCTATTTTAATGATTACAGGGGCAATACCAATTCATTTATAGCTTTCCAGTCCGATGGAAGTTTTTGGTTAGGTGACCCTGGAAATTTCAGAGAGTTGCATTTTAGTGCTTCTAAAAATTATCTCGAAACAATTATGTCGTTAGGGAATGTTTATTCAATATGCGTAGATCCTAATAATGTAACGAGATCATTTGCGCACTACCTGGAATTTGCCATAGATTATTCAAAACCGCTATCTGGAAGCACGGGATGGATCCTCGTAAAAAATTGGGGATATAGCTTTGCTGCTAATACTACCACAAGAAAATTATTAAACGTAATTACACTAAGTAATGGTAGAACGTACGCTTTGAACTATGGAAGTCCTGGTGGGCTCGTTGAATTAACATCAACGGGTTTAAGAGCTACTGGTGTATCAACGGGCGGAGGTATTATTAACGCTGACGGATCATTGACCAAGTTTTCAGGCACATATAATACGGGAAGTTCCATAGTCTTAACAAGTTATCCTTTAACAGGTTTCGATGCTTCGAATAATCCTGTTTGGAGTAACAATGGGACAGTGTTAGCAACTACGCCTTCCAATACAATTAAGGACCCGAATAATTTTCCCGGGAATGTCTCGCCGGTGTCTTATAATTTTGTTACCGCTTCCAATAAAGTCATTTTCTATAATCCCTCCAAATATTATGGAGGAACTACTACATTATACGATGGTTATCACTTAGGGGCAATAAAAAAAGGCGGTAATAATTGGTTGTGGGAAACACAAAAAGCTGACCATGTGGGATACAGGGGCTCATTTCCTGAGGCGGATTATTTTGAAATCGGGAATGGAGTAAATCAATATGCAGGAAGTAACGTAAATGTTGTAGATAATAATATTATTACGGGCTACCATGGGGAGTTCTGGAAAAATGACCAGACAAATTATTACAACCACTACAATGAAGATGGACTTGCTATCGGGCAGTTTGGAACTGATGGATATATGTCGTCAGGGATTTCTCCCACCGGGATGGCGGGTAATGCTTTATCACCCATAGTTGTAAAAGGTGCTAATGGCGATCTTTATTTATTTCACGGCGACGAAAGTGATCACGCCGGATTGCACATGTGGAAAATATCTAACCTGACTTCGATTTCTGAGAAATATTTCAATGTTCCTTTTCCTGCCAATTATAATCGTACGGGATTTGGCTATCTTGATTTGCATGCAGGTCTTCCCTTTGATTCTCCATTACCGAACTCAGCAGGGTGGAGCAAGTCAGGAACCGTAGCATCAAATACCAACCAGAAAAAATATGTTGATGACGGTTCTCCGGATGTATTTTCTACATTCAATCAAAGCTCTGGCTCAGCAACCGTTCAAAGGGATTTAGGAGCAAACAATGTAAGTGCTTCATGGAAGATTTCCGGCGAAATAACTTTTGAAGGCAGTGATGTAAATGCCGGTAGTCAGACTGTAGCTTACATTGATGTGTTAGATGCCGCAGGAAAAATACTTTCAAGATTTTATTATACGAATATAAGTGGAGTAACTACAGTTTTTGGGAATGATAAAGTAATTGTTCAATCAAATGTTAGTCTTGGCAGCACTTTATTGAGCCTACAGCCGTTTGAGGTGAATGTTAGTAATGGCAAGGTTACCATCGCTTATGCTAATTACAGTCCTGTTTCCACAACCGTAGTTGATCCTGCTGCAAATTGGAAATCTCCTCAAACGCTAAGAGCATATTTTGTTAGCGGGTTTCCAAGCTATGGGAAAAATATCGGGTTCATGGACATGAAATTTTACAAAGACTTTGTAGCCTCGACAAACATTCCGCCTGTTGCTGATGCAGGATTGGATACTACGATTGTCCTACCTGCAAACAGTGCAAAACTTAATGGGAAGGGAACCGATTCAGACGGGAGTATTACAAGCTATTCATGGTCAAAAATTTCCGGGCCTTCATCAGGTGCTATTACAAATGCAAATAGTGCTGTAACTGCGGTGACTTCTTTGAGCCAGGGCACATACAAATTTGAATTGAAGGTTACTGATAATATGGGTGTATTCGATTTAGATACAACGCAAATTATTGTAAGCCCTCCCGCCAATTTACCGCCGGTAGCTAATGCAGGTCCCGATCAAAAAATAACTTTACCTGTAAATATTGTTT
>JBDTUZ010000035.1:0-59125 GCA_040007435.1 Ginsengibacter sp. | reverse complement strand
AACAAATGTTTATTTGCCAAAATTAAACGGCTGCTATGTATCCCAATTTATACTACGCTATTAATGATTGGTTTGGTTGGAAAATCAATGCGCTTAAAATTTTCTACACCTTTGGAATTTTTGTTGCTATTGCATTCGTAGCCGCCGCATACTTTCTCACGCTCGAGCTTAAACGTAAGGAAAAGCAAGGGTTATTAGTGCCCAGCGAAGAGGCTATAATTGTGGGTAAACCTGCTTCCATTTTTGACCTGTTTATAAACGGACTTGTTGGTTTTATTTTTGGATATAAAATTATCGGGGTTTTCATAGCAAGTCGTTCGCAGGGCGTTGACTTACAGGAATATATTTTCTCCTCTGCAGGAAACATGGCAGGAGGGTTAGTAATAGCTGCGCTGCTTATATATTTTAAATACAGGGAAAAAAATAAACAAAAGCTTCCGAAGCCTGAAAGGAGAATCATAAGAATCTGGCCCCACGACAGGGTTGGTGACATCGTGATCTTTGCTTTGATATTTGGAATTTTGGGCGCTAAACTTTTTGATAATCTTGAAAACTGGGATCGTTTTATACAAAATCCCATAGGCAATTTACTTTCTCCAAGCGGACTCACTTTTTATGGCGGCCTCATTTGCGCAGCGGTTGCTATTTGTATTTATGCACGTAGAAAAGGGATAAGTTTACTGCACCTTACGGACGCTGCTGCACCTGCTCTCATGATCGCGTATGCTATTGGACGTATCGGTTGCCAGGTAGCAGGAGACGGGGATTGGGGTATTTATAACAGTGCGTATATTGCTGATGTTCCGGGCCATGTGATACCTGCAACTCCCACGCAGTTTAAAAACAATATAGTTCAATACTCGACCTATTTCTTGAATGGCTCTGTTATGGAACAGTCTGGTAGTCTAACTAATGTTACTGACCGGCACTCGGAAACACTTGATAAAGTTCCTCACAAAAGTTTTCGCGGGCCGTCTTTTTTACCGTCCTGGATGTTCGCTTATACCTATCCGCATAATGTAAATGAAGATGGTATTTTATTAAAGGATTGCGAAGGCAAATATTGCAGGGCTTTGCCTCAACCCGTATTCCCAACTCCGTTTTATGAAACAATTACATGCGGCTTGATATTTCTCTTTTTATGGCTCATAAGGAGAAGAATAAAAGCGCCTGGTGTAATGTTTTCCATTTACCTTATTTTGAATGGTATTGAGCGGTTTTTAGTTGAGACCATTAGGGTGAATAGTACTTACTCAATTTTTGGCCTTCATCCTACCCAGGCTGAGCTTATATCGGCATCTTTGGTAATAACCGGTTTACTTGGTATTATGATCTTCAATAGAAAAACAATACGAGTGTAACCAAGTTATGCTCCATTTTTTGGAGATTACATCATTGAAAACCAACGTAATAAGCAGGATAAGTTTCACATCATGCCGCATGCTTGCTTTTTCATACTTGCAAATTCCATGTAACTTTTTCTTCCACTACAGCGTCCCACCAAAAAAATAAATTAACCATTCACACAGCAATAATGCCTTCCATGTATAATTATGTACTATGCTTTGCAAAGTACTTAGTTTTGTGCTGTAATATTTAAAACATAGTAATAAAAATTTTAACCATGACCAGATCAACTCTTTTTACCCTTATTTTTTTAATGATATCAAAATTTTTAATTGCTCAAGGTACAGGTGAGGGTAGTATAACAGGAACCATTACAGATGGAGGTGATCAAAAAATTATCGATGCTGCAACCGTTTCATTATTCAAAGCAAATGATTCTTCGCTGGTTAAGATAAATCTTACTGATAAAAAGGGAAACTTTTCATTTGAGCATGTCGCCTTTGGAAATTATTATCTTTTGGCAACCTCAACTGGTCATTTAAAAACATATAGCAGATCGTTAGAGGTTAATAGCACAATCCCTGTGTCGGCAGGAAACTTACAATTGAAAAATAGTGTAAAAACGCTTGAGGCAGTTAACGTAAGTGCTGTAATAAAGAAGCCTTTTATCGAAAGGAAAATTGACCGCACCGTTATTAATGTAGATGCATCTGTAACAAATGCGGGAACAACGGCTCTTGAGGTGCTCGAAAAGGCGCCGGGTGTTACGGTAGATAAAGATGGGAATGTGAGCCTGAAGGGAAAGCAGGGCGTCACAATAATGATGGATGGGAAACCGGCTTACCTGAGCGGGCAGGAACTCGCCAATCTTTTAAAAAACATGCCTTCATCTTCTATTGATCAAATAGAAATAATGACGAATCCTTCAGCGAAGTATGATGCTTCCGGTAATTCGGGGGTGATAAATATTAAGACCAAGAAAAATAAAATGAAAGGATTTAACGGGAGCGCCAGTGCAAGCATTATCCAGAGTAAGTTTACACGGACTAATAATAGTCTTAACCTGAACTACCGGACCGGAAAGGTTAACCTGTTTGGAAATTATGGTTATTCGTACTGGCAGGGATATAATGACTTAACGCTGCAAAGAAAATTCAGGAATGTGGCTACAAAAGAGTTGGAGACAATTTTTGATCAGCAATCTTTGATGAATCATAATTCTACTTTTCAAAACCTGAAAGCGGGCATGGACTTTTACGCAAGTAAAAAGACTACGCTTGGTGTTGTTTTCTCCGGCTATATAAACCCCGGTGGAAACACCGGTGACAACACTACTTTTTTAAAGAATGCAGAAGATATAACCGACTCAATTACAAAAGCGGTAAGTACACAGAAAAGAAGATCAAATAATTTTTCCGCAAATTTTAACTTCCGCCACGAGTTTGATACAACAGGAAAAGAATTTACTATAGACATGGATTATCTGACTTATTATCAAACGTCGGATCAGTTGTTTGACAACAGTTTCCTAAATCCTGACTATTCTCTATTAAGGCCGGCCAGTCAATTGATGGGAACACTGCCTTCGACAGTACACATTTATTCAGCAAAAACTGATTTTGTTTTTCCGCTTAAAAAATCTGCAAAGATAGAGGCAGGTTTAAAAAGCAGCTATGTGACTACCGATAACGATGCCTTATATCAGAATAAAACATCAACGGGATATGAAACAGACGAAGGCAAAACCAACCATTTTATTTATAAAGAAAATATTAACGCTGGCTATTTAAATTACAGCCGGCAAATAAAAAAATGGGGAATGCAAGTTGGTGTACGTGCAGAAAATACCAATGCGCAAGGACACCAGGTAGGTAATGCGACAAGGCCCGATTCTTCATTTACAAAAAATTACGTGAACCTTTTCCCTACTGCCTATCTTAGTTTTGAAGCCAATAAGAAAAATACATTCTCTATAAATTATGGACGGAGAATCGACCGCCCTGCCTACCAGGATCTAAACCCGTTTTATTATTTTCTTGATCAATATACTTACGAGGTTGGAAATACTTTACTTCAACCGCAGTTTACTGATAATATAGAGCTGTCGCACACATACAATGGATTTTTAACTACTACAATTAATTATAGTAAAACGAACAATGCGATTTCAGATGTTTTAAAACAAATTACCAGCGAAAGAAAAACATTCCAAACCAAAGACAACATAGCATCAAAAACAAATTACGGATTGGCTGTTAGTGCGAACTTTCCTGTAACGAAATTTTTCTCCACCAATATTTACAGCAACGTAGTTCATGATAATTATAAAGGTGCTCTCAATGGAGATTATTTAAATGTGAATAATGTAACCTTCTTCTCCAATGTAAATAATCAATTCAAATTCAAAAAAGGCTGGAGTGCAGAGTTAAGCGGCTTTTATCGGTCAAAGGGAATAGAAGGCCAGATAGTGATAAACCCAATGTGGCGGATGGATGCAGGAGTTGCGAAACAGGTTTTGAAAAATAAAGGAACAGTGAAACTAAGTATAAGAGATATATTCAAGACCCAGAATTTCACTGGCTATGTTAAGTACCAGGATATTGACGTGTATATAAAAAATACACGCGACAGCAGAACAGCATCTTTAACCTTTAGCTACCGTTTTGGAAAGCCCATCAAAAACCAACAGCGCAGAAAAACAGGTGGCGCATCTGATGAACAAAACCGTGTGAAGACTGGAGATAATTAAAAATAAACCCTTAACCCAAATGAAAATAAAAGCTGCCTCAGACCGGGGCAGCTTTTTTACATCAAAAAAGGAAAATAATACAGATCGTATTATCAAGTTCTTGAAATAATAGTGGTTAAATGAGTTCGGTCTCCTTTTTAGATGGGTAAGGATTCGTTTGATAAACGGGTAAAAAATCCTTTTTATCGTATTCGGCGGGGAAACTATTTTCAATCAACAGGTACGCAGCGATTTTTCCCAATGCATCCGAGCACATGGCACCGTAGCCATTACCACCGGAAGCAACAAATAATCCTTTCTTATCTAATGCGCCAATGTAAGGTTTTCCATGTGGCGTACGGGCTATAATACATTTTCTTGTCGTAAATTCTTCAGCCTTCATTTGTGGTAATAGCGCCATTAGTAGCTGTTGCAATATTTTTTGATTCGCATTATTGTCGGCTTTGCGAAACCAATTTTGAATCTCTTCCAAACTTTCAAAGTAAATATCGCCAGGCATATTGGCTCCCATCTTTAAATAGTACTTGCCATCAGGATATTTAACCGGTTGTATTAAATAGATGTTTTGAATCTCTGGTGTGTCGATTTCATAAAGCAGTGAAGGCAATTTGTTCAATCGCATCGCTTCTTCCTGACTCACCTTTGCCCAAATGGTTGTTTCGCTTTTTAATTTAAAATCTAATTTTTTATCTAAGAGATTAAATGAATTGGTGAATGCGCCTGCGGCTATTAATACTTTCCTGCATTTGAAAATGTTTCCTTCAATCGTTATAATTTTTATGCAATCACTTTCATGAATCACTTCCCGGGCAATCTCATTTATGATGATTCCATTATTGTTTTCAAATATTTTTAGTTGGGCTTCCACCAGCAGCCTTGGGTTAATATATCCGGAAGGTGCATCTTCAGATATTCCTTTTGATATTCCAGGGAAATGAAATTCAGGGAATGCTTCATTCAATGTAGTTCCGTTTTCAAAGGAACGATACCCGCTATTAAATCTTCTGCTGAGTTGATCAACTTGTTCAATATAAAAATCGCTTCCATGTGGATTAACATATAAACATCCTGCGGGTGTATGGAAGGTTATACCGCTTTCCTTTTGCAATGATGGATATTCAGCCGCAGACTGCTGGTTAAGTAAAGTCCATGCTGCATCAGTTCCAATAATTCTCTGAATTCGGGCCTGATCATAGTGGCTTGAAAAGACAATACCCTGTTGTGTATCCGAAGGTTCGCCGGGACCAACTACGGCAACTCTTTTTACAGACTTACTCAAATATTTTGCGGCAGCAGAACCCATTAATCCTTTGCCTATAACAATGCAATCGAATTCCATAGTTTAAAATTATACCTTCTTCTTAAGTTCTCTTTTTTTAGCCGAAATACTTTTAGTTATTGTCATGCCCTGTACAAGTTGATTTTTATCCTTCACTTTGAGTAAAGAATTATTGTATGCATCTTTCAAAAGTTTTTTAATATAGGCTTTTGGAAAGTCTCTTATATTTTTTACCAAAATATACCTGTATTGTTTTCCTTCGCCGATTAGTATTTTTTTGGGATCGGAAATTTCGCTTCCCCAATAAAAACTAAAATGAATATTCTTATTTGTTCTGTAAAGCGCTATACCACAAAATATGTGACCAACCTTTTCAGTGGGGGACCATCCCAATGCCAATGCATTATAATTATCATAAATTAATTCATTTGTTTGAGGATATAAATCCCAAACAAATTCCCTCAACCAAAAAACGATCTCTTGAATATTCTTATCAAATGGCTTTAAAAATTTCAGCAGATCTTTTGTTTGATCTTTACTCATGGGCAATTTTTTTTATAGTAAGAATTTTCTTTTATTAAAATTACTGTTCCGGCAATTGCCAACCAAAAATCGGAAAACGGTAAAAAATTTAAATGTGAAGACAGTAAAAAGGTCTTTGTAACAAATAGTATGGGTACTATCGTTGCCACGGCCTTTAGGCCGCGGATCAATAAAAGTTAACGAGGCTTTAGCCAAAAAAAATATTCAAGAAAAGCCTTGGTATTGACATTTATACATTTATTTAAAAAAATTGGGCTAAAGCCCGGCTATCATTTATCTGTCCCACAACCTGAAGTTCGTGGCAATTAAAAGCAATAACTTATTTACCTACACAAAACGTTATAGAACTTAAAAAGTCATCTCCGCAGAGACGCCTGGAACATAAAGGTTTTTCAACTTTTTTATTTGTGAATTACTTTTCCTGATCCTGAAATATGAGAATTAATTATAGGATTACCTGTATAAAAAACAGAACCGCTCCCCGAAATGGTCACATCAAGGTTTTGCGAAGCATTGACTTGCATTTCCCCTGAGCCGCTTGTAGTGGTGGTTGCGTCTTCTGCAGCAACATTTAGCGCATCAATATTTCCACTGCCGCTGATCCTGAACTTTTCAGTTTTAACAGCACCATTTGCAATAGCTATATTTCCTGATCCGCTTATATTGGCATCAATGGTTGCCGCTAAAATTTTATTAACACTAATATTTCCTGAGCCACTCAATGAAAAATCCATATTGGTAGTAATAATAGAATCGGACGCAACAAGATTTCCTGATCCGCTAATGCGTAGCCCATTTATAGTTGGAGAGCTCACGTTCACTATGATTGTTTCATGCGTTTTTACACGCACATCATTTCTGAATTTGATAATGAGCTCATTATTTACCAGGTTAGTCTCAATCACATTGAGAATATTTTGTTGCGCAGTTATTTCAACTTTAAACGCAGCATCCTGTTTGTAATAAACATCAGCAGATATTGCAGATGCGACAGAATTGAAATTTCCGATCGCCCTGTTTTCGGTAACTAACGGGCCTTCACCTGTTACTTTTTTGCAGGAGGTAAAACTTGCGATTATCGCCATAGAAACCAATACAATACTTAACTTTTTCATTTTAGGGATTTGATAAATTTTTGAAATATTTTTTATGTGCTTGAATAGAACACGGCATAAAACCCTGTTCTGTCTTAATAACAACTAAGTGAAGGAATACCCCTATGCAAAAAAATTATTTTAGAAAAGTGTTATTCCTGCATGCCAACCAATCCAGCCGTTTACATTTTTATCAAAATTGAATGTGTGATACTTTGCCGAAGGAATATTTATTTTATATCCTTTAACTGCATCGGTTTGATTGCTATAATAAACATTGAATGAAGGGCCCGCGAAAAGGCTTATATTTTTATTAAGATGAAGATTGAAATTCAGTGAAAATTTATTCAGCACATTGGTATAGCTCCAATCGCCGAGATATAAATACTGTGAAGACAATTCCGTTGAGACAGAAAATCCTTTTGAGAAAATAAAATCGTGGCCAAGGCCAAAACCAAAGGAATATATTTTAGAAGAATCGCTGAGGTTTATGCCACCCATCAGCATACTGTATAGTTTTGAATTTCCCGTTTTTAAAGTGACGTTAGTATTCATTACTTCATTACCATACGCTGAAATTTTATGGTATCCTTTGGCGACAAAATTTAATAAGCCAATGCTGTATCCATCAGAAGTGTCAGAAACATTTATAAGGCCAATTTGCAATCCGTGCAGCCGTTTTGCGTAGTTAAAAATACCAGCTATTTGGACGCCATTAATATCTCTGCGGCTGACATTTCCAATGCCTGCAATTTGAAGCCCGTTCATTTTTCTATTTGCAAAATTTCCGATGCCGGCTATTTGAACACCTTTCACTGTGTCGGAAGTATGGTTGTTAATGCCTGCTATTTGCACACCTTGTACTTTCCCTTTCACATAATTATTTATACCGGCTGCCTGGAATCCGTTAAGGTTATTAATTACAGTATTGTTAATTCCGGCTAACTGTACCCCGGTAACATTTCCTCCAACAAGATTAAATAATCCCGCTGCCTGGAAGTATTGAACATTTTTTTTATCGAGGTTAAATAACCCGCCAAGTTCAACACCATTAAGTCCACCTGAGTATCCGCCAAACATATTAAGCGAAAAATTATTTACAATTTGCGGGCTCAATTTCCCATGGGTACTGAGCCCGGGAGTAACAGAAAACTGGAACGGCCTTTCTGTAAAAAACTTTTTAAGATTAAGACTTTGTATTTTTTGTTTGGATGAAAGAAGGAACTTACCTGCTGCGGTCTTCTCAAGCTTTACAGAATCTCTTTTTACATAAAGATATTCGGTAATGAGAGAGTCTGTTTCTATACTAAGCTTTAGAGAATCCGGGGCATAAAGATCGCCCGGACCTACCGTTATCATCGACACGTGATCGTCGACCGGCATAATGGTTATAGTAAGTTGTTGATTAAACTTCGGCTGAATTACAACAGTCGTGTCCTGGTAAAATTCTTTGCTCACTGTTAACTCTGCGGTTTTATTTTTACTCTTCAGTTTTATTTTGAAAAAGCCTTTTTCATCTGTGAGTGCCGAAGCCAGTAACCTCTTTTCGTAGATACTTGCATCACTCAGTTTCTCACCGGATTCATCGTCTAAAACATAACCACTGACTGTATAAATTTTATCTTCCGTAACTGCCTTATTTGTAATTAGCGAAACTTTTATAGGTGCTCTTCTAAGGATAATATATTTTCCACTTTCTACAAATTCGTAGCCATCACTAAAAATATAATCCAGCACTTGCTTAATTGTTTTATTGTAAACAGTCAACGTCACAAGGCTGTCTCTTTTTAAAATATTTGAGTTGTAGGAAAAGTAAAAGTCTCCTTTATTACTTACGATCTCCAGTACATTATCAAGTCGCTGGGCATTTACTTCAAAAGAAATATTTCTGTAGAGAATATTTTGTGCCTGCCCGGAAAAATTATAAAGAGTTGATAAAATAAGTATGGCTATTGTTCTTTTTAAAAACATCGTAAAGAGTTTTATTATTTTTATTTCAAGATGATTTGGCTTCCTGTTTTGGCAACAGAAATATTAAATGTTTGCCGAATGATCTCCAGGATATTATCCAGGGATTCATTGTTGAAAGTGGTGGTTATCGGGAGGTTTCGCAATTCTTTTCTTTGTATAACTATGTTTACATCGTAAGCCTGGTTTAAGACTTCTACCAGCTTCCATAAAGGCGTATTGTCACATTCAAATTCTTTGGTTCGGTAATAGTTGTACAACGTCCCTGTTTCATTTTCTTTTGCCAAAATACTGTCATCTTTTTTTACAAGAATTCTTTCTTCCGGGTGCAACTCGACTGTATTGTCATTCTTTATAACCTGCACGATGCCCGTTTCTACAATTACTTCTGTATTTCCGTTTATACTTTTTATATTGAAGGAGGTACCAACCACTTTTACAGTTACATCATTTACATGGACAATGAAAGGCTTTGATTTGTTGGGAGTCACCTTAAAAAAGGCTTCGCCTTGTAAAGTGATCGGCCTTGTGCCTCCGTTAAACTTTGCCGGATAAGAAATAGATGAATTTTTATTTAATGTAATTATTGAGCGATCGGGTAAAGTGTCTGTAACAACTTTGTTCTGCGATTGAACTGCCAGCATTTTTGTTTCTTTAGTACCAAAAATTTTATAACCCAAAAGGGCTGCGCCTGCAAATATGACAATCATTGCCGCGATCTTAATCCACGGGAAAGTATTAATAGATTTTACTTCAGCTTTTTGCGTTGGAACAGCTTGTATGCGATTACGAAAGCGCTGCCATGATGCTTCTTCATCAATAGTACTGCTTTGCGCAAATTGTTTACTCTCCTCCCAGATCGTTTTGAAATCATCATAATACTTTTGATTGATTTCATCTGCATCGATCCATTGCTCTACCTTAATATTTTCATCAACGGTAGATTCACCCAATAGGTATTTTACCAGCAGCTCATCAACAATATGGTAGAATTTTTCTTTCAATCTGTTTATTTAAGAATTAGCAATAAGAAAATGGTAACGGGTAAAAAGTCTGCTAATTTCATCCTTAACAACTTCAATGCTTTCCCCATTTGATTCTCCACAGTTTTTGGAGAAATCTCAAGCCTGTCTGCAATCTCCCGATATTTCAATTCTTCAAAGCGACTCAACTGAAAAATTGTTCTGCATTGTTCCGGCAACTCTTGTAATGCCCGGTGAAGTTTCCCTTCCAGCTCTTTCAATAGTATTTTCTTAGAAGCGCTATCTGTTTCATTTTTCATTTGATGTACCGCATGGAGTTGATATTTGGAACGCACCTTCAGGTGTTTTAAATGATTCAGACTTTCATTATGAACGGCCCGGTACAGGTAAGCGGCAATGGAACCGGTGATAGAAAGTTTTTCCGGTCGGTCCCATATTTTATAAAAAATATTTTGTACCAGTTCTTCTGCGACCATTTCGTCTTTGAGGATAGTGAAAGCATAGGCATGCAGGTTCTTAAAATGAGTTTTAAAAACCTGTTCAAAAATCTTCTCATCCCGTTTTGCAAGCAAAGCAACGATCCCTTCTTCGTTTAATTCCATTCTTACGGTTTGATATCCCGGTTTAAAACATACAGCTTCTGTCAAGTCATCTTTTTATTATAACAACTAAACTGTCGTTTACCCTTTCGGGATTAAAAATAATTTTTTTATGAGGGTGATTTGTCAGGCAAGAGCTAATTCCAATGTTTTTTTGGAAAATGAATTCTCATTTAGCAACACATTCCACGGCAATTACATAAATAAATGCGAAAAGGAAAAGCGAAGATGTATGGTTGGCTTATTTACTATTTTACCGGAAATAATGTTTTTGGTGCTATTTTTTTGCCCAGCATTTTAAAGAATCTTCTATTTAAAAATAGAGACGAAAAAGTAAGACCGCCTACGAACCCGATCCACATTCCTACTGCACCCATCTTAAATGTAAAAGCCATAATGCATCCGAGCGGAATGCCGATTAACCAGTAGGCTGCCGCTATATACCAGGTTGGCACACGCACATCTTTAATTCCTCTTAGCAATCCGGCGCCAATTGCCTGTGTCGCATCGGAGATTTGAAAGATGGCAGCGTACAACATCAATATGGCTGATAGTGCCAACACACCGGAATTGCCGTTAAAAGCGCGTGGAATAATATTTCTGAAACAAATAAAACAGATACCACAAAAAATTCCGTACGCCAATCCACTGATTATTGTACTCTTTCCAATATTGCCGATATCCTTCCAGCTATTTCTTCCCCAGGCATTGCTTACTCTTATAGAGCCACCCTGAGCCAGCCCCCACGACACCATGAACGTGACAGAAGCGCAACTAATTGCTATTTGGTGGGATGCTAATTGTACTGCTCCCAATGTACCAATGATGATCGCAGATACTGCAAAAGCGCCAGACTCTAAACCAACCTGCAGGCTGCTTGGTATTCCAATGTGTAGTAATTCTTTGATTGTTTGCGTCTTCAATATCCATTGCCTTCGTCTTACCGCAATATATTTTTTGAAGAAAGAATGTTTTTGTAAAACGATAATAAATACAACCAGTATAAGCACACGCGTGATTAATGTACCTATTCCGGCACCTGTTAATTCCAATCTTGGAAATCCCCAGTTACCGTAGATCAAAAGCCAGTTCAAAAAAATATTTACCGGCAATGCACAAACTGAAAGTAGCATGGCTGTTCTTGTTCTTTCCAGCCCGTCAGTAAATTGTTTCAAAGAGATAAACATAAGCATAGGTATGGTTGACCATCCCATAAGTTGTAAAAACGGGCCTGCTAAAACGGCAACGGTATGATCCTGCCCCAGGTGAAATAAAAGAGGCCTGCTAAAATTGAGGAATAGTGCGATAATAATGGCAACAAAAGTGCATAGCCAAAATCCATTGTATAAAAAATGAGAAACTTTCAGTCCGTCCTTACGGCCGTGAGCCATTGAAACCGTTTGTGATATTGAAATGGTAATTCCAATACCTAATACAAATGGAATGTTCATCACACTATTCACCAATGCAGCCGCCGCTAAATGCTTATAGCTTATAGAGCCCACCATCATGTTATCTATAATACCGAGCGCCATTTGCGTTAGTTCCCCCAAAATGATTGGTGTAGATAATTTCCACGTCTTCCATGCTTCCGTTCTCAAAATCATAAGGCGGCAAAGCTAATAAAATTGAAAATTGAAAAGGAAGAATTAAGAACGGACGATTTTTATTTTGCCGGGTTTTCTTATAGATCGCTGCTGAGTGTTTTCACTGTACAAATGGGTTTGTGATGAACAGGAAAATTACAAGAGTTTGCAATGAAACAAAGTTGGTTTGCTTTATGATGTAATTCATTTGCTTTTTCAATCATTGATTCATCCGTAACTATGATTTGTGGATGCAAAGTTACCTCAGTAAAATGGCCACCACCGTCCGGAGTTTGCTCCATTGTTCCGGTTGCATTATCGCTGTACTCAATCACAACAATGCCCGATACCGCACTTAGATGTAAATAGGAAAGCATGTGGCAACCCGATAAGGAGGCCACCAATAGTTCTTCAGGATTATACCGGGTATTGTCTCCCCGAAAAGACGGGTCGGAGGAACATAATAAATCGGGTTTGTTTTCTACGGATACAGTATGGTCGCGAGTGTAAGAACGATAATCGGTTGTGCCGGTTCCCGTATTCCCTGTCCATTTAAGTTGCAGACTGTATTTGTGCTGTCCTTTCATTTTGAAGTAAAATTTGCCGGATATTTTTATAAAATTTTTTCAGTGCAAATTACAATTATTCCACTACGTGTATGTTCGCACGGAACTTTGAGAGTGATTTGCAGGCACGAAAAACTCTTTGTTATAGTAAAAAGTTCTGTTCTACACGGGTGATATTGCTGGTAAAACCTGGTGATGGAATTACATCTTGTGGAAATTCGGTGAGCCCTTTTATCGACGGCAACCCCATTGACCTGTCAAATACTTTGATGCTGAGCTTTACATTGGCTTTCAATGTAAACTTTACAAGAATGCCTTCTGCCGGCGGGCCATAAAAGATAATATTGTTGAAATTCGTCGTACTATTGTTCGTTTCTTTTACAACTTCCGAATTATTTATTTCAACATTCAAAATGGATTGCAACGTGCTGTCGTTTAGTACAATGCCAATAGCATTCACATTGTTTCTTGCGGACTTATAAAGTAAAGTGACTTCCCTTTTATTTTGATAAGTTGTATCGTGTTGGATGATTGCAGCCGGTGGATCAAATGAAATTACCGGGGCAGAGTGAATCAAAGTCCTTGTATTTTTTGCAGTTGTGTCAATTTTTTTGTCTGGGAAAAAAATTCGGGTAAACTTATCAGTTACCATATCATTGCTTAGCCAAACAGCCGATGAATCTGTTGTATTTACGCGGTACCTTATGTTCGATTGTAAAGGATGTTTCTGGTTGAAACCGGAATTGAGGTGTGCATAAACTAACGAAGTAAATACACCGATAAGTGACAACACGGACACTAACCAGCGATAGTTTTTAAAAACACTATTTAAAACAGGATATGATAATGCTGAAATTAAGGCGATAACAATACACACAAAAGGCATAGCGCTGCTAAGTCCAAACGAATTAAACATAAAGTAAACGAGTGGTACGAAAAGCACGACAGCGGGAAGCGTTGCAATGAAATTTATTAAATAATATCCAGTTGTTTTTTGAAGAATATTTTCCTTTTTCCTCATCATCCATCCATAACCTCCCGTTAAGAAAAGTAAGGGAACAAGTAACAACCAGCTTGCAGAGGGAGCGTAGATGTAAACTGCCCACATACATACCATGCATATTAAAAGTATTCCGGCAAAGGTTGAGAAATATTCCCACTTCCGGGAGATGAACTGAAACACTATTGAAAAAATGAATAAAGAAAGCATGGTCATTGACAGGAAATACCATTCGCTGTTATAAGAATTGTTTCCGTAAAAGTGTGTATATAAAGGATAGTGTTTTATGATTATTTTCAAAAGGAATAAGCTTACAAAATAGGAAATAGCCATACACACAGGAAGCGCCACAGCTCCGGCAATAAATCCTGCGGGCTTTATTTTTCCGTTACGGATGCCAGTAACCATTATAAGAACAAAAATTAATGTAACTGCAACTATCAGGTATAAATTCAACGAGGAGGGATAGTAAACAAACCAGTAGCCAAATACATTAAAATAGGAAAGGTCAGGTGTCTTTGTATTTCCTAATGGAGGCATGTTAGCTACGTACTTAGCCATGCTCAACATATTGTCTCCTACCTGCTGTAGGCTTCGGAGATCCAGGTTTTCCGGCTTGTCAGTCATGCTGTGATAACTACTGTAACCTTCCACAAGCCCGTTTGTAAAGCCCGTTACACCCGCTTTTCTGAAATACCTGAAATCAACGCTATTAGGCATTCTTTTCGAAATTTCATATCCCATTGAATTACCAATAGGGTATTTGGTTCCCTTTGCATATTGTCTTATAAGCCACCCATTGTGAGGATTGGTTTCGTAAGTAAGTATGGTTCCTTTATTTCCTCTAAAATCCCAATTCATTGCAAATCCTACATTTTCAAAAACGGAATCTTTTAAAAGAGCTTTTGCACCAAACAGCCCCTGCTCTTCTCCATCAGTAAAAACCAGTATTACATCATGTGGCATCGATGATGAAGCCTTAATTGCTCTGGCAGTTTCCAGCATTGCCACGACACCCATGCCGTCGTCGGCGGCTCCGGGAGTATTGGGTTGTGAATCATAGTGAGCAGTGATCAACACTGATTTCAGGGGCTTGGTACCTTTTATTTTGGCTATTATATTATTAACGCCTACGGCAACAAGCGTGTTCCCTTTCGTGTCAAGTTCAGTTGAATTTTGAATGCGTGTATCGAGACCCATTTGTTGACAGGCAGTGATAATATAATTTTTTACAAGTTCGTGCTCCCGGGTACCAACCATATGCGGCGCACGAGCAATTTGCAATAAATGCGTATAAGCTCTTTCCGCAGAGAAAACAGTATCTGGTGAATTGACTCTTACGACTGCAGGCGGATTATCGGCTTTTAAGGATGCTATAGCAACAAATATTGTAAGCGCAAAAAATAAAATTGAATATAATTTTATCCATGTTTTTTTTAGCATAAAAAAATAAATATTTACTTATGACATTCAAGGCAGGTGACATACAAATAGCAGCAGGTCGTGTTAATTAATAGTGTCGATACAAGCAAAATTTATTGTATGCATTATTAATTCTTAATTTTACGAATATCAATTTTACTTCTTAATAAAACAAATAAATCATGGATATTCAAAATGGTACTTCCATATTGCAGGTGAATGATCTTAATGTTTCGTATAATTCTTTTAAAGCAGTTTGTGATGTTTCTTTTGACGTGAAAGCCGGGGAAATATTTGGTTTGCTTGGCCCCAATGGTGCAGGGAAAACCAGCACATTGAGCGCCATTGAAGGTTTGCTAAAGCCACAAAGCGGTTCCATAATTATATCAGGGTTTGATGCAAAGAAAAATCCACTTCATGCAAGGGCTAACCTCGGAGTACAGTTGCAGTCAACAAGTTTTCAGCCGGAACTTAAAGTAAGTGAAATTATTAAGTTGTATGCAGGCATATATTGCGTGCCCCTTTCATCCGAAAAATTAAATGATATTTTAAAGGATATAAAGCTTGAGACATCTGCCGGTAAGCGGTACGGTGAGCTCTCCGGTGGCCAACAGCAAAGGGTTTCACTTGTTATAGCTACTATTCACAATCCTGTTTTGATTTTGCTTGACGAACCCACAACAGGACTGGACCCTCAATCGCGTCGCCAGCTTTGGGAACGGATAGAAGGTATGCGTGAGAAAGGTCATGCGGTATTACTTACAACGCACTCAATGGAAGAAGCCGAGGCAGTGTGCGACAGGATTGCGATTATGGATCATGGAAGGGTTTTAACAGTGGATACTCCCCAGGCTATTATTGATCAACACAAAAATGATCCTGAAGTAATAAGTGTTTCAAGAAAAGGAAAAATTACGTTGGAAGATGTTTTTATTGGCCTTACCGGCCGTAACGTTCGTGCATAAATTTTTATAAATGGAAACAATGGTACCTAAAACTTCCGCCGCTCTATCATCATTATTGCGTGCAGATTTCACCACTCAATGGCGCAACCGCCGCTCTACGGTTTTGATTTTATTGGTTCCTATTATTATTCTTATTTCCTGGAAGGGAATAATTGATAAGCTGGGCCCTGCATTCGCGCTATCAACCTGCATTACTCTTGGTCTTATTGCAGTTGGCCTTATGGGTTACTCAAATGCAGTTGCACGTGACCGTGATAAAGGAGTTTTTCAGCGATTACGCGTAACGCCTGTGCCTTCGTGGTCAATAATGGTGAGCAGGCTTATTGTACAGTTGGCGATGATCATTTTAGTGACTGCAGGAGTTTTTATTGCCGGTTTCTATTTTGATAAAATAACTTTGAACCCCACGGGTTATATATTGTCTTTCTTAACCGCGATTGTTGGTGGTGCATTATACCTTGGCCTGGGGCAAATGATTGTCGGCCTGGTAAAAAATGCTGAAACGGTGAATTCTACGACGCGCCTGGTATATTTTGTTTTTATTATGGTAGGCATGTTTGGTGAGTTGGGTGTATTGGGCAACCAGTTTAAAGAAGCCGTACACTGGTCACCTTATGGAACTGTAAAAAGCATTTTATCTGCGAGTATGGAGCCTTCCACATGGAGCGGTGATACTACCATGTGCCTTTTGATAACTATTTTGTATGCTTTGTTATTTTCATTTTTAGGAATCAAAAAATTTAAATGGAGTACGAATTAGCTCAGTTGGTATTTGAATCAATATTGCTCATTTGGTACGGTGCCGTTTAAACAACAAATCATAATCACCACTTAGGAAAAGATTAAAATTCAAACAAGGAATGCCCTAGTGCAAAAAATTACCTTTCTTTTCTTTCTTCTTTGGATTTCTTTAGTAAATATCAGTTTATTTCAACACATAAATATGATAGCATTAAGGACTTCAGATTGAGTGTTGAAGTATTATTTTAAAGCCGAAAAATTAAGTAAATTCCCTCTTTCGTTTATTTCGTATAATTACTGTCATACTGACAATTAATAATGTATCAGCTCAAATAATTCGCCTGTTAATGTGAATTTAACGTTACCAGGTCCCATAAAACTGCCTGAAATTTATCGTTGGAGATCACGAAGAAATAGTTGTAAGATGCATTGTAGGTAAGGGTTTTATTAAATATCTGCCCCTCTTACGATGCATAAAAAATGAAGAAGTTGGTTTGTGCCTCGTTTTTTAACGTGTTACTTTTACACCATGATTGCTTGAATGAAGAAAAGTTTTTTTAATCATTAATCTAAAATTTGACTTTATGAAACAAGCAGTAAAAACAACAAAAATGGTTACAATGGGTTTATTTACCCTTTGTACAATGGGATTATCACACGCGACGTATGCCGGTGTAACAACTGAAAGCCCGATAGAATTTAAATTCGTCGGTAAAGTAAACAGTAGCCCTGTATTTCAGCTTAACCTTCACAACGATGCATCTGAGGTTTATTACATCCATATTAAGGATGCAAGTAACAACGTTTTGTATTCTGAAAAGGTGAAAGCCACAGATGCAAACTACACAAGGAAATATCGTTTGGATATTGATCCGGCTGATTTGAGCGCTTATGGATTTGGTGTTAAAGTAGAAGTAACTTCTGCAAAAACACACAAAACACAGGTTTATAAGATCAGTTCTCAAACAACTGTGAAAGAAGACATTATTGTAGCACAATTATAATATAGTCACCTAATTAAATCCCTATCAAAACATTAAGGCTTGCCGCTGAGAACGGCAAGCCTTTTTTTATTTTCTAACCCACAGGTATTGATTAGCGATGAACTGGATTCACAATAAAATTAATTTGTGCTGCGTTAATATTTTATCATTAGTTATTGTTTTGAATATTAAGTAAACCCACCCCGACAGGGGTGGTTTTTTTACATTATACAGTTCCATATAATTCAGGAGTTTTTATAAAAAGCCGCACTTACTATCTGTGCCTTAAAATTACCGAGTCCCTTACCTTAATTGATGTTGAAGGTTGTATGGCTCCGGGTTGCCGGGTTATAGAAGTGTTTACTTTATCAGCCGTAGTTGTTGTTTTCGCCACAGGATTAGGCCCGTCATTAAATTTTTCTGTAGTTAATGCATTAGCTTTTTTCTGTGGGCCCCACACTATGATTCCTTTTTCAAATTTACTAACACGGGTATAACCAGCCTTGTTCCAACTTGCAAATATTCCTTTATCAGCATCATTAATATCCATTTCATCACTTAGGGGAAAACCAAACTTTCCCATACCATTTTGCGCTTTGAATAGCTGGTAAATATCTCCGTAAATAGCATAAACTCCGTGCGTAGAATGATAGATTTCACCAAAGTCAAACTGAACATAAGTGGCATTAAAAATTCCGAGGCTTATAACCGACGACCTGCAATCGCCCAATACATTTTTATAAAAATCCCATTTATTTCTTATAAGGTTATCTGCCACTCCAATGCAACCGGCCACCGGTACTTTTGAGGAAACGAACGGCATTTGAGAAGGAAACCTGCTTATGCCTATGCCCCCGTATAATTTGTCTAATCCGTCAAGATCCATCTTTGTTAAAGCTGCCCGGTTTCCAATACAAGCGGGGCAGCCAACAATGGCCCCATTACTTTTGCACACTATAGTCGGTTGCGCAGGGTCTATTGCAAATGCCATTGTGCTATACTGCATAATGGAACAATAATCATAAGCACTTCTTGCAGTGGCATTCCCTTCTATTTGAAAATTATATTTGGCTGATGGTTTCACATTATTCCAATTTATGTTTACAAAATTGTCCCGGTCACTTCGTGCCTGCTCATGATAAACGCCGAGGGTATGCATCAACTCGTGGAGTACCGTGCCAATTGTGAATGTACCCCTGATCAACTCGAGCACATTACTGCCGTTTCTTTGCCTGCCCACAGGTGCGGAGCCAGCTTTGCCACTTCCGTCATCGTCAATGCATTTTATCACGAGATAATCTTCCTCGCCGCCACGTTCTTTAAAAATTATGCCTGTATTAAAATTAAAATAATCAAGCGCAGATTTTATGACATTGTAATTGTTTCCTTCAAAGACGGAATTTTCAAGAACAACAGGAACTGTACCACCAGGCCAGCGATATAGATCGTCTTTACCAAAAGTATGGGTTTCGTCATCTCTCGTATAGCTCATGGTTGATGAAAGATTTCCATCATACACCACAATATCTCCGTTTAAGTAAAGCTTGCGGCCATACTTTTTTACATAATAGTCTGACTCGGTTGAACTACCCGGAAGCTTAAGCGAAATGACAGAATACTCGCCCTGCTGCAATGAAGCGAAGTCGTTTTTTAGAGTTGTTGACGGCCCATTAATGTGCTTAACGTTTTCCTGTACAACAGTAGCTGACTGCACCGAAGAGCTAACCCTTGTTTGATTAACTCTGTCAGTATTAGTAAAAACTCTTTTGGGCCTGTCCTGGGCCTGGACTGATCCATTTATTAATAATAAAATAATCAACACAGCATTTTTTAATAATGCCTGCGAAGATTTAATGTTGATATTAGTTGAAAGATTGCCGGAATTCATAATTGTAGTTTGAAGAGTTATTGATGAAATTTTAATTGGGTGTTGCTAGCGGGAAGTAAAAATAAATTCTATGCAAATACAAGCGAAGCATCAATTAGCGATTCACCGATGCAGCTTAGCAAACGGTGCTATATCTCGTTTGTCGAAATCCTTAAATATAATTCAAGACCTTTTTAGTAACACCAGGAGTTACTTTATCCTTCTGCTAATCCATTCATGTTAGCCGCTAAATCTCACTTGAATGCTGATTTACTAAAAGATAGATTTGGTCAGATATTCATGATAAAACTTTTCTCTCCCAGCTATCCATATTAATTACCTGGTTACCGGTTTTTCTGCTTCGGATTTAGCAAAACCTCGGTTTCAAACCTCAATATTTAACAAAAATCAATATGGCAAAAGTTTTTACATTATTGGTGATTCTGATTCAGATCAACGATATCGCAGCTGCGCAAAATATTGGAATTGGAACTTCAACTCCGGATGCAAGTGCAATACTGGAAATAAAAAGCAATACAAAGGGAATATTACTTCCCCGTACATCCACCTCTTCAAGAGTTGCGATAGTTAATCCTGCCAAAGGGTTAATATTATATGATACCACAACTTCGGGCTTTTGGTTTCATAACGGTACAGTATGGGTGCAGTTGTCCGGGGCAGGCAATGGATGGAGCCTTAATGGTAATGCCGGAACAAACCCGGCAACTAATTTTATTGGCACAACGGATAACCAACCATTGCGCTTTAAAGTAAACAATGCATGGGCAGGAGAAATACATCCCGCCAGGGGCAATGTATCTTTTGGTATAGGCACAGGGCAGTCAAACACAGTAGGAACTGATAATACAGCAATTGGAGCGTATTCTTTATTTACAAATACTACCGGCGTTGAGAATACTGCTACCGGGTCTTTGGCTCTCTTTTTTAATACATCCGGTGGAGAAAACACAGCAAGTGGAGGCAGAGCTCTTTATAACAATACTACAGGAACAAAAAATACTGCAAGTGGAGACCAGGCCCTTGCTTTAAACACGACAGGAAGCGAGAATACAGCTGATGGACACCGGGCACTTTTCTCCAACACAACCGGTAGCTACAACACAGCCACAGGCGTGGATGCTTTATTGACAAACAATACCGGAGGCTATAATAGTGCACATGGATACCAGGCGCTTTATTCCAATACTACGGGTATTGCAAATGTCGCTAATGGATACCAGGCACTTTATTCCAATACCACGGGGAGTGATAATACCGCCAATGGATTTAATGCGCTTTATTATAATACGACGGGCGATAGCAATACGGCGAATGGATCACTCGCACTTAATGATAATACCACAGGAAGCTATAATACTGCGAACGGATACAGAGCACTCAGGTTTAATACCACCGGAACAAACAATACCGCTAATGGATTTCATTCGCTTTTCTTTAACTCTACCGGAAGCTATAACACCGCCAATGGAACTCAGGCTCTTTTGAACAACAGCACGGGAGTTAACAATACAGCAAGCGGATTTAACGCCCTGACTG
Organism: Ginsengibacter sp.; assembly: GCA_040007435.1. Lineage (GTDB taxonomy): Bacteria > Bacteroidota > Bacteroidia > Chitinophagales > Chitinophagaceae > Ginsengibacter. Next base: position 37,876 of record JBDTUZ010000035.1, on the reverse strand, counting down.
CTAACACCATTGGGTATAACAATACCGCCACAGGAACGCAGGCACTATTGTTTAACACATATGGAAGTTATAATACTGCCAATGGAGCAGATGCACTTCATTTCAATACGGGCGGAAATTACAATATTGCCAACGGAGTTAATGCGCTACAATATAACAAGACTGGAAATTTTAACGCTGCTGATGGATACCAGGCCCTTAATTCAAACACAATAGGTGATAACAATACTGCCAGTGGAGCTAATTCACTTTCTGCCAACACTACTGGTTACAACAATACGGCTATAGGAACTTCAGCATTAAGTAATAATAACGGCGGTTTTGGGAACATTGCAATAGGCTATGATGCTGGAACCCATCCCAACACACCCAATATTTACAACACGATAAGTATTGGCAACGATGATATTTTAAATGCTTATCAAAACCAGGTATTCATTGGTAACACCAGCACAGGGTTCATCGGCGGTAAAGTGCCGTGGAGCGTTATTTCCGATGAACGGGTAAAAAATAATATAGTTGAAGATGTTATGGGCCTTAGTTTTATTTTAAAGTTGCGGCCTGTAACTTATCACATAAGCAATGATGCAATTACAACGCTTACAGGCAGCAAAAAAACTCCTGATTTTCCCGGAAAATATGATGGCGAAAAAATAAAATATTCTGGCTTTTTAGCACAGGAGGTGGAGCAGGCTTGCAAAGATGCAGGATATGATTTTAGCGGGTATGCGGCGCCGAAAAATCAATGGAGCTTCTACACATTAAGCTATGAGCAGTTCGTGGTTCCTCTTGTAAAAGCTGTGCAGGAACAACAGGTGTTGATAGAGAAATTGACAAAGCAGGTTGAGCAAAACGAAAAACCTGCGATAGGGGAGAACCAACAATTAATTATTGAAGATTTAAAAATTCAAATAGCAGGGATGAAAACTGAAATAGAACTATTGAAGAAGAAAAATTAATTCTAAAAATTTAAAAATTAAGGTTATGAAAAAGGTATTCTTTATTACTTTTTCAAGCATTTTATTTTCTATGTCAATGATTGCTCAATCTGTTGGCATCAATAATGCAACACCACATGCCAGCGCTATACTTGATGTAAAAAGTAATAATAAAGGTGTGCTACTTCCGCGTACATCCACCACTTCAAGGGTTGCGATAGTTAATCCTGCCAAAGGATTAATATTATATGATACCACTACCTCTGGATTTTGGTTTCATAATGGTACAGCATGGGCGCAGTTATCTGTAGGCGGTGCAAGTAATTACTGGACAACCAGCGGGAGTGATATTTATAATAATAATACAGGGAATGTTGGTATAGGAACAAATACACCCGCAGCTAAGATACATATAAAGGGTACCGCAAATACCTCGCAGTTGATTATAGATGCCAACGCAACACAATCAAACACCCAGCCATTAATACGATTCCGGGACGCTTCAGGGGTAGATTTATTGCAGATCCATTCTGATAATAAATTTAATACTTTCATTGGGTTAAATGCAGGACAAGTAAACACAGCATCTCCGGGATTGGGAGTGGGAAATACATTTATAGGTTCATCTGCGGGCTATTCTAATACTACCGGGATTTATAATACCGCTATCGGGCAAGCCGCACTTTTTTCAAACACTACAGGGAAACATAATACCGCTATTGGGCAAGCTGCGCTTTATTCCAACAGCATGGGGGATTATAATAACGCTTTTGGGGTAAAAGCTCTTTTTTCAAATACTACCGGAGTTCATAATACTGCTACCGGATATAATGCACTTTATTCCAACACTGGCGGGTTCGATAATACAGCAAATGGATATCAGGCACTTTTTTCTAACGTTGACGGAGCCGCTAATACTGCCAATGGATACCAGTCACTTTTTTCCAACGCTACAGGAGGTGCCAATACTGCCAATGGATACCAGTCACTTTTCAACAACTCTATCGGAAGTGCAAATACGGCTACTGGAGTGCAGGCACTTCATTCCAACACAACCGGAATCGATAATACAGCAAATGGATACCAGGCGCTTTATTCCAATACTATCGGAAATGAAAATACAGCTAATGGAAGTAAAGCACTTTATCTCAATACAGGATATGGTAATACAGCCACTGGCTTCAAAGCCTTGTATGCTAACATTAACGGTGGGCAAAATACAACTACCGGAGCTTATTCGCTCGATGCCAATACCTCGGGAAATTTCAATACTGCCAATGGATTTTGGGCACTTCATTTAAACACCATCGGCGGAGGAAATACTGCAGATGGAAATGGTGCACTTTTTTCTAATACTACAGGCAGTCAAAATACTGCTATAGGATATCAAGCGCTTACATATAACACAGGAGGCTACCAGAATATCGCAATAGGTCAAAATTCCGGAACGCATCCCAACACCCCAAACATCTTCAATACCATAAGTATTGGCAACGATGACATGCTTAATGCTTATCAAAACCAGGTATTCATTGGTAACACCAGCACAGGGTTCATCGGTGGAAAAGTGCCGTGGAGCGTTATTTCAGATGAACGGGTAAAAAATAATATAATTGAAGATGTGATGGGCCTTAGTTTTATTTTAAAGTTGCGGCCTGTAACGTATCATATAGGCAACGATGCAATTACAACGCTTACAGGCAGTAAAAAAACGCCCGATTATCCCGGAAAATATGATGTCGAAAAAATAAAATATTCCGGATTTTTAGCACAGGAAGTAGAGCAGGCAGCCAAAGCTGTCAATTACGATTTTAGCGGGTATGCTGCGCCAAAAAATGAATGGGGATTTTACAGTTTAAGTTATGAACAATTTGTAGTGCCGCTTGTGAAAGCTGTGCAGGAGCAACAAAAAATTATTGACAAGCAACAAAGGCAAATCGATGAACTTAAGAAAGACGAAGACTACCTGCAAAAACAAATGAATGAACTAAATGTCAAGTTGGAAAAGCTGGTGAGTAAGTAAGTTGTTTCATAATTATTTGAAAATTATATAGAGGTAAGGTAATTTTTTTAGGTCTCTAAAATCAAACATTATCATGAAAAAATATATTCTGCTGTTTCAGTGCTGCATTTGTTTTTCATATATTGTAGTTTCACAAAATGTAGGGATTGGCACAATAACACCACAGGCGAAGCTCCATATAAAAGGTGCCGCAAATACTTCGCAATTGATCATAGATGCCAATGCCACACAATCTAATACACAACCATTAATACGATTGCGGGATGCTTCGGGGGCAGATCTAATGTACATCCACTCTGATAATATATTTAATACTTTTATTGGGTTAAATGCCGGAAGAACAAACGCAGCATCTCCGGGATTGGGAGTGGCAAATACATTTATCGGTTCATCTGCGGGCTATTCTAATAGTACGGGAATTTATAATACTGCTATCGGGCAAGCCTCACTTTTTTCAAACAATATAGGGAAAAATAATACCGCTATTGGGCAGGCTGCGCTATATTCCAACAGCCAGGGGGATTATAATAACGCTTTTGGGGTGAAAGCTCTTTTTTCAAATACTACCGGATTTAATAATACTGCTAACGGATATAATGCACTTTATTCCAACGATAACGGAGTTAATAATGTCGCTACCGGATATAATGCACTTTATTCCAACACCGACGGAAGGTACAATACCGCCAACGGAGCTTATGCTCTTAATTCCAATACTACAGGAGATGAAAATACCGCCAACGGATATTTTGCTCTGGCTTCCAATACCATTGGATCTTATAATACTGCAAACGGAGTGCTTGCACTTAAAAACAATATTTCAGGAAATGACAATACTGCAAACGGATACCAGGCGCTTTATTCAAACTCAGGCGGAAGTAGCAATATCGCCTCCGGGCGCTGGGCACTTTATTCTAATACTTCAGGAAATGACAATACAGCAATGGGTGAAGCAGCGCTTTATTATAATACCAGTGGAATTATCAATTCCGCCATAGGCGAATCGGCCCTTAAATCCAATACTACAGGAAGCAGGAACACTGCAATCGGAGCAGCTGCATTATCAAACAATATAGGCGGAAGCGATAATATCGCCATTGGCGTTGCCGCGGGCACTCACCCCAATACTCCCGGAGTGTACAACACGATAAGTATTGGCAACGATGACATGCTTAATGCTTATCAAAACCAGGTATTTATTGGTAACACCAGTACAGGATTTATTGGAGGAAAAGTACCGTGGAGTGTTATCTCAGATGAGCGGGTGAAAAATAATATTTCTGAAGATGTAATAGGGTTGAACTTTATTCTGAAGCTCCGGCCGGTCACTTATCATATAAATAACGATGCTATTACAACTCTTACAGGTAGTAAAAAAACTCCTGATTTTCCTGGAAAGTATGAAGGGGAAAAGATAAAATACACAGGTTTTTTAGCCCAGGAAGTGGAGCAGGCAGCTAAATCTGTTAACTATGATTTCAGCGGGTATGCAGCGCCAAAAAATCAATGGAGCTTCTACACTTTAAGCTATGAGCAGTTTGTGGTTCCTCTTGTAAAGGGGATGCAGGAGCAGCAGGTAATGATTGAGAAGCAGAAAACTATCAATGATAAACAACAAGCAGAAATTGATGATTTAAAAATCCTGGTAGCTCAAATGAAAAGTGAAATAGAATTATTAAAAGATAAAAAATAAAAGCCATGAAGATTAAATTTTTCATAACCATTTATTCAATTCTGTTTTCGTCTTTACTATTTGCTCAGTCTGTAGGTATAAATACAACAACTCCGAACAGTAGTGCAATACTCGATATAAAAAGCAATAATAAAGGTGTGCTGATACCGCGTACATCAACCACTTCACGTGTTGCAATTGTAAATCCGGCAAAAGGATTAATATTATATGATACTACAACTTCCGGATTTTGGTTTCATAACGGTACAGCATGGGCGCAATTATCTTCAGGTGCCAATGGATGGAACCTGGCAGGTAATGCAGGAACAAATCCTTCAACAAATTTTATCGGTACTACCGATGCACAACCATTACGTTTTAGAGTCAACAATACATGGGCAGGAGAAATACATCCATCCAGTGGTAATGTATTCCTGGGTTTAGGAGCAGGAAATGTAAACACAACCGGGCAGGCTAATATAGCAATTGGGGAGCATTCCCTATTTGGTAATACAAGTGGCTATAACAATACCGCCAATGGATATTATATACTTTCTTCCAACACAACTGGAGCTAACAATACTGCAAGCGGATACCAGGCACTTTTCAACAACACCACGGGAGATAACAATACCGCGAACGGAGTGCTGGCACTTTATACCAACACTACCGGAGTAAACAATACTGCCAACGGAAAGCAGGCGCTTGAAGGCAATACTACAGGAAATAACAATACCGCCAATGGATACCTGGCACTTTCCACTAACAGCACAGGAAATAATAATACTGCAAACGGAATACAGGCACTTAACTCGAATACCACAGGCAACTTCAATACAGCCACGGGGACAAGCGCACTTGCAATGAACAGCACAGGAAACGAAAATACGGCAAACGGATACCGTGCACTTTTTTCCAATACAACAGGGAGCCTCAATACAGCGACTGGGGTTGATGCTCTTTTATCTAACAGCACCGGAACAGAGAATATAGCAAACGGATATCAAGCACTTTATGCTAACACTACGGGAGACCATAATACCGCCAACGGATTCAAAGCATTGTACACAAATGTTAGTGGATCTGAGAATACTGCTACCGGATACCAGGCACTTTTCAACAACACAAGCTTTGAAAATGAAGCCTATGGATACCAGGCCCTTTATAGCAATATAAATGGATTTCGCAATAGTGCAATCGGAACGCAGGCCCTTTATTACAACACCAGCGGAGAGAGCAATGTTGCAAACGGGTACCGGTCGCTTTATTTCAACTCAATAGGAAATAACAATACAGCCATCGGATATGATGCACTTTATAATAATCTATCCGGCTATAGAAATACCGCGGTGGGGTTTGGCGCACTTTCAGATAATAAAGATGGATATAATAATATCGCAATCGGATTTAACTCCGGAACACATCCTAATGCCCCGAATGTTTATAACACTATCAGCATTGGCAATGATGATATTTTAAATGCATACCAGAACCAGGTAATAATAGGAAACACCAGCACAGCATTCATTGGCGGAAAAGTACCATGGAGCGTTATTTCAGATGAACGGGTAAAAAATAATATAGTTGAAGATGTGATGGGTCTTAGTTTTATTTTAAAGCTCCGGCCTGTAACCTATCATATAAGCAATGATGCCATTACAACTATTACAGGCAGTAAAAAAACTCCTGATTTTCCAGGAAAATATGACGGAGAAAAAATAAAATACTCAGGCTTTTTAGCGCAGGAAGTTGAACAGGCGGCTAAATCTGTCAACTATGATTTTAGTGGCTTTGCTGCTCCAAAAAATCAATGGGGGCTTTACACTTTAAGCTATGAACAGTTTGTAGTTCCGCTTGTAAAAGCTGTGCAGGAGCAGCAACAGCAGATCCAGGAGTTAAAGAGCGGTAACGATGAATTAAGAAAAAGGCTTGACAGTTTGGAAAAAATGATCTCTTCAAAATAATAATAAAATGGCGTTATGAAAAGATATGTATTCGTTCTGCTTACTTTGGTAACAATTACTAATTTGTCAAATGCGCAAGGTGTTGGTATTGGCACATCAACTCCTGATGCCAGTGCAATACTTGAAATAAAAAGTGGCACAAAAGGAATATTGCTTCCCCGCACGTCAACTACATCAAGAAATTCAATCATTAATCCGGCGAAAGGGCTAATACTGTACGATAGTACGACTTCCGGATTCTGGTTTCATAGCGGCTCCGCATGGGTGCAGTTGTCCACTGGAAATAATTCATGGAGCCTTACGGGAAATTCCACTACAAACCCTGCCATAAATTTTATTGGAACAACAGATGATCAACCATTGCGATTTAGGGTAAACAACACATGGGCGGGAGAAATAAATCCGACAAATCTTAATGTTTTTTTTGGGTCCGACGCGGGTAATTTATCGACAACCGGACAGGCAAATTCAGCCTTTGGCGATCATGCACTTTTTGCCTTAACAGATGGAAATTTTAATTCCGCAAATGGTTACCTCGCACTTACTGCTAATACCATGGGGTATAACAATACAGCACATGGAGCATACTCCCTTTATAATAATACTTTCGGATATTCAAATACGGCCATCGGAAGAAACGCACTTTTTGCAAATACTACGGGCAGTTTGAACACTGCTGTCGGGACAGATGCTCTTTTGGCAAATACAGGAAGTTATAATAGTGCGACCGGGTACCAGGCCGCATATTCTAATACCAGTGGATCTTTTAATACCGCAAATGGATGTGTGGCATTGTATGCTAATACCGGGGGGTCATATAATACGGCCAATGGCTACCAGGCGCTAAACCACAATATTACCGGGCTTTACAACACGGCCAGTGGATTGGCAGCTCTATACTTTAATAAGGATGGATTGTATAATACCGCTGATGGAAATAATGCGCTTTACAATAATAATGGCAGTTACAATACAGCAAACGGAAATAAGGCACTCTATAATAATTCTGCAGGACATGATAATACCGGGATTGGTAACAATGCGCTTTCAGAAAACTTTGACGGTAATTTCAATACCGCCATTGGAAGTAGTGCACTCCTCGCGAATCAATATGGTTACAATAATACAGCGATAGGTTATTTGGCTCTTGCTTCTAATGGCAATGGATACAATAATACTGCTGTAGGTTATGCCGCTGACATAAGCGGAGTGGTAATTAACGCTACGGCCATTGGCAGTGGTGCGGTCGCAAATGCCAGTAATAAAGTTCGTATCGGCAATAGCTCTGTCACGGTCATCGAAGGACAAGTTGCGTATAGTTTCCCTTCTGATGCGAGGTTTAAATACAATATTAAAAGCAATGTTCCCGGTTTGGATTTTGTAGAAAAACTTACACCAATTACTTATTATTTTGATGATGAAAAATTAGATGCTTATAGCAAAACAGGTATCATAAATAATAAAATCTCTAGTTCATTTGATACAAACAAAGAACAATTACACACAGGCTTTCTGGCACAGGATGTAGAAAAAATAGCGAAAGAACTAGGGTACGAATTTGATGGTGTCCATCCACCGGCAAACGATAAAGACCACTACAGTCTTGCCTACAGCCAGTTTATTATGCCATTGGTAAAAGCTGTACAAGAGCAACAGGTTATCATAGAAGATTTGAAAAAAGAAATGAATGAAATGAAAGCAGAGATCCTGCAATTAAAAAAATAAAATTTAAAAATTTCAAATAAAATTAGATGAGGAAAATAATACTACTCTTTTCAGGGATTGTCTTATCACACCTTTTAGGTGCGCAATCTGTAGGAATTAATAATACAGCTCCTGACCCAAGCGCAGTGCTTGATGTAAAAAGTGATACAAAAGGAATGCTGCTTCCACGAACGTCAACTACATCAAGAATGGCAATAGTGAATCCGGCTAAAGGGCTGATGTTATATGATAGCACCACCTCTACTTTTTGGTTTCATAACGGAACTGTGTGGTCGCAGATCGCTGGTACTGATAATATATGGAACTTAGCCGGTAATACAGCAACAGATCCTTTATTAGATTTTATCGGTACCACAGACAATCAGCCATTGCGATTCAGGGTAAACAATCAATGGAGCGGTGAGATACATCCTGTAACAGCTAATGTTTTTTTTGGACTTTTAGCAGGTAACACTGGTATGACTGGCATAGCCAATACTGCCGTTGGCGAAAACACTTTTGTAAACAATACTACCGGCCAGTTTAATACAACTTTAGGAATAAACACGCTTTCAAATAACCTAACCGGCAATAATAATACGGCAATTGGCGAACGAGTGCTCCAGTTTAACACCAGTACAGATAATGCAGGATTAGGAGCTGAAGCGTTGCGCCAAAATACTTCTGGTTCTCAAAATACTGCGTTAGGGAGCCTTGCACTTTACAGCAATACCGTCGGGTTTTTTAATACAGCGTGTGGCTATCGCGCTTTGATCAGCAATTCAGCAGGAACCACTCTTACGGCACTTGGCTACAATGCCGATGTAACCGCTAATTACTTATCAAACGCTACAGCCCTTGGCTCCGGCGCACTTGTTGATACATCTGATAAAGTGCGAATAGGCAATACAACTGTGAAATCAATTGGTGGGCAGGTGGGTTGGTCAACATTTTCGGACGGGCGCTATAAGCAGCAGGTAAAAGAAGATATGAAGGGACTTGAATTTATTATGAAACTGCGGCCCGTTACTTACAACGTGAATGTGGCTGCTTTAAACGCCTATCTTAATAACAACAAAACCTCTTCTCCAGACTCCCTATCAAACTATTTGCAATCACAACTGCAAACAAATATAAACTCAGTTAATCATCGTGAAAGTGGCTTCATAGCACAGGAAGTAGATGCAGCAGTAAAGCAAACAGGTTTTAGTTTTAGTGGCGTAGATGCCCCTGCTACACCTCAAGGCTTATACAGTTTACGTTATGCAGATTTTGTAGTACCAATTGTGAAAGCCATGCAGGAGCAGGAAACTATTATTGAGAAGCAACAACAGAAGATAGATTTATTGGAGCAAAGATTATTGGCCATTGAAAAAAAATTAATTCTAATGACTAGCACCGCTTTTTTGTAGCATTTGTTCTGATAATTGCAACTGCTATAACTATTAATCCTGCGTCTCTGAGATCAGGCCACTTAACTGTTTGGCAAAAGATTTTACTAAGATTATCAAGACATGTAACCTACCTGTGATAGCATAGTAAAAATACAAGTTTCAATAAATAATGTGGATCAGTTAGAGTTTCTTTTGAATAAATTAAAAAAAGCAATTGTTCAACTAAAGAGTTTACTGGCGTAAATACACTTCCCAAGGCTGCCTTTAAAATTGATCAATTAGATACTATCACTGTTGAAACTGAGTTAACTTTAAATTATGCGAATTGGTTTAAGTGTCATATTTTTTTCTTTACTTACCTGCTCCATAAATTTTGTACATGCACAACAACAATTATTTAAAAACTACACGGTAAACGATGGCCTCATTTCAAATTCGATTCGAAAGGTATTTCAGGATTCAAAAGGCTTTATTTGGATAGCCACTCTTGAAGGCCTTAGTAAATATGATGGATATGCTTTTACAAACTATACCACGGCCAATGGCCTTTCTCATAACATGGTGAATGATTTTTATGAATCGAAAGAAGGGAATTTATATGTAGCGCTTAACAATGGGAACATTGATATAGTGACAGATGATACAATTTTTTCTAAAGCCGTCCGCTCAACTGCTATAGTAAATAGCTTTATGCGTATGCCATGGCGACAGGTAATTGCAACTACAGATATTAACGGGCTTCAAAATTTTACGGATGGAAAGCTTACAAAACCTGCGCAGGATCTTCCTCTTTCTACTTTCTACGATATTACGATATTAAACGATTCTTCCTTTGTTGCAACGAGCGAGAGTTTCATCTACATATTCAACAGAAGTTACAAGCTCCTTTCAAAAACTCTGGTCGCGGATAATCCTTTTTCAGAAATAAAAATTTACCACGATTCAGAAAACAGAATATGGATAGCTTCTAACCGTGGCCTCAAACTGGTAAAAGAATTTTCTTCAAAAAATAAAATGGTATCCTATGCCCCGCTTCCAATCGCCTTCAGCATTGCACCGCTGGCGCAAGGAAATATTAACGACATATTTGAGGATGCAGACGGTACCATGTGGTTTGCAACATCTTCAGGAATTGTGAAAATAGATAGAGACGGTTCTCAACAAATCATCACAGTAAAAGATGGCCTTAGCTCTAATATTGTAAATAGCATTTTCCAGGATAAAGAAAAAAATATTTGGTTTGGCACAGCCATTGGCCTTTCGAAATTAGTTACTAAATCGGGTATCCGGCTGTATCCATTGGAGAACGGCGTCTTCTCAAATGATAATTTATACCTGGTGTATCCCTGCATGAAAAATTTTTTTTTGGTAGGCACATCAAGAGGCGTTGAATTATTTAATAAACTTTCTGGAAATTTTTCTTCCATCGGCATGAGTAACAATGAAAAAATTTACAGTACTATTCCAAAGACATTCCCACCATTATTTGTCGGATCAAATGCTATACAAACGTTTGATACAACAGAATTTAAATTTCACAAAACAGCCCTAATACAAAATTACTTTGCAGGCAACATCGTCAGTGACAAAGAAGGCAACTTCTTTGTTAGTGATTTAAGCCGGTTAATTTTCTATTCAGCAAACACACAATATAAAATTCTTAATGATCGTATCACTTCGATGCTCATTGATAAAGCGGGCTATTTCTGGGCCGGAACCTGGCAGAACGGTCTTCTGCGCATGCGCTATAATTTTATTAATGGCAGATTTCAACTATTGTCAACAGATCATTTTTTACCCAAAGGCAACATCCGTTCTTTATTTGAAGATTCAAAGGGAAATATTTGGGCGGGTACCCGGTACGCGGGTATTTACAGATTAACAAGAAGTGAAAAAGACAGCTTTACTATTGTGAATCTTAATCAAAAGAATGGACTTACATCCGATTTTGTAAAGGGGATAAGAGAGGATGCAACCGGAAATTTTTGGATTGCGTTTTATCATGGCCTGGATAAGCTGATACCCAATAATGGCGGCTATCATATTTTTAATTTTAGCAAGGTTAATAATTACTTTGCGAGCATAGTTGGTATCGAGACAGATGAGGATAATACATTATGGCTTGCAACTGGCGAAGGTCTTGTGAAAATAAAAGACGAGGAATTGGAAAAAACACCTCCGCTGCCTGTATATATTACAAAAGTATTTTCTCCAAATTCTATATATTCTTTTCATGCAAAAAACACAACATTAAATTATCGCCAAAATGAAATCCAGTTTGAATTTTCTGCGCCGGGTTACATAAATGAAAAGCAGTTATTGTACAGTTATCGCCTGTATGGAGATGTTGCAAAAGAATGGTCGAGGGCGGCCAATCAGCATGTTGTTTCTTATGCCGGGCTACAGCCTGGAAAATATGAGTTTGAAGTAAGGACGTTGGGATGGAATGGAGTTTGGGGTCCGGCTGCCACATTTAATTTTGAAATTACTCCTCCATTCTGGAACACGTGGTGGTTCGTTTCAATTATGTCTTTGTGCATGCTTTTACTAATTTATTCCTTTGTAAAATGGCGTATAAAAAATATAAAAGCTATAGAGGAAGAAAAGCAAAAGGTACACCTGCTAAATGCGGAACAATATAAAAGTAAACTTGAGCTGGAGCAGATCATTAATTATTTTTCTTCTTCACTAATTGATAAAAATACAGTGAATGATGTGTTGTGGGATGTTGCTAAAAACCTTATCGGCAAGCTCGGTTTTGTTGATTGCATGATGTACTTGTGGAATGATGATAAAACTAAAATGGTACAGAAAGCAGGTTTTGGCCCTAAAGGTTCTGCACAGGAAATTTTTGAGCAACCCTTCGATGTTTTGCCGGGACAGGGCGTTGTTGGTTATGTAATGGAAACTAAAGAAGCGGTGCTAATTCCGGATACTTCAAAAGACGGTCGCTACCGGCCTGATGAAATGAGCAGACTAAGTGAGATTACCGTGCCGGTTATTTATAATAGTGAACTTATCGGGGTAATAGATAGTGAACATAATGAAAAGAATTTCTTTACGCGCCGGCATTTACAATTACTAAATACGATTGCAACACTTGTTGCTGATAAAATAAAATCTATAGAGGCTGCCCAATTGCTACAGCATGCCCGTATAGAAATGTACAGTATAAACGAACAGCTTTCAAAGGCGAGACTGGAAGCACTTCGCAGCCAAATGAATCCTCATTTCATTTTCAATTGTATTAATAGCATTGATTCGCTCATACAGAGTAATGACAAATACAATGCTACTGTGTATTTAAATAAATTTGCTAAACTTCTGCGCGGCATACTTGATAGTTCCAAACAAAACACGGTGAGCCTTGTAAATGATTTGAATACTTTGAAATTATATATCGAGCTTGAGCAATTCAGGCATGAGGATAAATTTACTGCAGAAATACACGCTGACGATGACTTGCTGCAGGACGATTATAAAGTGCCTCCGCTTATAATACAGCCATTTGTTGAAAATGCAATTTTGCATGGCCTTCGGTACAGGAACGATCACGATGGAAGGCTATATATCTCCATAAACCGGCAGGGGAATTATATTAAATATCTTGTGGAAGATAACGGAGTTGGCAGAAACAATCTATCTAAACATGTGCAAAAAAATAAGTTATCTTATGGGATAGATATGAGCAATGAAAGAGTAAAGCTTTTTAACCGGGAAGAAAAAGCATCTGTACAGATAACGGATTTATTTTCCAAAGGCAAACCCTCAGGAACCAAAGTGGAAGTTTATTTAAAAGTAGATGAATGTTAACAGCAATTATCATAGATGATGAAGCAAAAGGCCGGATGGCATTGAAGCAAAAATTGCTTGACTATTGTGAAGAAATTCAATTGGCCGGAGAAGCCGAAAATGGAATAGAAGGCATAAAGCTTATTGAAAAAATGCACCCGGATATTGTTTTCCTTGATATAGAAATGCCACGAATGGATGGCTTTGAAATGTTGCACCGGCTACCGGAAAAAAACTTTCACATCATTTTTACAACAGCTTATGATCAATATGCCATTAAGGCGATTAAATATGCGGCTTTCGATTACTTATTAAAACCTATAGACATTGAGGAATTGAAAATCGCAATCTCGAAAATTCACTCCCGTCCACAAATCCATACCGGTAAAAAGCTCGAGCTGCTGGATCAAAACCTGCTTAAAAATAATTTTAATAAAATTGCGATTTCCACACTTGAAGGTTTGCTATTTTTCAATATCAGTGACATTATACATCTTGAAGCGAACAGCAATTATACTACCATCTACTTTACTAACCGGCCAAAGCTCTTAGCCAGCAGGACGCTGAAAGATTTCGAAGAGCTACTGCCCACAGATATTTTTTTTCGCACACATCATTCCCATCTCATCAATTTAAATTATATCAAGCGATACATAAAGGGTGACGGTGGCCAAATAGAATTGCAGAACGGGAATTATGTAGACGTTTCCCGGCGAAAAAAAGAAGAGTTTTTAAATGCTATTGGATATACCTGATCTACCTGGGATTACGATATTTTCTAAACGGCCTTAGATATTTTACACCCTTTAATGTTGAAAATCTTGTAGGCACCTGCTGCCATCCGCCATTCTTGTTTGTCCAAACTATAAAATGAAGATGCGGTAAAAAAGTATAGCCTGTTTTACCACTTAACGCAATAAGTTGCCCTTGCTTTACGGTATCTCCAATATCTGCCAGTACGCCATTTTTTTGCAAGTGCCAGTAGCCGGCTTTTGTCCCATCGTTATGTTCGATCACTACAAGATTTGCATCTTTACGGTATTTTTTATTTCGGCCACCCTTGTCATGCTGCTCTTCTATTCTAATTACTACTCCGCCTCTGGCAGCGTACACTTCGGTTCCGGTTTTCATTTTAAAATCGAGTGCTGCCCTGTTCTTATGAGAGAAACTACTGAAGTATCCTTGTATCAAAAGATGTGATGTCCCTTTTGCATAAGGCAATGAATAAACACAGCTTGTATCTTCTTTAATTTTTCCTCTTTGCAAAAGAAGCGCTGTTCTTCTTAAGGGGTTATTACTGACACTGCAACCAGCGAAAAATAATATTGCAATAAAAAAAATAATTGATGAGAAGGAGGTTGCCGCTAATGAAGTATGAAAATATTTTTTAAGGAACATTGTTTGTATACAATATAAAATCCTGCCATCATTTTGCAAAATTTAATTCCCGGAAAATACTGGCATCCTGCAACCAAAAATTTGTATGCAACATTTAAATCTGCGCCCAGCGAATGGTATAGCTGGGAGAAAGACATTCGCCAGAATAAAAATATCAAAATTCTTCTATCCGTTGACTCGTCGAGCTTTCCGCTTAGTACCGGCCCGAAGCCTTATGAAATTTGCCACAGCGGCTATTATCCAATCGCATGGACCAACACGAAGTATAAAATGATCTATACCAATATGGGTCACAACGATATGGACTATAAAAGAAAATTTTCCTCCGGGGAAAATACTCCCGTCATGGAATTATCATCTACATTTATCAGCGAAATTCAAAGCCAGTTTATCATTAACTCGCTGCTGTGGCTTGGTAACGGGAAGAAAAAAGTCGTAAAATAGTTTACAGAAACCCCGGCAAAACTTATGGAATAAAAGCCCATTTGAATCTGATAGGAAAATTACAGATGAGAATACTTTTTTTAATCCTGTTTGTTTCCATTCTTCTTAGTTGTGAGGGCTCTTCGAACCAGCGAATAAAAACTGACCTTCAGCCACGACAGGAAATCGTTTCTTCTAAAAAATTTGACGAACAAAGCTGGCAATATTTTTTGCAGCATCTCCCGCTAACTAGCGGGCCTGTTCTTGACTATAAAGGTAAGCCTGTTTCTTACCAGGAGAAGCACTTTGCAATTGTAAATTACGATGTAGGGCGAACTGATTTGCAGCAATGTGCGGATGCTTTAATGCGGCTGCGTGCAGAATATTTATTCAG
Source organism: Ginsengibacter sp. (assembly GCA_040007435.1). Lineage (GTDB taxonomy): Bacteria > Bacteroidota > Bacteroidia > Chitinophagales > Chitinophagaceae > Ginsengibacter. The sequence goes on along the minus strand of JBDTUZ010000035.1, from coordinate 22,174 downwards.
GCAACAGCGCTATTCTGAAATAGGATTTCATTTTGTAAGTGGCCAGTATTATTCGTGGGATGACTATTGCAAAGGACTAAAAGTTTCACCCGAAGGGAATAACATAAAGATTATTCAAGCCTTGTCCTGTAGCAGAACACATGAAACCCTTCGAAAATATCTTGATATAGTTTATACTTATGCAAGCACAATTTCCCTTGCAAAGGAATTGAAGAAGAAAAATATTTTTGAGGTGGGAACTGTCGTTATTTTTCCGGGCAGCCCCGGCCATTGCTTTATCATTATTGATGAAGCAACAGATAATTCAGGCAAAAAAGTTTTTAAGCTTGTTGAAGGATATTCACCAGAACAATCTATATATGTATTGCGAAATATAGATGAAGAATCAATCAGTCCATGGTATCATTTAAGCAAGGGCATTATTCGTACGGCAAGCTTTGAATTTACAGACTATAAATTAGGTGGTTTTGAGTGAGTATTTCTTTTTGAAAGAGTGTTGCCTATAAAGGTCAATATTAAAGGAGCTAAAACTAAAGCCGGCATTATCTTAATCAATGCTGAACGGCGATTTACTATTCTTCAGATAATGTGCTTTCAAATAACAAGTTCACCTGCGGATCGAGCTGTATTGATTGTGGTTTAGAAGGAGTGGGTATAGTTATAACCTGCGTTCTGTTATTTATTGATATTTGTCGGAGTATAAATTTTCCATTTACTAATAGTCCTATCTCCAATGGAAACACAAATGCATCTTCCTGTAATTGTTCAATCTTCATAACAATCACTTTTTTATTTTGGTCGTAATGCCATGTTGCTTTTAGCATAGGATGGCCTGCCGTATATAACCATTGTTTGGCAAACGCGTCAAGCTTTTGATTGCTTACTTGTTCCATTATTTCAATAAAGTCTTTAGTCGAAGCATTCTTGCCCTGGTACTTTTTGTAATACGTTTTGATGCCTTTGTGAAAAAGCGAATCACCTATCTTACGCCTGAGTATATGGAGCACCCATCCGCCTTTTTGATACGAATTTACATTGAGAAGTTCCAAAGGATTATTCATGGAATTGGTGTCAACTACGGGTGTTTTTCTTTTTTTATAAAAATCAATTATCTTATTCCGATCCACACGCATCCGGCTTCTTAATGTGTCTTCTCCATAAGTATTTTCAAAATACATGTGCGTCATATAGGTCGCGAAACCCTCACTCAGCCATACATGTTGCCAATCCGTTTCCGACGCCTCATCACCAAACCACTGATGCGCTTCTTCGTGAGCAAATAACCCTTCGAGTTTTATATTATCTTCATGCGTTACCGAATCCATCTTTACTGAATTCTGATAATAGAAAATATTGCTGGCATTTTCCATTCCACCGAAGATTGTTTTGGATTGAACGTTTGCAAGTTTTTTATATGGATAAGGACCGATATAGTTTATAAAAAATGGAAGTATGTTTTTTGCAATTGCATATTGCGAGAATCCGCTATCCCTGTTTTCCGGGAATACCCAACTGGTAACTGGAATATCATTAATAGTTGCCGCAAGTTGTACCGCGAAGTCAGCAACTCCAATCACCATCACTTTAGTTGGCAATACCATATCTTCCTTCCAATGCGTAAGTTTTAAATGATTCGGCAGGTTTGATTCTTTAATAAGAATGCCATTTGCAATTACCCGGTAATGATCGGGCGCAGTCACCATAAATTCAACAGATGCTTTGTCAGAAGGATGGTCGTTGCAGGGAATCCAGTTGTGTGCACGATTGGGCCAGTTATCTGCAAAGAAAGTGCGCCGTGCAAATTTATTGGTGTCTATAATAAGCCCATCTGGAGGCACTCCTGAGTAGATAATGGTAATATTTTTTGATTCATTTAATCGTAAGCGGTTTGTGAAATAAATATTTATACGATCAATGTCCTGGGAAAATTTTAATTCCTTTCCATTTTCTGAAACCTGGGTAACTTTCATTCCATTACCCGTAGAATCGTTAAAGCCTTCGAGGTCGAAATAAACCCTATTGGCAGCCTTCTTTATTTTTAAATTGATGGTTGCATTTCCATTGACAATATTTGTAGTGTCATTGAGTGATATCCCGAACCGGTAATGCTGAACATCTATTGAATTATTTTGTGCGAACAGGTTACTGCCCATTAGTATGATTAGAAGGATCAAGTATTTTTTATGATTCATGCGCTTTATATTTCGGCAATACAAAGTAAGTTTTTAAAGTGATTTTTTTTCATGATAGCTATCTGGAACGCGGGATTGTGGAATAATGTCAACTATAGTACGCCTTTCTTCGCCATGTAAATAATGGCACAATTTTCTCTGCCTCTAACGTATTGAATCACCTAAAGAGATGTCATGAAAACGAAATGTTTTATAGCGACTATTACATGCCTTCTATTTGTTCTTATTACTAATGGGCAGGACAGCATTCGAACGAGAAATGATAAACCCGGTACACCGCAATCCCTAAGAACAGTAAACAATGCTCCTGGTAATAAGGTTCATTTAATTGATACATACAAGCCGCCACAGCAGGAGATTTACCATGGAGCAACAGAGAGTAATAAAGCAGGCAATCTTAATAATAGGGCAACAGTTTATCCCGGTATAACAAATGCAAACAGACATCCGTATACTCCGGCGATTACAATTGACAACCGATCCATAAATCAAACTATCCGCCGGGATACTGCTGTGAATAAAGGAACGATGGGTAATGGGGAAAGCAATGCAACAAACCCGATCCGTAAATAGGCATCCGGGAAATATTATACTGCACCAGTGGCATTAATTATTTGTGAGATCGTGGTGCCAATTTTTTTGCAACAATAAAGCGCAGGTTTCCCGTTGGTAAAAAATATTCTTTTGAAGAGGACTCACTTCCTACATATAAAGCATTGCCTGTAATATTAGCGCTCACGCTCCATGTGCTGCTATTGTACCCAATTGCTCCTTTATATATTCCTCCAGGAATCACGCTTGTTTTATTCTTTTTATTACTTGTTCTTTCTTCGGTCGAAAAATTCACATCAATACTTCCTATCGCTGATCCTGTGATAAAAAAGTTTTTTGCTATTACCAGCGTATATGCATAGCCTAATCCCGGGCCTATACTAAAAAAATTAATTTTATCAATTCCCGCCTGGTCGTAGATGCTGCTCACACTGGCTGGAACAATAACGCTGTCACCTTTTATTGAGCCGTAATACGCCTCGCCACCAAATAAAATGGAGCCGGCAGATTTTGTTTGCCAGTCGTTTGTTGTGAAGGCGGCTCTGTAAGAAAATTTATGCGAATTGGGCACCCTGAAAACGGAAAGCCCGACTATGCTTCTGTGTAAATCAGGGCGAACGTAGTAATCTGATAAGTTGAGGCCGTTATTCTTTTTTGGATCCAGGTAATATCCTTTGCGAAAACTGCCTAATAAATCAACAGCCCACTTATGTGGATACAGATGAAATTGAAAGTCGAGTCCTTTGGTTTTTCCTTTGCCATTGTCTTTGTTGAAAAAACCATAGGAGACGTTCAGGCCGAAACCGTTGTAAGCGAATCCTGCCCCAAAGTTCAATTTCGAGGCTGTTCTGTAATTAAGTTCCTGCTCATGCTGAGAAGAAATTGTAAGAGGTGCAAATTTCTGCATCAAATACACGTCGAGCATGAGCCTGTCAGGGTAGGTGATGTAATATCCATTATCCACGGACTCTTTTTTTTGAGCTTTGCCTTGATAGGGGAAACAAAGCGCTATTAGGATTACTGTAAAAAATAAACAGTTATGGTTTTGATATTTTTTCACTTGATTAAATTTTACGTTTGTAATTAGGTTGGTTTATACGCAAAAATATATCTGTTAATTGAATATTTATGCATCACGTAGTCCACATTTTAAAAAATGTAGTTTCTGGTATTATCAAAAAATAATTGACTTATATCTCTATTGCTCAAATAAAAAATCTGTTTCTTTGCCTCGAATGTCATTATTTATAACATCATTGAATTCAGGAAGCAACGGCAATTGCTATTATGTTGGTAATGAAAGGGACGCCATTCTTGTAGATGCCGGTATCTCTTGCAGGGAAATTGAGAAACGGATGAAGCAATTGGGCTTGCATATTCACAAAGTAAAGGCTGTATTCGTTTCGCACGAGCATTCGGATCACATAAAGGGTTTAAGTGTACTGAGCACAAAATACAATTTTCCGGTTTATACAACTACCACCACACTGTTGCATGGAGGCTTTAGCGTTGAAAAACATTTGGTGAAGAACTTTACGGCAAACGAGAAAATTGTTATAGGAGATATCAGTATAACGCCATTTACAAAGTTTCACGATGCATGCGATCCACACAGTTTTACGATTAGCTGTAATAATGTAACAGTGGGTGTATTTACGGATATTGGTGTAGCATGTAAGAATGTAATCTCTCATTTTAAGCAATGCCATGCTGCTTTTCTGGAAGCCAACTATGATGATGACATCCTCGAGCAGGGAAATTATCCGTATCACCTGAAGAAGCGAATTAAAGGAGGAACGGGACATTTATCTAACAAAGAAGCCCTTGATCTTTTTCTAAAATACAGGCCGTCTTTTATGAGCCATCTTTTTCTATCACATCTTTCCAAAAATAATAATTGCCCGCAAATGGTGACGGACCTCTTCAATGCACATGCAGGAGCAGTGCAGGTAATTATTGCGTCGAGAGATGCGGCAACGCCGGTGTATCAAATAATAGGTGCATTTAATAAAAGAAAAAATAATAACCCCACCCTCACCTCAATGCAACAACTTGAGTTTTCTTTTTTGTAAATATTTTTAGTTGCGGTTGCTTATTCATCGAAGACGCGTACCACTTTTACAAATCTTGTTGCATAATCTCTGCTCAATTCTGAAATGATAACGCCAATTGACTTACCGGAAGCAGCATGAATGAATCTTACTTTACCGTTATTGTTTTCTGTTATGAAACCCATGTGGCCCACCATCCACCCCGTCGTATCTGTGCCTGTAAAAAGAATGAGGTCTCCTTTCCTGCTTTTTTCTAAAGGAACCGGGGTGCCTGCATTTGTAAAATCTTTGGAAACCCGTGGTACCGATATGTTGAAATGGCTAAACACATAAGTAACGAAGCCCGAGCAATCAAATCCATTTTCTTTTATTGTAGAGCCGTATTTATATTTTGTTCCAATAAGGGTTTCAGCGAAATCAACGACAGAAACAGGGTCTGCATTTTTTGTATCGATAGTTCGCGGAGGGATCGATTTTGCTGCCGCTGAAACTTTGCCGGTAACCGGCAACTCCTCCGTGGATCGTTTTGCTGTTTCATTACCGGTGGCAGATTTAGTACGTCTTGAGGTGCTGCAACCCTGGGTTAATACGAATGCAATAAGTACGGTTACGGAAACAAAAACCTTCATCAGCAAAAATAATTCTTATATACAGAGTAAAAATTTTAATGATCTAAAATTACATCTTTAGTAAAAAAATCCCCCGGATCGCTGTATTAAATTGCAAAATGATACGGGAGAAATGCCCCTATTTTAAACACTATCTAAATGATTATGATATCTAAAAATAGATTTGTTGTAGTTGCATTGACAATGTATAATTGTATAACGAAAACTGTTATAGCAAAAGTTACCGGGAAAATCCTGGCGACAACGAAATTCCAATTTTAATACATACACTAAATGTTTATTGACGAAAAAAACCTTCTCGTAAAGCGGTCACTTATTGCAAGTGCTGGTAAAGGATTATTTACAAAAATACCGATCAGCAAAGGCGAGCATATTATAGAATATACAGGCGTTATTACCACCTGGAAAAATGTGTTGCAATCAAAAGATTTTAATGGTTATGTCTTTTACGTAAACCGGAATCATGTGATTGATGCAAAAGAAAACCTTAATTCGTTGGGAAGATATGTTAACGATGCAAAAGGACTAACCAAAGTGGAAGGATTATTTAATAATGCGAAATATGTAGAAAACGATGGAAAAGTATTTCTACAAGCGATTAGAGATATTCCCGCTGGCAGCGAAATATTGGTAAGCTATAAAAAAGGATATTGGGATGTGATTAGATATAATGCGCAATTTAACCTCAGGAAGAAAAAAAGGATTAAAGAAAAATGAGCGCTTAAAAATGCCTTCGATATTCTACGATCAGTCTAAAAGACTCACAGGTTTGTCGAAGGCGAAAATTCTTGAAAGCGAAGATTTAAATAATTGTTTCCTTTGATTTTCCTTTTTTAAATAACCAATAGAGCGGTACGCCCGTTAACATAAGCACCATACCTATTACAGCTTCTCTTGGCCGGGCAACAATCGTATTAAAAAACAAGGCGGCGCAAAACAAAATTACAATCGCAGGCACTACCGGGTAGCCCCATACTTTATAAGGGCGATGAGCATCGGGCATTTTTTTTCTTAATATAAATACACCTAAAGTAGTAGCACCATAATAAATGAATACAGCAAAGATGATCATGTCGGTTAATTGATCAAACGTACCTGAGAAAATTAACAGGATGGCCCATACGCATTGATACAACAGCGAATTGCCCGGCACCTGTGATTTATTCAATTTAGCCACGGATTTAAAAAACATCCCTTCCTGCGCCATTGCGTAATACGGGCGGCAACTTACAAGAATTGTGGCATTGGTACATCCCAAAGTAGTAACACAAATAAGAAGTGAAATTAAGAACACACCGGTGTTACCACCAAAAACACGCACCGCTTCTACGGCTGCAATTTTATTGCCCGCCGCTTGCACTTGTTCCAGGCTTTGAACAGGTATTAAAGAAAGATAAGCCGTATTTACCAACAGGTAAACTGCGATAACAATGAACACCCCAATGGCAATACCTAATGGTAGATTTTTGTTTGCATTTTTTATTTCTCCCCCTATGTAACCAATGGAAGCCCAGCCCTGGTAAGCCCAGAAGGCTGCAAGCATAGCAGTAAAGATGGCACTAAAGGTTACTGCAGATCCATCGGTAGTTTTTAAATCAAACACACCTTTTACATGAGACTCCGGGCTGGCGAAGCCAAATACAATTATCAGTATTATGCCAGATAATATTAAAACCATTAATGCAGTACTAAATCCTGCACCTGCTTTTATGCCCTTGCTGTTAACCCAGGTTAATAAAACAATTAATGTAATTGCTGTGAGCTTTACATTTAAATCAGTGAAGGGATGAAAGACTCCGCCAATACTCAGGTTACTCCAGCCCGGTAGTATTTGCGGTAATGCAATGATGCTGTTTAATGATTCGGCAAATACATAAGCCAATGAAGAGATCGCCGCTGTTTGAATAATGGTAAACAACGACCATCCAAAAAGAAAAGCAAAAAATTTATTGTATATCTTTTTGTAGTAAACATATTCGCCACCGGTATCTGCCAATAGTCCTGCTACCTCAGCATTACTCAGGGCACCCATCAGGCTTATAATACCTCCCAATACCCAGCATATTAAAACCCATCCCGGCGAATGTAGTTCAGCCGCCATGGGAGCTACTTTTTTATACACACCGGAGCCAATAATATTTCCAATAACCAATATAACTACAAAGGATAATCCGAGAGAACGTTTTAGGTGGCCGGGCGAACTCATGCAGTATTGTTTTAGTTCTGGAAAGATAACATTAATGCTTTTGCATTTCAAAAGCATGTTTATTATTACCACTTTTTGCCGGGAGACATTTAAAAATGCTTTGCTATTAAAAAACTAATTTCATAAATAAACCAAACTCTTAAGAGAATGCGTTACAAAAGAATGCCTATTGAGATAGAAGCCCCGGAAGGTTTCGGCTATGAAAATATTGATTGCAACCTCTCTGAAAGTTCTTTTATGGATCAGAAATTTGGCGATCTAAACATCAATATCAATGACCTGGTGTTGCTTTATGGCGACCATAAAGGTAAACCTGAACTAAGGAAATTAATTGCTAAAGAAGGTGGCTTCACAGGGGATGATATACTGCTAACTTCAGGAGCGGCAACGGCTCTATTTATTATAGCTACATCGTTCTTAAATAAGAACGACCATGTTGTTATTGCTAGAACAAACTATGCTACTAATATTGAAACACCAAGAGCGATTGGTGCAGACATATCCTTTTTAAATTTAAAATTTGAAGACGGCTTTAACCTCGACATAAATACGTTGGATAAATTGATAACGGAGCGAACAAAACTGGTGAGTTTAACTTATCCTCATAATCCAACAGGTGTTCTAATCAGTGAAGAAAAATTAAAAGCCATTGTAGAATTGATTGAAAAAAAAGGGACGTATTTATTGCTTGACGAAACGTACCGTGACATGTCTTTTGTTGAAAAATTACCGGTGGCTGCAAGCTTATCAAACCGTGTGATCAGCATTTCTTCCATGTCAAAATCGTATGGGCTTCCTGGTATTCGTATCGGATGGATATTGTCGAAAAACAAGCAACTGATGGAAACTTTTTTAGCCGCCAAAGAACAAATTTGTATTACCAATTCAGTGGTTGATGAAGAAATTGCTTTTCGATATCTGCAAAATAAAGAACAATTCTTTGCACCTGTAAAGGAAATGATTTTAAAGAATTTCAATATTTTAAAAGATTTTATGGCCGGGCAAAATGTACTGGAATGGGTAGAACCCCAGGGAGGTTGTGTGTGTTTCCCAAGAATAAAAAGTGAAATAGATATTGATACGGATAAGTTTCACGATATCTTATTGAACAAATATGCAACCTATATCGGCAGGGGGCATTGGTTTGAAGAAGACGCACGATACATGCGGATTGGTTATAGCTGGGATACGTCTGAAAAATTGTTGAAGGGATTGAACAATATTTTAAAAGCGATCGAAGAATCGAAAAGGTATTAGTAAGGTTTATCCTGATTATTGCAGATGCTGTTCTGGTAATGGCTGTAGTGAATGCCGCAACAAGCAATAATTTACTGAAAATGATCTACGGAATTATTCATAGTGATAAATCAATGCGCCGGCCTTTGATTGTGGGGTTTAGTATTTTAATGGTTGCGAAATTCGTGGGTGTCGCTTAGTTCTTTGTGATGAATGATTTTTGCAACCATACAAAACCAATGCTGGTACTTACTTAATAAAAAACCCCGCTGCCTGGCGAGGTTACTAAGTGGGAGCACACGGGTTCGAACCGCGGACCCTCTGCTTGTAAGGCAGATGCTCTAAACCAACTGAGCTATGCTCCCTTTATTTTGGAGTGCAAATATAAGAGACGAACCGTATTCAAAAAAATTTAATCACAAGAACACATAGAAGCTGGAAAATGAAGTCATTAGAAAGATTTTGCGGCTATATTCTAATAGTAACATTAGATATTTCAAAAAAAATCTTGAACCGAATCAGAAGGTAAACTATATAGCTAAAATAAAATAAGAGATGCACGTAAACTCTTAGACGCAATGGTGGATCGTAAAGCGGAACAACTAATCAGGAAGGAAACACTCAAGTTAAATTGTCGGCCGGAAGATGATTTTCATAGGTCGGATTTAATTCTTTTAGGAACAATTAGAGAAATTTCCTATGAACAGCTTTTCATTGATATTACTCGAAGTTCAGATTTTTGATAAATCTTACGGGTAGAAATTGGATTAAGATATAGTAGAAAATTTTCTATAGTCAGTTATCCGGTGTTATTACCTGGTAAACTCTCGCCAGTTCCCGGATATCAATGATATTTTTGCAGTTGAGTTTTTTGAAAATTCTTGCTTTATGGGTTCCTATGGTGGAAGTGTGCAGGTTTAATTTTTGACTTATTTCACCTACCGATTCTCCACGAATAATAAATTGAATTATTTTAAATTCCTGTGGTGATAAATTGTCAAATGGATTGGATGATTTGTTGCCGAGAGCTTCGTCAGTAAGCGACTGGCTCAATGATGAACTAATATATCTTTTATTATTCAACACTGTATCGATTGCTGTTTTAATTTCACTTTCAGGTGCATCTTTACTTATATAACCCATAGCACCGAGCTTTAAATATTTTTTTGCATAGATCTCCTCTGCATTCATGCTTATCATTAAAATTTTTGAATCCGGTTTTATAGCTATGATATTACTCACCAGTCCAAATGAATCTGTGCCGGGCATATTCACATCCATTATTAGCAAATCATAATTTATTTTTTTTATTTTCTCAAACGCAGTATCTCCATCTGAAGCCTCATCGATAGTTGAAAATGGAATTATCGTCTCGATATATATCTTCAAGCCGGTCCTGATTATTGCGTGATCATCTACTAAAAGAATACTTTTCATACGACTAAGCTTATGCGAGGGAGGGGGGGGGGTTTAACAATCAAATTTAACTCAAGTTTTCTCCTGATTCTTTTTATTTATAAAAATCTTTTGTCCTATAAAAAAATAATCTAATTTAGAACAACCGCCGCTAATTTTTAATGCAATGATTGCTGCACTTTGTCAACTTGCTAACACATGTTTTATATCATTGATAATGAATATCAAAACTTTTGACAACGTGCTTTAATTCATTTGCTAATTCATTCAAAAAAAATCTTACAAAAAAACGCTGACATTAAGATGCCTATAGAATATGGCAAATCAAAAAATGCTACAGGAAGATAATAAAATTTCGATAATTATCATTGAAAGTAATATCAATGATCAATTGCTGCTGAAAGAATTTTTGCAGAGCACCAATTTAGATATCCATAATATTGAAGTAGCATTCTCATTGGGAGAGGGAATACAATTATTGAAGGAGAAATTTTTTTCGTTGTTGCTGCTTGATCTTTTTTTACCTGATAGTAATGGGCTTGAGTCTTACAGGAGTCTGTTACGCCTTAATCCACGGATTCCGGTAATTATTTTATCAGGTTTATCAGATACAAAGGTTTCGTTAAAGGCGCTCTCATTAGGTGCCCAGGATTTTTTAATAAAAGGAGATTATAATATTAAAATTTTAGAAAAAACCATTCGGTATAGCATCGAAAGAAAAAAAAACCTGGAGACAATTGAAGAAAATGTTGAAAGATTTAATCTGGTAAGTATGGCAACACACGATATTGTGTGGGACTGGAATCTTAAGACAGGCGAGGTGTACAGCACTAAAGAACAAGGAAGAATTATCTTGAAAGATATTGATGAAAAAGACCCGGAAGGTAAAAAGGATGTCATAATAATTCATCCCGAAGACCGGAATAAAGTAAAGACATTAAGGGATGAAATTTTCTTATCTAAAACTCAAAGTTTATTTGAAATGGAATGCAGAATTGCGATAGCCGGCGAAAAATATGCTTTCGTTCAGGACAGGGGTTACGTAATTCGTGATAAGGCAGGTAATCCTATAAGGCTTATTGGAGCTACACAAGATATTACCCGAAGAAAAGAAGCGGAGCAAAAAGTTTTATTAAGCGAGTTAAGATTTAAATCTCTTGTGCAGAATGGTTCTGACCTTATTGCAATCTTAGATGAAGGGGGTAATTATATGTATGTAAGTCCCACCTCAAAAAGAATACTTGGCTATGAGCCGGAATTTTTCATTGGGAAAAATGCCTTCACTTTTATCTACCCTGATGACCTTCAAAACGTGCAATTCTTTTTTGAAAAGATGAAACAGGTTGGCACACTCGATTTGCCACCTTATCGTTTTCAAAATGCAAACGGACAATGGCGATGGCTTGAAACTAATATTACTAATCTTGTAGATGATGAGGCAGTAAATGGCATAGTAGCTAATTCAAGAGACATAACGGAAAGAAAATTGGAAGAAGAAAGGGCAGCGCTTGAAAAAATAATTCGCCAAAAAGAGATAACGGAAGCAATTATCTCAGCGCAGGAAAACGAGCGTTCCCAGATAGGACGCGAACTTCATGATAACGTAAATCAACTATTGGGTGCAACCCGCTTGTATATTGATATGGCCGGTAAAGATGCGGAGAACCGGGATGCGTATTTGAAGAGCTCTTCAACATATACTTTAAACGCGATTAATGAAATAAGGAAACTTTCTAAAACGCTTATTACTCCCCTGATTAATGAAATAGGCCTGGTTGAATCTGTCAAAGATGTTATCAGCGGTATCATGGAGGTTCATGACTTAAAGATTGAGTTCAACACCTTCGGCTTTGAAGAAAAGAACCTTAATGAAAAATTTAAATTGAATTTATTTAGAATTGTACAGGAGCAAATAAACAACACAATTAAGCATGCAAAAGCTACCTTAATGCAAATAAATTTTAAGCAGTCGTCTGCTAATTTTTTTATTTCGATTTGCGATAACGGCATTGGTTTCGATACCGCAATTTCCAGAACAGGAATTGGTATTAACAATCTTATTAGTCGTGCGGAATTATATAAAGGCAAAGTTATAATTGACTCGAAACCCGGTGAGGGCTGTACGCTAACAATCACATTCAAAAATGTAGATCTCTTACTGAACTGACTATTGATTAAGAATGGCGAAGATATTTTTAACCAAATAAATTGCTGCTTAGGTATCTATCGCCACGGTCGCATGCAATAAATACTATCACACCGGATTTTAATTCCCCCGCCAGGCGTATTGCTGCTGAAGCAGCTCCACCACTACTCATGCCGGCGAAAATACCTTCTTCGTTTGCAAGCCTTCTTGTAAAAGTGACGGCATCTTCCTGGGTTACATCCATTATCCTGTCAACTCTTACCGGATCAAAAATTTTTGGGAGATATTCCACAGGCCATCTTCTTATTCCAGGTATAGATGCCTCTTCACTTGGCTGGCATCCTACTATTTGCACGTTATTATTTTGTTCTTTCAAATAACGGCTGCACCCCATAATAGTTCCCGTGGTGCCCATTGAACTCACAAAATGTGTGATGGATTGATTCGTATCCCGCCATATCTCCGGGCCCGTAGTTTTGTAATGGGCCATATAATTGTCAGGATTTGCGAACTGGTTGAGAACATATTTTTCTCCCGATGCTCCTTTCCTATCAACATAATCCCTGCAATCTTCTATAGTATCTAGCAATGTAACCTTCGCCCCGAAAGCTTCCATTGTAAGTACTCTTTCCCTGGTAGAGGTAGCTGGCATTGCTAACTCAATGTCAATTCCGAAAAGCTTTGCCATTAAGGCCATTGCTATTCCTGTATTGCCACTGGTTGCTTCAATTAGTTTTGTATTTGTATTTATGTCACCACGTTCGAGAGCACTTTTTATCATATTTAAAGCAGGGCGGTCTTTTACACTTCCACCTGGATTATTGCCCTCGAGTTTTGCGTATATTTTTACACCCGGGTTTACATTCATTTTTTGAACTTCCACCATTGGTGTGTTACCTACAGTATCTAAGATTGTGGGCATTCAATTCATTTAATAATTTACAATTTTGCCTTCAAGAACAGTAAGTTCGGGAGTATGGAAAACAAGAGTGCCGGGAGGAACACTTTTCGTGAGCCATACATTACCACCTATTACGCTGTGATGGCCAATTACAGTATCACCGCCGAGTATTGTAGCTCCTGAATAAATTACCACGTGGTCTTCAACAGTGGGATGCCTTTTAATAGACGCCATAGCTTTATCAACACTTAATGCCCCTAAAGTTACCCCCTGGTAAAGTTTTACATAATCGCCTATTACCGCGGTTTCTCCTATCACAATACCGGTACCATGGTCAATAAAAAAATGTTCTCCTATTTCTGCGGCGGGGTGAATGTCTATGCCGGTTTTCGAATGAGCGTGCTCAGTAAGTATACGTGGAAGCAGCGGAACTTCCAGGGTTAATAATTCGTGAGCGAGCCTGTAAAAGCATAGAGCATAAAAGCCGGGGTAAGCACGTATCACTTCAAATTCAAGCCTGGCGGCAGGATCACCATGTATCAAAGAATAAATATCTGTATTTAGTACCCTGTATAGCCCGGGAATATTTTCAAAAAATTGTTTTGAGATCTCTTCGTTGTTACAATTTCTGCATGCCCGTGTTGCATTTAAAATATTAATAAGCTCGTCTTCAAGTTTTTTATATTCTTCTTCAATCTCCTTTGGAGAAGAATAAGAATACGTTGATTGTTCGGGAAATAATAAGCTTATAACACGTAATGCCCAGGTTGCAATAATTTCGTTCGATGGGACAATTTCTTTTTTCTGTTGCTTACTGAAGAGTTGTTGAAAGAAATCTTTGTTCATTTTGTAAAAATAAATCTAAGTCTCCAAATGAAAGAAGCTTTAGATTTTATTTATCTTAATCAATCACCTCAACCTGGTAGGTGATCTCAGTGCCGCCGCGTCGAAGGGTTTCGGCTACAGAGCAATATTTGTCCATGGATAAGAATGCTGCCTTCTCGGCTTTATCTTTATCAACTCCCTGTATAACGAATAGAATATTAATTGCTTTCCAGAGTGTAGGTATTTTATTTACTTCTCTTTCGCCTTCAACGGTAATTTTGAATTGACCGATCGTTTGTTTTTGTTTTTTCAGGATGGCGATCATGTCAATTGCGCTGCAGGTACCCAATGCGGATAACAAAAGCTGCATAGGTCTAAAACCGTAGCTGGTACCGCCTGATTCCTCGCTGGTGTCAGTTCTTAAAGAATGATTTTTTTCATCTCTTACTTCAAATCCAAAATCGCCCTCGGTTTTTTCCATTACAATCCTGTTCATAATTCTTATTTTATTATTTAAAATTATTCAAATAAACTTCAATTTTTTTCAAAAAATCTCCGGTGTTTTTTGATGCGTGAACAACTTCTGAGATTTCTTTATTTACTTTCAGTACGTTTGAGTCAAATTTACTCCAATACAACGATTGCATTGCTGATATATTTTAAGCTAAACAAAATCTACATTATATGACGACCACATCACATGTTTCATCCAAATTGAATGCAGGCATTGCCGGTCTTTTACTACTGCCTGCCCTGATTTTTTTTATAATTTGGTCATCGACGGGGTTACGGGAAAACGACCTTAATGCACAGGAAAAGGTGAGCGCCTACCTGGAAAAGTTTCCGGGTTTCATGCAAAACCTCGTCGTCATAAATATCATTTCGATAGTATGTTGCCTCCTGGCAATAATTTTCGCAGCAAGAAGTTTTAGGAAAAAATCACTTTCAATAAGGGTGCTTATGATGCTTACTGTATTCGCTGCACTCTTTATTATATTATTTGATGTTTACCAATTGCTTTAACAGGAATTATCCTGCCTGAAGGTATTTATTACAATCCCATGTTTTTAATTCATGTTGAAATATCTTTTAAATAACAGCAGCAGCGGCTTGCTTCGGGCGCGAACTATTTGTATTCGTATTCAATTTTACCTAGCAGTCTCTTTTCTTTTGAAAAACATCTTTCGGTTTCGCGAAGGTTTTTGTCGTTGTACGAATATCTCCAGATAAAATAGTTATCGCCGGTTTCGGATGCATTAATCATTTGAACAGGCTGGTTCTTCGTGTTGTATTCATAGATATAATCCGGAAGAAGTTTTTGTGCTCTCTCATTAAAGTGAACTACATCTGTAAGGCGATTTTTATCATCGTAATAGTAGAAATATTTTTTATCGGTGCTGCTTGCATCGGTAACATTTTCCTCGATAATATTATTCTTTTCATCTTTTACAAAATGTATGACTGCTATCGGGATATTATTTTTATTTCGTACCATCTTTTCTGGCTGTCCATTCCCGTCATAAGAATATTGCCTTGTCTCAGTAATGGAGCCTTCATTATCGTCCCCTTTTGCTAAAATGCTTACAGTAGTAAGCCTTCCCTTGTCATCATATTCATAAGTTGTGGTATTATTTGCGGTGGGGGTGTCATCAACCGTTTTTACAATCCTGCCTTCTGCATTGTAGTCGGAGGAGAGCAATGACTGCCCGGTTATGTAAGACTTCGATACCATTTGCGATTGCGAATAATTCCCATTTATTTTTTTCTCACAAAAAAAGCCGTCGCTTGGCTGTCCATCGTCTTCAAAACTTTTAATGTTGACTGTCCTTAATTTTTCATTTTTTAAAATAGCGAATTCATTAGTCAACTGTTTCATGTTCCAGATGTCCTTATAATAATACTGTGCGATGAGTTGGGTGGTGAAAAGTTGCAAAAAGAGAAAAAACGGTGTATAAAGAAGGAGTGATTTCTTAATCATTTCAAAGGAAAATTTGATTTGGTTTCAATTCGAATTTAATAAACGTGTAAAATAGGTCATTAATTTTGTAAGCAGATTTTGTTTGCTATTTTTAACCACTTTTTAAACAAACCTTTTACTGGCCTGTTTACTTTTGTTATCTTCTTTAATCCGCCTTTTTCAAAAGTTAATTTTTACTATGCAAAAAAATGATAAAGGCCTGGAGCGATTGATAACCATCATGAATGAGCTTCGGGAAAAATGTCCGTGGGACATGAAACAAACCATTCATACCCTGCGGCAACAAACTATAGAGGAAACTTACGAACTTGCAGATGCCATTACAGAGAAAGACTGGAAAGGTATAAAAGAGGAATTGGGAGATTTACTTTTGCATATTGTTTCTTATTCAAAAATAGGTGAAGAGCAAAATCAGTTCACCATCCGGGATGTTATTGATTCGGTTTGTGATAAATTAATTACCCGTCATCCTCACATATACGGAGATACAAAAGTGGATGATGAGGAAGATGTAAAAAGAAACTGGGAACAAATAAAATTAAAAGAGGGCAAAGAATCAGTATTGAGTGGAGTTCCCAAGTCATTGCCCGCAATGATAAAAGCAATGCGGCTGCAGGAAAAAGCAAAACAAGTAGGATTTGAGTGGGAAACTAAAGAAGATGTGTGGGAAAAGATAGAAGAAGAAAAGAATGAACTTTTAGAAGCCGTCAATGCCGGCGATTCGGAAAATATAGAGGAAGAAGCCGGAGATCTTTTCTTCTCTATAATTAATTATGTAAGATTTTTGAATGTTGATGCGGAGAACGCCCTGGAAATTACCAATAAGAAATTCATAAATCGTTTCACAAAAATGGAAAAAATTGCGAAAACTAATGGTAAAAATCTTGTTAATATGTCATTGAAAGAAATGGATGAAATGTGGAACGAAATAAAGAAGCAAAAAATAATAAGTTGATCTTTAAGAACACAAATTCTTTTTTTGGAAAGAATGGCTTCCTGCTGGTGGCCGCCGCCTGGTTTTTGACTATATCTTTCATCATCGATAATTACTGGAGTGGTGTAGCTACTACCAATTCAGTGCAGAAGGCAATTCAAAAAGACATTGTAAAAAGACAAAAGAACATTTCGAATTTCTATAAGGATTCTTCTTTAATAAATACACTCATAAAAGGCCGGTATAATAATGACCAACTTGAAAATCTTGTAGAGAAAAAATTCTTCATTTTTATCTACAAAAACTCGCCTTTTATTGAAAGGCATCCTATATTTTGGAACACTCAAATAATCGAGCCGGACGCCGGTGTTCTCAATGATCCGGATGGCACAAGTTTCAGGAAGCTTATCAACGGCTGGTATGTTATAGATAAAAAAGATTATCGGGCAAGCAATGGTTTAATGTATAAAATTATAACCCTTTTACCCGTAAAATGGAATTATTACGTCGAAAATAAATACCTCCAAAATTCCTTTACCGCAATAAGTAAAATTGAAGACACCTATAACATCAGCACAGCGCCAACAAATTTGGCTGTAAGAGATAATAGTGGGGGAGTACTTTTTTACCTGGAAAAATTGAATGACATCAATGTGGTTCACAATAATGTTTTTTCGCTCTGGCTCCGGATTTTTGCAGGCATTTTAGTATTGTCATTTATACATAAGCTGGCTAAATTTTTTGTAAAGAGAAGGGGCTTTTGGTATGGTTTATCGATTCTTTTGATAAGCATTATTAGCTTGCGTGCTCTGAGTTATTTTTTGCCAATCCCCTTAAACTTTCGGCAGCTTGAATTGTTCGATCCGGCTATATATGGATCTAATCCTGTTCTTAGATCGCTGGGTGACCTGTTAATTAATTCACTTTTATTTATCTGGATAGTATTATTTATAAGGTTTCATTTTCGCAATGTTTCTTCTGGTTTAACCTTCGATACAAATTTTAAAAGATACTCTGCAATAATCATGTTATCCATATTAATGATAGGCATTACCATTATTTGTGGAAATATTGTGAGAAGCCTGGTATCTGATTCTCAAATCTCTTTTGACGTAATTAATTTTTTCACTTTAAATATTTATTCGGTTTTAGGTTTCATTGTTTTATGCTGTGTTGCTACCGGCTATTTTTTTCTTGTGCAGATACTTCTTCAGCCCGTTAAAAATGAAATAAGGCCAAAATGGTATGTGCTTTATTTGTCTATTGCTGTTATAGGGCTGGTTTTTTTGTCCTTCTATCTTCATTCCCCTTTTGTAACATTTGATCTCAGCTTGCTTATTTGGTTGCTGCTTTTTATATACCTGCTTAGTTTTGAAATTCTTTCTTTGCAGGCATTTAATCTTATTTCATCCCGTTTTATTTTTTGGTTGTTTTTCTTCTCGGTTTCCATTACAGCAGTAATAATATTGCACAACAGAAAAAAGGAAATTGAACAGAGAAAAAATTTCGCGGAAAATCTCGCAAACAAAGCAGATCCCTCAGGAGAACTGATGATGAATATTGTTCTCACCGATTTCAATAATGATTTCCTATCCGAAGCGTTTACAAGATTTGAAAAGCCAATACAGAACAGCATTTTAAAAGATAGTCTTCTCAACGAAAACTTTTCCGGTTATCTCAATAAATATGATACTAAGATTTATACATTCGATCCTAATGAACAACCATTATACAATGAGGATTCGGTAAACTTTAATTCGCTAAACGCAATAATACAAACCCAGGGAAAGCCAACGGGCATTCCTAATCTTTATTATTACGACGTATCGTATGATCGCTTTAATTATATAAGTAAAAAAATAATTACCGATACTTCGGGAATTGTTAAGGGATATATTTTTATAGTTTCAAAGCCAAAGAAATATAAGAGCGATGCTTTGTATCCTGAGCTTTTTTCCAAAGGCAACAACAATTCCATAGAAAGTTCTTCGGTTTACGCTTTTGCGGTGTATAAAAAAAATCAGCTAAGTAGCAGCTATAACGATTATCCTTTCCCTACTACTATTGATTCTACCCAGTTCACCTACAATGAATTTCAGTCTGTGCACAATAATGGATACGATGAACTATGGTTAAGAGCAAATGCAGATAAGGTTATTGTAATAGCAAGACAGGATAATTTTTTTATTGAATCAGTCACCTTGTTCGCATATCTATTTTGTTCATTTTTATTGATTACAGTTTTATTTAATCTTCTTAATCAACTTTTAACTGAAAAATTATTTTCCGGGGATTATAAATCTTTTTGGCAATTTACAATTCGAAACCAGGTGCATGGCACTATCATTTCAATAAGCATCTTTTCTTTTTTGATAATTGGCATTACTACAATTCTTTTCTTTATAAGCCGGTATCATAGCAATAATCGGGAGAAACTTAGCCGCATAATTCATGTAATGGAAAACCAGGTCCGTAATTCGATTGATACTATTCCTATGGCACAATCGCAGTTAAATGACCTGGATAGAGTACCTGATGATCTTTTGGAACAGACGATCAATAACGTTTCGGCAATTCATGCCGCGGATATAAACCTTTATGATCTAAATGGCGACCTTAAGGTTTCATCACTTCCCTTGCCTTATAAGAAAGGTATTGTAAGTGAAAAAATGGATCCTGTAGCTTTCTTCCATTTGAATAAATTAAAAGACGTTCAGTTTTTCCAGGAACAAAAAATTGGCGAACTGGAATACCTTAGCAATTATGTACCCGTGAGGGATGAAACCGGTAAAGAATATGCTTATATAAATATTCCTTATTTCGAGTCACAGAATAAGCTCCAGGACGAGATTTCAAATTTCCTGGTAACGATCATAAATCTCAATGCTTTTATTTTTTTGGTGGCAGGCATTATCGCTCTTTTTATCACTAATCGTATTACCAGGTCCTTCTCTATCATAAGTAATAAAATGAAAGAGATAAATCTTGAAAAAAGAAATGAAGAAATTGTATGGAACCGCCAGGATGAAATAGGGGAACTGGTGAATGAATATAATAAGATGGTAAAAAAACTTGACATAAGCGCGGAGATGCTTGGGAAGAGCGAGAGGGAAGGAGCGTGGCGTGAAATGGCAAGGCAGGTTGCTCACGAGATCAAAAATCCGCTTACGCCCATGAAGCTTAATCTTCAATATCTTCAACGGGCGATTGATAATAACTCCCCCGAAGTAAAAAATATCTCACTATATGTAGCAAATATTTTGCTTGAGCAAATAGAACACCTTTCACAAATTGCAAGCGACTTTGCGCAGTTTGCAAATATTGGAAATGTGCGTAACCAGCTTTTTGATGTAAATCGTACACTGGAAAATGTGAGTACGCTTTTTTCTGCTAATGGAAAATTAGAAACAATAACAAATCTTTACCCCTACGAATTATTAATTGAGGGTGACAAAACACAGATCAACCGGTTGTTTACAAATCTCCTCCAGAATGCTGTTCAATCTGTTCCTGAGAACCGCGATGCAGTAATAGAAATAAAGAGTAAGCTCGCCGGAACAAAAGCGCTTATATCCATAAAAGATAATGGCAGCGGTATTCCACCGGGAATGCATAATAAAATATTTACGCCAAACTTCACAACAAAAACATCAGGTACCGGTTTGGGGCTGGCGATGTGCAAAGGAATCGTAGAGAAAATGAATGGAAAAATATGGTTTGAAACTTTAGAAAACAGGTGGACTGTTTTTTTTGTAGAATTACCTATCGTTGAAGCCTAAGTACTGTTTAGATATGTACAAAGTACGATGTGTGATGTACGCCAGGGCTCACAACTCAACGCTATTTGCTTTTTCTTTTCTTTAAAAATTGTTCAAATTCAATTAGTGAAAAACTGCTGAGGTTATTCTTCGCCGCAACCATGCCTTTCTGCGCTACCAGCACTCCGTATTTTGTATTCTCAAATTCTTTGATGGCATGTGAATCCGGATCAATTGATATAAGGACATTTTTGGAAAGCGCATACTCAATCCACCGCCAGCTCATGTCTAATCGCTTCGGATGAGCATTGATTTCGATGACAACATTATTCGCAGCACATGTATCAATGATTTTTATGTGATCCACAGGATAGCCCTTACGGCTTAGCAGCAGTCTTCCTGTCATGTGACCTAATATGGTAGTATAAGGATTTTCAATGGCATTAACAAGCCGCATCATAGCTTTATCTTCATTCATCTTGAGATTTGAATGTACGGAGGCAATAACGAGATCGAAAGTTGAAAGAATACTGCTGCTATAATCAAGGCTTCCGTCATTTAAGATATCACTTTCAATACTCTTAAAAATTTTAAATGGCTTCAGTTTATCATTAAGTTCCTCTATAAGTTCATGCTGCGCTCTTATGCGATCTTCACTAAGCCCCTGGGCATAGTAAGCAGATTTACTATGGTCGCTTATCACGAGGTATTCATAGCCTTTTGTAATGCAGGCGTTTGAAAGCTCTTCCAGCGTATTTGATCCATCACTCCAGTTGCTGTGGCAATGTATAATTCCCTTAATGTCATTTGGCTGGATCACTCCTGTTATCCTATTTTGTTTTGCAATATTTATGATATCGCCACTTTCACGCAAAAATGGAGGGATGAATTGCAAGCCTGATTTTTCAAAAATTTCTACATCGGTAGTACCTCCGGGCATTTCTTTTTTTGAATTTTCAATATGCAGGTTAAATGCATCCAGGAATTCACTTGTACCACTTGTTTCAAAACACTTAAACGCGAAAATTTCTTTAGTAGAAGGGAAGAATTTAATTTTTATTTTGTTGTTGTAAGTGTACAAAATATATTGCGAAGTCTTTTCAATAAATTCAAATTCGGATATAGAAGAAATCTTATCAATAATGCTTTTTTCAGGAAGTTCAATAACGAATTCTAACTCGTCAACGGTCTCAGATTGTCTTGGAAAGGATCCTGTAATTTTTATATTTATATCATTAAATAAATGATGAAGTAAATCTTCAATGTCACACGAAAGTTGCTCTACTTGCGCATACAAATAATTGCCTTGTTGCTCCTGGTAAAACTCGATTGACTCAATTACATTTTGCT
>JBDTUZ010000034.1:0-60357 GCA_040007435.1 Ginsengibacter sp. | reverse complement strand
CCGCTGCCACCGGCTGCTACATTATTGTTGATGGCAATGCTATACAAATGACCTGATGCAAATGCTGCTGATGTTGATCCTAAAAAACTGCCCCCTACTGCTGGCGACGAAGGATTAAAATATATCGTTACTGTCGCTAAATCGGTTGCATCAAATGTGCCATTGAGCTTAAAGGAGATGTTGTTTACACTTACCGGTTCTACGGCTGCATCTATCTTGGTTACATAAATAATATTGCTATTTGTACCCTGGTTTATATTGCCCGCGGCCATCGTTGAAGTTGTAAGCGTAACATCCGCGGCCTGTATCGTTTGAGTGCCCGCAAGGTCAGCCTGGTTATTATTAACGTTTGGTGTGGTGGTAAATCCTAATACCACCGGATCGGTGGCCCCATTAATTTTCACCGTATTATTATCGGTAGCATCACCATTTACATTCACTGTAATAACGTAATACCCGCTGCCACCGGCTGCTACATTATTGTTGATGGCAATGCTATACAAATGACCTGTTGCAAACGCCGCAGATGTAGATCCCAAAAAGCTGCCGCCAACAGTCGGTGACGAAGGATTAAAATATACCTGCACTGTTGCTAAATCGGTTGCATCGAATGTGCCGTTGAGCTTAAAGGAAATGTTGTTTACACTTACAGGTTCTGTGGCTGCATCTATTTTGGTTACATAAATAATATTGTTATTTGTACCCTGGTTTATATTGCCAGCAGCCATCGTTGAAGTAGTAAGCGTTATATCGGAAGCCTGTATCGTTTGAGCGCCGGCCAGGTCGCTTTGGTTATTAGTAACGGTCGGTGCAGTAGTATATCCCAATACCACCGGATCAGTAGCGCCATTTATTTTGACGGTATTATTATCGGTTGCATCACTACTTACATTCACTACAATAACATAATACCCGCTGTTGCCGGCGGCTACATTATTGTTGATGGCAATGCTATAGGCATGACCTGAAGCAAACGCCGCCGATGTTGATCCTAAAAAACTGCCGCCCACCGTTGGTGAGGCAGAGTTAAAATATACCTGGACTGTTGCCAAATCGGTTGCATCGAATGTGCCATTGAGCTTAAAGGAAATATTATTTACATCTACCGCACTTACTGTTACGTCGATTTTAGTTACATAAATAATATTGTTATTTGTTCCCTGGTTAATATTACCTGCGGCTGTCGTAGCAGTGGTAAGGTTTACATCGGCATAGGCGTGAAAGCTTATAGCCATTAAAAAGAATGCAGACATTGTGAGTAACCTCAGTTTGAGATATGATGCTTTAGTCATAATCGCAGGCGAGCATTTTAAGAACCTTTTCACCGCTACATAGGGAGTGTGTGCGTAGTATAATTTTTTCATGAAATAATTTTTATAAAAATTAATGCATAAAAAAAAGCTCCACAATTAATATTATCGAACGGTTGCTAAATATTATCTAATGGTACATTTTGAAAATTTCATTTGGTATTATGTCGTTTAAAACTGAAGACTATCACGTGAGTTTTTTATGATCCAGGTTTAAGAAGTCTCAGCTAAAAGAGAAAGTACCAGGCAAAAAGGATAGCATTGTTTTTCACAGGTTTTTAAACTAAAAGTTTTTAATCGAAGATTATTAAAGAACAAAAAAACATTCTACCGCAAAATATTAATTAGTAAAAAGAAAAACGGCCCAACCAAGTGGACCGTCTTTCTCTAAAAATTATAATGAAGTTATTACTAATAATTATTCTACCATTATCGTGTTCACATATTTTGTGCCCGCATTTCTTACTTCGACTGAATATAAGCCTGCAGCTATTTTTGGCAATAAAACAGGCTGCACACTATTACCACCTTCATGTACTATTGTTTCATTTAAAACCCGCTGACCTTGCTGGTTAAATATGTTCACCGTGTAAGTGCCCTTACTTAAATTTTGGAATTGCAAATTCAAAGAGCGATTCTTTACTACGGGATTTGGATAAATTGAAATTCCTTTACTGCCCTTATTGAGACTTATCTTAACCACAGGGCTCAGTTCTGTTTTTCCATCTCTATTTAAGGCGCTTATTCGATAAAAATTATTTCCTCCAAATGGCTGCGCATCCGGTAAAGAGTACGTGCTTATGCCTACGCCACTACCCGTTGCATTCGTTTTTCCAATAGAATTAAATGTTCGGCCATCAAGTGATCTTTCAACAGAATAGGCATCTATGTTTAATTCATTGGTAACCTTCCATTCAATATTTACACCGCCGTTAGATTTTTCAAATGCTCTAACACTAATAAAGCTAATAGGCAATATGTGTAAACCACCGTTATCTGTTTGGTTATTGATTATATTAGGTGTCGTTGTAAATCCGAAAATTACCGGACTGGCGGCGCCATCAATTTTTATGGTGTTTCCTATTACCGCACTGGCACTTGTATTTACAACGATTATAAAATAACCGCCGCTGCCTGCAGCGATTGTCCTTGAGATATTTACATTATAAGTATGGGGCGCTGCAAAATTTGAAACAATATTTCCAAGAAAGCTTGCTCCCGACACTGTTGGCGCGGCAGCGTTAAAATATATAGACGCAAGTGTTAAGTCATTCGCTATGTGTGTACCATTTAAAGTAAACTGAATATTATTGACGGTTACGGGCTCTGTTACGACTGACATTTGTGCAACGTAAACAACATTGTTATTAGTGCCGGGGGCAAAAGTGTTGGAAGACACAGGCGATGTGCTTAGCGTAACGTCAGCAGCCTGCATGGTCTGAATGCCTGCGACATTCGTTTGATTGTTGGTTACATTAGGAGTTGTTGTAAATCCAAACACAGCCGGGTTTGTTGCTCCATTTACTTTTATAGTATTATCATCGGTGGCGTCGCTATTAATGTTTACCGCGATTATATAGTAACCGGTACTCCCCGTCGCCATAGTTCTTGAAATGGAAATACTATACGTGTGCGGAGCTGCAAACGCCGCGAGGGTATTTCCAAGAAAACTTGCTCCTGAAACTGTTGGCGCAGTTGCATTGAAATACACCGACACCAGTCCCAGGTCATCTGCGTCATGTGTACCGTCTAAAGTAAATTGAATATTATTTACCGTTACTGGTGTAGTGTTTACTGACATTTGAGCTATGTAAACAATATTGCTATTTGTTCCCTGGTTAATATTAGACGCAGTTACATTGGCCGAGGTAACAGTCACGCCTGATGCTTTGATGGTTTGTGTTCCTGCAATATCAGTTTGGTTGTTTGTTACATTTGGAGCGGTTGTAAATCCAAAAATTACAGGGTTCGTCGCTCCATTTACTTTGATGGTATTATTATCAATAGCATTACTATTTACATTCGCTACTATTATATAAAAACCTGTGCTGCCTATCGCCATCGTTCTCGATATAGGAATAGTATAAGTATGGGGAGCAGCAAAGGCCGCGGCAGTATTACCAAGAAAACTTGCTCCGGACACAGTGGGCGCTGTAGCATTGAAGTAAATACTTACGAGGCCCAGGTCGCTTGCATTATGTGTACCGTCTAAAGTAAATTGGATATTATTAACGGTTACCGGTTCCGTTGCCACCGACATTTGAGCTACATAAACAATGTTATTGTTTGTACTCTGGGCAATATTTGATGCTGCAATAGTCGCACTGGTGATTGTTACGTCTGCTCCCTGGATCGTTTGTATTCCCGCCGCATCGGTTTGGCTATTAGTTATATTAGGAACCGTTGTGAATCCAAATACAATAGGGTTTATCGCACCATCTATCTTAACTGTATTATTATCGGTTGCTGTGGAGCTTACATTTGCTACAATAATGTAATAGCCCGTGCTGCCTGCCACCATTGTTCTTGAAACTGCAATGGTGTAAGTATGTGGCGCAGCAAAAGCAGCATTACTATTTCCAAGAAAGCTTGCTCCTGAAACGGTAGGCGTAGTCGCATTAAAATATATTGACACAAGACCGAGGTCGTCAGCATCATGTGTGCCCGCAAGTGTAAATTGAATACTGCTAACAGTCACAGGCTGCGCAGCCACGGTCATTTGCGCTGCATAAATTATATTATTGTTAGATCCCTGGTTGATGTTCGCCGCCGTCACAGTAGCTGTAGTAAGCGTTATATTCGCGGCTTGAATGGTTTGTATCCCTGCAACATCTGTTTGATTATTTGTGACAGTTGGTGATGTCGAGAATCCAAAAATTACGGGATTAGTGCCCCCGTTCACTTTTATTGTATTGGCATCATTCGCATCACTCGCAACATTTACAACAATGATATAATAGCCGGAGCTGCCTGCCGCCATGGCTTTTGCTATGGCGATGCTGTAGGTATGCGGAGCGGCAAAAGTCGCAGCGGTATTGCCAAGGAAACTAGAACCTGCCACTGTAGCCGCAGTAGCATTGAAGTAAATAGTAACAAGGGGTAAATCATTAGCGTCGTAAGTACCCCCCAATGTGAACTGAATGTTATTGACCGTAACAGCACTTATGGTCACAGCCATTTTTGCAACATATACAATATTGTTATTTGTTCCCTGGTTAAGATTAGCTGCCGCCAGGGTAGATGTGGTAAGATCAACATCAGCATAGACCTGATTATTGAAGCTGGTTAGAAAAAAATAGCCAAAAAACAATACGACTAATTTTTGCAAAGACTGTTTTCTTAATTTAAGAATGTGCAAAAAGACGAAAGCATTTTTTAAATGAAAGGCGCCCGAAGGCGTGGGATAGAATTTTTTCATGCAGTAAATTTTTATAAAAATTAGACATAAATTATGTGATTAACCAAAAATATTATCAAGCAGTGATAATTTATTATCCGGCCGCAAAGTATTAAAAATAAATAGACGGGTAAATGTCGCCGTAATCAATTACTCAACCCGGCATCATTTTCGTTAAATTGTGTCTTATCAACGGGAAGGAACGGAAAAATAATTTATGTTTAATTTTCAATTAAGATTGGTTTCAAAAAATAGATTTATATGTGTGGAATTGTTGGTTACATTGGGCCAAGGGAAGCTTATCCCATTATTATCACCGGGCTCAAAAGGCAGGAGTATCGTGGTTATGACAGCACAGGAGTAGCTTTAATAAACGTTGAAGGATTATTAGTTTATAAGAAAAAAGGGAAAGTTGCCGAATTAGAACAATCGCTCCTTGGTAAATCGTTAAGCGCACACATTGGCATAGGACATACCCGCTGGGCAACTCATGGAGAGCCAAGTGACGTAAACGCTCACCCGCACAGAAGCGCAGGAGGAAAACTTGCCATGATACATAATGGCATTATTGAAAATTATGCGCAATTGAAAAAGGAACTGGTAAAAAAGGGTTACAGTTTTAAGAGCGAAACAGACACAGAGGTGCTTCTCAACTTTATTGAAGAAATACATAAGAATAGTACAGGGCCACTTGAAGAAGCAGTTCGCATCGCATTAAAAAGAATAAGCGGCGCTTACGTAATCCTTCTTTTGGATGAAGATAATCCTGATACAATTATTGCAGCAAGAAAAGGAAGCCCCCTCGTAATAGGTATCGGCAAAAACGAGCATTTTTTAGGATCTGACGCGACTCCAATGCTTGAGTATACAAAGGAAGTAGTTTACGTGAATGATTATGAAATTGCCATTGTAAAAGCTGGCGAACTCGTTCTGAAAAATCTTGGAAACGAAAAGCAAACTCCTTACATATCCAGCCTTGATATGGAACTGGCTGCTATAGAAAAAGGTGGTTACGATCATTTCATGCTAAAGGAAATTAATGAGCAGCCTGCAACAATATACGATTGCTTACGAGGCAGATTAGACGCCGCAAAGGGAACGATTACCATGAAGGGTATCCAGGAAAATATAGACGCTCTTATCAAAGCCCCGCGATACATAATTATAGCTTGTGGTACAAGTTGGCATGCCGGGCTTGTAGCAGAATATGTGATTGAGGAGCTTTGCAGGATACCGGTTGAAGTTGAATATGCATCTGAATTCAGGTATAGAAACCCGATAATCAATAAAGGAGACGTTATTATTGCCATTTCGCAAAGTGGTGAAACGGCGGACACATTGGTGGCGATAGAAAAAGCCAAAGAACAAGGAGCATTCATATTTGGAATTGTAAATGTGGTGGGATCTTCTATTGCACGTGCTTCTCACGCTGGAGCATACACGCACGCAGGCATGGAAATAGGTGTTGCTTCTACCAAAGCATTCACCGCACAGCTTGCCGTGCTGTTAATGATTGCTTTGAAAATTGCAAAAGAAAAAGGGACTATTGATGAAAATCGGTATTCGCGATTGTTGGTGGAGATGGAAGAAGTGCCGGAGAAAGTTGAATCTATTTTGAAAAAAGGAGAAGAACTGAAATCTATGGCTGAAAAATATAAAGATGCCGTAAATGCACTTTACCTTGGCAGAGGTTACAATTTCCCCATTGCGCTTGAAGGCGCATTGAAGCTGAAAGAAATTTCATATATACATGCTGAAGGTTATCCTGCGGCAGAAATGAAGCATGGCCCCATAGCGCTCGTCGATGATGAATTGCCTGTCGTGTTTGTTGCAACCAAAGATGACTACCATGCAAAGATTGTAAGCAACATACAGGAAATAAAAGCCCGTAAGGGGAAAGTGATTGCTATAATAACTGAAGGCGATGATGCTATTCCCGGCATGGCCGATGATGTGTTTGTTGTGCCTCCGGCAGATGAAATTGTCGCACCATTATTAAGCGTTATTCCGCTACAACTACTTTCCTATTATATAGGTGTTGCCAAAGGATGCGATGTAGATAAGCCGAGGAATTTGGCGAAATCAGTCACGGTGGAGTAACTCCTATCCCTAAAGGGGAAATCAGGATACTAAAAATAGCTTAAACTGGATTTTTAATTTACATTGCAAATAATTTTTTTATATTTTAAAATCGCATTTGGAGGTTGCAAAAAGCTCCTTTAGGGGTTGGGGTTATGAACATAATTACAAAACATCCCATAAATAATTTAGGATACAATTTCATCGACAAGAAATATTTGCCCAAAGGCGAAGACGAATATTATTTACGCAATCAGCAAAATAACAATGGCATTGAATATCGAAAAATAACCAGCTCAGAAAAAAAAATACTTTTAGGCAATGGTAATAACTCCGATGACTGGAGCAAAATTTTTGTAACGGAAGTATTCGATCCGGCACTTATTAGAAATTCCAACTTCTTTGGACTGGTGCGTATCGGAAACCTGGAGCCATATTATCTTGAATTTCACAATTTGAGAATGGCCGTTGGTATCTACAACAGTACAATCATAAGTTGCGATTTTGGAGACAACATTTGTATTGATAACGCGGACTATCTAAGCCATTACATTATTGGCAATGAAGTAATGATTGCCAATGTGAACGAATTAGCAACAACTGACTATGCAAAATTTGGAAATGGCATTATCAAAGAAGGTGAATCTGAAAATAAACGGCTATGGATGGAGGTAAGAAATGAAAACGGAGGCAGGGGTATTCTTCCTTTTAACAGAATGTTGCCCGGTGACGCATGGTTGTGGAGCAGTAATCGTAACGACCAGGAATTATTGGATAGATTTAAGGATCTCACTGAAAAAGAATTCGATAACAAAAGAGGCTACTACGGTACAATTGGTGACCGTTGTGTTTTGAAGGACTGCAATATCATAAAAGATGTCTCTATTGGCACTGATGCCTACATAAAGGGCGCTAACAAATTAAAGAATCTCACGATAAACAGTGACAAAGAAAGAACTTCGCAAATCGGTGAAGGGTGTGAAATGGTAAATGGAATCGTTGGTTTTGGATGCAGAATTTTTTACGGAGTAAAAGCGGTACGGTTTGTAATGGCATCACATTCCCAACTGAAGTATGGAGCAAGGCTTCTCAATTCTTACCTGGGAAATAATTCAACTATCTCCTGCTGTGAGGTTCTTAACTCACTTATCTTCCCTGCACACGAACAACATCATAACAATTCTTTTTTATGCGCATCGCTGTTAATGGGGCAAAGCAATATTGCTGCAGGTGCCACCATAGGAAGCAACCACAACAGCCGCAGCCCGGATGGTGAGATTATTGCCGGTCGTGGGTTCTGGCCCGGGCTGTGTGTTAGCCTCAAGCACAATTCCAAATTTGCGTCCTTTACGATTCTTGCAAAGGGAGATTATCCGTATGAACTGAATATAAAATTGCCATTTAGTCTCGTAAGCAATGATGTAGCAAATGATAAACTTGTTGTGATGCCCGGCTATTGGTTCACTTATAACATGTACGCGCTTTCAAGAAACACCTGGAAATATGAAGACCGCGATCGCAGGACCGAAAAGATTCAAAAGATAGATTATGATTTTCTCGCACCAGATACCGTTAATGAATTGTTTGACGCCCTTAATTTATTGTCAAAACTAAAGCCCGCCGCTGATGGAAATTTTTATGCAAAAGGCTTTGAAAATAGTGATCGAAAAACTCAAGTTGTAAGAGTATCTGAAACAATTGAGCTCTTTAAAGAGCTAATACGATATTATGGTTCAACCCAAATATTTGAACATGCCTCTCAAAATAAATTTTCATCTTTTGATGAAATGAAAAAAACATTGCAAACAAAAATCCAAAGATCAACCTGGCTAAATGTCGGCGGGCAGTTATTGCCTGAAGCGGAGGTTGAAAAACTGAGAAAGAGTATAAAGTCAAAAAAAATAAACACATGGGATGAAGTTCATGATTTCTATAAAAAAGAAGGAGTTATTTACCCGAATAATAAACTGACGCATGCATATACTTCCTTATTAGAAATTGAAAATATTACATCCAAACAGTTTACGTCACAGGTATTTAAAGAATTGCTTGAAAAATCAGTTATCACGAAAACCTGGATGGGAGAGGGAATTTATAAATCGCGGGCTAAAGATTATACAAATCCATTTAGAAAAATGGTTTATGAAAATAAGGCTGAAATGGATACAGTAATTGGGCGCCTTGAAGACAATCAATTTATACAGGATAAATTGAAAGAGTTAGATATTTATAAAAGGGATGTTAAGGCATTCATCAGGAAGATGAAATTGTAATCTTAGGAATTGTTAAATCACTTGTTATTTAAATCATTTTTAGAAAAGAATAGTTCATTTTGTAAGTAGAATTTTTAATTTGAATTCATTTTTCTGAAAAATATCGAATGTCGATAAAAACCATTTTATTATTATTTCTTATTTTCTTCTCCTCTGTAACGCTTGCCCAATCTTTTATAACAAGAGACATAAAATCGTTTGGCGCAAAAGGTAATGGAAAAAGTAACGATCAGGCCGCTTTTAAAAAAGCTGAAGCGTATTTCAATGCACGTGGAGGCTATGGAAAACTAATTATTTCTACAGGTACTTACATTGTTGGAAATCAGAAATTCACTGGCGGACAATATAGAAAACCCGCCTATGACGGCGAAGACATTCTTCATTTCAATAACATTAAAAACTTAAGTATTGAAGGTGCCATTGGCGCAACTATAAAGTATAAAAATGGGTTGCGCATAGGTTCATTTTCACCCAAAACAGGAGCTGCATTTGATCATGGAAATAATTTTTTTAGAGACTTTAGTTTTGCTGCCAATCCAGGCACGTGCATTTATTTACAAAATTGTAATAACGTAAAAATTTATAACCTTTCACTTGATGGTAATAATCAAAACATGATTTTAGGGGGAGTATATGGAGACGTAGGCATGCAGCTTCCACATTATGGCGTGTTTATCTGGAATAGCAGAAATATTGAAGTCAACAAAGTGTATGCACATCATTTTGGACTTGATGGAATTAGCATTGGTAATAAAGAAAGTAGCTTACCTGACAGTATTAATATAATCAACTGCACATTTGAGTATAATGCCAGACAAGGATTTTCATGGATCGGGGGAAATGGGATCTATGTAAAAAGTTCCCAATTCAATCACACCGGCAAATGTAAATTTAGTTCTCCTCCCGGCGCAGGTATTGACATCGAAGCAGAAGTTGGCCCCATCAAAAACGGTGTTTTTGATAGCTGCGATTTTATTGACAATACCGGTGTCGGGCTCCTTGCCCTGGCAGGTGACAGTAAGGAATGCAAATTTACAAATTGCAATTTTTGGGGGTCAACTAACAGAGCAATTTGGCTTAATAAGCCAGCATATTCATTTAATAATTGCAAGATTTACGGCTCCGTATTAGAAGGTTACAACTCTGATAACGAGAATGATGCTACCAAGTTTTACAACTGCCTTTTTGAGGACACAATTTATAATAATAAAAGAACCTATGGCAATTATTTGGTAGAAAGCCGTAACGTAAAAAGAATGAGTTTTACCAATTGTACTTTTATTTCTAAAGTAAAAAAACTAGTTTCACTTTCTTGCCCGGATTCACTTTCAATTCCACAACGATATCATTTGATAAATTGTGACTTCTTTGTTAAAAATGAAAACTTACCTGCCAGTGATTTCATTGCCGTGACAAAAGGTGTAGTGGCAATAAATTGTAAGTTCAACTTCGTGGGTGATGAAGCTTTACAAAAGAAATATAATTTTAATTTTACATCTGCAACTAATCCCGGATCCTCCGGGACTAAAATTCTTTACAAAGGGAAATGATTTTTTCTGAATAGGCTTCGGGCATACTATTTATTCAAAAAAGATTCGACTGCCAACATATATCCCTTTAGCCCAAAGCCGAAAATTGTACCTGCGCACTTTGCAGTAATATGTGAGACTTTTCTGAATTCATCTCGGGCTTCTATGTTGGAAATATGGACTTCTACAACAGGAATTTTTATTGCAGCTATGGCATCACCGATTGCAACTGAAGTATGTGTATAACCTCCGGCATTCAAAATTATCCCGTCCATTTTTTGTCCTGCACTCTGCAATTCATTTATTAATTCACCTTCAACATTACTCTGGTAATAATCGAAATCAATGGTTTCATATTTTTTTCTGATCTTATTAAAGTAATGTTCAAAAGTCTCACCGCCGTATATATCCGTTTCCCTTGAACCGATAAGATTTAAATTCGGCCCGTTAATAATTGCAATTTTCATACCCTCTAACTCCCTAAAGGGAGAATTTTTTTAAAAATTAATAATGTTTATTTTTTATCAAATATAATCCATATTTCCCCTTTAGGGGTTAGGGGTCATCATTCCAAAAAACTGATCAAATAGATACCTGCTATCGTGTGGCCCAGGTGTAGCTTCCGGATGGTACTGAACTGAAAATGCGGGCCGGTCTTTTAACTTAATTCCCTCGATAGAATTATCGTTAAGATTCACATGCGTTATCTCAATATTTTTATTAGCCCTCACTGAATCGGCATCCACTCCAAAACCATGATTTTGAGTTGTAATTTCACACCTACCTGTCACCAAATTTTTTACAGGATGGTTGAGTCCACGGTGTCCATGATGCATTTTGAAAGTGGGGACATCTATCGCCAGTGCGAGTAATTGTTGTCCCAGGCAGATTCCAAAAAGAGGCTTTTTTGAATCCAATATTTTCTTAATAGTTTTCACAGCGTATTGCATAGGTTGGGGATCGCCCGGTCCATTGCTGAGAAAATATCCGTTAGGCTCAAATTCTTCAAGTTCTTTGATGTCAGTATCCGCTTTAAAAACTTTTACATGAGCGCCTCTTTCTACAAAGCAGTTCAAAATATTATTTTTAATACCATAATCCAATACAGCTATTCTTACATCACTTTTTTCGTCTCCCATTACATAATTTTCTTTAGTGGAAACTTTCGAAGCGAGCTCAAGCCCTTTCATTGATGGCACTTCCGCCAACTTTTTTTTGAGTTCTTTTTCATCGCTTATTTCCGAAGAAATAATACAATTCATTGCTCCATCACTTCTCACATGTGTAACCAAAGCCCTTGTGTCAACAGCATCAATAGCAACTATATTCTGCTTTTCAAAATATTGCTGAAGAGAATCATTCGCCGAAAATCGGGAATATTGCTGTTCAAGATTCCTTCCTATAATGCCTTTTACTTTTACAGAATCACTTTCTACATCTCCATCCTTCACACCATAATTCCCTACGTGAACACTATTCATAATTACAATTTGCCCATAGTAGCTTGGATCGGTAAAGACTTCCTGGTAGCCGGTCATCCCGGTATTAAAGCATATTTCGCCTGTTGTAGTCCCTTTTTTGCCAAAGGCTCTTCCATGGAAAATATTTCCATCTTCCAAAATAATTGTTGCTTGCAGCGGAGAATTTATATCAGACATTTATAAAGTTTTGCAAAGAAAAGGAAATGTGATTAAAAACATTAAGTGTGAAATAATTATTTGCTAACAATCGCATTTATCTCCTCATAAATAAAATGTAAAAAAAATGTCCCGTTTCGCGGGACATTAATTATATAAGAATGATTATTCATTAAGCTTCTTTTCCACCTTTTAATTTATCCTGGAGTTCTTTTAACTCGTCCCATTTATTGGCAGCAGCTAATTCAGCTTGCTGAGGCCACGTTGCAGTGTCTGCCGCATTAAAACTACCACCTGAATTATCAAGTATCTCCTTTAAGTTTTCAGGAGTACTTTTCGAAACCTCTTCAAATGTTTTGATACCTGCTTCAACTAAAGCTTCAGCGGCCTTTGGCCCTACTCCTTCTATTTTAGTAAGATCATCACCTTTTTTCGCCGTTGATTTTTCTTTAGCAGGTTTTGTTTCTACTTCGGCAGCAGTAGCTTCAGTAGTAGCTTTTGATGCAACCTCCTCCGATGCAGATTTTTTACGGCCACCTGCACGCCTTGTCCTCTTAGTTGTGGTAGCAACTTCGCCGATTCCTTTTCCGTATATCTCGTTATAATCCACCAGTTCAATCATTGCCAGTTCAGCATTATCTCCCACTCTCTTTCCTAATTTGATAACGCGTGTGTAACCACCGGGGCGTGATGAAGTTTTTGCGCTGATTACATCAAACAATTCTTTTACCGCATCCTTATCCTGCAAATGGCTGAAAACAATCCTTCGCTGATGTGTGGTATTTTCTTTTGCTTTT
This sequence comes from Ginsengibacter sp., assembly GCA_040007435.1. GTDB lineage: Bacteria > Bacteroidota > Bacteroidia > Chitinophagales > Chitinophagaceae > Ginsengibacter. Next base: position 47,335 of record JBDTUZ010000034.1, on the reverse strand, counting down.
GTAATCAATGGTTCTACATAAGGACGCAGGGCTTTCGCCTTCGCCAATGTAGTAACTATCTTTTTATGTTGAAATAGCTGGCTTGCCAGGTTACCCAGCAAAGCCTTTCTGTGACTCGCTGTTCTGCTTAGATTGTTGTTCTTATTTCCGTGACGCATGACTTTTGTTTTATAGGTTATACCGTGTCAGGAATTATAACCTTCGTTTAATAAAAAATGTTGAATTAATTAAAATTCAACATTTGTAGTTTATATATTATTCATCATCAAGCTTAAGCTTGCTTAGATCCATTCCAAAACCAAGACCTCTTTCATTCAACACCTGCTCGATCTCACTCAAAGATTTTTGGCCAAAATTTCTAAACTTCATCAGGTCTTCCTGCTCGTATTGTACCAGCTCGCTTAGTGAGTTAATCTTGGCTGCTTTCAGGCAATTGAATGCTCTTACAGAAAGGTCAAGATCTTCTAGTGGCGTTTTAAGAACCTTACGTAGTTGTAATGTTTGTTCATCAACAAGGTCTTCCTTCTTCTCTTCTTTATTATCAAAGGTGATATTTTCATCAGTGATGATCATAAGGTGCTGGATCAATATTCTTGAGGCCTGCTTTACCGCTTCTTCCGGGTGAATAGTTCCGTCGGTAGTAACATCCATTACTAATTTTTCGAAATCCGTTCTCTGTTCAACCCTTGTATTTTCAATGCTGTATTTCACATTTTTTATTGGAGTGTAGATAGCATCAACAGGAATGTAGCCAAAATGTGAACTCTTTTCTTTGCTTTCCTCAGCAGGAACATAACCGCGGCCTTTACCAATGGTAATTTCTATTTCCAATCTTGCTGATGTATCCATTGTACAAATAAGCAAATCCGGATTCATTACTTCGTAAGATGGAGATGCTTCCCCTATCATACCTGCGGTAAATTCTGATTTATTTTTTAAAGAAAGTGATATTTTTTCAGTACCTGCATCCTGGTCAATTTTCTTTTTAAAACGAACCTGCTTCAGGTTAAGAATTATTTCTGTTACATCTTCAGTTATTCCTTTAATTGTAGCAAACTCGTGGTCAGCTCCGGCAATGCTGATACCAACTATTGCATAACCTTCTAATGAATTGAGCAATACCCTGCGCAAAGCATTGCCAATGGTTACACCATAGCCTGGTTCCAATGGACGAAACTCGAATTGTGCTTCAAAATCAGTACTTTTCTGAAGAACGATTTTGTCTGGCTGTACAAAATTTAAAATGGCCATTTTTTATTTTGTTTTTGGTTTTTTTATACTCCAATCCTAAAAGGGCTTGGGGCATTTAATTTATGATACTATTTTTTCCTCATTCCCCTTTAGGGGTTAGGGGTTTACTTACTGTACAATTCCACGATCAATTGTTCCTTAATATTTTCAGGAACACTCTCTCTTTCGGGATATGCAATGAACGTTCCCTGCATATTTGCTTCACTCCATTCAATCCAATTAAATTTTGGATTCTTTGGCCGCAGGTTTCCTGTAATATTAGTGTTGCCAGAAGTTTTTTCTTTTAAACTAATTACATCGCCCGGCTTCAAAGAGTAAGATGGAATATTCAGCACGCTATCATTAACGGTAATGTGCTTATGAGAAACGAGCTGCCTCGCAGCCTGCCTGCTGGGAGCAATTCCCATACGGAATACTGTATTGTCAAGACGTGCTTCAAGTAGCTTGATAAGGTTTTCACCGGTTACACCTTTTCGGCGTGATGCTTCATTAAATGTGTTGCGGAATTGTTTCTCTAATACACCGTAAGTATATTTGGCTTTTTGCTTTTCGCGAAGTTGAAGTGCATATTCACCAAGGCTTTTGCGCTTGCGTGCTGCACCATGCATTCCCGGGGGATTGCTGTTTTTGGTTAACCATTTTCCGTTCCCGGTAATGGGTTCGCCAAAAATCCTGGAAATTTTTGTTTTTGGTCCTGTGTAACGAGCCATAATTGTGATTGATTTTTTAGTGTCGGCGCATCATCATTAAAAATCAAAAATTAATGATACACCCGTTATTGAATATGTGCGATGTTTGATGAAGCATGTATGATGTTTTTAACTCACATCTTACGTCAAACATCGTACGTCGTACATTGATTTAGACTCTTCTTTTCTTTGGAGGCCTGCAGCCGTTGTGAGGTAACGGAGTTACATCTTTGATCATTACCACCTCGATACCAGACTGGGACAAAGACCTTATAGCGCCTTCTCTTCCTGAACCCGGTCCTTTTACATATACATCTACGCGTTTCAAACCTGCATCCAGGGCAACTTTTGCTGCATCCGAAGCGGCCATTTGAGCTGCATAAGGTGTGTTCTTTTTAGAACCCCTAAAGCCCATTTTACCTGCCGACGACCAGGCGATAACCTGGCCCTGCTTGTTGGTTAAACTAATGATGATGTTGTTGAAACTTGCAACGATGTGTGCGTCTCCGTAATTCTCAACTTTTACAATTCTTTTCTTTGATGATGCTTTCGCACCTGCTGCTTTTTGATTGGTAGCTTTTGCCATAATTGAACTGATAGGTAATCTTTAAATGTTTATCCCGAAGACTATTCGCGATTGAATCAACCCTCCTTCCGGCTTACTGGATATCTGGTGTTGATTCAAAAAAATGTAAGCCTTTATTTATTTTTCCCCTTTAAGGATACCGTCCTTATTCCCCTTAAGGGGCTAGGGGTATTACTTCTTAGGCGCTTTCTTTTTACCGGCGACTGTCTTACGCTTTCCTTTACGGGTGCGGCTGTTGGTACGGGTACGCTGCCCACGTAGTGGCAATCCTTTACGGTGCCTTAAGCCACGATAGCATGCGATATCAAGTAACCTTTTGATATTTGTTTGAGTTTCGCTGCGTAAAGCCCCTTCGGTCTTGAATTCGCCGCTTATTACATTTCTAATGGAAGTTTGCTCTTCATCATTCCACTCATTCACCTTCTTATCGTAGCTTACATTCGACTTATCTAAGATATAACGTGCTGTCGAAGGGCCAATTCCATATATATATGTAAGGCCTATAACTCCTCTTTTGTTTTTTGGTAAATCTATACCGGCAATACGAGCCATTAATTTTTAAATTTTTTTTCTTAATAATTTTAAATCAACTCCTATACTTACTGTCACCCTGAGCTTGTGTCACCCTGAGGTTGTCGAAGGGTTACCCCTGCCTTTGCTTAAAGCGGGGATTCTTTTTATTGATTACATACAGTCTTCCCTTTCTCCTCACAATCTTGCAGTCTACACTTCTTTTTTTTATGGCTGCCCTTACTTTCATAATATTCTGTTTTACTTAAGCTTTTGTTAAGACTTTATTTATACCTAAAAATGATGCGCCCCCTTGAAAGATCGTAAGGACTCATCTCAACTCCAACCTTGTCCCCAGGTAAAATTCTTATGTAATGCATGCGCATTTTACCAGAAATGGTTGCCAAAATTTCATGTCCGTTTTCAAGCTTAACCCGGAACATTGCATTGGATAAGGCTTCCAGGATTGTTCCGTCTTGTTTGATGAGTGCTTGTTTGGCCATACTGTTTTTGGGAGCGCAAAGATAAGTGTAAATAATTTAATTTTACAAAAAAAGGACTAATATTACAGCCAATTCCGTAAACTTAACACATGAAAATCAAATTCAGCCTCCTGCTTTTAATGGTAGTCTTTCTTATTTCCTGCAAAAAAAATGGCGGAGACCCTGCACCCCCGGCCCCGGCCGATACTTATTTTAATAATGCAGCAGGGAGTTCCTGGAATTATCACAGCGTCGACAACTCCGGTCTCACCCCTGCTTCGGACTACACGATTACATCAACTTCCCGGGATACTTCCATCAACGGAAAAACCTATCACGTTTATAATAATTCCGATGGCGGCAACCAATATTTAAATATTTCCGGCCACGATTATTACGAGTTTGATTCACTGCCTGCAGGCCTTGGAGCCGGAGCTATTGAAAGATTATATCTCAAAGATAATCTTGGCCTGAGCAAAACCTGGAGCCAGGATCTGAGCGTGACAATTCCGGGCTTTCCATTACAGATTCCTTTTACAGTTACTAATAATATTACAGAGAAGGATGTAACAAGAAGTGTAGGTGGAACTAATTACAGCAACGTTATACATGTTACAACGACAATTCATTCAAGTGTTATTCCTTCTGCTTCATTGGAAACAGATATTGACAGCTACTATGCTCCTAAATATGGGCTTATTGAGAATTCCAGCGTCGTTCACTTAAATTTTTCAGGAATAGTGCAGGACCTGGATACGAAAACAACGCTTGTAAGTGCTAATTTAAAATGATCAGATAACATCGTCCGTAAGGTGAACCTTCGTCATTTCCACATGATGATTTTGCAACTGGTGTACCGATATGGGGTGGAGCATTGTTCTTTTTTCATCCCGGTACCATATTTCAAAATTATTGAAATTACCCTGGGAAGGAGTTTGAATACGGAAGGCGCCTTTCATATATTTTACCGATCCGTCGTCATTTACATGTTTCTGGAACTTGAGTTTCATTAGTTGATTTTCATCGAGGGGCAAGGCATACAATTCATCTGTCTTGAACCAAAAATCCTGAACCCCATTGTAAATACTTACCTCCTTTTCATCGTGGTTAAAACCAGTTACTTCCCCCTGCCACGCCTGTCCATCGCTTTCCGCAAGAACATAATCTCCATTTTTTAGCTCACTGAATTTTATCATACTGGTATTTTTTAAAAAGAAAGATAAGGAGATTTAAAACTAAGAGAAAAAAAAGATAAGACAAAAAGTTTTTGATAAGGGATAAAAAGACAAACGAGATTATTCCACTTCGAGCCGTTATTTTCCCGCCTTATCAAATATCGATCTACTCCGCCCAACTCATCACATAATCATCATCCTCGATTGCCAATGCATCTTTGGTAAGCTGCAATGGATGGAATGTATCAACCATTACAGCAAGTTCTTTCGTTTCCTTCATGCCGATACTTTTATCCACCGCGCCAGGGTGAGGGCCATGAGGAATACCGCCGGGATGAAGGGTGATCATACCTCTCGTAACATGCTTGCGGCTCATGAAATCGCCGTCAACATAATAGAGCAGCTCATCGCTATCAATATTACTATGGTTATATGGAGCCGGAATTGATTGCGGATGATAGTCATACATTCTCGGGACAAAAGAACAAACTACAAAGTTGTTTCCTTCAAAAGTCTGGTGAACCGGTGGAGGCTGATGAACGCGGCCTGTTATCGGCTCAAAGTCATGTATGGAAAATGCAAAAGGATAACAACAGCCATCCCACCCTATCACATCGAAAGGGTGATGCAGATAATGAATGCCATACATCATTCCCTTCTTTTTAGTCATAATAAGATAGTCACCTTTCACATCATTTGTCTGCAGGTTTTGGGGCACTCTTATATCCCTTTCACAATAGGGTGAATTTTCCATCAATTGTCCAAACCTGCTCGTATATCTCTTGGGGTAACGGATGGGACTAAATGATTCTAAAAGGAACAGCCTGTTGTCTTCTGTTTTAAAGTCAATTTGATAAATACTGCCTCTTGGAATTACAAGGTAGTCGCCATATCCAAAATCAATTTCGCCGTATTGGGTTTTTAGGAGGCCCGAACCTTCATGAACAAAAATCATTTCGTCAGCATCTGCATTTTTATAAAAATAACTTCGCATAGCTTCCTTTGGTGCGGCTAATGAAATATGACAATCATTGTTAACAAGAATGGGCTTCCGGCTTTTCAGATAATCTTTTTCAGGGTGAATTTTAAACCCCTGGAAGCTGCGATGCTGCAGCATTTTTTCTTCAGCAATTTCCGGCATTACGGAATGCGGATGATCTGTTTTTATTATTTGTGTAGGAGGATGTGTATGATACAACAATGATGAATCTGACGAAAACCCTTCAGTAGAAAAAAGCTGTTCCGAATATAAAGTTCCATCGGGCTTGCGGAATTGTGTGTGACGCTTATGAGGGATCGAACCTGATTGATGGTAGTGAGGCATGTTTATTGAATTAAGAAATTCCTGTATTTAGATCTTGTTCTTCCAATTTATAGCCACTTTACAAAAATTATACTTTATAAAAAGTACCATCCAAAAGTCCCCTTCAGGGGATTTAGGGGTTAAGAAAGGCATTGTGAATTATTTGCCTTGTAAATTTACACCTTAAAATTCTCTTTCAATTGACAAGGATAGGACTACTCTCTGACACACATAATTTTTTGGATGAAAGTATTTTTGAGCATTTTAAGAATTGTGATGAAATATGGCACGCCGGAGATTTTGGCTCTGTTGAAATTGCAAATAAATTAAACGGTCAGACCGGGGACGGTCAGACCGGTCAAACCAGGATTCGTGGTGTATACGGAAACATCGATGGAAACGATATCAGAAGCATCTACCCGGAGCAACTTGTATTTATGTGTGAAGATGTAAAAGTATTGATACGGCATATTGGCGGCTATCCGCCAAGATATAATGCTGAAACGAAAAAAGAAATATTGATTCATAAGCCGCAGTTATTCATTAGCGGGCACTCCCACATTTTGAAAATAATGTATGATGAAAAATTAAATTGCCTCCACGTGAATCCCGGTGCAGCGGGTAAGCAGGGATGGCAAAAAGTTCGCACGGTGATTCGGTTTCTGATTGATGGAAGTGAGATAAAAAATTGCGAGATTATAGAGTTGGTTTAATTGGTTTGCTTAATTATTTTAAGACCCGAATATATTTACCTTTGAACTTCATCACAGCAAAGTAATCATGCTAACTTTTATAGGCAGGTCAATTTTTGCAACACTATTCTTACTGACATCCTGTATTAACAGCCAAAAAGAAATACATAGCCGGGGCTATGAAATTACAGGCCATGTCAAAAACATTTCCACACATCGAGTTTACATGAGTGTAATGGTATTGGATACTGCAGGCCAGCCAAAATGGCCCACTATTGATTCTGCTGAGTATGTAAATGAAACTTTTATTTTCAGGCGGGACACCCAATTGATAGAACCTGCCTGGGCTGCGGGGATTTTTTATGTTGATTCGGTCACTAAAAAAACATCATCCCTAAGTTTTAATAACCAATATTTATCTACCAAAGAAAAACCATCGTCTTACGGAAATTTCATTTTAGAAAATGCAATAATAGATATTAAAGGTGATGCCAAAGATAAGAATGGATTAAAACTTACCGGCTCTAAAGAAACCGATTTTCTTTTTAAGTATAGTTTAATGAATCCTCCCGATAAAGTTTATAAGATGAGTGCGAAAATTAATTCCGCTCTGCAAATATTCGATACATCGCTTTTAATTTTTTGCAAAAAACAAAAAGATAGTTTACTTAAGAATTATAAAACCAATTTTAAAAAAATAATAAAGCAGCACCCGGGAAATTTCCAGGCGCTTAGCAATATCTGGAATAATGCAAATTATTTTACACTTGATGAATTGCAGGACCTGGCTAACATTTTTGATAAAGAATTATTAGAATTACCTACAGGTAAAAAACCTATTGAATTTATCGCACATACTAAACAATTAACTACAGGCAGCGTCTTTCCTGATTTTGGATACATGGATACAACAGGTAAAAAAAATTCATTACAAGATGTAAAAGGGAAGAACGCGACGCTAATAGTTTTTTGGGCCAGTTGGTGCGGTCCCTGCAGGCAGGAAATACCGGAATTGAAATCGTTTTATAACACCTATTATCCAAAGGGAATTTCTATAGTGAGCATTTCTTGTGATAATGACTTTGAGAAATGGAAAGAAGCGCTTGTGAAAGAACAGATGGTTTGGCAAAATCTTTCTAATCTTCCGGGAAATTATCAAGACATTTTTTCGAAATATAATATTAAAGCAATTCCGTTTATCTTCTTATTGAACGGCAACAATCAAATATTATTATCCGGCAATCTTATGATTGAAGAAATCATACTACGATTAAAACAGGAAGCAATCTCTTCTATTTGACGAATTAAAAATATAAGCTTCTTTTTTTCTGTTCAAATTACTTTCCTCCATTTGCCCACAGGTCGTTGTACATTAACAGCCAAGTGAAGTAATATTTTAAGTGACCAAACCCAGGCGTATCAGTCGTTTCACCCGCATAGTACATCAGGTAATTTCTATCGCTACAATTTTTTATCTATCACTCAATCCAATCAGCGATAAAAATATTGGTATCATGCCCTCCCCCATTATTCCGATTGCTGCTGAAAATTATTTTTTTACCGTCGGGGCTAAACATTGGGAATGCATCAAATCCATTGTCCCGGCTGATCTTTTCAAGGCCTTTGCCATTGATATCGGTAATGTACATATTGAAAGGAAATCCTCTTGCGTATTCATGATTGCTGCAAAATATAATATGCTTTCCATCAGGTGTAAAATTGGGAGCCCAGTTGGCTTTATCGAGAAAAGTTATTTGGTGTGCATCACTTCCGTCGGCATTGGCAACCCAGACTTCCATGGACGTAGGCGCCACAAGCCCCTGCGCCAAAAGATTTTTGTAGTCGTCAACTTCTTCTTTAGTTGAAGGGCGGCTCGCCCGCCAAACGATCTTTTTCCCATCCGGGCTAAACCATGCGCCTCCATCGTAACCTAACAAGTTCGTTATTTGTTTTACATTTCTTCCATCGGGATCCATAGTATATAGATCAAGGTCACCATTACGGGTAGATGTAAACAAAATCTTATCGCCTTTAGGTGATATTGTCGCTTCAGCATCATAACCTTTGGTTGAAGTAAGTCGCTGTACAATATTGCCACTTATATCAGCCTTAAAAATATCAAAGCTTTCATAAATTGGCCATATATACCTTTTCATTTTTTCCCGGTCAGGAACTGGTGGACAATCTTTTGACCCGAGGTGCGTGGAAGCATATAAGATATGTTTTCCATCAGGATAAAAATAAGAGCAGGTTGTGCGCCCGGTGCCGGTGCTTACAAGTTTTGTTTCGAATTTCTCATCTGCGGTTTCAGGAATTTTTCCCATCCATATCTGGTCACACATGATGCCATTTTTAGGATCGGTGCGCTGAAATATAATGTACTTACTGTCGAAACTAAAATAGGCCTCGGCATTATCGCCACCAAAAGTAAGCTGGCGCAAATTACTGAAATGCCTTTCCTCAGGATACTGCAATGTATCCGCCGAAGGAATTTTATGATGTACTGAAATATTATTTTTAGAATAATAAAAATAACTCAGCAAACTAAAAACGGGAATTAAAAATTTGAACATCTATACTTTTTTAAAGGCAATTTAGTCAATCTCTATATTTAACAATAATGATTGCTCTTGAATAAGAGCAACAATTATGATTACTTAAATTTGCCGGATGAAGAAAAAGAAATATGGATTCTTATTCGTTACATTTTTTGTGGCCATGATTTCGTGTAATAGCAATGAGGAAATACATCAAAAGCCTCCGCAACCCAAATCAAAAGAGGCTCTAAAAAAAATCATCAGCCAATATCCCGATTCTTTAATGCTGGTCCAGGAACTTATTGAAGATTACCGCAACGAGGCGTCTTATGATTCTGCAATTGCCCTTACAAATAATGAAATAAAAAAAGACAGTGGCAATGCTTACCTGTGGAATATGAAGGCGACGCTTCATTTTGAAAATGAAGATACCTTGAACGCTATTAAATCTCTTGAACAAGCTATAGTTATTTATCCTCTCCCGGATTATTTAATAGCCCTGGGAACTATTTACGCTGAAGTAAAAAGCACAAAATCACTGGTGATTGCTAATGAACTCTTAAGGGCAAACAGGGCGAAATATGGTAAAGATGCTTTTTTCGTAAAAGGACTATATAACAACTATATTGGCGATAAAAATAAAGCCATCAATTATTTTGATAGCAGTCTCAGCCTCGATTTTACTTACATGTTTGCGTACCGCGAAAAAGCTATCGCGTTATATGATCTCCGTAACTATCCGGATGCCCTGCAAACATTAAAAAAAGCAATAACCATTCAGAATAATTTTGACGAAGGTTACTATTGGATGGGAAAATGTTATGAGAAATTACACAAGCCAGACGATGCAATTCAAAGTTACCAGAATGCACTGTTGTACGACAAAAACTTTATAGAAGCGAGAGAAGCATTGAACAGGCTTGAAGCCGGAAAGTAAAAATTGTAACCCTATTATGTCGTTAATAATAAATAATTATTCCTCCTTAATTCTTAATTCCTAATTTTCAATTCTTAATTTATACTATGCCCATAATAGCTCCATCCATTTTGACAGCCGACTTTTTACATCTTGACGATGCCTGTAAAATGATTAATGAAAGTGAAGCAGACTGGTTTCACCTCGATGTAATGGATGGGAGATTTGTACCGAACATAAGTTTTGGAATGCATATCATTAAACAACTTCGTAAAGCGGGGAAAAAATTCTTCGACGTACATCTTATGATACTCGAGCCCGAAAAGTATGCTGAAGAGTTTAAAGCCGCAGGAGCCGAGGGATTAACTGTTCACCTGGAAGCATGCCCGAATTTGCACAGGAACATTCAGCAGATAAAATCGCTGGGTATGAAAGCCGGTGTTGCGATCAACCCTCATTCTCCTGTTATGTTGTTGCATGATATTATTGCCGATATTGATCTTGTTAATCTCATGACTGTAAATCCTGGTTTCGGCGGTCAGTCATTTATTCCTTACTCTATTCAAAAAATAAAAGATCTCAAAGCATTAATTGTTGAAAAAAAATCCCAGGCACTTATCGAAATCGATGGAGGTGTTTCTTTACAAAATGCCAAAGAAATTTTAGATGCAGGAGCAGATGTACTTGTTACAGGAAATTCCGTTTTCAGTTCCGATGATCCAATGGGGACGATTGCAAAGTTTAAGCGGTTTTAATGGAATTGTTAAACATCAACTATAATACCCGGCACATTGAATTTACAACTTATCGTGCACCTGCTTTAACACAGGAATCAATTGCCTGATCCAGTTCCTTTCGGTAGTATCCCAATCATATTTTTTTGAAAGCGCATCCTCCATAATCTGCCTTGCCTGCAAGGCTTGCTCAGGGGAATAAAAACAATTCATCCATTTTTTATCCAGCTTCTTTTCATTCTGAACAAAAATACCTCCCTGGTACCATTTAAAACAGGACGGCAGCCCGGAGTAATCGATCTCGGTACTTTTACTTTCAACATAGCCTTTAAAAAAATATTCATAGAATTGAACGCAACCTTTTAGTCTTTCTTTCAATTCCACTTCGCTTTCCAGCGCTTTGGGTTTTATTCGCCATCCACTATTGATCTTATTGAACGGATTTTTATTTGCATCCGGCCAAAAAACTTCTGAGGCTTTTAGATAAAGAATTGTTGACTGTTCTTTTTCTGTCCTCTTTAATGTCATAGCGTTTTCCTGCTTCTCCTGAATTGTGTATATAGCCTTTTTACCATCATCAAATTGCGCATTAATTTCTTTTCCGTTTAATGTAAATTTTCCATACCTCATGTCCGCCTTCGGGTTCTCAAGAAAAGTAGAATCAGTCATAAAAACAATACCGGGTATGTTATAAATTTCATCGCGGTGTTCACTAAGATCCCTGTAAGTGGGACGTTCCGCATCAGAGAGTTCCCAATATTGACACAGTTGGTGAAAGGCATCTTTTCTTGCCGGCGTAGGCTCGTCAACAAGTTTTTCATCTTTGGGCTCCGGCATTGAGCAGCAGGCCAGCAGCAGGGGAAAAGAAAATGACAATAGTAAAATAGGTTTGCGCATTTTCAAAAATAATAAAATTGAGCGAAGTGATTAAAACATGCAGCAGGTGGTGTCGCATAGAATACAATACAGAAGAAATTCTCCACAATTGAAAGAACGTTAAGTAGCTTGACCAAAATCTCAACTATGCGCATTTGCACCTGTTGAAATTTCGTTTGACATAATAGCTAAAATATTATCTTCACCCCATGAAACTAACTGTTTCCATCTTACTTCTTCTCACAGTATTTTCCGGCTTTTCACAAAAGAAGTATGCATATATCTCTGGCAAAGTAATTGACGAAAACGAGAATACCTTAAGTGGCGTGAGCATAATAATTCTCGGAAAACAAAGCGGCATCACCACTTCGGATTCCGGCACTTACCGTATAAAAGTTCCGGCGGAAAAAGCCTTTGGCCTGGTATTTTCGTTTTCTGGTTACAGGGAAGAGCAGAAAAACTTCTACCTGAGCGACGGTGAAGAAGAAGAACTAACGGTAAAGCTCGAACGGAGCGGCAAAACACTTCAGACAGTTGTGATCAGTGAAGATAAAGAGAGAAAAGAGACGGGGCTTGTGAAGATCAATCCAAAAAATGCTGTAACACTTCCATCGGCTACAGGAGGAGTAGAAGGACTTATTAAGATATTGGTAGGCAGTAATAATGAGCTTACCTCGCAGTATTCGGTACGTGGCGGCAATTATGACGAAAATCTCATTTACATAAATGACTTTGAGATTTATCGTCCTTACCTTGTAAGAAATGGACAGCAGGAAGGTTTAAGTTTCATAAACCCGGAACTCGCAAAAAATATAAACTTTTACAATGGTGGTTTCCAGGCAAAGTATGGAGACAAAATAAGCAGTGTTCTCGATATACAATATAAAAAGCCATCTGCATTTGGAGGATCAGCATATATAAGTTTGCTGGAGCAGGGCTTTCACTTTGAAGGATCATCAAAAAATAATAAGCTAACCTGGTTGTTTGGCGTTCGAAGTAAAACAAATAAAAATCTATTAAGCAGCCAGGAGGTAAAAGGAAATTATGTTCCCTCCGCAGCAGACCTGCAAGCATTGATAAGTTATAGGATTTCCCAAAAATTACAGCTTGATCTTTTAGGAATTATTTCAGGCTCCCGGTTTAGCCTGGTTCCGGAATCTGCGCAGAAATCAACCGCGGTATTTTCTCCGTTGTTTACTGCAAACATTGGGCTTGATATCTTTTTTGAAGGCCAGGAAAAAGACAGTTACAATACCAATCTTATCGGCCTGAGCCTTAACCAAACGGTAAACAATAGGATAAAGCTAAAATGGATGGCAAGCCATTACGCCGATAATGAAAATGAGAATTTCGACATTACCGGTTATTACCTTTTTGGTGAAAGAAATTTTGATAAAAGCAGTGCAGCATTTGGGCAAATAACCAATCCGCTTGGCGCAGGTGTGTTTCAAAACTACGCCCGCAACAAACTTAATATTGAAGTATATAACGTAAGCCATAAAGGTAGTTTCGATAAAGGAAAACATTTTGTGCAGTGGGGTGCAGCAATTGACCATACTCTTATAAATGATAAGCTCAACGAATGGGAATACCAAGATAGTGCCGGTTACTCGTTGCCTTATAATCCTGATGCACTTAATTTAAGCAGCGTACTTAAATCAAGAGCAAATCTTACCATTGATAAATATAGTGGTTATGTTCAGGATAATATTCGTTTAGGCAATACAGATAGAGATATTTCTTTACAGGCCGGAGTTCGATTCAATTATAATTCACTTAATAAAGAATTCATATTAAGCCCCCGGGCCCAGGTAAGTTACAAACCCAATTGGAAAAAGGATATCGTATTTAAAGCAGCAGCTGGCGTGTACGACCAGCCACCATTTTACAGGGAAATGCGCAGGTACGACGGAACGGTAAATACAGCCCTCAAGAGCCAGAAAAGCGTACAGTTTGTAGCCGGGTTCGATTATAATTTATCAACCAACGGGCGGCCGTTGAGAATTACTACAGAAGCATACTATAAATCACTTACAGATGTAGTACCTTATGATATTGATAATGTACGCATACGTTATTACGGAGAAAATAGTGCTAAAGCTTATGCGACGGGTATCGAAACACGCGTCTTCACCGAACTGGTAAAAGATGCGGAAAGCTGGCTCAGCATAGGTATAAGCCGTACGAAGGAGGATCTCAACAACGATTTCTACTACACCTATAAAAATGCTGCGGGTGAAGTGATCACTTCCAAAACCCAGGACCAGGTTGTTGCAGACTCAGTAAGAACCGATGTCGGTTATGTAAGAAGGCCAACGGATCGCCTGTTGACATTGGGCTTATTCCTGCAGGATTATCTAAGTACCAATAAAAATTTCAGGGTGCATTTGAATATGATTTATGGAAGCAATATGAGCTATAATATTCCCAACAGTGTAAAATATAGAAACGCACTTATCATTGAACCTTATATAAGAGTTGACTTAGGTTTTAGCGCATTGTTGCTGAGCGAAAAGTCACTTCGGCGCAGCCACTCTCCTTTCCGGAGCTTTGAGAATATATGGGCCAGCCTTGAAGTGTTTAATCTTATTGACAGGGCAAATACCATTTCTTACCAGCTAATAAAAGATTTTGCAAATAACACCTTTAGTATTCCCAATCGTTTAACACCGAGGCTGGTCAATTTCAAATTATTGGCTAGGTTTTAAAAGGTTTGTTGGGGGAAAATTTAATAAACTTTTAAAATCAAACACCAGGCTAACTATTATGAAAAAAATTATTTCCTTGACTTTACTGCTTGCAATTGCAGGCACCAGCCTTGCACAAAAAAATTCCAATTCTTTATTAATAAGTGCAGGCAAATCATGGCACGGTACAGGAGATCTTAACGGTATAATTGCTGAAGTTGCATATGCTCATAAGTTTAAAAAACGCCTGGAACTATCTGCAGGGTTCACTACTACTATTAATTATGGAAAAGACAGGGGCTTCAATGGATTTATGGCCAACGCATCACCAGATGAAAGATTATTGCGATTTACTGCTGCCGGAATTCAACTTACCCCCGTATTAAATTTCGCGATACTGTACACGCCGGCTTTTCAAATTAAAATAGGTGCCGGGCCAATAGCAAGATTTCAATCTTCTTCATTTCCGCAGGTGTATGGGTACTACCAGGACACTGCCTATTTTCCATTGCCATTTTATACTTTTTATGATAATGGAAAACAAAATACGTTTACTGCGGGTTACACTGTTGGCGCCACAATAAATGTGTGCCTCTCCAAAAATTACGAAACCGGCTTAAAAACTTTTTTTCAAAACGATACCAACGGAGATGTCATCACTTCAATTTCACTAATTATCGGGAAAGTTCTTTGACGTTTGAAGATTACCGATTCAAAAAATCTTTTCAGAATTTCCTGGGTTTAGCTAATGGCAGTATTTAAAATCATGAATTAGCTCTACCCTTTTGCATTATCTACTAGCAAATAATGTTTAATGTATTATGATATATAAACAGAAATATTTATTTTACTTATAAAATATATATTATGGACGAAAAATCATATTTAGGTACAGACTCTGCTCCAATCATCGCCCCCAACAGCGATGAAAAAACTATGGCCATTCTTTCACATATTCTTACCCTGGTAGCTCCCATAATAGCGCCATTAATTATTTATCTTATAAAAAAAGATGAATCGGAGTTTGTAAAAATTCACGCCAGGGAATCTCTTAATTTCCAGATTACCATGTTCATAATCGTAATCGCACTTGTGATTACTCTTATAGGAATTCTGCTGATTTGGCTCGTTGGTATCGTGGACCTTATTTTAGTAATCATGGCAACAATCAAGGCAAGTGAAGGGAAATTATACAAGTATCCAATCAGTTTCAGGTTAATCAAATAATATAATTTTCAAGTGAATAATTTCACTATGGGAATAATTTTCCAAAGAAGATTCTGTAAAAAAATAATCATTCAAAAACATCCTCACCTATTTTATTAATTGAAAGGCCGGAACATTGCTGTCCGGCCTTTCCATTAAGTTTTTTTCGTTCCTATTATTTAAAGTCTTCCGCAGAAACCCCCGTGTTTACTTTTACATCATCTACATCAATTTGAAACTCCTGGGCGCCGGCGGCTGTTTCGACCGCTACCGCATCTGTGAATGGAAACATTACATCGCCTACCTTTTTATAATTACTGAACTCCACTGACTGCTGAACTTCCTGCCCTTCCGTTTTTGTATTGCGAACTGCTTTCACCAGGTAACCTGAATTTACATCATAGTATTCAATGGATTTTATTCCTGACGGAGAAGTAATATTAATCTTGTATGCATCATTACCTCCTACTTTTTCTATCCCGGCATTATCAAGTTTATATCCTCCTTCTTTGTAAAATATTTGTGGAAATATTCCTTTTGTTTCAGCACTTTCTGCCAGCTCATCTGCGGAGAGATCCTTTTTATTTCCCATCTGTGTCATCGAGCCGGATTTACCATCAAAGAATTTATGAACTACCGGATTTCCATTCATAATTACATCCGTAACCTGCATGTTAGGGTTCATTTGTTTTTGTTCATAATTAAGGGCCATTCCCTGCATATTCATTTTGCCACTTATCGCAACCGACTTCACTTCCTTAAGAGCACTTTCCCCCCCAATCGCTTTGAGGTAGTTGCTTATTATTTCTTCAGGGCTTTTATCACCTGCTGCGGAAGACATTGCGGTCGCCTGCACTTCCTTTGCATATTTATCATACATGTTCACGGGGTAGCCCATCGCCACAAGGCCGGGCTTTACTGTTTCTGCTTTTCCTACAACCACAATGCGCGTGTTGTCATAATTAAAATATTTCTTCGCTACTCTTTCAATATCTACAGCAGTTACTGCATTAATTTTTTGTAAATAAGTTTTATAAAAATCTGCAGGCAGATTATTGATCAAAATATTGCTGGCGAATGATGCGGTAAGTGCCGGTTCTTCAAGGCCAAGCGCAAACGATCCATTATACAAAGCCTTTGCGTTTTTCAATTCTTCAGCGCTTACCTCTTGGGTGCGCATAATATTAATTTCCTTCAAAATTTCCATTATGGCGCTATCTGCTTTTTCGTTTCTTACAGAAGCAGCCGCATTAAATTTTGTTTGAAATCTTCCTGCGCCTACTGATGAATAAGCACCATAAGTGTAACCGCGTTTTTCGCGAAGATTCATAAATAAATGGCCTTCAGAACCGCCTCCTAATATTTGGTTTGCCAGCAACAATGGAAAATAGTCCGGGCTGCTCATAGGCAAGTCCACAAGATTCAAAACTGTTATTTCGCTTTGAACAGCATTCGGAACATCAATAAGATCTACTTCCGTTTTAGAAGGATTATTTACATCTGCTAATGTTGGTAAAGTAAGGGTCGTTCCTTTCCAATCTCCGAAGGCCTTTTCTGCAAGGGCTTTTGCCTGAAGCGGTTTTATATCTCCCACAAAAGTGAGATAGCCCCGCGAAGGGGTAACGTACTTTTCGTAGTCCTTTTCTATATCATCGAGGGTAAGTGCATTCACCGATTCTTCGGTTTCAAATTCTCCATTCGGATGCGCGGCACCAAATGCAAGTGCATTAACCACACGTGCCGAAATAGCTTTGGCATTTTTTTCATTTGCCTTAAGCCCTGTAAGTGTTTGCGATTTTATTTTATCAAAAGATTCCTGCGGAAATGACGGATGGCGAAGAGCGTCCGCCATAAGCATAAATGCTTTGTCAAAATACCTGGTAAGAGAAGATGCGCTTGATCTGCTGCCACTCAAGTTCACATCCGCACCCATTTGGTCCACCGCTTCATCAAACTGGGCCTTGGTCTTCGAGGCAGTGCCTTCGCTGAGCATGTTGCCCATCATATCAAATGCTCCTGCTTTAGCTCCCTCTGTAACAGGTCCCTGGTCAATAAAATAAGTAGCGGTAACTTTTGGAAGACGGTGATCCTCCACAACCAATACCGTTATGCCATTAGAAAGTTTGTACGTTACCGGGCTGCCAAATGATATTGCCGGCGCCGGTCCTGCATCAGGCTGTTTAGTTCTGTCGATTTTCTGTGCTTCAGTATTTAATATCGCTAGGAAACTAAAAGCTGTTATAATTATTTTCTTCATATTTTTTGTTTGATAGAAATGAAATTTAGGTTGTTACAAATCTCCCTGTCCCGTGCTATTTGGATTTAGGAAGATAATACAAAACAACCCTTTGATTCTTGTTAAGGTACTTTTTCGCCACTTCCATTATTTCCTGTCTTGTTATTTTTCTATATTCATTCAACACGTCATTTATGTGGCCGGTATTGTGAAATACAATGTAGTTCTCTGAAAGATTGCCCGCAACATCCAGCATGTGCGTGTTGTTGCTCACATAATCATTTTCAAACTGGTTTAATAATTTCTGGTAATCAGTTTCACTTATAAGTGATGTTTGTACTTTCGCCACTTCGTCATCAATATCTTTTAAAAGCGTGTTGAGGTCAGCGTTATTATTGGGCAACGCATAAGTAATGTAAGCGCCATAGTCTTCCAGGGCAAAATTAAATGCACCTACCTGTAGGGCGTTCTTTTTATCATCCACCATCTTCTTATATAATTTTGAACTTGCGCCTCCTGAAAGATAGCTGGTGATCATATTTAAAACTTTAGAATCGTGGGTAGCCTTTCCCGGTGTGCGGTAAGCTGCCATGATTGCGGGAATCTGGATATTGGCATCATAAGTAGTGTCAATGATTTCCTTTGTAATTGGCTGTTCTTTTATATTTGGCTGCACTACAGGAGCTGCCTTTGGAATATCAGAAAAGTATGCTGATACTAATTTTTTTGTACTGTCAATATCAATATCACCTGCGATACTCAGTACAGCATTATTAGGCACATAATATTTATGAAAGAAGGCTTTAAATTCATCAAGCGTTGCTGCATCAAGATCTGCCATTGAACCAATTGGTTGCCAGCGATAAGGATGTAATGTAAACAGTTTTGAAAACGCGGCTTCGAGAAAATGGCCGTAAGGCTGGTTATCTATTCTCTGGCGTTTTTCTTCTTTTACCACTTCATTCTGCGTTTTTACACCTACTTCATTTATTACAGGGTGAAGCATGCGCTCACTTTCCAGCCATAGCCCCAGTTTCAGCTGATTCGATGGAAACTCTTCGTGGTAATAAGTTCTATCCTGCGAAGTTGTAGCATTGTCCCTGCCGCCATTGCTCGTTACATATTTTGAAAATTCTCCACGCTTAATGTTATCGGTTCCTTCGAATAAAAGATGTTCAAAAAAATGTGCAAATCCTGTACGATTCAGCTCTTCATTTTTAGAACCAACGTGGTAATAAACAGTTACAGCTACCACTGGCGCTTTTTTATCCTGGTGAAGTATTACGTGAAGGCCGTTGAACAAATCGTATTCTGTAAAAGAAATTTTTTGTGCCTTTGCACCAACGATCAGGCATAAGCAAATAAGCGTTAAAAATGCTGATCTTTTTAATAATAACATATTCATATTTTGGTTTAAAAATTGACTATCAGCGAAGGTATTTAAATTGAACCTTTCAATAAATATTTCTTTAAGCAACGGCCTGTAGTAATGATGAATGGGATTTTTAATAGTATTTCTAAACGATGCGTTATAGTCAAATAAGGTTGCAAAGATCATACGGCAATTATCATAAATTTTCTTTGTACACATATCTGTTTGGCATTTGAATACGTTGCCGGTGAAAATAAATCCCCTTTTATCGCGTTAGCAATAGGAAACCCCTTTTATGAAATATATCATCAGCCCGATATCATTGCTGGTTATTTTTTTTATTTCTTTTTCGTCGAATAGTGCCGGCCAGGACCATGCATACCGGCAGCCTGTAACCACTTCCTATAAAGCAAGTTCAACGGCTCATTTCACAATACCTGACCCTGTTGGTTTTGTGAATGATTTTGAAAATCTATTTACTGCATCTGAGATTAAGACACTTGACTCTTCAATCATTGCCATTCATAATAAAACATCAGTACAAATAGCTATCATAACCATTGACTCAACGATGGTCAACAAAAACCAGGTAGATGATTTTACCAAAGAAACTTTTAAATCATGGGGACTGCAGGTAGATGGGCATTTCAATGGAATCCTTATTGGCCTTTCAAACACATATAAGAAATTGCACATTGAAAACGGCAACGGTGTAGAACAGGTATTAACCGATTATGAAATTCTTGCTATTATTGAAAGTGCCTTTATGCCTTACCTGAAAAATGATAAATACTACCAGGGAACAATAAGCGGTCTTGCGGCTATCATGAATAAATTAAAAGTGAAGTAATCTTTCAAAAAAAACCGATAAAGAAATTCATTTGAAAAATTTCTTCGTATTTCCTTCTTCCGATCCTGCTTTGTAGTAGCTGCGAAAGTATTCATCGGCGGAAAGCGTACCACTTCCTTTGTAGGCGAAAATCACAAGCAGCACAAGCACGATAATAGAGAGTACCAGCTCAAAACTACTGCTGCCAGCCTGCTTCATGTTTACGAAGAATACCGCTCCAATAAGAATGGGTATCTGTATGATTGACGAAGTTCGTGTGAACAGGCCAACCGCAATAAATAAACCTCCCAATAAATTAATGTAGGTAATAATAAAAGCAAGAGCCGAAGAATTGTTGCCTGCCATTCCAATACCTGTCTGTCCGATCATTGCCTGCAGCAACGACGTGTCACGTATAAAATTTATTCCCTTCCAAAACAAAATAAATCCAAGCGCTATCCTTACAATTGTGAGCCACCTTGGTTGGCTTACACTTGTTTTTTCTGTAATAATTGCTTCTTTCATAATTGACAAATTTTTCAATAACAAATAAATTTTTCAATAACTGAAATCATCAGATCCCAAAAGTAAAAATTTTCTACCCGCCATCCAGATGTAATTTAACTATTCCAATAAAGTTTCCCCAAATTTGTTCTTTAATAGGTTGAATATGCGACTAATTATCACGCTGTTACTTTTGGAAATTTTTATTTCATGGTCATGCACTTCCTCCAGGCATGTACATAATAAACAAGAATTTGGCCGGCTAAAATTTCTCAGTGAATTTGAGGTCCCATACAACAAAGAGTTTCAAAACACAGTTGTTGGTGGCTTTTCGGGCATTGATTACGATGCTCAAAAAAATGTCTATTATATAATAAGCGACGACAGGTCTGAACGAGCCCCTGCAAGATTTTATACAGCAAAAGTCATTATCAATGATAACAAAATAGATAGCGTGTCTTTTTTGGAAACAACATTACTAAAGAACAGGGGAGGAAATTTCTATCCTGGTCATTCGTCTGATCCATCTCATGCACCCGATCCGGAAGCGATTAGATACAATCCGCTAAATAACTCATTTGTATGGAGCAGTGAAGGCGAACGTATGAAAAGCGGTAATAAGATCATATTGGAAGACCCCTCAGTAACTGAAATAAATGAAAAGGGAATTTACATGGACACTTTTGTTCTTCCAACACAAATCCACATGAGTACACAAGAGACCGGGCCAAGAAGAAATGGGGTGTTTGAAGGATTATCTTTCGCTGACGATTATAAAACTCTTTTTGTAAATGTTGAAGAGCCGTTATACAATGATGGGCCACGTGCGGGCTTGAAGGATTCCGCAGGTATTATAAGAATTTTAAAATTTGATGTCGCGACAAAAAAACCTGTTGCCCAATATGCTTATAGAATTGACGCCATAGAAAACGCTCCCATTCCTGAAGGCGCATTTATAATCAACGGGATCTCAGATATTCTTACATTGGAAAAGAACAAACTGCTTGTAATTGAGCGATCCTTTTCTACGGGAAGAATTGGCTGTACCATAAAAGTTTATCTCGCCGACCTGGCAAAAGCAGACAATATTAATGAAGAGGTTTCTTTAAAAAGTAAAACCGTTAAGATGGTTTCAAAAAAGCTTTTACTTAATATGAATGATCTGGGCATTTACATTGATAATATTGAGGGAGTTTGCTTCGGGCCTGTTTTAGCGGATGGTCATAAAAGCCTTGTGTTTGTCTCTGACAATAATTTTGATTCCATTCAGAAAACCCAATTCCTTCTATTTGAAATTGAATAAAATTATAGCATCAATATCTCAACACGCTCACGCACCTTTAATAAGGCAGTGATTCCAAAATAGCATTCTTAATGGGTAACCTATCGCGTTATTTGTCTGCAGGTTTTTGCATTGGTGGCGGGCCTTTAGGACCTTCCTCATGGGGCGGAAGTTTTGAATTGGGATGTTCCTCACCGCGATGACATGTATAGCAGTTTATTGCCATAAGCATATACCTGGAGCTATTCATACCGGTTGTATCCATATTCATCATTGAGTTACCCATGTGGTGCTCCATATTATCTTTATTTTTCATCATGCTATCTTTACCCATTTCCATCTTATCATGATCCATGTCATGATCCATTTCCATTTTAGCAAAATAATTTTTATTAAGATCAATAGACATCAGCATCATTTTGCGTGCAATATTTTTCTCCGGCTTATCATCAGTTGCAAAATCCATTTTTTTGGAATCATTATTCCACACATGACAGAAATTACATTTTACTCCAAGTGATTGTGTAAAGTGATGCATTACACTATCCAGATCATTCTTGGAAATATCTTCAGGTAATATTTGTAAATTCATATATTTAGGAGCCTTTGAAATAGTGAAGGCTTGAAAAAGCATTACACAAATAATACATCCGAAAATGACCAGGAGACTTTTTTTCATTTTAGTTGATTTTAAACCGAAATTATCAAAAAAAATCAAACACAGTAAATAAAATATAATACCAATGCACCCGTTAACATGAAGATGCGTGTAATCAATTAATAAATTGATTGTGCGAATTGCAGGAAGTTTATGGAAAGAGAGAAGCGGGAAGTTGGTTCAGTTACCTAAGCACTTTAACTTTTTCAACCGCATGTGTATAAGTAATTTGGTAATTCAGTTTTTGTAATTTTTATATTTGAATTGAATAAGATCAAATCCGTTTAATAGAATTTTTTTTTAATCTAAAATTTAAACCCGATTGACAGACACAATAATCAACCTCGAAACCGTAAACCCTATAGAATTTTTTGGCGTTAACAATGGAAAACTTGATATCTTAAAAAAGAAATTTCCCCGTTTGAAAATACTAAGCCGCGGTACACAAATCAAGCTAAGTGGCGCACCTGAACAAATTGAAGATGCAAGAGATAAAATAAATCTTGCCGTTCAATATCTTGAGCGTAACGGCCACATGAGCGAAAATTATCTTGAACAGATTCTGGGAGGAGACGATGAAAAAGTAATTGACAATTTTATCGAAAGAAATCCGAATGATGTTTTGGTATTTGGCCCTAACGGAAAAACGGTAAGAGCCCGTACGGCCAACCAAAAGGCCATGGTAAATGCCATTGATAAAAATGATATTCTTTTTGCAATAGGCCCTGCCGGTACCGGTAAAACATATACTGCAGTCGCCCTTGCAGTAAGAGCGCTTAAAAATAAACAGGTTAAAAAAATTATTCTTACAAGGCCTGCCGTTGAAGCCGGTGAAAATCTCGGGTTTCTTCCCGGCGATCTTAAGGAAAAAATTGATCCCTATTTAAGGCCATTATATGATGCCCTGGATGATATGATACCCGCTGACAAGTTGGGTTATTACATGACCACACGTACGATTGAAATTGCACCGCTTGCTTACATGCGTGGCCGCACACTGGACAATGCATTCATAATTCTTGATGAAGCGCAAAATGCTACTGACCTGCAGCTAAAAATGTTTTTAACAAGAATTGGCGCCAATGCAAAAGCAATAATCAACGGTGACGTAACCCAGATAGACCTTCCGCCTAAAATAAAAAGCGGGCTGGAAAAATCTGTAAGAATATTGCAAAATATTGACGGCATTGGTCATGTGGAACTTGATGAAGAAGATGTCGTAAGGCATAAATTAGTAAAAGCGATCATTAAGGCTTACGATAAAGAAAAGGTGAAAGAAATGGAAGTTCACAGATGATTTATTTTCACAAAATAGTTTATATAAAAAGGCGGCTCTTGTGCTGCCTTTTATTTTTTGTGGCCTCGTGCGTCGCTAAAAAAGATAATGTTGAAAAGCTTTCTATAAAGGAAAATTCAACAGAGAACGAGGCAAAAGACGCCGAAGATTTTAAGATCATAACTAATGCAAAAAAATATGTGAAGCAGGGCGATCTTATTTTACGCACCGGCAGGGATTTTACCAGCGATGTGATGCGGCGAATATCGTTAACCGATAAAACCTATTCGCATTGCGGTATTGCAAGTTTTGAAAACGATACGCTATTTGTGTACCATGCCATAGGCGGCGAATGGAATCCGGATCAAAAATTAAGAAGAGACCCGTTTGAATTTTTTTGTAACCCATTTGAAAATAGAGGCTTTGGTATTTTTCGGTATGATCTGAATGACACCGGGCAGCAGAAACTATTAAACGTAATTCGTAATTTTTACAACAAGGGTATTATGTTCGATATGCAATTTGATTTAAGCACTGATGACAGAATGTATTGCTCCGAATTTGTTTATAAAACAATAGAAGCTGCGGCTGGCAATAAAATAAAAATTCCGACAGATACTTTGCATTCTATAAAATTTGTTGCCGTCGATAATCTTTTCATAAACCCATTTTGCAATCAAGTAAAGAGAATTAAGTTTAGCCGGCAATAAACATCTGTAAATAAAATTTACATTTGTCATTCAAAAAACCATTATGAAGAAAATTATTTTGCACGCATTTGTTGCTTCATGTATTATTTTATTAACGGGTTGTAACGCCGGCGGCAGTGGTGATCCCAAAATTGTACTTACAAAATTTTTCGATGCTTTGTCAAAGAAAGACGTGGATGAAGCAAAAAAATACGTTACAAAAGATAGCGAAGGAATGATGGGAATGGTGCAAATGGGCATGCAAGGTGCCGGAGACAAATCGAACGAAATGCTTAACTATGGAAAGGAAAATATGGAGTTTGGATCGGCAACAATTGAGGGTGATAAAGCCACTGTACCTGTAAAAGATAAAAAGTCAGGGGAGACTACAGATTTTACATTAAAAAAAGAAAGCGGCGACTGGAAGGTAGCTTTTGACAAATCTACTTTAATGGAAATGGCTCAGAAAAAAATGAAGGAACATGGCTTGGGTAAAATGAAAAATGGAATGAATGATTCAATGGATGGTATGAGTGATGGTGATATGAAAAATTTGGACTCCATGCAAAAAGACGCGATGGAACAGGCACGGAAAATGATAGATAGTGCAAAGTAAAAGTTTTGTATTTCTAAGTTCGCTTATAGCTGAAGTTTAAAAAGATAAATATGAATAGAGTCAGGCTTTTTTTAGTGTTGATTGCGATAAGTTTTGCTGCATGTGACAGCAGTCCTGACATAAGAAAAACAGATCCCCTTGAATCCGGAAGAGGTTTTATTGAGGCATCCCTTAAAGGAGATTACGATGTGGCAAAAGAATATTTACTGAAGGACAGCACCAATGTTGAATATTTTAATGGACTAAAAGACTTCAACAGCAAAAGAAGCAAGGAAGAAAAAGAAGGATATAAACAGGCCAATATACTTATCGATTCAACAGAAAAATTATCTGATTCGGTGACCATCATTAGTTACTCCAACACTTATAAAAATAAACCTTCAAGATTGAAAATGGTGCGACGGAATAATGAGTGGCTGGTTGATTTTAAATATACTTTCACCGGGAATATACAACCGGCATATTAGAAGTGTACGACCGGGTGAAACAAATAAGGATTCTAGGTTACGCTGCATGTTAATAACATCGGCCATTTAATAAACTACACATAAAATGAAACTGATAATAGCCGTCGGGATTGGCAGTTGCATAGGCGGCATATTTCGATACCTGCTTTCACAGGTTATACAAACAAAATTTCTTTCTACCTTTCCATTCGGCACTTTGAGTGTAAATATCATCGGTTGTTTTCTTATTGGTGTGGCATTTGGCTTTAGTGAGCGGAGTTATCTGTCAGTCGAGTGGAGGCTTTTTTTAGTAACCGGCTTTTTAGGTGGCTTTACCACATTTTCTTCTTTCTCAAATGAAACGATTGCGCTGATACGCGACGGACAAAGTTGGCTCGCATTATCTTATGTAGCGGGCAGCGTAATCGTAGGGCTTATTGCAACATTCGCAGGTATTTCTGTTATTAAATTACTTTAAAAATGGAAAACGATCCAAATGCAAAATTACTTCGCATCTTTATAGGCGAAGCTGATAAAAGCGGCCAGCAACCGCTTTATGAAACCATCGTGTTTGAGGCAAAGAAGAGCGGCATGTCTGGCGCAACTGTTACGCGTGGAATTATGGGTTTTGGAGCCAATAGCAAAATTCATTCAACAAAACTTTTTGATATTTCCATTGATATGCCTTTAATTGTAGAAATTGTTGACACCGAGGAAAAGATAAGGCAATTTGTAAAAACCGTTGATCACTTGTTTGAAAAAACAAATTCAGGCGGCCTTGTCACTATTGAAAAAGCCGAAGTAATAAGGTACAGAACCGGAAAATAACATGTCGGTACTTTTAATCGAAGAAATAAAAATATTTACCAAAAAAAAAATCAAATTTATGTACGTACTACATCCATGGCATGGTGCACATTATGGTGAAGATGCGCCGCAAATTGTAAATGCACTGATAGAGATTTCCCAGGGATCGAAATCAAAATATGAGATTGATAAGAAAACCGGGCTGTTAAAACTGGACCGGGTTATTTATTCATCTTTCCATTACCCGGTAAATTATGGCTTGATTCCACAAACACTTGGGCAAGATGGAGACCCGCTCGATATACTGGTGATGTGCTCTGAGTCCATACAACCGCTCTGCCTGGTAGAAGCCTACGTGATCGGGAACATGCAGATGATTGATACCGGGCTTATAGATGACAAGATAATAGCAGTTGCGGCCAAAGATCCCGGCGTTAATTATATTAAAACTATGGACGACTTGCCCCAGCATTTTATAAGAGTGCTGAAAAATTATTTCGAACAGTATAAAGTTTTAGAAAATAAAAAAGTAGAGATCAATGATTTTCAAAGCAAAGAGAAAGCATTTGAAATTATTAATGAATCCATTGAATTTTACAAACAAACATTTCCCAAATAACTTTGCTCAAAATTTATTTTATGAGTTTACAAACAGTTGTTCTTTTACTAATTATAGGATTGGCAGCCGGCATATTAGGTGGCCTTGTAGGAGTTGGCGGCGGCCTTATAATTGTACCTGCTCTTATTTACTTTTTTAGTTTTTCACAGAAGCAGTCACAAGGTACTTCACTCGGTATATTATTGTTACCTATAGGCATCCTGGGCGTGTGGCAATATTATAAGGCGGGCTATGTAGATATGCGTATTGTGTGGCTGGTAGCTGCCGGTTTTTTAGTGGGCAGTTATTTTGGAAGCAAAATAGCCCTCGCATTGCCGCAGGAAACTGTAAAAAAAATATTCGCAATTTTTATGATCGTCGTTGCCTTTAAGATGCTTTTTATAGACAAAAAAATAAAAGATGACGAGCCTGAAAAAGTGACCGAAACAATTTCTTCCGCAAATAGAAGCTTAGACAAATCCTGAAAAGGTTAGAAATATCTTTTAATGATTCTCAGCTTATGTGATTGCTGTTTGGTTTCAAGATTTACAATTCCTTCGTTGTCGATTTTATCTATACGCACCTTACCCGATGAATGAATAATCTCATTTTGGTTTAGCAAAATTCCTACATGAGTTATAAGGCCTTCCTCATTATCGAAAAAAGCAAGATTACCACATTGCGCCTGTTGCAGAAAATTTACCACCTCTCCTGCCTCTGCCTGCTGATAAGCATCTCTTGGTAAATGTTTATTTAAAAGCTTATACGTCAACTGGGCAAAGCCACTGCAGTCAATTCCAAACACTGACTTCCCGCCCCATAAATAAGAAGTATTTAGAAACTTGTAAGCAACTTGCCGGATAAGCTTGGAAGTAATTTTTATTTCTTCAGGATTCCACACCTCTCCTTTAAAATTAACCGAATTTTTTCTCCAAAATGCCCTGCCATTCTTAAATGCAGATAGTGAACTGCCGAAAGGAACAAACATATAGTGGCCATTATAATCAACCTCGTTAACCCACCCGGCTGTAAGGTCTTTATCTGTTTTCACAAAATGTTCTTCATCAATTTCTGCCAGGTGGCTAAACTGGCACCATCCTTCATAACCATCATATTTCAAAACAACTTTCACCCAGTTATCAATACCGGCTTCTTTAATAAAAGACTTTTCTCCAAATAATTGCTGGGAAACCATTTCAGCTTTGTGGGAAGGTTCGGATCGAAGGGGACTTACAGGGACACAACACACGGCGTATTGCATAATTTCTTTGACTATTTATTTAAAATGTAAATTATGGAATTTATTTATGTTTACATCTCTAAGAAATAAATTGTAAGACAATTGCAATCGCAGAAAGACAGCCATATAACGGACGATGAACTGTTGCAAAAATTTTATGCGGATCACGATAATAAGTGGCTTGGTATATTACTTCCGAGGTATACGCTGCTGCTGCTGGGCGTTTGCATGAAATATTTAAGAAATGAGGAGGACGCACGGGATTGTGTGCAACAGGTTTTTCTAAAAGTAATAGATGAGCTTCATAAATATAAAGTAGATTATGTCAAGAGCTGGATATACATGATTGCAAAAAACCAGTGCCTGATGATATTAAGGAATAAAGGTAAAATCCCTCTTGAGTTGAATGAACAAATTATGAAGTCGCCGGAGGAAACAAACGAGAAGGGGATGCATATTGAAAAGGATATTCTTTTGACGAAAATGCAAACATGTCTTATGAATCTTAATACGGAACAACAACAATGCGTGACTTTATTTTACCTTGAGAAAAAATCCTACACAGAGATTTCTGTTATAACCGGATTTTCTATGCTACAGGTAAAAAGCTATATTCAGAATGGAAAAAGAAATTTAAAATTAATGATGGAGGGTGATTAGGCCATTTGATAATGTGCCTATGTGCCAATTCAAACTCTTAAATAACAATGATGAAGTTTTTAACATCGTACCTCAAACATCGTACTTTGTATTAACATGAATGAGGATTTACTAAACATATTATCCAACAGCAATAAAGACATTGACAATCAAAAGTTGATGGACTACCTGAGCGATAAGTTGTCAGAAGATGAAAAACATAACCTCGAAGAAGCAATGGCCGATTCTGAATTGATTAGCGATGCGGTGGAGGGCTTAAAAAGTTTTCATGATAAAAAGGATGTAAATGCATTGGTAGAACAACTTAATGCTAATCTTAAAAAACAACTTGAAAAAAAGAAATCAAAAAAATTAAAGAGAAAAATTAAAGACCTGCCTTGGTTGTATCTTACTATCGTTTTAATGCTTATACTTATATTGATAGGGTTCCTGGTAATTAAAAGACACCTTGATAGCGAAAAGCAATCATTTAATCTTTATAATTCAAAGGAAAACTTGACTAATTTGAGTCCAGAAAAACATTAGTTTGAATGCATTTGTACCTTCCGAATATTGCTTAGTTATTTATTCTTTAATAAATTTTTGCTGCTTATTCCCTGATGGACTTTTTAACAACAGATAGTAAGTTCCACTTTGTAAATTTTTAATGTCAATGGAAATCGAAGCGCCTGCATTTAAAGTAATTTCTTCTTCTTTTACCTTTCTTCCCGTTATATCAATGATCTGAAGAGTTGCGTTACTGCTAATGCTATTCACTTGAACATTTAAAATATCTTTTGCAGGATTAGGGAAAATCTTAAGCGAATTTATTCTCCTGTCAAAATCAATTGATAAAATTTTTGAGACTGTCATATTTCCATCCTTATCCCTTTGCGCAATTCTGTAATAATTTCTTCCTTTGAAGGGATGATTGTCAAACGTACTGTAAAATTGCTTGTTGGCGCTATTGCCTTTGGAGTTAACAACATCTATGTTTTCAAAATCAATTGCATTTTTACTCCTCTGAATTAAAAATTTATCATTATCAAATTCTGTTTCCGTAATCCATGATAATTTCACTTTTGCATCATTTATTTTCTGCGCATTAAATGATGATAATGTAATTGGTAAAACCGATAAAATTTTAAAATCGAAAATGCCTCTGCCATAAGTACCGAAACGAACCGTATTGATACTCTTTACATATTCAACTGAAAAAAAATCCTGAACAGGAACACCAGCGCCTCGCAGGCTGTACCATGTATCTGAAGCCGCAATATATACATAAGGACCGGCCTCGGTGGCTGCAAACAAAAATTTCTCATCTGGAGTCGATGTAATTTCATGAACTAACGTATTCGGCAACCCATTAATCATAGCATTAAAAGTTTGCCCGCCATCTATCGATTTATAAACTGCCGGATTGCTGTACCCGGAGCCCCCGTACCAAACCGTGTTAGGAAAAATTTTTGAAGGCGCTATTGTTGCGCCATAAAGATATTGGGGACGCGGCCCGGAAAATGCAGACTTAGTCCAGTTAGCGCCACTATCAACACTATTAAAAAACGCACCATCTTCTGTCGCGACGTATATTTTTTTATTAGACGTAGATGAAACTGCAATCGCAGAAATGCCGGAAGATCCATCATCGGAATGGGCTCTGAAATCAAAATTGAACTGCGAAGCATTAAAGCTATTTAGAGAAGTTGCCGTAATCTTAACCAGGTAAGATCCTCCGCCGCCATCAATATTTCCTCCTGCCATATATATTTCATTCGCCATATTATCGCCTGTATTGCAAACAGGCAGCATCCATCCATACTCCGGCTTTTGCGTTCCCGGCATTGACCATATCCCCGTGACGGTATTTATTGGGTTATCATAATAATAAATATTCCCACCGGGGTATTGCGTCCATAAATGTGTTGAATAGCTGGTAAGGCATAAATCTCCAAAATCGCCACTCGTAACCTGCGTAAAATCTAATAGCCCCGAAATAGCATTTGCTGCATCATTTCTTTGAAATCCCTGGTCCTGTGAACCAACAAAAATATTATTGGCATTCAGAGGATCGGTAAGCACATCATAATATTGGCTTGCATTAAGCCCGGAAAGTGAAACGTTTATATTGGTCAATAGATCATCGTACGAAACATACATTCCACCGTCATTACAACAAACTGCGAATTCAGTATTATCCTGTTTTTTAAAATATTCAAGGGCCATAATATCGGCATGAAGCTTTGTTGAAGGATCCGCATAGTAATCGTACCAGTTATTAATTTTTGACCAGTTTAGGCCGCCGTCAATACTACTAAATGCCTCCACGCCACCAAAACAGATTTTACGGGGATCGCTTAATGAAACATTGAATTTGTCCCATGCGGTAGCCGGTAAATTACTTTGAAGTGTCCAGTTGGCACCATTATCTGCTGATTCATAAATCTTGTTATCGCCTATCATGACATACAAAATTAAAGTTGCGCCATTTCTATATCCCCGTAAGATGCAACTAAGGTTTGCCGTAAATCCGGCAGTTTTGTTTAAGACTGAAACTTTGCTCCCGCTTATTGAATAGATGGTTGACTGACCAGAACTGCTGCTATTGTCAAGGGCGTATAGTTCAGTTGAATTTACCGGGCTGCATAATGAAACCTGGTTATCCTGATCGTTGTCAAAAGTATAGATATGGTTAAAAGTAGCGCCATTATCTGTGGAACGATATAACCAGGTATGGGGTGCAACTGGAATAGGATCCCAGGTGTAAGCTAAACAGTAAACGGTTTTTGCAGCATCGTTTAAAACTATAAAAGAAGAAATATGATTTGCACCCCATTCAATAGGAAAATCTATGCCTGTTGCGTCTGCAAAAGTGGCTCCGTTATCATCAGAATATTTTGGAATATTATACGCTGTTGTAAGTATTCTTGTTTTCCCGGATGGCATCGTTAAAACTTTCAATACGGATGATGAAAATTGGCACTCCTGGTTTAGTACCGTCCATTGGCTACCCTCGGTATTCCCCATCCATAAAGTTCCCCCGGCAGAAATAGAATATAACTTGTCGGTTGCCGAAAGATAATCAACAGCCACCATTCTTCCTGCCTGGTTATTACTTCCTCTTTCGCTCCATTCACCGGTAATATTTCCATTTGCAAAACTTTCAGCCACGGGTGTGGTATAATCTATACCATTTTTTATTTGTCTCAACTTCCGTTCAGCATCTATCTTATTTTGAATTTCAACGGATCTCCAATTTACACCCGGAGCCGATCTATGCATATTTTCAAAATAAAGCTTGCGTTTAAGATCGTTATCCTCTCCGTCGTCGTCTTCTTTAGGGGCTGAAAATATTTGTTTAGGCTGGCGGGATTCTTTATAAGCGTTATTCCTAGTTACTTCGGGATATGCAAATACCACAATGATCATTGCAAAAATTATCGCAGGCTTGTTTTTCAACGTGTAATAAGCGTTAAGAGTTATTTCAGAAAAACATCTATAAGAAAATTATTTTCTGACCTCAAATTTCCAGAAAATAAACTGATAACTGCCCGGGAGTTTCACCTTTTTTTTAACGGGCCATTTCACCCTCCTCCAACCAAATTTTTTGATGATAACTTTCTAGCGAAAATCGTTGCATTATGGTTAAAGCCATTTGAAATGAGGCACTTTGCATAAGACCACATATAGAATATTAAAAAAATACCCCCGATTGTTTCCGGGGGTATTTAAAATTTATTCAATCAGTAGTTATCTTATTTCTTATCTGCGGCATCTTTCATTTTATCCGCTGCATCTTCCATTTTATCTGCCGCCTTTTCCATCATTTTATGTGCGGTATCAGCCATATTACTTGCGTCCTCTGCCATTTTAGATGAAGAATCCATCATATTACTTGCTTTCACACTGTCTGCAGCAGCATCGTACTCATCATTGTTGAATCGGAAGCGCTGTCAGTTGTGGTAGCACTGTCATTACAAGAAGTCATAAAAGCTGCAAAAGCAACTATCGCAAAAAATTTTTTCATTGTGTCTATTTTAAGATTTTTTAATGGGCGCAAAGGTAATAGAATTCACGAGACTGCCAACTCTTTAGAAAAGTTTGGAAACAGGCAGCCTCAATCCTACAGCTCACTATTTCTTTCTGAAAAAAATACGTATAGGCACTCCGGTAAGTTCAAATTTTTCGCGCATTTGATTTTCAAGATAATTTTTGTATGGGGTTTTAATATCATCAGGATAGTTGCAAAAGAAAGCAAATGATGGCACTGTTGAAGGCAATTGCGTAACGTACTTTATTTTAACGGCGTGCCCTCTCACTACAGGTGCATGGTAGGACTCAACGGCCTTAAGCATCACATCATTCAATTTTGATGTAGTAATTTTTTGCTGCCTGTTTTCATATACTTTTAAGGCGGCTTCCATCGCCTGGTAGATACGAAGCTTTTCAGTTGCAGAAATAAATATCACCGGAACATCTGTAAAGGGAGCAAGTTTTTGTTTTAGCGTTTTTTCATAATCCCGCGCAGTATTTGTTTCTTTTTTTACTGTATCCCATTTGTTTACCAGAACAAGTAATCCCTTTCCCTTTTTTTCAGCAAGCGAAAAAATATTAATGTCTTGCGCAGTAATCCCTTTTTCAGCATCTAGCAACAGCAGGCATACATCTGCCTCATCTACAGCTTTTACTGCACGTATAACAGAGTAAAATTCAAGATCCTCATTTACCTTGGTTTTGCGCCTGATACCCGCCGTATCTATCAAAATAAATTCCTTATTAAAAAGATTGTAAACCGTATGAATAGAATCCCGGGTGGTGCCTGCGATGCTGCTTACAATCGTACGCTCCTGGCCGGTTAATGCGTTTAAGAGAGAGGATTTACCAACATTAGGCTGGCCTATTATAGCAAACTTAGGAAGGTCGGTATTGTCTTCAACCGGTTCATCTGGAATGATGGAGCAAATTTCATCCAGTAATTCACCGCTGCCTGTTCCACTTATGGAGGATATAAAAAATATTTTATCGAATCCCAGGCTATAGAATTCCGAAGCCTCCATAAGCCGGGCATGATTGTCTACTTTATTAATTACTAGGTAAACTGGTTTGGGCGAACGACGCAACATATCCGCCATCTCCTGGTCGAGGCTGGTGATACCTGTGGTAACATCACACATAAAAATAATAGCATTGGCTTCCTCAACTGCGATATGAACCTGCTGACGAATTTCTTTTTCAAAAAGATCATTACCGTGAGCAACAAAGCCACCGGTATCAATCAAATTAAAAGTTTTACCTGCCCATTCCGCAACACCATATTGCCTGTCGCGGGTTACGCCACTTATATCATCTACAATTGCTTTTCTTTGCTCAAGCATGCGATTAAAAAAAGTACTCTTACCCACATTGGGGCGACCCGTTATTGCTACTGTATAAGACATTTGAAATTTTATTTTTCTTTTGCTCCCCTATATTGCTAGTCAGGCAACTTTTCTGGTTTTAATTCTTTGCCTAACGATAGTTTTATGTCATTGTAATTCCGCAAAAGCAGATTAACAGTATGCGTGGGCCATCTGTTCAACTTTTTACTGAAATAACAATCTTCCCTAACCATCATTCTTTAGGAAGTGATTCTTAAAAAACGCAAAGGTATTGTTTATGGAAATTGCAGATAAACTTTTAGCTTTTACGGTTTATAGCACCTGGAGGGCGCCTTTAAGGAATTTGATATCATCAAAAAATTGAGGATATGATTTCTTTACAGCTTCTGCTTCTGTAATTTCTGTGGTGCCTTTAGCTCCCAAACCTGCAACAGCACAAGCCATAGCAATGCGATGGTCATTGTGCGATGTTACTTTAGCTCCTTTTATTTCTTTGCCACCTTTTATTATCATGGAATCGTCATTCAATTCTATCGCTACATTCATTTTGGCGAATTCTTTCTTAAGTGTGAGGCCCCTGTTACTTTCTTTGTGCAATAGTCGTCCAACACCCTGTATTACCGAGTTTCCTTTGCAGTATGAAGCCAATGCAACGAGCGGAGGGAAAAGATCGGGACAATGCGTTGCATCAAAATTAAATGCCGAAAGCGCTCCTTTCTTAACATTAATTCCACTTTTATCAATTTTCACAAATGCGCCACATGATTCTAATGCATTCATTATTTTTTTATCCCCTTGTGTTGAATTCATATCTGCACCCTTTACCGTTACTTCTCCGGCAATAGCTCCGGCAACTAGTAAGAAAGCTGTGTTGCTCCAATCGCCTTCCACCTGGTATTTTATGCTAAGGGTACTCATTTTTTTCCTCGGCAAAATCATGAACTTCTCATAATTTTCATTTTCAATTTGAAATCCAAATTGATTCAACATATCCAGCGTAAGACTTATGTAGGGTTTACTTGCAAGGTTTTTTACTTTGATACTAACCGGCTCAGTACATGATTTTGCAAAGGCTATCAGAAGGCCTGTTAAAAACTGCGAACTTAACGAACCATCTACTTCTATAGCTACAGGTTTCATTGGCCCTTTAATCGTAATCGGTAGCCTGCCGTTGTTTGATTCAACGCTTACTTTCAATTTTGGCAGAACATCATCAAAAAAATCTATAGGCCTTGTAAGAATACTACCACCGCCTGTGAACGTAATATCGTGATTGAATAATGCCGCTACCGGAACAAACATTCGAAGAGACAAACCACTTTCACCACAGGAAACTACGGTATGTTTTTTTTTATCAGTCGAAGTAAAAATAAGATCTGAAGACGTGATAACGATTTCGTTGCGTAATGTTTCCACCGTTGCCCCGAGCTTTCTTATAATATCCAATGCTGCCAACTCATCGTTGCTTTTGCCTGCGTTTTGAATTACCGTAGTTCCTCCTGAAATCAAAGCTAAGGCACATGCCCGCTGCATACTGCTTTTTGATGAAGGAGCATTTATGGTACCGCTAATTTTTGAAGGAGAAATACGTGCTATCACTATAATATATCTTTGAAAATTTTATGTAACCGTTCCATTTGTATGGGTTGTATGGATGCTTTGCCCAACTGATCGAGCACAATAAAATTCATATTATTTCCCGATTTCTTCTTATCGTGTTGCAAAATCTCCCATGTTTTTTCTTTGTCGGATTCAAAAGAAACCGGCAATTCATATTTCTGCAAAAGACCTATTACCTTACTGCTTTCGCTTTCGGGAAACTGGTTTATCTTTTCTGAAATACGGCATGCAGCAACCATACCAATGCTAATGGCTTTTCCATGTGAGAGATTACTTGCATTTTCAATTGCATGCCCGATAGTATGACCAAAATTGAGAAGCTTTCTTTCCCCTGTTTCATGTTCATCATTTACAACAACATTGTATTTGATCTCCACATTTTGTTTTATAAGTTGCCCGGTCATTTCAACCAAGGACTGGAATTTTGATAAAGAATTTTTATCCAGGAAATCGAACATTTCCTTGTCTTTGATACATGCATGTTTAATGATCTCGGCAAACCCATTGATCCATTCATCGTCGGGTAAAGTTTCTAAAAATGAATAATCGTACAGTAGAAATTCAGGATGGTTTATTGTACCTACCAGGTTTTTATACACGCCAACATCTATACCGTTTTTCCCGCCGACCGATGCATCCACCATAGCAAGTATGCTCGTAGGCACGAAACCAAACTTTACGCCGCGCATATAAACAGATGCTGCAAAGCCTGTGATATCAGTTACTACGCCGCCGCCCACTCCTATGATGAAAGTTTGACGGTCTGCGTGCAAATCTATTAACCTGGATATTATTTCATTTACAGTTTCCTGGTTTTTGAATTTTTCCCCGGCCTTAATAACGATTACTTTCTTACCCGCGAATTTATCAGCGTGAAGGGTGTATATATTTTCATCTGTAATGAAAATCGCATAATCTTTTTGAACGATTGTTTCGATAATCCCAAAGTCAGCATCAAAAAAACAATCAACCGTTTTCCCCGAAAATCTGTAATGAACCGCCGGATTACTACTCATTCATAATTTTGTTCTGGTGATTGATACTTTCGAGATGCACCGCATCAAAATATTTAGTAATAAATTCTTTACTTAATCCAAGCTTTTCACCTCTTAAAAAAGCCTTTGCCAGTATATCGTTCCAGCGGTTTGTCTGCAGGATTGTAATATTGTTATCTCTTTTATAGACGCCTATTTTATCCGCGATTTTCATGCGCTGCCCTATCAGCGTTAGTAATTCATCATCTATATGATTTATTTGCTCCCTTAAGGTAGCCAATGCCGTTATGAACTCCTGCTTATCGGTATTTTCAAAACGCCAGATAAGGTCGTCGAGCATTTCGGCAAGTCTCTCGGGCGTTACCTGCTGCTTCGCATCGCTCCACGCATTATCAGGATCAATATGGCTTTCAATCATAAGGCCATCAAAATCGAGGTTTATACTCTTTTGAGCAACACTTTGCAAAAGCGTACGGTTGCCGCAAATATGTGAAGGGTCGCAGATAAGTAACATATCAGGAAATCTTCTCTTCATTTCTATAGGCAAATGCCACATGGGCGCATTTCTAAATTCAGTATTTCCATAATTTGAAAATCCACGGTGTATCATACCCACCTGCTTCACGCCTACTTTGTGCAATCTCTCGATGCCGCCGCTCCACAATTCAAGATCAGGATTAATGGGATTCTTTATAAGTACAGGAATATCTACACCACGCAAGGCATCGCATATTTCCTGCACACTAAAAGGATTTACCGTAGTTCTGGCTCCAATCCATAACATATCAACATCAAATTGCAAAGCATCCTGCACGTGCTTCGCGGTTGCCACCTCAACGGTAATCGGAAGTCCGGTAATTTTTTTTGCCTGTGCCATCCATGGTAAGCCCTTCACTCCTATTCCTTCAAACATTCCCGGCTTGGTTCGTGGCTTCCAAATGCCGGCGCGGAGTACATCTACCTTACCCGTCTTAGCAAGCCTGGTAGCGGTTTCCAATACTTGTTCCTCCGTTTCTGCACTGCACGGCCCGCTTATAATAATGGGGCGCTTGCTCCATTTTTCCTGGATTACATCTTTCATTGATTTTGTTTCTGTTTGCATTGTAAATTTAATTTTAAAATCTTTAAAAATCCGTTAGTCAGAAATTAACGGCATTAATTGTATGGTATTCATCAAATGTCATTTCAAATTTTATTTCATCTTTCCCATGTGTTCCTATTTCTCTCCACCCAAGGTTTCTATAAAATCTTTCGGCCCTGGTATGTGGAGAAGTTCCCAGCCAAACATTTTTCTTTCCTTGCATAAAATACCAGTCGAGCATTATTTGATGCAATTTGCGGCCAATACCCTTTCCCTCAAATTCGGGATGAACAAATAAAGCCCAGATATTGTCTTCTTTTAAATCCGCGATAGCAAAGCCAACTAGTTTATTTTCGATTTCACAGACCCAACCTTTACCACGCATTGTTAAAAAATCTTCACAATCATCATCGGTTACTAAACCAGGATTTGATAGGATATTTTCTTTAACCGAATTTCTCACTATTTGAATTTCCTTTATGTCACCGATAACCGCTTCCCTAAAGATCATTCAGTAATTTTTTAGATAAGTAAAGTCTGTAAATGGCAATTGACATTATTTTATGATCTTCGAAATTTTATTTGCATTCTCAATCAATTCAGTCAGGTACTCATAATTCTCTTTTTCGAGGCAGCTTTTGAATTTTCTTAATTGTGAAATATGCTCATTCAAAACGTCAAGAACATTTTCACGATTTTGCCTGAACACCGGGACCCACATAGCCGGATTACTTTTTGCAAGCCTTACCGTGCTTTCAAAACCACCACTTGCCAGTTCAAATATGGCGTCTTCTTCTCTTTCTTTTTCAAGTACCGTATTCGCCAGGGCGAAAGAAGTAATATGAGAAATATGGCTTACATAAGCTGCATGAATATCATGAGCAATTGCATTCATGTATATTAAGTGCATGCCCAATTTGCGATACATATTTTCAGCAAATGTAAGAGCATCTGCATCACTTTCGGCCTTATTACAAATCACCACAGCCTTGTCAACAAATGCACCCTTCACTGCAGCTTCCGGACCTTTATATTCTGTACCCCACATTGGGTGTGTTGCTACGAACCTGCTCCTGTTCTTATTTTTAGAAGCTGCTTCACATATTACACTTTTTGTAGAGCCGACATCAATCACTATTTGCTTATCAATTTTATCGAGTATGTTTCCGATTAATGTTATAGCAGTATCAACCGGCACAGCAATTATTATTACATCACATTTTAAGACGGCTTCATCCAGGTCGTTTATTTCATCAACCAACGACAGATCAAGGGCCTGTTTCTGATGCAGCGGATTTGATTCAACGCCAATGATTCTTTTTGCAATTCCTTTATCTTTCAATGCAATCGCCATTGAACCACCTATCAACCCCGTTCCAACCATTGCTACATTCATAATTTGTAATACTTAATTCTTGATTCTATTTATTGCTTCCTCAATTTTTTCAATGGTTGTGCAAAGGCTTACCCTGATATATTTATCGCCGGCGCTTCCAAAAATTCCACCCGGAGTAATGAATACATTTGCTTCATACAAAATTTTATCACTTAAGGCATACCCATCCTTATATTCAGGAGGGATCGCAGCCCATACAAACATACCTGCTTGTTTTTTGTCGCAGGCACAGCCCAGCAACTCTAATAATTCAAAAACCTTTAACCTTCTTTTTTCATACACGCTATTCAGGTTATCGTGCCAATCAATGCCAAGTTCCAACGCTTTTGCCGCGGCAAGTTGCAATGGCAGGAACATACCACTATCCATATTTGATTTAAATCTTAGCACTTCTGCAATCCTTTCTTTATTCCCTGAAAGAATGCCTATGCGCCAACCCGCCATATTATGACTTTTACTTAAAGAATTCAGTTCAACGGCTACATCCTTCGCTCCCTCTGCCTGAAGTAAGCTCAAGGGATTCTTATTCAGAATAAAACTGTAAGGATTATCGTGGCAAAGAAGTATTTGATGTTTTCCGGCAAAAGAAACCAATTGATCAAAAAAAGCTCTTGTAGGTAACTGTCCCGTGGGCATGTGGGGGTAGTTTACAAACATCAGTTTTACTTTAGAAAGATCATTTTTTTCCAGTTCCTCAAAGTCAGGAAACCAGTTGTTCTCCTCCTTTAGAATATATTCGATTAATGTAGCGCCTGCTATTTTTGCCGCACTCCGGTATGTTGGATAGCCTGGATTAGGAATAAGTACCGCATCCCCTTCATTTAAGTACGTCATGCAAATATGCATGATACCTTCTTTGCTTCCAATCAATGGCAATATTTCTGAGTCTGGATTCAATTCAACATCGTACCATTTTTTGTACCATTGGGAAATAGCGTTTCGTAAAATGGGACTTCCTTTATAATTCTGGTATGCGTGCGTGTTGGGCCTGGCAGATTCTTCTTGTAAAACTTTTATAACGTCATCATGAGGTGGAAGATCAGGGCTTCCAATCCCCAGATTTATAACCTGTTTACCTGCTTTGTTTAACTCATCAATTTCCCTGAGCTTTTGGGAAAAGTAATACTCGCCAATATTATCTAAACGTTTAGCAACAGAAATTTTGCCATCAACATCCGCTGATTTGCATTTTTCTGCTATTATTGATTTCGCATCTGCATCCTGCTTCATGAATCCTTTTTTGAAGTTTGTGAAAACCTTCCATTTTTATAAATACCATACACTTTAAAATCTGTAGTGAGATTCTTTATGCTTTCCACTACCGCGTGAAATTGCTCCAGGGTTTCAAATTCCATATCAGCATGAAAAGAATATCTCCAATCGCTGCCGGGAATAGGCATTGACTGAAGTTTACTAAGGTTAACATCGCCCTCAGCAATTTTTGTAAGCACCTTTGCAAGGCTTCCTTTCGAATGATCTGTCTGGAAAATGATAGATGCTTTGTCAGCATACATTATTTCTTCTGCAACTTCAGCCACTTGCAGCACCAGGAATCTTGTGTAATTATTTTTGAGTGTATGAATATTAGGCGCTATAGTTTCCAGTTGAAAAAGATCCGCGGCCAGCTTACTTGCCACAGCCGCAATATGTTTGCTTCGATGCTGATGAAGATTTTTTGCACTTAATGCCGTATCCTCGGTTTCAATTAATTTCCAGTTATGTTTTTCCAGAAATTCTGTACACTGAAGCAGCGCCATCGGGTGAGAGTGCACCTCCCGGATATCTTCCATACTTACACCCGGATTTACCAGGAGGTTCTGCTTTATATGCAGATAAATTTCTCCAATGATTTTTAAATTACTTTTTTGCAGAAGATTATAATTGGGTAATATACTTCCCGCGATAGAATTTTCAATTGCCATAATGCCGCCGTCACTTTCATCCCGTGCCGCGGCTATTTTTATCACCTCCCTAAACGTGGGGCAACAGATCACTTCTACATTTTTTCCAAAAAACTGGCGGGCAGCTAACTGGTGAAAACTGCCTTCGTATCCCTGGATCGAAATTCTTTTACTCATTATAATATTAACAAATCTATTAAACGAAAAATCCCGGCCTTTTTAGCCGGGATCATTTATGTTATCAGTTTTAATCTCAATGGTAACAAAAGCTTCCCGGGCTATTTTTAAAATAATAGCTAAAATAAAAGGAGAAATATGCTTTTGCATTTTGCATAAGATTTCAAAAATAAGAAAGTGAAACGAAACTACCAATCTATTTTTTGCCGACGCGGGATATAGTCCCGACAATTGCTTAAAAATACTTAACCAAAACAATTTCGGGTTAGGTAAGTAAAAAACCGTTCCCGATAAAGAAACGGCTTTTAGATTGCCTGCCAAATAAAAATATTTATAGTATTATTTAGTTGTCTTATTTTTTCATTGTTGTATCAGCCATCATCTTTGTTGTATCAGCCATCATCATGCTAGATGAAGTATCAGCAGGAGCAGGTGTCATCATAGTTGTGTCGCTTGACATTGTTGATGTTGAATCTACAGTTGTTTCTGAAGATGTAGAGCTGTCCCCACAAGCGGCAAGAAATGCAGAAGCGGCAAGAACAAATAATACTTTTTTCATTTTGTTTAATTTAGATTTTTATAATTTATTTTATGTTTATTCCCGAAAGTCAATAAGGTAACCCATTGTAAAAAAATAATTTCAATTTTATTTTGGGTTACTTTTCCACATTATTCGTATTAATTACAGCCTAGTGAATATATATGAGCAGGAGAAACAGCTATTGGAAGCCCTTGTTTCTAACGATAGGATTGCTATAGAAAAAATATACAGGGAAAATTTTCCTACCATTCAGGCGTTCATTTTAAAGAACAATGGATATGCTGATGACGCAAAAGATATTTTCCAGGAAGCAATGATCGTTCTTTTTCAGAAAGCCAAACTGGATTCTTTTGTTTTAACATGCCAGGTAAAAACTTTCTTATATTCAGTAAGCCGGCGGCTTTGGCTTAAAAAGCTGCAACGGGAGAATAAGTATAATGATGTAACTGATAATTTGAAAGAAACCGTATCTGTAGATGATGAAATTGAGGCCCATGAAAAACAAAATGCTGAAATGCACCTGATGGAAAAGGCGCTGTCAAAGATTGGTGAACCTTGCAAAGGAATATTGGAAGCGTTCTATATAGAGAAAAAAACAATGCCGGAAATTGCGGAAGCGTTTGACTACACGAATGCGGACAATGCTAAAACACAAAAATATAAATGCCTGAACAGGTTGAAAAAAATATTCTTTTCACAATATAAAAACGGAGGGTAGGATGGACGACAATTTACTTCTTGATGCCATAGAAAGATATAGGAAGGACGAAATGAATCCTGAAGAGAAAGCATTTTTCGAAGAACTTCGAAAAAGTAATCCCCAGATTGACCAGGTTGTTGCAGAACACAGTTTCTTCCTGGGAGAGCTTGAAAAAATGAGTGAAATAAAAGCCTACAAGCATAATCTGAATGAGGTAGAAAACAAATTAATAAATGAAGGGGTCATTTCGCAGAAAGGATTAAAGGACAAAGCGAAAATTGCCTTCTTATGGAACAGGTATAGGCGTACAATTGCCGTAGCTGCTTCTATTGCAGGTATTGTGTCTATTTCCACCGCACTTATCGTTTCTTCCTATTCTGAAAAGAAGAATGTAGAAGTGATTACGCCGCTGGTAAATAATAAACTCAACCAGTTTGAAAGTAAACTCAACCAGATAGAAACAAAACTCAATGTTACTTCGGCAGTCGTTGGCTCTTCTGAAAAGCCAAAATTCAAAGCTGTTCTTAGTGCCACCGGATTCCTGGTAGATGTAAGGGGTTATATAATTACCAACGCCCACGTGGTAAAAAATGCCCGCAACCTTGTAATTGAAAATGAAAAAGGCGAGCAATTTTATGCAGCCGCTATATATGTGAATAAAAGTACGGACCTGGCTATATTAAAAATAACAGATACCGCTTTCAGGAAAGTGCAGGCGTTACCATATACTTTCAGCAAATCGTCCACAGAATTGGGTGAACATATCTTTACACTCGGCTATCCAAGAGAAGAAGTGGTTTATGGAGAAGGCTACTTAAGTGCAAAGTCCGGTTATTTCGGCGATACTACTGCCTATCAAATAAGTATTTCGGCAAACCCGGGAAATAGCGGCGGCCCGGTAATTAATAAAAATGGGGAGATCATTGGAATTATCAGTAGTAAAGAGACTAATGCTGATGGAGTTGTATTTGCAATAAAATCAAAAAACATCTACGATGCTCTTGCAGAAGTAGAAGATAAGGATTCCATAAAACTCCCTGTTTTAAATACACTAAAAGGATTAGATCGTGTGCAGCAAATTAAAAAACTGGGGGAGTTTGTTTATATAGTTAAAGTGAACTAAAGCACTGCATATTTGTTTGTACAACTACACTGCCTCTGCTTAATTTTTCACATTTAATTTTTTAACTAACCCTTATTCAATCCCACAGCTTTTGTGGATACGCGCCACCTGCGATCAAGGCTCCTATACTTTTCTTAACTTCGGGGGCATCTTCACGATAAGTTACGCCAAACCATTGCGCAGAAGTCGTTATCACTTTTATATTATGGTTTTCCTGGCCAATGAAAGCATCACCAATAATGGGAATAAAGAATTCTGATTTTATGTTTTCTCCGCTTTCATGCAAGAATTTCAAAAATAACTTCTGGATAAAATCAAATACTGCGGGATCAAAACCCCAAAAA
This sequence comes from Ginsengibacter sp., assembly GCA_040007435.1. GTDB lineage: Bacteria > Bacteroidota > Bacteroidia > Chitinophagales > Chitinophagaceae > Ginsengibacter. The sequence continues at coordinate 3,243 of JBDTUZ010000034.1, read as the reverse complement.
TTCATGCTAACGGGTGTACCTGCGGGTAACTCCGTTTTAGTATCATTTTCTTCATACACAATTTTATTTTCTTCCTTGTAAACTTTAATACGCTCAACAATGCTTACTAAATTTCCGCTTGTGTTAGTTTGGCAAACACCCCGGCTTACAGTTCCATTCTCTGACAGCGTTTTAGAAAGTTGGTAACCTATAATGCAATAGGTTTGCGGGCTTACATCTCCTGTGAGAAATTTGGCTGATTTTTCAAACGCATCTGTTCCATAAAAATCGTCAGCGTTTATAACGGCGAAAGGCTCATTAATTACCTCTTTTGCGCACAATACTGCATGCGCAGTTCCCCATGGTTTTTTGCGATCGGTAGGAATTTGAAAACCATCAGTATAGGAATCCATTTCCTGGAATACATACACTGTTTCAATTTTACCGGCAAGTTTCGGTTCAAAGACCTTTTTAAATTCTTCTGCAAAATCTTCCCTTATTATAAATACAATTTTGCCAAAGCCACTTTTTATTGCATCATAGATGGAATAGTCAATAATTGTTTCCCCGGAAGGCCCGAAAGAATCCATTTGTTTTATGCCTCCATACCGGCTTCCCATACCTGCTGCAAGAATTAATAAAGTTGGTTTCATGTTTTAGAAAGATATTTATAGGCCTGTTTGAAAAATTACATTTGGTGCGAAAATAAGAAAGAAAGTTTTATGCCTTAAATCGACCTCTATGCATTTATTTGATGAGCTAACTTGTATTCATCCCGGAATTGATCATTTGCAGGATAAAAAATGGGCTGAAAAAAAAATCAATTTGTCTATACTAAGGCTTGATAAGATTGATCCTGTAGTATCAGGCAACAAGCTTTTCAAGCTTCGTTATTTCCTGGATGAAGCAGCTTCTTCTTCCCACAAAACGATTGTTACATTTGGAGGAGCATGGTCAAATCATCTTGCCGCTACTGCATACGCTTGCAAAAAAGACGGTGTACGATCTATAGGTTTTGTGCGTGGTGAGCAGCCTTCGATATGGTCAGATACTTTAATTTTTTGCCGACAGGCCGGTATGGAGCTCCAATTTACAAGTAGAGATTTATATCAAAATAGTAACAGTGAATCATTTAAAATAATGCTTGCAGAAAAATATGGCGAGCACACACTAATTCCTGAAGGAGGATTCGCCATTGAAGGTGCCCGCGGGGCAGAAGGGATTACCGATTTTTTCAGTAGTAAAAACTATACACATATCTGTTGCTCCATAGGCACCGCGACTACTTTTGCGGGTTTAATAAATGGTTCCCCGGAGAACGCAACGGTTGTTGGATTTAGTGCTTTAAAAAATATGACAGATATTCCTCAAAGGCTTAGAAAATTAAATGTTGATGTAGCAAAAAAATATGATTTCGTGGGAGATTATCATTTTGGCGGATATGCAAAAAAAACAAACGAACTCATAGCATTTATAAACAACTTTTATAAGGACAATAAAATTCCCTTTGATTTTGTTTATACAGGTAAAATGATGTTTGGTGTGATTGATTTAATAAATAAAAATTATTTTGGAACCGATTCAAATATACTATGTGTGCATACGGGAGGCCTTCAGGGCAATCAGTCTCTGCCACGAGGAACTTTGAATTTTTAAATTCCATTAACAAGCAATTATATTTGCATCTGTTAAAAAAAGATAGCTTCGTTATCCTATGCGTAAATCGTATTTTATTTTTATTTTATTATTGGCGGTACAAAAAATTTCTTTTTCCCAGGATACATTACCTAAAATATCTGTAGCTCAAATAAGTAATAAAGTGTTAATCTCCTGGACCAATCCTTATACATCAATCACAAATATTGGTATTCAAAGATCTTATGACAGCACTAAGTACTTTACTACAATCGGGAGTGTTCTTAACGTAAAAGCACAGTCGAATGGTTTTATAGATGCCAAAGCATTTTTACCTGCCCAATATTATCGCCTGTTCATTTCATTTGAAGGCGGAACTTATTTATTCACCGAATCGCACAGACCGGGATTAGACACAATGAAAGTTATCCCTAATGTAACAACGGAAATTGGGAAGCCTGTGCAGCCGACTCAGCCTTTGCTGCCGGTTCAAAATTATTTTGTTCCTTCAAGGGAGATATATACCGGGCTGGATAATAATATCGTAATGTCGTTGCCGGATGCCGACAAAAAAAAGTATTCAGTAAAATTTTTTGAAGACGATGGAACATTCCTTTTTGAAATAAAAAAAATCGCTGAACCCTACCTCACGGTGGATAAAGTGAATTTTGTTCACGCTGGCCTTTTTAGATTTGAACTTTTCGATAACCGGGTGCTCATTGAAAGGCACAAATTTTATATTCCTAAAGACGGCAAACCTATTCCGCTCCTTGATGAACAAGGCTACGAATTGAAGTGAAAGACACATCAAAAACCTGTGCAAAATTATTTTTTATTCTCTCTTTTACCTCTTCAAAATTTACTTTGCGGCCAAGTTCTTTTTCAATAGAGGTCACTTGCTTATTTACAATGCCGCAGGGAATAATATTATTAAAATAGCTGAGGTCTGTGTTCACATTAAGTGCAAAGCCATGCATAGTTATCCAGCGGCTGCAGCGTATTCCCATCGCACATATTTTTCTTTCCCTTCCCGGAATTTCCGGCTCAATCCATACACCCGTTTCACCTTTACTTCGTTCGCCTTTGATGCCATATTCCGCAATTGTGAGGATAATTACCTCTTCAAGACTTCTTAAATACTTTCCTATATCGGTATAAAATTTTTCAAGGTCTAATATCGGGTAACCAACTACCTGTTGCAAACCATGGAATGTAATGTCTCCTCCCCTGTTAGTCCTAAAAAATTCAATTTCCTTTTCCTCCATCTCCTGCTCATTTAACAGCACGTTTTCAATATGTCCGCTTTTCCCTAATGTGTACACCGGTGGGTGTTCACAAAAAAGAAGATGGTTTAAAGTTGGCAGTAATCGAGGCCTTCTAAAGCTGTCGTCATTAGTCCCCTCTATCCTGTTTTTTCTTGCCTCCGCCTTTATATCACGATTCTTTTTTACCAGTTCCTCCTGGTAATCCCACGCAGACTTATAGTTAATAATTCCAAGATCTTCAAAAATGACTTCCTGCTTATCCAAACTAAAACATTTTAATTTGCAAAGATAAAAGAATTGATTATTGGACTGGATGCTGGATGCTGGATGCTGGATGCTGGATGCTGGATGCTGGATGCTGGAT
>JBDTUZ010000033.1:0-61445 GCA_040007435.1 Ginsengibacter sp. | reverse complement strand
ATCACTTCATAGCGCTCCATTTCTTAAATCAAAAGCTCAAAAAATATTGCCAGTGTAACTTAACCGGTTTTAAGGGTAAAACATTTCGTTATTTGGGGAATAAAATATTCATGACACACCGGGAAGAATGCCCTTTTTTCTTTTAAAAAAAACTATAATCGTTGCAGATTCCAAATTAAGACGTAACAGAAAGCCAGCCTATAATTTATGGAGACTTCCGCCGCAAAGTCCCTATACCTCTCCCTTGGAAGATTGTCTTTTTAAGAAACTCCGGGTCGGGAGCCAACAAAAACGCAGACTGAGTAGTTAAAACACATTACAATTTATCTAAATGGTTTAGTTATTGCTGCGAAATTATCATGAAACGTATCTTAGTAGTAGATGACGATAAGGATATTCTCAATATCCTTAAACTGATTCTGCAAATGAATGGATTTGAAGTTATGGTTACTCCCAACGGAGATGAAGCGTTGTCTAAATCACTTTCGTATTCGCCTCAACTGGTATTGCTTGATGTGTTTCTTTCCGGCAGCGATGGCAGGGATATTTGCAATATTTTAAAACAAAATCCTGTCACAAAGAATATTCCTGTTGTGATTTTTTCCGCACATTCTAATCTGCAGGATGTGCTGAAAGTTTGTGATGCCGATGATTTTATTTCCAAGCCGTTTGATATTAATGATCTTGTCGAGAAAATAAATTATCATCTCCAGGTCCAGGATTGACTCTTACCATCACTACTTCTTGAAATTTTCAATATTTACATCCTGGTTACATCAATAAGGCAACTATTAAGTTGATTGGCTTTTCAGGCACTCCATTTTATTTGTATATATATATCCTAACTTCAACCCGAATTTTTTTAAACCAGCTTACAGTTAAAATTTAAAAAAGTTTTACAGGCCGAGTTGCAATATTTAAAATAAAAATTTTAAAGAAAAATGATGAAAAGGATTGCCGTAGATATGGATGGCGTATTAGCTGATGTATATCGCCAGTTTTTAAAATTGCATACCGAAGAGTACGGTAAAGAACTCACCATGGCCGATGTTGAAGGAGTGCCCGAGCGTGAAGCAATCCCCGGAATCTTAAAATATGTAAACACTCCTGGGTTTTTTCGCAATGCTCCGCTCATACCAGGCTGCCAGAAATACCTAAGCCTTCTTAATGAAAAATATGAATTGTATATAGTTTCTGCAGCAATGGAATTTCCGCTAAGCCTTATGGAAAAAAACTTATGGCTCAATGAATATTTCCCTTACATCACCTGGCAACAAATTGTATTCTGTGGCTCAAAAGAAATTATCAATGCCGATATAATGATTGACGATCATTTTAAGAACCTCGACTATTTTAAAGGGGAGACTTTATTATTTACTCAACCACATAATAAATTTTCAGATGCCGGCAAACACCGTCGGGTTGATACCTGGGATGAAATCGGTGAAATTTTATTGAGCTAAAAAATCTAATATAACCTCGTCTTTTAATAGCCCTGAATAAATACCGCTCAACATAAAAGCTGTTTTTCTTATAGATTTTTCCTGCAATTTCATCTTTGATTTTGTTCGCAAGCGTATTGTATTTCCTCATATATTTTCAAAAGCCCCGCATGGAAAAGTTTATAAAAAACGGTTTCGTTTTTTTGATATTTTCTTTCGTTTGCTTTAGTGTTGCTAAAGCCCAGGGCAACGGGTGTATATTAAAGGATACATTATTTAATATTGATTTTGGTTCTGACACCAGGCTCCAGGAATTTAATTTTAATTCATTATATAATTACCAACGGGACTTTACAACTTGTCCTAAAGATGGTTATTTTTCTTATGCTCCATATACCAGCAATTGTTTTAACAACGACTGGATAACCTTGAATGAAGACCACACGCCAAATGATAATAACGGCAAAATGATGTTAGTGAACGCATCACCAAATCCCGCCCTTTTTTTTAATGTAAAATTTTCCGGCTTTCTCGATAATACGATCTACAAATTTCAAATATGGCTGCTAAATTTATGCAGGCCTTACGGTGGCTGTTCGCCACTACCGGCAAGGATACGAATCACGTTTGAAGATATAAATGGAAAAGTCGTTTCTGATTTTAATACCGGTTTGTTGCCACAGGTTGAAGTTATACAATGGAGAAAATACATCGGATATTTTACAACGCCTTCTGCCGCAAATACGCTTATATTAAAAATGTATGACCTTACTTATGGTGATTGCGGTAATGATTTTGCCGTTGATGATATTACCATTCAGCAATGCTATAAGCCCGAGCCGGTAATTACAATGGTTAAAAAAAAGGAGAAGAAAGAACCGGCGGTTAGCAAAATAATAAAGAAAGAAATTCCGGATAATAAACCTGTCCAAAAAGAGACTACCAAAATAACCGTGCAGCCAGTGACAAGCAATGTAACCATATCACAACCGGGTATAAATCCGGCACCGGTAAACATTACAATACCTGGACCCATTCGGCTTCGGGAAAACGTGATCGTAAAAAATATTGAAGCGCCGGAAGGACAACTTTTGATACAACTATACGATAACGGTGAAATAGATGGAGACACAGTAAGCATCTACCACAACAACCAACTCATAATTTCTAAAGCAGGTTTATCTGAAAAACCGATTACTTTTCATGTTGATGTGGATGCGGCCCATAACCATCATGAACTTGTAATGGTTGCAGAAAATCTTGGATCAATTCCTCCTAATACTTCTCTTATGATTGTCACGTCAAAAGATAAACGCTACGAAATATTTATATCTTCAACAGAACAAAAAAATGCCAAACTGGTGATTGATTTGAAAAAGTAATTTTTCTTTTATGGGCATCTTTTATGTTATATTCAACTGATTTAAATTTTAAAACGATCAATGTTTCCTGAAATTACTACGCAAAGATTTCATCTTCGAAAAATATTAGCCATTGATCAACAACAGATCTTTGAAGGATTGTCTGATGAGCATGTGATAAAATATTATGGGGTGTGCTACAAGACCTTTGAAGAAACCATAACACAGATGAAATGGTATGAGAGCTTGTTATCTGCGGAAACAGGAATATGGTGGGGCATACACTTTTCCGGAGGCTGGGAAATAATTGGAGTATGCGGTTTCAATAACATTTCGGCAGAGCATAAGAAAACTGAAATGGGATACTGGCTTCTTCCCGCATATTGGAAACAGGGAATTATGATAGAAGTGTTGCCGAAGATTATTGAACATGTTTTCGATGTTCTTCATCTCCACAGGATAGAAGCAACTGTTGAAACGGATAACCTTGCCAGTAAAAAATTGCTGGGTAAACTCGGCTTCCAAAACGAAGGGACGCTAAAAGAATGCGAGCTTAAAAATGAAAAATTTATTGACCTTGAATACTATGCATTGCTTAAGAAGAAAACTACGCAATAGTTATTTTTTCATGGATGGATCAACTCTTGTGAAATCCAAATCCTGGAAATCAAAACTAAAATCAGTAAGAGGCGATATAGGTTTCATCTTTATTCCGGAAGGCTTTCCGTCCTTATCAAGATCAAACATAACATAGGCATCCGCATCAAAACTTCTTTCATTCCATTTTACAATAAACGTGTTGCCTTTGTAGGGAAACATTTCGCCGGTAAGTAGAAAAGATCTTTTAGAGTCAAACCAGAGCTTACCATTTTTCATTGAAATAACCACATCTCCAAACCATGGATCGTTATAGGTTCCGGTGAAATTGCTCCCGTTTATTTTTGGATTTGCATTTTTTTGCCGGGCATTAATATCATTCCAGATATCATCGGTAATTTTTTTTGCATTGGCTTCATTTGTGGCCACTCTCTTATGATAAAAGTCTATCCAGTCGTTCCCATGCACGCCAAGGTAGCTGTCTTTAATAGTATTTGTAATGGAATAAAATGCAGCACCTGATTGCTGGTTGGTAAAAACAATAATGCCCAGTTTCAATTCCGGAATCAAAGTAACCTGCGTAACTATTCCCGCAAGGCCACCCGTATGTGTTGCCTGTTTATAACCGCTCACGTCACTCAAAAACCAGCCAAGTCCGTATGCAGAGAAATGCGTATTGTAAGGCGAAGTGCCCCTTACAGGAATGATCGTTTGCGGCGTCCACATGTCTTCATGAACGTCTTCACTAAATAGTTGTTTCTGTAAATTGTCGCCATATTTTCCATTGTTCATTTGCATGATGATCCACTTACACATATCATGAACATTACTGTAAATGCCGCCTGCTGAATTCGCCACCTCGCTCCAGTCGCGGCGTATCACCTGCACTTTGCCATTCACCGGAGCATGAGGGTCTATCACATTACTTTTATTACCAACTTTGCTGAATGAAGGAGCAGTCTCCGTCATTCCAAGTGGCTGAAGGATCCTGGTCTTGATAAAATCTTCCCAACTCATTCCTGATGCACGCTTTACGACCTCGCCTGCTAAGATGTACATCAGGTTATCATAATCATATTTAGTGCGAAAACCTGAAACGGCCTTTAGATAGCGGAGGTTGTGAATTACATCTTTAATGGTAAATGAATTACTGTCGGGCCAGAACATAAGATCACCTGCGCCTAAGCCCAAACCACTTCGATGTGTCAGCAAATCTCTTATCGTAAATTCTTCTGTTACATAGGGGGCGTACATCTTGAATTCCGGAATGTAATCCCTTACTTTATCATCCCATTTCAACTTTCCTTCATCCATCAGTATTCCGAGAGAAGCTACGGTAAAAGCTTTGCTGTTGGAAGCAATACCAAATAAAGTATGCTCGTCTGTTTTTTGCATGGTGTTCAGCGATCGCACACCATATCCCTTTTCATGAATTATTTTTCCATCTTTAACCACAGCAACTGCTATACCCGGCACATCAAATGTTTTCAAAGTTTTTTCTACAACAGAATCTATTGCAGCCGAATAGATAGGTTGCGAATAAACAAAAAGAATATTGACGGAACAAAAGACAAGTGATAAGGAAATGAGTTTAAATAATTTCATATTGGTTTAATTTTTTTCTTAACTATGAACAAATATATTGCTACGGAAATCAAGAATCATCGCCGTGCCGACCTTCGGTGCCGACGACTCACTTTTTTCCATCCCATTCTTTATAAAATTGCTCCAAAAATATTTCCATAAAGCGGTGGCGTTCTGCTGCCAATTTTTTCCCAGTTTCAGTATTCATCCGGTCTTTTAGCAATAATAATTTTTCGTAAAAATGATTGATGGTGGGAGCCGTGCTCTTTTTGTAAGCTTCTTTGGTCATCTGCAAATCCGGCTTTATAGATGGATTATAAAGTTCCCTGTTTTTAAATCCGCCGTAATTGAAAGCCCTTGCAATTCCTATAGCGCCTAATGCATCCAGCCTGTCAGCATCCTGTACTATGGCGAGTTCTATTGAAGCAAAAGAAGAATCAAAGTTCCCGCCTTTGAAGGAAATATTTCTGATTATATTTTCTATATGATCTGTAATATCTTTTGGTACGGATAAACTCTCCAGGAAAATTCTTGCTTTCTTAGGGCCGATATTTTCATCGCCATCGTTAAATTTCGCATCGGCTATGTCATGTAAAAGCGCAGACAATTCAACCGTAAAGGTATTTGCTTTTTCATGCTCCACTATAAGCTTTGCATTCTTCCACACTCTTTCTATATGCCACCAATCGTGGCCTCCCTCAGCACCTGCTAATTCTCTTTTTACAAATTGTATGGTCTTTGAAATAATGTCTTCTTCCCACATAAAAAAAATCTCGCAAGATTAATTGTGAGATTGAAAGATATGCAAACCTCGTGAGAAGGGTAACTGTCAAACTTCGTCAGACGGAACCATTAAATCCCGTCAGACGGAGACCGTCGGACGGGGCTAAAAAAAAGTGATGTGCAAAAGAGATTGTAAAACTTTTCATTTGCTGACCCTGGCTTTTATCAAAGTTCAGGATGCAATAAAAAATCTCTTTGTGCACACCACTACTCTAAACTACCCGTAGAAAGAAACGAATTATGATTTCATTGCTGATCTGTTTTTAGTTCTTGATAAAAACAATTTTATAGACTTTACCGGTATTGCCCTGCGGCCCTAATTGAGATGAAGTTGTGGCATATACTTCGCCTTTTTCATCCTGTCCGAAACCTTTGAGGAACTGGCCCAAATTATCCGGGAAGCTTTTTAATTTCAGATCTTCAAACGACCACATGCCAGCAGGAGCTGAGTTTGCAACCAATATTTTACCTGTAGCTCCGCTAAAACTTCCGGAGAATATTCCGAAAATATACCTGCCATCAAGAAATGGAATAGAAGGCCCGCGATACACATTTCCTCCAACCACTGTTATACCAATTCCACCTTTCGGGTTGGCAGAATTGTTAAATTCAATTACCGGATCAATTAAAGGATTACCCGCAGAATCTGCAATAGGGCAGGAGCCCAACTCTTCGAGATCGTTTGCCGTGCTAAAACAATGTGTACCCTCTTTTACATTCCATCCATAGTTGCCGCCTTTTTTTACAATGTCAACTTCTTCATATAAAGACTGACCGGCATCACCCACGAATAACCGGTGTTCGCCTCCCGGGTCGAAAGAAAATCGATAGGGGTTTCTAAAACCATACGCATATATTTCATCTTTCCCCGGTGCATTTACAAAAGGATTATCGCGTGGTATTCCATAGTTTCTGTCTTCGCTGTACTTATTTACATCGATGCGTAATATATTACCAAGAAGGTTTTCTTTTACATCCTGTCCGTTACCCCCGGCATTTACTTTATACCAATCGTTTACATGCCCTGGCCCTATATCATCTCCATTACCACCATCGCCGATTGAAATATAGAGATAACCATCTGGCCCAAACGCAATAGTACCTCCATTGTGATTTCCCTGGGGATGGTCTGCTTCAAAAACAACCCGTTCGCTGGAGATATCAGCCTGGTTTGCATTTCCGGCCGATACTTTAAATTCAGAAATGCGGGTAAGATTATTCCATGAAGCTCCGGGCTCAGGCCCTCCTGCATGAGGCGGCGCTGTGTAGAACAAATAGAATTTTCCATTGCTGCTGAATTGCGGATGAAAAGCAAGGCCTAACAATCCACGCTCATCGTAAAATGGACTTAGTGTAACCATCTTGCTGGTGATATCAATAAATGGATTTGGCAGCATATCTCCATCTCCGTTTACGATCCATATCTTTCCTGCCTGGTCAACAATAAATAATCTTTTGGTTCCATCGGGAGCGGCGGAAACAGTGATAGGAGAAACTAAATTATCCGCAATAAGTTTAAGATCATAAGACCCCGAAGGAGGAGGATTAACATCACCTTTTTTGCAACCCATCATAAAAAATATTGCAGCAAGTAAAAACAGGAATGGGTAAAAAAATGGCTTTTCATGGTTTGAAGATTTATCCGCAATCGTAATTTTTTTTGAAATTGTTTTCATGATTAAGATTTAAAGTTTTAAAGAAATTTAATTTCAGAAAATCCTTGATATGTTTCAGCAGGTGGTGAGGAGAAAATGGTATGCATCCCATAATCTCTTTTGGAATAAAAACGGGCTCAGAAATTTCAATCCTTTATTATACGCTTAAAAAACTTTGGGTGTTTTTAATTTTCTTTCGAAAGAAATGCTGTCTTTTTTGAAACGAAATCTTTTGAGACTTGGTTGCCTTAGTGCATGAAATGTTTTTGAAGTTTCAGCAGTCGTAATGATAATCTGTGATTAGCTAAATATTGCGGGATATTTTAGTGAACTATTTTTTTGCAAACGGTTTTACATTTACAGAAAAAAGAAATCCTGCGCTGGTTAATTTCACTTTGCCATAACCTACGCCACTCAACGGCAGGTTGAGATATGGTTCTGCAGAGATAGAGATTGTTTTATTAATTGTCTTTTGATACCCTGCCGATATTCGAAGCGAGGATAAATAATGTTTGTTCTCACCGGATATCTTATAAGTTTTATCCCAATAGGCACCGGAAGGAGATTTCGAGTGGTAGATATACGTTTCCCGTTTCATAAAATAAGAAGATAAACCGGCAGAGACAAACCAGGCCTGCCGTTGACTTTGCGAGAATGTATAATTTACTATTACCGGGATTTCATTCACCTTGCAATCAGCACTAATATCCTCCAGGTAGGGATAGTAGTTCCAAAACATTCCGGATGGATTGTAGTCAGAAGGCTTTGCCCCGTACACTTTTTTTGCAGTATAAAATCCCGTTCTTATCTGCCATCTTTTACCAAATTTGTAACCGATTCCTGCACCTGTTATCAGTTCAAATGTTCCAATATTATCCAGGCTTGCAGCACTTACATCAGGGCCTGCTGAAAGACTTATGGAGAAAGAATTTGCGAACTTGTTTTTCTGCGTGCTGACTAATTTTTTTGTTGTTAACCCGTTGATATCATTGCTAAATGAAAAAGGCCCTAAAATTTTATTATCAGCAGTATTGTTTTTTATAATAAACCAGTTGTCTATTTTTTGATTTGAAAAACCTTCGGGCAATAAAGTATTTTGATTTTTGATAACCTGGTCTTTGCTTTTGCCAATTTGAACTCCGGCATTTTCATCGAAATTATCTATATCCGCATTTGTTTTATAAGAGTGAAGATTACCGCCTCCTTGCCTTATCTTATTGAAACCATTCTTATTATTCTTTTGATCATTAGCATTTAAAACGTTCTCAATACCGGTCGCGGTTGTATTTGGAGAAGAATTTGGCTGGGTTACATTATCATTGTTGCTGCTACTTTTGCCGGGTTTTATTGGTACTGATTTATTATCGGAATTATTTTGTCCAGGAAGGATTATTGCAGCATTTTTTTGTGACGTCTTATTTCCATCGCTATGCTTCCATGGTTTTATTAGTAAAACAAAAAAAGAAATTGCAGCAAGGCTTAATAAAAGAAATAACCATTTTTCATGAAACTTCCTTTCCTTAACTACCGGTTGCGTTACACCCACGGGCATGTGTTTATCCAGCAATGCTTCCATTTTGCTCCATGCCTCTTCATTATACTCAGCATCATATTGCTCTGCTGCTTCACGGGCTTTTTTATCTAATTTATCAAACGGCATTATTAGTGATAGTGGGTTGTTTGTGATGAAATAAATTTTTCTGCAAATGCCTTTTTGCCTTGGAAAGATTTGACTTTGATGTGCCGGAACTTATTCCCAATCTTTTTCCAATCTCCTCATGTGTAAATCCTTCGATAACAAATAAATTGAAAACGGTCCTGTAGGCTGGGGACAATTCCTGTACGGCACGGAGAATCTCGTCATAAGACATTTTGTCAAGAGCGGTCTCATACACAGATGGCATTTCCACCACCTTTCCGTTTAGAAAAGTCATCATTTCCTGTTTGTGGAACTTCCTGTTATAGTCTATGGCGGTGTATATCATAATTTTCGCAAGCCATCCTTTAAAAGAACTCATAACGTCAGCATAAGCAGGTTTAAAACGGTGCATTTCCGTAAAAATCTTTAAGAAACCATCATTCAGGATTTCTACTGCATCTTCGTGCCTGTTTGTATAGCGGTTACAAATAGAAATAGCATAACCATAAAAAGAGGAAAAGATTTTCTTTTGACTCTCACGGCTATTGAGGCTGCAGCCCCCTATATGTTGTATTAATTCTTCTGCAGTCAGCAAAATGAAGGGTTTTACAGTTGTATTATCGAAAGATTGCTTAATGAGGTTGCCTTACTCATAAAATTAGTCAAAGTTTTTGCAGTAAATAATTCCTGTAGGGTACATTTCAAATTGTTGCTACGCTAAATTGCATGCGGGCGGTGGAGATACCGCCCACGGCGGACTGGCCTGTTTGATGTCCCACCAACCAGCTACAAAATGAAATGGACCCTTCCTGTTTTCCAATCCAAAAAATACTGTAAATTGTACATACCCTTAGCAAAGAGGCATAAAATGTGTTACTATTTATTGTATGCTTCGCAAAAAGAAATTAGAAATGCCGTATCGTGCTCAAACTGATTTGGAAGAAAATGTAAATGCGATTACCCATGGCCTGGGAATATTACTTTCTTTGATCGCCATCCCTTTTTTGATCGTAAAATCTACGGAAAGCGAGGATTTTGTCATGGTGTGGGGCGTAAGCATATTTTCCTTTGGAATGCTTGCTGTCTATCTTTCGTCGACGGTTTATCATTCACTGAGAGAGCCAAAGCTTAAAAGAGTAGCGAACATTGTTGATCACATAAGTATTTTTTTCCTGATAGGGGGGACTTATACACCGTTGATACTTCATTACATTCCGCGTGAAACTGCAGCTATATTTTTAACGGTACAGTGGTTGATTATTTTAGCAGGAATTATCATGAAACTTTTTTTTACCGGCCGATACGAATGGCTTTCTGTGGCGCTTTACATCTCACTTGGCTGGATGCTGGTTTTTGTAATAAAGCCGCTGATCCATACCATGCCTTCCCATATATTTTCATGGATTATTGGTGGCGGAATTTGTTACACACTTGGAGTGATATTTTATATGAGGGAGCATAAAAAGCATGCTCATAATATCTGGCATCTTTTTGTGCTGGCAGGTACCGTTTTGCATTTTATTGCCGTTTATAAAAGCCTGGATGTGGCGGTGACTTTTTAAAAATTATTAGCCGGCCTTTTAGTCTTTAAGCTCCTCTTTTATTTTATCATAAGCCAACCTCAATTTTCCAAGTAAATCCTTTTTCAACGCTTCCGGAATAAAAGCAGCCCACAAGGCATTTACATTACAATTGTAAAAGTCATTAATCGTCCAGCCGAAGACGTCATGTAATTTTTGATATTCTTTATTCAAAGTGATGTTGGTGATCGTTCGGGTATCGGTATTAATATTCAAGGAAACTCCTGCTTTATACAGATCATCTACAGGATGATTTTTGTATGTGTCATAAACATCAATTTGCACGTTGCAAGTGGGACAAATCTCTAAATGAATTTTGTTGCTGCGCAAATGTTCCACCAGCTTTTTGTCTTCGATACTTCTTACACCGTGGCCTATTCTTGAAGGACCAAAATATTGCAAAGTTTCCCATACACTTTCAGCGCCTTTCGCTTCTCCGGCATGTGCGGTGCAAAAGATGGAATTTCCCTTTGCGTATTTAAATGCTTCTATGTGATTGTCTATAGGAAATCCCGCCTCATCTGCGGCAATATCAAAGCCCGCCACATAAGTTCCTTTAAACTCTTCAACCAGTTTTACCGTTTCCATACTTTGTTCTTTTGTAAAATGACGAAGTGTGCAAAGTATAAGCCTGGCTTCAATGCCGGTATTTTTCGACGCTTCAGCAGTAGCCTGCTCAGCGGCTTTAACAACTTCATGCACAGTTAATCCTTTCTCCAAATGTTGCAATGGCGCAAATCTTATTTCAGCATACAGCATATTATCTTCAGCCATTTGCGTGAACAAATCATGAACAACTAATTGTATATGTTCTGTTGTTTGCATTAACGAAATGCCCTTAATTGCTCTCGTTAAAAAATCGGCAAGGTCGGTGCATTTTGATGGCGCAATGTATTCGTGGTTGTAATCTTCCCGCGTGACCGATGGATCAATTTTATTTACAACATCGTAGCTCAATGAACAATCGAGATGAAGGTGTAATTCAACTTTGGGTAATTTTTGAATATAGTTCATGAAAGTAAAAAAGGAAGTATATCGTTAATATGATAAACCTGTTTAAAGTTCGCATGATCAACATTAGCTTCTGCATGCTCGTGTGCCCAGGTAGTATGATAGGGGACATGAACTGCATGTCCTCCGATTTCCAGCACCGGTAAAACATCTGATTTAATGGAGTTGCCAATCATCATGAACTCCTTTGGTAGTATATCTAGATGTTTAATTAATTTCTGATAATCACTTTGCTTCTTATCGCTCATAATTTCTGTATGGTGGAAATAATGTTCGATGCCGGATTTTTTCAACTTTCTCTCCTGGTCGAGCAGATCACCTTTAGTTGCAACTACAAGTTTATACTTTCCTGAAAGTGCCTTCAAAACATCTTCAACACCTTCCAGCATCTCAATGGGTTTATCTAAAAGATCTTTACCATATTGGATGGCTTTTTCTATTATCGCAAGATTCAATGTTTTGTCAGAAACTTTTAAAGCCGTTTCCACCATGCTTAGCATAAAGCCTTTTACGCCGTATCCATAAAGAGCGAGGTTATTCATTTCTGTTTTAAAAAGCTCCTGCGAAATAGTATGGTGCGGCAAATAATCTTCCAGCAGGTTGCAAAACTTTTTCTCGGTTTCCTGGAAGTAAGGTTCATTTACCCAAAGGGTGTCATCAGCATCGAATGCAATTACTTTGATGTTCATATAAAAACTTTAACGACCATGTTGTGTCATCAATAAAGTTAATAGGATTATGTTATTTATCTGTCAGATGATTTCGCCTGCTAAGGTTAAAAAAACAAACTTGAATTTATTTGGGAAGTATAACTAATGTGTGAAAGCTGTCAGTTTGAGCCTGTCGAAGACGATTGGGCTCAGGCAAAGTGTCTTTCTTCAGTGACACCGCTTTCGACAGGCTCAAGCTGACACTAATATAATTTGATAGTTAGGTTGATTTTTGTATTTGATATCCACCGTGCATGGTGACTTAAGTGAAATAATTCTTAAACTTAAATATCATTTCTCCTTCTTCTCCCAGCTCTCTTTTTAATATTATCCCAAACCGGCAATACATCGGGTGATAAATCAAAATACAAGATAGCGCCTCCGTACAATGCAATGAATACAATGCTTTTCAACACCATTGGAAAGAAGCCATGAAGGCTTCGGAAGGAATAATAGCACAAAACATAGCATGCGAATGCGAAAATAATCGCGTATATAGTTTTATTGCTGAACGGGTGCATATTAAATTTTCTTTGAAGGAAAATAATACGGATCACGTTGTAGATGGAAAATGAAATTACGTTGGAATAACCGGCGCCGATGATACCGAATTGTTTCACTAAAATGTAATTGAGCGGAATCGCAAAAGACAATAAAATCATGCCGCTTATAAATTCAAAGCGCCAGAAAGTTGATGTGCCGATTATCTGCGAATTTACTCCTGTTCCAAGATCAACAATTCGCGCCATACCCAAAAAGAAAAATATCCACTGCGATTGCAGGTATTCTTTTTTTAGGCCAAAAGTGTTTACAGCGTCTGTATAATTAAGCCAGACAACGAGGAATATACCCAGCGAAGCAATCAATAGATTTATACCGGAACGTTGGTAGATAAGATTGATCTTATCGTAGTCTTTATCTTTCCACGCCTTGGAAAGCACCGGTACTGATGCGGCAACAGCGCCTCTTTGTGGAGCTTGTACGAGCCCTGCGACCACGCTCCCAAGCGCAAAAATTCCAGCAGAAGCTGTGCCTAATAATGACATGATAACGAGTGTATCAATAAACTGCGCAATCATAAAAACCAGGCCTCCTAAATAAATGAGTGAAGCAAGCGACACTATTTTTTTATAAAACTTTTTCGTTACACGGCTTATCGTGAACGTTATATTCAATGCTTTCTTCCATATCAAATAAGCAAGCAATACCAGTGCTGTAATACCATAAGTGAATGCATACATTTTAATAAAAGTGTCGAAGCTCGAAATAAGTTTAAAACTTAAAAGAAATATAAGAGCAAGTGTTAGCAGCTTGAAAAACAACTCTCTTAAAAAAGTAGTGAAAATAGACTTACGAATGTTCCAGGCAAATACTTCGAGCATGGAAAACAACAGTATAAAAAAACCAAAAGGGAATACCCAGAAATAATATTGTACAAACAGGAAAGAGTTGGCCCCGAATTTTTGCAGAACAAGATCTTTGAAAACGAAACCTGCCAGTATCACGAATCCGAAACCAATAAGGCTAATAAGAAGTGCCCATGTTAAAAGATCATTTTTCTTTTTTGGAAGATTGTCTTCGTAATAGGGATAAAATTTATAAACAGTAGCTATCATCCCCAGGTTCGCGAAGGCAAACATAAGGTTGCCTACGGCGATGAAAATTCCGGTAAGCCCATACTCTGAGGCACTAAATGGAGAACCCTGCCGGGTGAACAAATACGTATTTATAAAGCCAATAAAAAAACCCGAATAAACGAAAATGGTTGATATGATACTTTGCCTTCGTATCTGCGACATAGTAGAGTTTGAGACTCTAAATTATATCTAATTAATTTGATGTGTATCAATATAAAAATTTCTATCCACTTTTACTTCCTGCAGCGCTGTTTTTAAGTGCTGCATTGTGTCTTTGGGATGGATAAACATGTATTCGCCTTTTTCATTCAATATTTTTACAGGCATATTAAAACCGGGTATGCAATTAGCCCACCGATAATTTAATTCACCGTCTTTAATGCTGTATTCCAACGCGGGTATCTTTATCGTTCTTAAATATTGATCAAATACTTTCGAAAAATCAATTTTGGATCCTTCACTTATGTAATCCTCCACCTGCTTAGTGGTCACCGTTTGGTGATAGAAAGTCTTATTAAGCCCCCATAATATTTTCCTGAAAAATGAGTCATCATTTATTACCTGCCTTATAGTATGCATCATATTACTGGCCTTATAATAAATATCGATCGGGCCATCCTGGTTTACACCGTATGCTGCAATTATAGGAACCTTATTTTCGATGTTTTTTCTTAAGCCTGTGACATAAGCAGTAGCCGCTTCCTTGCCATAATAGTATTCTGTAAATAGCGTTTCGCTGTAGCTCGTCATGCCTTCATGTATCCAGTTGTCGGCAATATCTTTTGCGGTTATATTATTGGCGAACCACTCATGCCCACTTTCATGAACGATTATAAAATCCCACTTCATACCCCATCCGCTTCCTGAGAGATCCATACCGTGATAACCATTCAGGTAACCATTGCCGTAAGCAACTGCACTCTGGTGTTCCATACCGAGATGTGGCGCATCTACCAGTTTATATCCATCTTCATAAAAAGGGTAGGGGCCAAACCAATATTCAAAGGCTTTCATCATGCGGGGAGCATCCTGGAATTGCTTTTTTGCTTTAGTGAGATTAGAATCCAACACCCAATAGTCCATACTGAGATCGCCTTTCAACCCTTTATAAATTTCTCCAAAGTGAACGTACTTTCCTATGTAGGGAATAAGGTTGTAATTGTTGATCGCGTTTACAACAGCCCAGGTAGTGGTTGTTGTTCCATCATTATTTTTGACCAAACTCCTTTGCCTGCCGTTACTCACAGCCACGAGATCAGAAGGCGCCGTGATGTGCATTTCGGCGCTGTCAGGTTCGTCGCTTTGAATGTCTTTACAGGGATACCATACGCTGGCCCCAAGTCCCTGGCAGGCAATGGTTATCCATGGATTGCCTGCTTTATCTCTTTTCCACACCAATCCTCCATCCCATGGCGGCTTAATAGCAATTTGGGGTTTGCCATGGTAATAGACAGTAAGCGCAGGCTGACTGTTTTTATTTTTTTGCTGCTCAGTTGCAGGCGGTGCTACAACCGGTTCAGCCATACGAAGTTTATTTGCAGGCTGTAACTCCTTGCCAACTGGCAGTAGATTTTTTAAACTAACAAACCATGCATTTCCTTCGCGTGTAAAACCGAGGTATCTTCTTGTATTAAAATATGTCGTTCTTTTATTTCCGCTAATGACTTGCTCCCGGCTCCTGATTCCGTTATCCAATATAATCGAATCAATTATCATAGGCTCCTGCAAATCTATTTGAAAATAATCCGGGTGACTTTTTTGAATTTCCTTGTAGCTGATAATATTGTATCCATTTATTGTACTGTCGTCCAGGTTAAAGGTTACATGGATATCGTATTTAGTTGCATCCCACCACGCCCTGCCGGGGCCATTACTTCCACGCAAAGTATCAGCATGGGTGAATGGCTGAGACATTACGTTAAAAAACATAAATGATAAACAAAACACAGCTACTATCTTTTTCATTTGCTAAATTTATTTTTTCGAAGTCAAAGATGGAGTTAAAAAATTAATTGCCCATTGCCGGTTATAAAATTTTCAAATAAAATATGGTTTGCCGCAGCAGTTGCCATTGCATTCGCTTACCCTTCCTGCGATAGCCGCCGCAAAGAAAAAAATATCTTCCATTATAATGAGCAATCCGGCATTGCAACCCTCGACCCTGCATTTGCAAAAAACCAATCCATTATGTGGGCTGCTCACCAGTTGTACAATACGCTCGTAGAAACCGACGACAGCCTTAACATCATTCCTTCGCTTGCGAAAAGCTGGGAAGAATCTAATGATAATCTGCGCTTCACTTTTCATTTACGGAATGACGTTTTTTTTCATGATAACGATGCATTTCCCAATGGTAAAGGCAGAAAAATGACCGCTGCAGATGTGGTTTATAGCTTCTCGCGTATCATGGATAAAAATACCGCCAGCAGCGGTGCATGGATATTTAATGGGAGGGTAGATTCATTACATCCATTTACAGCGATTGATGATTCAACATTTCAATTGCAACTTAGCTCACCTTTTCACCCGGTACTTGGCATATTGAGCATGCAATACTGCTCTGTTATTCCGCATGAAGTTGCAGAGAAATATGGTAAGGATTTTCGCAGTCATCCATGCGGTACGGGCCCTTTCGAATTTGTTGCGTGGGAAGAAGGCCAGGCATTAATACTGAAAAAGAATCCTTCTTATTTTGAGAGAGATGGTTCAGGGAACAGGCTTCCATACCTTGATGGAATATCAGTTACTTTTTATGAAAACAAGGCAACAGAGTTCCTGGAATTTCAGCAGGGAAGGCTTGATTTTATAAATGATATTGATGCTTCTTTTAAAGATGAAGTGCTTACAAAAAAAGGAGAGCTTCGCCAGGATTGGCAGGGGAAAATAATTTTGCAAAAACATCCGTACCTGAATATTGAATACCTCGGTATTCTGCAGGATACTTCGAAAGAGGTTGTAAAAAATTCCCCTCTCAAAAATTTGAAAGTAAGGCAGGCGATTAATTATGGATTCAACAGGCGAAAGATGATGCTCTACATTCGCAATTCCATTGGCATTCCGGCAGAGAGTGGTTTTGTTCCGGCGGGGCTTCCTTCGTTTGACTCGTCCGGCGTCAGGGGCTACATTTATGACCCGGCAAAAGCGTTACAATTATTAAAAGAGGCTGGGTATCCTAATGGTGCAGGCCTTCCTGTAATTCCGCTACTTACCATTCCTATATATGCCGATCTCGCAAGTTATATTGCCAGTGAATTATTACAGATTGGTGTTAAGATACAGGTAGAAACTGTGCAGAAAAGTTTACTTCTTGAGCAAACTGCAAAGTCGGAAGCTTTGTTTTTTCGGGGCAGTTGGATTGCCGATTATCCTGATGCGGAGAATTACCTGAGCGTTTTTTATGGGAAAAACCCCGCACCGCCAAATTATACACGATACCATAATCCCGCTTTTGATAAACTTTATGAAGCTGCCATATCTGAAAAAAATGATTCAGCCAGGTATAAAATTTACCGGCAAGCAGATCAATTAATGATAAGAGATGCGCCGGTTGTGCCTTTGTGGTATGATATGGTAATTCATTTGGTACAGCCCTACGTAAAAAATTTTATACCTAATAGCCTGAATTTGCTTGAGCTAAAGAAAGTGAGTTTGAATAAGTAATTTCACTTATAAGTTAAACTTCGAATAATGTAAGTCGTTACGGATATTAAAGCGTATTTTCCGCCTTTATCTACCATTTAATGTCCTTTATTACATGATCGCTATTTTGCTATTCTTTTTTTGCCACTGGTTTTTCTCTCTGTTTTTCCACTCTTTTTTCCTGCACCGGTTTGCATCTCATCAAATGTACACAACATCAAAAGGCTGGGAAAGGACATTTTATATTATGACCTGGCTTACGCAAGGTTCCTCTTTTCTTATCCCACGGGCATACGCCGTGATGCACAGGATGCATCATACCTATAGTGATACGGAAAAAGATCCGCATTCACCGCACTTCTTTAAAGATATCTGGCACATGATGATTAACACAGTTATCATTTTCCGTGGATTTCATACCGGCAAAAACCTTCCTGATCCGCAATTCACGGAGGAATACATTCCTATGTGGGACCGGTTGGATAAGATAGGGCACCATACTGTTACGCGATTAATATTTGGTGCATTGTACACAAGTTTTTACATTATTTTCGCTCCAAATTACTGGTGGTTTCTTTTGCTCCCGGTTCATTTCATAATGGGACCTATACAAGGCGCCATTGTAAATTGGTTTGGCCATAAAATGGGTTATTCAAATTTTGACAATGGAGACCATTCTAAAAATACCACACCATGGGGCGTTATCATGATGGGGGAGCTTTTTCAAAACAATCACCATTTTAAAAAATACGACCCCAACTTCGCAAAAAAATGGTACGAATTTGACACTACCTTTATTGTAATGAAAGGGCTTCACCGGTTAAAGATTATCAGGTTTATCCCTAAGGCCGTTGCTATACCAGCAATAAATTTTTCAAAAGAGGATATGATCGTATCCTGATCGGAAAATCCTCAAAGCCAAATATTAAAGATTAATTCTTATGCCGGCCTGGGGTATCAGCATATTGGTGCGGGAAGTTCTTTCAATAAAAGAAACCTTTGCATCATTGCCGATATAAGGATCTGTGAGATAAGTAGTGTTAGCACCGATTATATAAGCAACTTTTAATTCGAGGCCAAGATCATCCCGCCCGTTGAGAGGAATGTCTATGCCTCCTGCGGCTCCATAAGAAAAAGCCCAATGCGCTTTCGTTGAATTTGAATAGGAATTATTGTAGTCGCTGTAAAATGTAAGCCGCTCTACCGTTACCGTGGAAAAAAATACATTCCAGCCTGCCGTTAGATCAACAAAGGGTTTTACTTTATGGAATGTATTAGGTCGAAACCTGGTAAGAAACATTAGTGAAAAAATGTTACTGGTGGCGCTCACTTTAAATTCATCGTAGAAGCCATTCACATAACCCGAGAAATACTGCGTTGCCCTTGCTTTTTCCTGCATTCCAAATTCTCCACCAAATTTTACAAATCTTGATTTACCAGGCCGGTATAAAAAATTTACCCGAAGCCCGTAACCGGCATCGGGGTTTGTTTCTTTGTAATCACCCTGCGGCACAGCAAGCTGCACCGTTGGGGAGATGGTAAATTTTTGCCCATAAGAAAAGGAAGCAATACCAATGAGTATAAATGAAAGGAAATATTTCATATCAGGTTTTATTTTTTCAGTACGTCCGCAAAAACTTTTTTCAATTTATCCATCTTCGGCTTTATCACAAAATAACAATAAGGTTGTGAGCTATGATTCTTATAGTAATCCTGGTGATAATTTTCAGCTTCATAAAAATTAGTAAGGTGCCCAATGGCAGTAACAATTGGTTTATCAAATGCACCGCTCTTGTCAAGCTCCTGCCACAAGGTTATTTGATCTCATTTGTAAATATAAACAGGCACTTTAATAACAACTAAAAAGCTTTTAGGTTTTAATCAAAGATAGGAATGGCTGATTTTTTTTGACCAAATGCTTTATATATTTAACATCTAAATTATGATACCCTTTTAACCGGAATATTTTATATCCGGTTCTTTTCAAGTTATGAAATCGAAAAATGACATTACACATGCTACGAGGTTACTTCCCGGGAATGATCTTAAAAAGACTATCGGGAATTTTGCAAAAGCCCACGATATAAAGGCAGGTTGGATAGCCACCTGTGTTGGCAGCCTTACTGAATATTCCATCCGTTTTGCAAACCAGCAGGTGGCATCAACAGGCAGCGGTCATTTTGAAATTCTAAGCCTTAGTGGTACGGTCTCTGTGCATGGGCTCCACCTTCACATTACAATTGCTGATGGCGCAGGACCTGCATTTGGCGGACATCTTATGGAAGGTTGTAAAATTTATACAACTGCTGAAGTCGTTTTGATTGAATCCCCCAAGTTCATTTTTACAAGGGAAAAAGATGGCAGCACTCCATGGAAAGAATTGAGAATAACGAAAAAATAAAAAGAGCCGGTAAAATAACCAGCTCTCTATCATAATGCCTGAAATAAGGTAGCACATACCGCGCTAAAAAAATCACTTTGATGTCCTGGCATATAGGTCAAATCATTGTGAGCCTCAAGATAAAAGCTATCCTTACTTTTGCCTACAGCTAAATTTTCTATAAATTATTTCATGAAATTATTTCCTTCTTCGGCGGTTCAACAATTGGAATTTGACAAAGTGCAGTCTTTGCTTTCAGGCCACTGCCGTACAGAACTTGCTAAAGAAAAAGCGCTGAACTTAAGAATTCATACCCGTAAAGAATTTATTGAACCGGAGTTGCACCAGGCATACGAACACAAATTATTGTTGCAAAACCATCTTTATTTCCCGGATGATGCGGTATTTAATTTATCAAAAGAATTAAAGTTGTTAGGCATTGAGGGATCAATGCTTTCGGGCACCCAGTTTCTCGCGATCAGGAAACTTTCTGTTGCAGTACAACAGGTGTTCAGGTGGTTTGATAATGACCGCAGAATCGCTTACCCGTTCCTGGCAAAAGTGATTGAACATACTTATTTTGAAAAAAATATTATCGGTCTTATAGATGATGTACTCGATGAAGACGGCAATGTAAAAGACAATGCTTCGGAAGAACTGGGCAGGATAAGAATGGCGCTTTATAAAAAAAGAAACGAGCTGCGCAGGATGTTTGACCGCATTGTAAGCCGTATGAATAAACTCGGTTACCTGGCAGATATAGAAGAAAGTTTTATTAATGGCAGGAGAGTACTGGCGGTATTTGCAGAGCAAAAGAGAATGGTGAAAGGTATTCTGCATGGCGAAAGCGATAGCCGCAGAACAACTTTTATTGAACCTGAAGAAACCACCGGGCTTAATAATGAAATATATTCATTGGAAAATGAAGAACGAAAGGAAGTCTATAAAATTCTGCACAAGCTTACGGCACAAATGCGTGCTTATCATCATCTGCTGGATACCTATCACCTTGTGTTGGGCGAATATGATTTTATAAGAGCTAAAGCAAAATTTGCTTTGGAATACAACGGTAACCTTCCAGGGCTTCATGATAAAGCTCACCTGAAACTGGAAAATGCCTGCCATCCGCTTTTATATATTTATAACCTAAAACAACAAAAACCGACGATCCCGGTAACACTATTTTTGGACGATAAAAACCGCATTCTTGTAATAAGCGGCCCGAATGCCGGGGGCAAAACAGTAACGCTTAAAACGGCAGGGCTTCTGCAGATGATGTTGCAAAGTGGCTTATTAGTTTCATGTAGCCCTGAAAGTGAGTTTGGCATATTCCGGCAACTGATGATCCATATTGGTGATACACAAAGTCTCGAATTTGAGCTGAGCACTTATTCATCTCATCTTATGAACATGAAGTATTTCATGGAAAATGCCAACGGCAAAACGCTTTTTTTTATTGATGAACTTGGCAGCGGCAGCGATCCTAATCTCGGTGGTGCATTTGCAGAAGTTATTATGGAGGAGCTTGCCAAAAAACATTCCATTGGAATCGTAACCACGCATTACCTCAACCTGAAGGTGATGGCCAACAAAGTACAAGGCATCATAAATGGTGCAATGGCTTTTGATGAAAAAAATCTTAAACCTTTATACAAACTGATTGTGGGTAAGCCGGGGAGCTCCTATACTTTTTCTATTGCTGAACGCATCGGGCTTCCCGCATCATTGATCAACAAAGCAAAACAGTTGGTTGATGAAAATCATTTTAGCCTTGATAAACTTTTGAACCGGACCGAGCAGGACCTGCAGCGTGTGCAGGCAGAAAGTATAAATCTTGATAAGCTTTTAAAGGAAAATGAAAAGCTGAAAAAAGAAATGGAGCAGGTAATAAATAAAGAAAAACACAACCAGCAGGTTGAATTGTTGAAGCAACAGAATAAAATAAGTGAGGAAAAGCTCTTGTACCTGAAGGATATGGAGCGTAAGCTAAAATCAATTTTAATTGAATGGAGAAAGACTGATGATAAGAGTAAACTGATAAAGATGATGCAAGCTCTCCTGTTTAAACAAAGAGAAAAACAAACGGTAGCACGCCAGCAAAAAAAGGTGGATTCAAAATATATTGAAACTACGGAGATTGTAAAAGAAGGCGACAAAGTAAAAATGATTTCAAACAGGCAGGTTGGTATTGTCACTCTTATTCGCGGAAAGAAAGCAATCGTGCAGGTGGGCTCCATTCCTATAACTGTGGATCTTACCGAGTTGGTTGTGGTAAAGGATAAGGTTGAAGTTTAATTGCCGCATTTAATTACACTACTATTCGAACAACCAATCATGAAAATATTCCA
Organism: Ginsengibacter sp.; assembly: GCA_040007435.1. Classification (GTDB taxonomy): domain Bacteria; phylum Bacteroidota; class Bacteroidia; order Chitinophagales; family Chitinophagaceae; genus Ginsengibacter. The sequence continues at coordinate 39,079 of JBDTUZ010000033.1, read as the reverse complement.
ATACAAATTACAATTGAGAGAGAGGAGGAGAGGGTTCCACATTATTACCGATGAGATTATTAGCGGTATTACTGAACTCAAAGAAATACAAAAAGGAATTTGCCAGGTATTTATACAACATACTTCCGCTTCCCTCACGCTAAATGAAGATGCCTCCCCGGATGTAAGAAAAGATTTTGAAATGTTTTTCAGTAAGATTGTTCCTGAGAATGATCCCCGCTATTCGCACGACGACGAAGGACCTGATGATATGCCTGCACACTTAAAGGCATCTTTATTGGGCAGCTCTGTCTCGATACCCATAGTAAACGGACTATTGGCTTTAGGCACCTGGCAGGGAATTTACCTGTGCGAACACCGCAATGCGCTACATCGAAGAAACCTGGTGATAACAATATGGGGCGAATAATTTTTTGAAATTACAAACTCAACTCAATAAACTTGATCAAGCAAAATGGCATTACCGAAATAGTTTTGTGTGTTTGAGGAAATAAACATTCTTATTTTTGAAGGCTTTGAAGCAACCTGATTTTTTATATCGAATTACCCATTGGGAAACCTGGCATTACCTGGTAAAATATATTCCCATAAGCCCTGCCTGGCTTTGGTATTGCCTGCGCTCCGGATCATTTTGGTTTTTTACACCTTCTAATCCAACCTTAACTTTTGGAGGCTTTGAAGGCGAAAGTAAAAATGAAATGTACATGCAGTTACCACCGGGCAGTTATCCTAAAAGTATTTTTATTTCCCACGATAATCCTTTTGTAAAAATTGAAAGGCTTGTAAATGAATCCGGTTTTTTCTTTCCCATCGCGGTAAAGCCAGATGTAGGAATGATGGGCTTTATGTTCAGAAAAATTGAAAATATAGAACAGTTGCGAAAGTATCACAAAGCCATGCATGCGGATTATATTATACAAGATCTTATTGAATATCCGCTTGAGGTGAGTGTGTTTTATTACCGTTATCCGAATGAATCTTCCGGCCATATTACGGGCTTTCTAAAAAAAGAATTTCTCGAAGTAGAAGGCGATGGAAGATCCACGTTGCAGGAGCTGATAATGCAATACCCAAGAGTAAGATTTAGAATTGAAGAAATGGAAATGAAGCATGAAAAGAGATTGAACGATGTTATTCCTAAAGGAGAAAGATATTGCCTTTCTTATGCGCTAAACTTAAGCCGCGGCGGAAAACTGGTAAGTCTCGCACATGAAAAAGATTCCAGGCTGCTAAAAGTATTTGATGATCTTAGCAATTATTCGAAGCACTTTTATTATGGCCGCTACGATATTAAATGTCTGTCAATAGAAGATCTTAAGCAAGGCAAAAATTTTTCTATTCTTGAGTATAATGGGAGCGGTGCGGAACCGCATCATATTTATGGAGATGGCAACAGCCTTATACAAGCATACAGGATTGTACTTCATCACTGGAAAGTATTATATACTATTTCAAAATTGAATCATAATAGCGGGCAGAGATACTGGAAACACCGCAGGGGAGTCACTTTTTTAAAAAGAGCCAAAGAACATTTTAGACTTCTTAAGAAACTTGATGCGACTTTTGAAATGTAGAAGCTGTTTGAGTTAATTTAAATAAAATGAATAGACATGCAAGAACATATTTAACCACAGATTAAAGAGATACTTCGTTTTGCGAAGTACACAGATTTATCTGTGAAAATCCGTGTAATCTGTGGCACATAAATAATTCAACCAGCTTATCGTTTAATCAATTTTTCTTTGGCACACTTTTTTAACAGGAATTGCGAAACCATGTAAAAAAATATGAAAGCTGTATATGAAACTAAAAAAATAAAGCAAGCGTATCTATCATTCATAAATAATAAAGATTTTGCCTGCATAGCCGCAAAAGCTGCCCTAGCAAAAAATCAAATAAAATGCTTTGTCTCAGGTAATATGGCTTGCCCAAATGATGATCTTCGGATTTTAGAATTTCTCTATTCCTTTGTTGATGAATATAAAAATTCGAACGGCCTTTATCACTCCGCCACGATAATTTTTAATGCGCCGCATTTTGAAACTGAAAGTATGTTTGATAAAATAATGTGGGAGCGATTGCAATCACTTTCTGACCTGGACTCCAGGAAATATAAATACGATGCAAGAGTAGACAACGATCCCTATTCACCCAATTTTAGCTTTAGCCTCAGGGAAGAAGCTTTTTTTATCATAGCCCTGCATCCGGCCAGTAGCAGGCCTTTAAGGCGTTTTGCATATCCTGCTTTGGTTTTTAATCCGCATAAGCAATTTGAAGAACTGCGTGAAACGGGGAAATATGATAAAATGAAAGAAGCAGTAAGAAAACGCGATATGGCCTACTCCGGTTCTGTCAATCCTATGCTTTCTGATTTCGGTGAAGCTTCTGAAATTTACCAGTACAGTGGCCGTAAATACGATGATACATGGCAATGCCCCTTAAAAATAAATCATTACGAAAATGAAAATAATATCGCCACGTAGCGGCGTTTCTTTTATTCTAAAAAAAGGGGAACGTCTCAAAGTAATTGATATTGAAGGTGAGCAGGTATCGGATTTTATCTGTTATAATTTCTATAATACAGCCGAACACCTTTCTTCGGGACGAACCATTGATTATGCTGAAACCATTTTTCTTTCAACCGGGCATTCGTTTTATTCTAACCGGAGCAACATAATGTTTGAAATGATTGAAGACACAGTTGGCAGGCACGACTTTCTTCTTACGCCTTGCAGTGCCGATACTTTTAGAATTATTTATGGACATACTTCCCCACATCGTGGTTGTTTAGGAAACCTTGCCACAGTTTTAAAGCAATATAATATTGAGGCCGATGATGTGCCTACCTGCTTTAATATTTTTATGAATGTGGATGTGAATGGTGAGTCCGGGAAGATAGCAGTGCTGCCACCAAAAAGCAAAGCAGGCGACTATGTTTTGATTGAAGCCAAAATGGATTTGATCATCGGGATGACTGCCTGCTCTGCGGAAATGTCAAACAATTATTCTTTCAAACCGATCGGTTATGAAATTGTACATTAATTTTCCTGGAATGAATCCTTTTTTTGCAAGTGTGAATTCCTATTTGTAATAAGGCATGTGGGCATCTGTGAATGACTTTTCCGCTTCATTCCAGTTATTTAAAACTTCATCTCTTCCCGTATTTAGATTTTTATTTATATCATTAAAGGTATTTGTAGCATTGTTGATTTCCTTCACGCCATCATTAAACGCATCTACATCTTTTTTTGTACGGTCGCTTTGAGACTTTGCATCAAAGGATTTTTTTATTTTTCCAAAATTTTCTTTCTTTAAAAAATAATCCATCTGTTTGGGTAAATCAACTTCAGCAGTTTTTTTATAAAATCCCAGCGATCTTTTACACGTGTTTGCTAGGGACTGATCTCCTTCAAAACTTTTTAAAGTATCTAGCGATACCATGCCTTCATTCACATAACGGATAAGAGAATTGCGGCCTTGCTCTGCCTCGGTGATCTTGCCTGCATTCATCGCTTTTACAATTTCACCATCCTGCCACGAGCACTTAAAGAAAACGAGGTACATATCATTCCTATACCGGGTAAGCTTACCTGCTACACCAAGTTTATCGCCCAATTCATTTTTTTCTTCAACAACATTTACATTATATTTTTCTGCAAAAGCTTTGCTGGCAAGAGACATTTTCTCATTGGCTTCATTTATTTTTTCATCTGTTTTTTCCTGCAGTAAAAGATAGGCCTGCATTTCATCAAAAGATTGCTCGGCAATATCTTCCAGGTTTATGATTTTTGCATAATCATCATTAAAAACATTGTAGCATAATTTTATATAATCAATGCTGCTCTGGCGAAGGGAATTATCGCCTTTATAAATAGGTATATCAATTGTTTTAAAGCGGCTGTCCTCAATACTTTTCAATACCTGTTGCCTGAGCTTATCAATTTTTCTTGCTTTACGGCTGTGAGCGGCTGCGCTCATGTAGGCCATATATTTTTGGTTCATTTCGGTTTGTGCATTGCTGATGGCAGTCATGTAAGTCCCTGGATTGGACATGTCCTGCGCAAAGCAATCACTGGAAATTGCCGAAGAGATAATCAACAGAGAAAATAGAATTTGTTTCATAAGCTTGTTGTAGAATGGTAAACGTTTATGGTTTTATATTTTATTTTATAAGAAGTAACATCATATCGTATGCTATTTGCAGGTAAGGATCTCTGCTCAAAAATTTTGACCATTGTTCATTCATTTCTTCCTGGCTCTCATTTACCTGCAGTTGTTTTTTTTCAAATGAATTATTTTCTATTTTATAAGGCGCTTTCTCCATTTGCAGCGAATCTGCTCCAACATTTTTTTCTGCCGCAGTTCTTTCCTTCTCCATTGCCATTGACAATTGCAGGCTCACATCCTTTTCGTTATCTGCTTTAGCTGTTTCGATATAATTTTTTAATCTTATGAAGTATGGAGAAATTTTCATCCTTTGCTGCGCCAATGCCTGTAAAGATTCAAGGTTCCCCGCAGGGTAGGGTTTAAAATATTTACTGCCTTCTACCGGCGAAGAAATAAGCACATGAGCATTATCTGACTCGCGTTGCGGATGTGCCTCGAGTACATCCGGCAATACTACATCAGGCTGCACGCCTTTCGCCTGTGCTGTAGTTCCGTTTACACGGTATAGTTGCGATACGGTAACTTTAAAGTAACTATCCGTTTTTATTTTGCTAATATCTTTTTCAACACTTATCGTGGTGTCCATCGGTAATACAACCTGCGCTGTAGCTTTGCCGTAAGTGGACGAGCCTGCTATCACAGCGCGGTGATAGTCCTGTAAAGTACCAGCAACCATTTCGGCGGCAGATGCGGTATAGCCGTTAACCATTATCATTAAGGGGCCATCGTAGATAGTGCCGCGGTTAACATCTTTCATTGTATAGACTTTTGCGTCCCTGCTTTTATCCATTCCTACCGGGCCCGCGTCAATAAATATCCCCGATAATTCAATTGCCTCCTGCATGGAGCCGCCGCCGTTATACCTCAGGTCAATAATAAGCCCTTCAATATTTTCTTTTTTTAGTTTTAAAATTTCTTTCGCTACATCATTTGCACAACCATTTGCCCCGGTACTTTCATCTTCCCAATCCTGGTAAAATGCAGGCAAAGAAATAAAGCCGACTGTTTTTGTTCCCTTCAGTAAAAAACTTTTTACTTTATTCTCTTCATCGGAAGATTCCATTTGTTCTTTAAATAAAATTACCGAGCGCTCCGATCCATCCTGTTTTTTTAGTTTTAAAGTTGCCTTGTCATGATTACTCATACCCAATACCTGGTAAACTTGTTTTAAGCCACCGGAGCTCACATCTATAGGCATCTTGTCTTCCCATTGAATGGATACTATTTTATCGCCCTTGTTTACCTGGCCGCTTTTGAATGCAGGGCTTCCGGGGCGAACACTTTCAATCTTTACTGAGCCATCGTCTTCTTCTTTACAGGTAAAGCCAAATACCATTTGTTGCTGCCCAAGCTGGCTTTCAAAATCTTCCTTCTCCGATAATGGAAAATATTCAGTGTGCGGATCGTAACAAACAGCAATAGCCTTGCAATATTCATCGCCCATAAATTGTTCTATGCCACCAGCGCCTTGCTGAATTATCTCAATAGAATGTTTAAGTATTTTCTTTGCTTTCATTCTCGCTATTGGCTCAAGGCTGTCCACATATTTCTTTTGCCGGGAAGCATTCAACGTAATCAAATCATCATCATCCAGGATAATACTGAGCGTTGAGAATTTTAGATCCTTATACAACTTCATCCGCATGGCTTTTTCATTTGCCGGGTAGGAGGTGTCTTCTTTAAACAAGATTTTTTCCGGCAAAGAAAAGTTGAAAGGGTTTTTACAAATATTATCAATCATGGTATCCGCTTTGGAAATGCGATCGCCATACATTTTTGTAATTGCTGAGAGAAATGTTGACTGCCTGTTTTTTATTTGATCGTCAATTTCAAATTTATATTTGGATAGATTGCTTATATCGTCTGTGGTAAAAAAGATTTTATCTTCATCCAGTTGTTTTAAAAGCTGGTCGAAAATGTTGGAAGAAAATTCATCGTTTAAGGCTCTCGGCTGTACATGGAATTTTTCCGCCATTCGCGTAACGATAAAGGCATTTTTTACCGCTACGTTAAATTGTTGTGCGGGTAAAAAAACAGCAGGAAAAAAAATGAGGAAGAGCCCGGTTAAAAGCAGCTTCATAAAGTTAGTTTGTGCGGCATTGAGTTTGTAAAATAATTATTTTGTTTAGAATAACTGAAGTATTTGTGGGGTTTATTTTTAGGCTGAATTTTAGTTGGATTATCATAAGATTGTTTTGGTCAAGCTAAAACCTCATAGCATGTAATTTGTCTTATAATTTATATTATGTTAAATAGATTAAGTCAACATCAAGAAAGAGAAGTGAAGCACGGCTTCGATTTTTGAAGGCTTCATCTATGAAGTTTCAAAGGATTGCTATCTCAGGAAGTATGAATTAAAAAGGGAATAGAAATTACAAACTTTCGATGTCGCAGATATTTCAAACAACAAAAAAACCCGGATCATCTTCGGGCTTTTCTTCTCATGTGTTTTTAATAAAATCTTTATTCTTTTACAAACTTGTCGTCTGCGGCATCATATTTATCCTGGTAAGCCTTTACCTTATCATTTTGACTTGTGCTTTGATATATTTTCTGCATCAGGTCTGTTATGGATTTATATCTTGATTTATCTGCTTTGAGATAGCTGGCTTCTAAAGCGGAAAGCGCTTTTTCACCATAAGGAACTGCTTTATTAAAATTGGCCTTGGCTTCATCGTTAAGGTCGGCTTTCCTTTTTACATCCTCTGGTTTTGGGCCTTTTACTTTATTGGCAGAGTCCCTTATTTCAATTCCGAGATTATAATAATACTGCGCATAAAGCCAGTTGTTATTTACATCGTTAGGATTAATCTTATAGGCTGCCTCCACCTGGTTACCAAGCGTTTTTATCAACCCTGGCTTGTCTTTTATCACTGTACCTTCATCGCTGTTATACAAATAGCCAAAAATATCATTGGCATAATTAAAATGATAGGTCAGGCTATCAGGATGCGCAGCGGTTAACTGATCGTACTTGGCGAACAGTGCCGGATTGTCTTTTTTCTCCCTGTAATAATCCATTTCCACCAGGGTAAAATAATCTTCATCCGGGAAAAGCTTTGTTCCAAGATCGGAGTATTTCTTCATATTTGCTTCATCCTTTGCATCCTTATAATGCAAGGTGAGCCACTGGTACGGAATTTGGAAACCTGCGGTGTTGCCTTCGCTGGTGCCCTTAATATTTGCATCGGCAAGCATTTTAAAATACTTCATGGCCTCATCATCTTTCTTTGCGTTGAGTGCTGCCTTCCCGATGTTTAAAACAAGTGTTGTATCAACTTCACCAAGTTTGGCAATATTCTTTTTGGCAATATATTTTCCCACATCGTTTGCTTTGATAAACTCATTCATAGCTTGTTCGTAACCCGCTTTACTACCCGAGCCTGCAGCTTCATTAAATGCTTTAGCACCTTCGCCATAAAAATCACTGTACAAATTAATCAACGCAGAATATTTATCCTGCGCCGCCATAAGGGCCAGTTTTCCGTTGGTGGTATCATCTAACGCTTTTTGTACCGATGTGAAAGCTTCATCCAGCATGGTCGGCGTTGCCAGGTTTTTAAATTGCTCCGACGTTGTAATTTCTCCGTAGATTTTTGCTTTCAAATAATTTGCTTCGCCATTAGAAGGATCTTTAGCAACTAGTCCGTCAATTTCGGTTTTAGCTTTGTCTAATTGTTTATCTGCAAGATATTTTTGTGCTTTTTTCATATCCTGCCCAAACATCGCCGATACGAAAAATGTGAATAAGAGAGAAAAGATTATTTTTTTCATTTTTGTTTATTTATTGATTTTCAATATCATTAGAAGACTCGTTTAAATTTTCGTTATCATTAGAAATGGTATCATCGTTTGGCAATTGTTCTCCGGCAGCCTCCGCATTTTGATTCGTGATGTCGGTGGCATCCGCTTCTTCCTCATCTGGTTCAGATAATTTTGTGATTGCCGCTATTTCATCTCCGTCGTCGAGCCGGATTAATTTAACCCCCTGGGTGGCCCTGCCTGCTTCACGTATGGTAGCAATGGAAGTACGAATCGTAACCCCGGATTTACAGGTGATCATAAGATCTTCTTTTTCTGTAACGCATAATATTCCAATAAGAGGACCTGTTTTGTCAGTCACATTTATCGTCTTTACGCCTTTACCTCCCCTGTTGGTGATCCTGTATTCTTCAACCGCCGTTCTTTTACCAAATCCTTTTGCGCTTACCACAAGAACACTAATCTCCGGATCATCACTATTAACACAAATCATACCAACCACTTCATTAGTCTCGTTATCAACAGAAATACCCGATACACCTATTGCTCCTCTTCCGGTAGGCCGTACTTTAGCTTCCGGAAAACGAATAGCCCTCCCTTCTTTTACCGCCATCATAATTTGAGTTTTACCATCGGTAAGGCAAGCTTCCAAGAGCTGGTCTTCATCATTTATGGTAATTGCGTTCACTCCATTTTGTCGTGGCCTTGAAAAATCTGCTACGCGGGTCTTTTTAATAATGCCTTTCCTGGTACACAAAACTATGTAGTTGTTGTTAATGTACTCTTCATCCTGCAGGTCTTTAATATCAATGATAGCTCTTACTTTGTCATCCGGCGGAATTTGCATGAGATTCTGTAACGCCCTACCCTTGCTTTGTTTATCGCCGTCGGTAATTTCATAAACTTTTAACCAAAAGCATTTCCCTTTTTCTGTGAAAAATAAAAGAGTATGATGTGTGGATGCTACAAAAAGATGCTCGATATAATCCTCCTGCCTTGTGCTGCTTCCTCTTGCTCCTCTTCCGCCACGGCGTTGCTGGCGGTATTCTGTTGCAGATGTTCTTTTAATATAGCCCAGGTTGGAAATAGTAACTACCACATCTTCTTCCTCTATAAGGTCCTGCATGCTTATTTCATCTGCCAGGTAAGTAATTTCTGTTTTACGGGCATCTCCAAATCTTTGCTTTATCTCTGCTAATTCATCTTTAATTATCTGGAAACGCATGCCTTCATTTTCCAAGATCTCTTTCAGGCGGGCAATTAGCTTCATTATTTCAGCATGCTCATCTTTTATTTTATCCCGCTCCATTCCTGTGAGACGCTGAAGCCTTAATTCCAACACCGCTTTGGCCTGGATTTCGCTCATGGCGAATTTTTCAATCAGTCCCTCTTTTGCAACATCCGGAGTGGCAGAATTTCTAATAAGTGTAATCACCTCGTCAAGATGATCAAGCGCAATAAGATAACCTTCTAATATGTGAGCCCTTTCTTCGGCTTTCCTTAATTCAAATTTTGTTCTTCTTACAATTACCTCATGACGAAAATCAACGAACTCGCGAATGAGGTCTTTTATGTTTAATATTTTGGGCCTGCCTTTCACAAGTGCCACGTTGTTGATACCGAAAGAAGTTTGCAATTCGCTGTGTTTATACAAATGGTTTATTACAACCTGTGCGATCACATCCTTTTTTAGTTCCACTACTATGCGGGTACCTTCTTTATTATTACTTTCGTTATTTACATCAGAAACACCCTCAATCACTTTATCATTTATGAGATGCCCGATTTTTTCCGTAAGAGCATCCCTGTTTACCTGGTAAGGAACCTCTGTTATTATTATTTTTTCCCTGCCGTTTTTCCCGGTTTCTACCGTTACCTTTCCTCTCAATACTACTCTTCCCCTACCCGTATGCAGACCTGCTTTTACACCTTCATACCCGTGTATAATGCCGCCGGTTGGAAAGTCGGGAGCCTTCACAATTTTTATGAGCTCATCTATGGTAATTTCTTTATTATCAATGTATGCCACGCATCCATCTATCACTTCCGATAGATTATGGGGAAGCATATTTGTTGCCATCCCTACAGCGATTCCGCTGGAACCGTTCAATAATAATTGGGGAATTCGTGTTGGTAATACTGTAGGCTCTTTGGTAGTATCATCGTAGTTAAGCTGGAAGTCAATGGTATCTTTTTCAATATCGTCCAGCATGGTTTCTGCAATTCTTTCAAGGCGCACCTCGGTATAACGCATAGCCGCAGGGCTATCACCATCCTGGCTTCCGAAATTACCCTGGCCATCTACCAGCGTATAACGCATACTCCAGTCCTGCGCCATTCTCACCATTGTGTCATATATAGAAGCGTCTCCATGTGGATGGTATTTACCCATAACATCACCGACGATACGGGCAGATTTTTTATAGGGCCTATTGTAGAAATTTCCCATCTCATACATGCCATAAAGTATGCGGCGGTGAACGGGCTTTAACCCATCCCGGGCATCGGGTAATGCCCTTCCCACAATCACGCTCATTGAATAATCAATGTATGCGGATTTCATTTGTTCTTCAATGTTTACAGGAATTATTCTCCCTCTTTCGCGGCCTTGTTCCGGCAATTGATCTTCAGTATTGTCCATAATTTTTTACTATCGGCAAATATACTTTTTTCATACCTGTTTTCCTTATTAAAACCCGAACAATCAGGGCATTTTTATTACCATTTTTTGCGGAAATGTGGAAAAGAAAATTGACACATAAAAAACCTATTTTCAAGAGCGCAAACGTTGATTATTTCTTTTCTTTGTTCACACGGGGTAAGAAAGCCGTAAAATTAAATTGACTGTTTAGATGATGGAAAATTTTTGTTACGGGTTGCAAAGCAACCGAAAGTTTTCTATCAAAAAATTACTGTTTAAAAATCGCAAATGAATTCTATTCTAATATTCGGGGCAGGCAAATCTGCAACATCGCTCATACAATATTTAGGTAAATGCAGTGATGAAAAACATTGGAACCTTGTGGTATGCGATGCCGATCTGCCACTCGCTCAATCCAAGATTACGGGAAGTAAAACCGCCAAAGCAACTTCAATTGATGTGGGTAATGAAACGCAAAGAAAAGCATTGATACAGCAGGCGGATGTGATTATTTCTATGCTTCCTCCCCACTTACATTTTTTAGTGGCAAAAGATTGCGTCGAGTGTTCAAAACATCTTTTAACAGCATCATATATTGATGCACAAATCAAATCGCTTGAAGAAGAGTTAACAAAAAAGAAATTACTTTTTTTATGCGAGATGGGCCTTGATCCGGGAGTTGATCACATGAGCGCCATGAAAATCATTCATAAGATACAAACAGCGGGAGGAGAAATCATATCTTTTAAATCTCATTGCGGTGGTTTAGTGGCTCCCGAAAATGATGACAATCCGTGGCATTATAAAATAACCTGGAACCCCGGAAATATAGTAATGGCAGGCTCTTCGGGTGCGGTATACCGGAATAATGGGGCGACAGTAACGGTTCCGTATCAAGAGGTATTTAGCAATTGCAGCGAAGTTAATGTTCCGGGCCTCTTTCCGCTGGCATGGTATCCTAACCGGGATTCACTTTCATACATTAATAATTATGGACTGAGCGATGTTGGTACTTTCATAAGAACAACCTTACGGTTTTCTTCGTTTTGCAGGGGATGGAATAAAATTGTAAATATGGGATTTACGTCATTGCATGATCTTGATGAAATAAAAGATTGTAAAACTTATGCCGAATGGTTCCGTAAAAAAATAAACAATTCCTCCTATTCCGCAAGTTTCAAAAACGAACCCGGTAACAGGAATGTGGAATTTTTCGATGATGAATTTCTTCAACAGATCGACTATTTGGGCATACGTGATGAAGCTCCCATCGGCTTTACATTCACATCTTCGGCTTATATTATTCAGCGCCTGTTAGAAACAAAACTTGGAATACATTCACACGAAAAAGATATGATCGTAATGGTGCATGAGATCGGATATACATTGAACGGCGAAAACAAAATGATCGTAAGCAGTCTTATCGTGAAAGGTACAGACCAGATTCATACGGCTATGGCTAAAACAGTTGGCTTACCATTGGGCATAGCCGCGAAATTAATAATGGAAGAAAAAATAAAACTAACAGGCCTTCATATACCAACATTGCCGGAGATATACGAACCGGTGCTGGAAGAACTTGAACAGTATTCTATTAAGTTTAACGAAGAAATGAGCTCTTTATAAAAAAATTGCCGTTGGCTTAAGCCAAACGGCAATGATTATATTTTTATAACTCAGCTTTCCAACGATTATTGATTCGCTTGTTTTTGAGCGTCTTCCTTCATTTGATCATTTGCAGTAATTAAGAATTCAACCCTGCGGTTCTGAGCCATCCCTTCATCGGTATCATTTGGATAAGCAGGTGCCGATTCCCCGTATCCTTTGGTTGTGATTCTTGTGGCTGAAATTCCTTGCCCTTTAAGATAATCTGCAACAGCGGTTGCACGCCTTACAGATAATCCCATATTGTACTCGTCGCTGCCACGCGGATCGGTATGTCCCTGCACTTCTATATTTGTATTCGGATATTTGTTAAGCACGTTCACAAGGTTATTAAGATTCGTTTTTGCGGCATCACCCAGGTCTGAACTGGAAAAAGCAAAAAGTATTTTTTCATTGAATTCAACCTTTATCCCCTCTTCTACCCTTTCTACTTTAGCACCGGGTATGTCATTTTTTATTTCTTCTGCCTGCTTGTCCATATTTCGCCCTATTATGGCGCCTGCCGTACCTCCAACAACTGCTCCTAAAATTGTTCCCAGGGTCTTATTACCGGCTGCTTTCCCAATAATTGCACCGCCTACAGCGCCAGCAGTTCCGCCAATAGCCGCGCCCTTCTGTGATTTAGTGGCGTTGCACCCCATAGCGACTATCGCAAAAACGGGAATTATGAAAAGTAAAATTTTTAAAGATCTCATTGTAAATTTTTTAGTGTGCTATAGTAATTTCAAACATTGTACCAAACAAATTTATTTCTCAATATGAAGTAGCGAATAGTAGGATAATATGCAGAACCATTTAGTCAATCATAAGATGCGTCTGCACATTTATGCGCTTATTGGTTTACTCGCAGGATTGTGCCACGTATTACTTTTTTCAATAACAAAACCATTGAGATACCATTTAGTATAAAAGTGTCATGCCGGCATTCCTGAGAAATAATTTATCTCTTTGGAAAGATCAATATCAGGATTTAATCCCTTAATGTTTTTAGCCTTTTCAAGTTGCGTTTCTAAAAACTTTTTATGAGCTGCACTTTCCTTTTGAAAGGGCTTGTGGTTCATCGCAGATAATAGCGTCTTTAATTCGGTAACCAGTTTTTTTGCATCCTCACTTAGCAAGGTTTTACAAAATGATTCAAAAACATAGTTGACCGCAGTTTCATTTGCATGCACCATATCTTCTTTATAAAATCTATAATCACGCAAAACATCTATTACCAATTCATAAGCGGGGAAATAAAAAACATTTTTATTTTTTTCGATAATTGAATGCACCGCTTCGATCAACCTTGCCTTGCTCCTGCTATTTTCAATGATACCATCTCCTATATGCCGGACAGGACTAATCGTAAAAATAATTTTAAGGTTTGGATTGAATAACTGCACATCCTTGATTGCACTTGAAATTTGTAACTCAATTTCTTCCAGCGGAGTCAGCATTTTATCAAAAAATGATGAGGGCGCTTTATGGCAATTTGCAACAAACTCGCCGTTGCTTTTTAAACGGTAACTATACGATGTGCCTAAAGTGATAAGAAGCCACGATGCTTTTTGTAGAAAACTATGCCCGGTCGATTGTGAGGTGTTTATATTATTAATCACTTCGTCTTTGTTCATACCTGAAAAAACAGAATGATGCCGCCAGCTATGCCATAATTCATCCTGTAAAAAAAGATCCTGCTGCCGGTATTGTTTATTTTCCACGTATGACGTAAGTGTATAAGCTATACTGCGTGGATCATAAAGAATTCCATTTGGATTTTGCAAAACATCAAACTTTAGTTTGTTAAAATGATTTCCTATTTCTTCGGTAAAACATGAACCTATGAAGAATATTTTTTGTCCATAGGAAATTTTATCCTCTGAAGGTTTAATATTAAAAGGCAATATAAAATCCATGTATTGTTATATAAAAATTTCCGATGCAAGGGCACTGCACTCAGCCAGCGCTTCCATATTTAGATTTTTGAGGTGGCCAAGATCTTGAAAATATTTAATCATAAATTCAGAGTCCATATTCCCCACTAGTTCATCATTTGCCATCGGGCAACCGCCAATTCCTTTTAGGGCACCATCAAAACGGGTACAACCGTTTTCCATTGCAGCTTCCAGTTTTTCACGCCACAATGTTCTTATGGAATGAAGGTGAACACCGGTCTCTATATTTGGAAAAGCCTGGATAACCTTTTTTACCACGGAAGATATTTGATTCGGTGTTGCTACCCCTACGGTGTCCGCAAGAGAAATAATTTTAACGCCCTCCCCTACCAGTTTTTCAATCCATTGCAAAACAATTTCTTCATCGTAATCATCGCCGTAAGGATTTCCAAAAGCCATGGAAATATATACAACCGGTTCTTTTTTATTTTTATCACAAATAGATTTTATCTCTTTCACGGTTTCCAATGATTGTTCGATAGTGCTATTGGTATTTCGCATTTGAAATGTGGACGAAATAGAAAAAGGAAAGCCCAGGTAATTTATTTTTTCAAATTCAGAAGCTTCAGATGCTCCTCTCACATTTGCAACAATGGCCAAAAGTTTTGTTTTACTATTGGCCAATGACAATTGACCAATTACTTGTTTGGTATCCGCCATTTGAGGAATTGCTTTTGGAGATACAAAGCTTCCAAAATCTATTGTATCAAAACCTACCTGGAGTAATTTATTTATATAATTAATTTTCTTTTCTGTAGAAATAAAATTTTTCCATCCCTGCATGGCATCACGTGGGCATTCAACAAGATGAATTTTTGAATTTATCATTGACAGTCTTAATTCTTTTAATTTTACAAAGATATATTGTTTAACTGCCGATAATTAACAATCTAAGATGAACAGGAAAGATGGTTAGAATTGAGATATTATGGCATTTTTTCGGGCATAAATATTTGAGCGGATTCTGTTGAAAAATATTCGTCGGTCCTTTTCTCCCACGACACTTATAAGGGTAGATTTATGAAGTATATTTTGAATGTAGGCATAAGTATATTCAGTAAATGCCTCATTGGTGGTATTCATGTAATTTAAAAACGTATGTGTAAGAAAAACAATTTTTTTACCATTAAGTTTTATAAAATATGTATTATCACCTACACTAAATTCATTGATATATAAATTTAGCGGTGCACCCAGTCTCGTTCCTTTGCCAGCCATATTAATTTTATAACCAGTTTCTGCCTGTAACTCTACATGATCAATTGACTTTTCAAGGCAATCATAAATCTTTAAGATATCATCTCTGGATGAAAACACATTTGTTTCTACATAATATTCTATCTGGCGCAACGTAGTATTAACGTTCTCCACGTTCCAAATTTCTGTTGAAGGAATCTTGTTATAGGAGGCAAGGATTTTCTCGCCGATTTTCATCAAATTTTCTGTCATAGTGGAAGGATTAAAAACAGCCTTATTGTAGTCAGAATAATTCAGGATAGTTTTCATCCAGAAAAAATATTTGAAAGCAGCGAGCTCCGGAAAATTATAGTAATGATGAAGGGGAACATCTTTTGATAAAATCAGCACCTCTTTTTCCTCGAAGGAATTAATTATTTCATGCTGGCGCAGAAAATCTTGTAAGTATAATTCAAAATTAAAGTCCTTCGAGTGAGCCAACTTGCCGGAAAAAATTACCGATTCAGAATCGAGGTGCAATATCTGATCAAGAGAGATTTTATATTTCAAGCAAAGCTTATTAATCTCCTCTAAAGTAATTGGCTTTTCCCCACGAATTCTTCTGTAGGCACTATCGTTGCTAATGTTTAATATCCCTGCAATTTCATCGACAAATGAAATGTGCGGAGGGAGCAACCCTTTGATATGCTTAAACAATACCTGTTGTACTCCGGTTGACTCCATAATTAAGTTTTGGCAGAAATGACAAGTAGTGTCAGAAGGTTTAGTAAAAATTGCAAAAAAAAATGATAATCACTAAAAAATTATCTAATAATGTTTAGCAGGCTTCCAACTTGTTTCTCCTGCTTATAAAAAATACTTCATCGACAGTATTGATTTTAAATTTCAATTAGTAATCGCCTGATCGGGACTGTAGATTCGAATAACGTTTCCAAAAAAGAAGTTACACCAATGAAGTTGATTATGGGAACTAACGGAACACAATTCATCAACAATCTTTAAAACGGGTGATCATGCATATCGACAGTTCAGCTCTTTATCCGGCGATTCCTGTAATAATAATATTGGTAGCTGCAGAAGCGGCTTTTCAAATGAAAGAACGTATTCATGAGAAAAAAGACATTCTCACAAGTTTTATCATCGTATTAGGACGGATTCCTTTTTCCGCTGCAACCAACGGTTTCATACTGCTGTTGTATACTTTAATTTATCGCTACAGAATATTTGCATTTCCCGATTACTCCTGGTTCACGTGGGTAATATGTTTTTTTGGCGATGATCTTTCCTTTTATTGGTTTCATCGGTGCAGCCACAAGGTGCGATTTTTATGGGCATCGCACCAGGTACATCACTCATCCGAAAACTTCACACTTTCATCAGGATTACGCGTCCCATGGACAAGTAATCTTACCGGCAATTTTTTGTTTTGGGCATGGATGCCATTCATTGGCATTGATTCATACATGGTAATTTTTGCAAAATCTGTTAGCAGCATCTACCAGTTTTGGTTGCATACGGAAACCATAAAAAAATTGCCGAGATGTATAGAAGCTTTTTTCAGCACACCGTCTCATCACAGGGTTCATCATGGAAGCAACATAGAATACCTCGATAAAAACCATGGCGGCACAATTATTATCTGGGATAAAATGTTTGGAACATACAGGGAAGAGACAATTAAACCTACATATGGTTTGAGGTCTGATTTTGATTCTTGTAATGCCGTGAAGATCATTTTAAGCGAATGGATAAAAATTGGGAACGATCTTAAAAAGACAAAAAACTTCAGTCTTCGCCTGAAGTACCTCTTCAACCCTCCCGGCTGGAGTCCCGATGGAAGTTCCGCAACCACTAAACAATTGCAATCGGAATTGAAACACCCGCCTTCACTAAAACATCACCCGCCTTCTATTATCAACTTAAAAAAATTTTATGAAAAAGAATACACAGTTGTTTAGAAAGACTCATGGCACCAGGAACAATATTCTTTTCAATAAAAACATATTTACTGAAATTTATAGACGACATGCTCCACGAACCTTCCTATGGCTGGAAAAATTATAAAGGCGAACTAATAAAGCAATAAACTCCCGGTGGAAGTACCTGATTCAAATTTATTAATAAACCCAACTTAATTTATCACTTCATTCTTTGCTTCATTGCCTCATATAAAATCATCCCGACAGCTACGGAAACGTTCAAAGATTCAAAATTATTCTTCATTGGAATCATAAATTTATGATCGCAAAGCTTGTATAGAGATGGTTGAATTCCCTTGTCTTCACTTCCGAGAATTATTGCCGATGGTTCTTTAAAGTTTATGTCAAAAATATTTTCTTCAGCTTTCATTTCACTGGCGAAAACTTTTATGCCATTCAAATGAAGTTCATCTATTGCATTGTGAAGACTTTTTACTCTGCAGACTGAAATATTTTCGAGGGCGCCTGCCGAAGTTGCTATGGCATCTTCATTCAACGCCCCTACCCCTTTTTCGGGTATCACGATCGCGTGAACGCCGCAGCAATAAGCTGTTCTTGCTAATGCACCAATATTTCTGATATCAGTAATTCCATCAAGCAAAAGAAATAAAGGTGTTTCACCATTTTCAATCACCAATGAGATCACATCCTGCAATTCCTGGTAATGCACTTTGGATTTTATGGCGATACACCCTTTGTGATTTTCAATATTAAAGTTTCTCAATTTTTCAAAAGGAACTTTATTTACCGGTGTCCCGGTTCTTTCTGCAACCATCCTTAACTCGTCGGCTTCCGGAGAATTTATGTTTGCCTGCAGGTATATTCTTTCTAATTGCTGACCGGCATTCATTGCTTCTATTACCGAGGCGATACCTGGGATTAAAAGATTTTTTTTGGGGCGGTGCTGTTGAATAAAGGGTTTGTTATTTAGTCTCACCTTTCAAAATTAATAATAAATCACTGCCTACAGGAAAATCCTCATTTTTTAAATGCTATTCAAACGAATCCTGTAATACCCAGCTTTCCACGTATATTTATTACATGCCTTTTATAGATCACGTACTTCAGCAACCTTCCTATGGCTGGGAAAATGCTAGCGGAGAGCTGATTAAGCCTTCAGCAAAACAATTATTCACCGAAGCTTTTTCGAGGGTCAATATATTTGCCGACCGGAAAAACTGGATTCCTTTGATGAGTTGGATAATGGCAGCTTGCATGTTCCCCCTGTTCGTTATTTTTATAATTCGTTATTTTTCTATTCCCTTATTGATTGCGTTTGTTGTGTACAGCATGATCATCATGAGCATACATAGCACGATATGGTTCCACCGCTTTTGTACACATAAAGCATATACATTCAGTAAGCCGGTTTGTCGTTTTGTTATTCAGAACCTGGTGATAAAAACTTTTCCCGAAGAGTTATACGTAATATCGCATCATGTCCATCACGTAAAATCAGACCTTCCCGGAGATCCCTACAATGCAAAGGCCGGACTTATGTATTGTATGTTGGCAGATGTAAACCACCAATGTATCGCTAAAAATCTGACTGAGCATGACTATCATAAAGCAGCCCATTTTATGGGCCATACAGGGATGCCTATTAACAGCTATCCTCAATATGGCAAGTGGGGATCAATAGAATCCCCGTTTTATTTTCTTGGCTTTTGGTTACTGAACTGGTCGTTTTGGTATGGAGCCTTTTACTTGCTCGGCGGTCACGGCCTTGCATGCGCGATGTTTGGTGCGGCCATGTTTTGGATGCTGCTTGTGCGAATGTTTAATTACAGCGGCCATGGCAAAGGAGAAACTAAGCATTTGGACGGTATTGATTATGATCGCAGGAATTTATCTATTAATCAAATCAGGCCGGGCTTATTTGCGGGGGAATGGCACAACAATCATCACCTTTACCCCGTGAGCGCCCGTACCGGCTTTCTTCCATACCAGTTTGATCTTGCCTGGGTTTGCATATATGGCATGTACAAAATTGGTTTTGTATCTTCCTACCGCGATTCTAAAAAAGAGTTTCTAAAGAAATATAGAACCCAAATGGAGAGTTCACTTAAATTAGAGGAAGGGAAAAAGACTGTCTTGAAACTAAATGTGGTTAAAGAATCCTATAGCTTCCGACAACAAAAAAGCCCCCAATAATTTGAGGGCCCTTTTCATATCTTAAAATTTATTTTAATCCAAATGCCTTCTTCACCTTATCTACATAATCAAGTTTCTCCCAGGTAAACAATTCAACCTTTATTTGTTTATCCTTTGCATTAGGTAGTTTAAATGATTTGGTAACTACTTCATTCTTTCGCCCCATGTGCCCATAAGCCGCAGTCTCACTATAAATCGGGTTGCGGAGTTTAAGGCGCTGTTCTATAAAATATGGGCGCATGTCAAAAATTGATTTCAATTTTTCAGCAATTGCGCCATCATTGATTTTTAATTTAGAAGTGCCATAAGTATTTACATTAATACTTGTGGGCTCGGCCACACCAATTGCATACGAAACCTGCACAAGTATTTCGTCACATACGCCTGCAGCCACAAGATTTTTAGCAATATGTCTTGTTGCATAAGCGGCACTGCGATCTACTTTACTCGGATCTTTTCCGCTGAATGCGCCACCACCATGCGCACCTTTTCCACCATAGGTATCTACAATAATTTTTCTGCCCGTAAGGCCGGTATCGCCGTGTGGGCCTCCTATTACGAACTTACCGGTGGGGTTAATGTGGTACTTGATTTTATCATTAAAAAAATGCGCATATTGAGGATATTTATTTTTCATACGCGGCACCAATATCTTTTTAATATCATCTGATATTTTCTTGAGCATTTTTTGTTCGTCACCAAAATCATCGTGTTGCGTAGAAACAACAATGGCATCAATTCTTTGAGGTTTTCCGTCATCTCCGTATTCAAGTGTTACCTGGCTTTTTGCATCAGGACGTAAATATTTTATTTCTTTGCATTCTCTTCTCAATGCCGCTAATTCTATTAATATAGTGTGAGCAATATCAAGAGCCAACGGCATATAATTATCCGTTTCATTGGTCGCATAGCCAAACATCATTCCCTGGTCGCCGGCTCCCTGCTCTTCTTTCTTTTTCCTATCCACACCCTGGTTTATATCGGCAGATTGCTCATGTATCGCAGAAAATATACCGCATGAATTTGCCTCGAACATATATTCGCTTTTTGTATAGCCTATTTTTCTGATCACATCACGGGCAATCTCCTGTACATCGAGATATGCTTTGGATTTCACTTCGCCGGCAAGAACCACCTGGCCTGTAGTTACCAATGTTTCGCAGGCAACTTTACTTTGAGGATCAAAAGCAAGAAAATTATCAATGAGTGCATCGCTTATCTGGTCAGCAACTTTATCAGGATGTCCTTCGCTCACTGATTCCGATGTAAATAAATAGGGCATAGTTGTTTTATTTTTTGAGCGGCAAAATTATGGTTTCATGCTGACTGAACAAAATGCAATTTTGCCAGGTTGAAAAAAATGAACGTGGGCTTTTAAAGAATAGAATACACAACATGCAATCTCATTCTTTGTGGAGAAGACGGATTGGTTCCGTATAATTTGACTCTTCCTTCTGCAAGATTATTTATCGTTAAGTTGAACGCAGAAATGCCCTGGTTACACCTGTCAATATAAGGAGTTTTATTAACTATGTTGTACGGAGCTCTGAGTCTTAAAACGGCATTATTACTGCCTTTTGTAACAATAGTTTGCACATATCTCGATATGTTAAAAACATATTTATTGATTGGATTACCCTGAAAATCTGTCGCCGCGGTTCTTATACCTCCAAAATCCTTAAAATTAGTTTGCTGGCTGAAGTAAGTAAAATCGCAGGGAACTGGAATAAAAGAACCATTAGTAGAAGTATCTTTTGTATCCAAATATAGCAGTGACGGCCCGGTCAAATAGTCGTCTTGCGTATTAGTGGAATATACCTGCTCAGCAATAAGCTCAGCTCTGTGTATTACGCGGTTAGACAATCCCGTAAGTCCTGGTATCTTAAGTTCAGCGTAGCTTCCGGGCGAAGTTTGTATGTAAACAAAATTGTCGCCGGCAGCCGGGTGAGAAACATTATTTGTGATCTCTGATGTGCCTCTTTCTCTTATGACTGCATTTGCATGGCCTGAGATTTGGGTAAAAGGGAAATCATAAACCATCACAGAATCCTGTAAGCCTTTTTTGGTAGAAGTTACATAAACAGACAACCTGGAAGATATATTAGTGATATCAAAATAACTTAAAGCGTTTCCTCCAGTTGATTGGTCTGCAAGAATTGCAAAACCTTTTACATATTCCCTGAAAGCTGAATCAGTTTTTAAATTAGCAGTATCAAGCAGCCCCATTGCAAAATTTACATCAATTGGAATTCTTAGTTGGTTCTTTGCATCTTCCCGAACACTATGGATCGAATCATCCAGGTTCATTGGCAGATAAGTTTTTTCCCCCAGTAAATTAAAATTATCATAAGGTAAAAGACTGCAGGTGCTATAACTAGAGTCAAGCTTAAGATCATTAGCCAATTTATAAACCTGTACTTTCTGCTGAATTGTACTATCGCCGAAAGTATGCGAGTAATGCAATACTAAAAAAGCTGAATCGAGATGGATAGAATCGGCTATGGAGTTGGGATAAGTCTGGGGCTTAAATTCAGCGTAAATATTAGCATAAGTCTTTCCAAAATAAGGGTCATTGTCTATTACACCCAATGCATGAAGATCTGAAGCAATTACAGAATCGCATTCGGAAGAAACCGAGTCAAAATTATTAACGATTACGTCAATGGTGGTATCAAAAGTATTTATATTATCAACAACAGGAATAAGGCCCTGGCCAAGTTCTGTGGTATCTATCTTCGTGCAACTCCAATTTAAAAAAAATAAAAATAATAGTACTGGCAGGGCAGATTTGAATTGGCATTTAAACACGTAGAAAAATTAGGTTGTAGTAATAAAATGTATGGGAATTATTTATCTGTCCGCAAGGTCGGCATACAATTGTAAATAGTCTGTTAAATCTGATTCCGCATCATACTTCAGCACTTTCTTGCCTCTCACTTTGGAAAACTCATCGGTGAGTTTTTTATCTACTTTTTCTGCGCCGAAAGTTACGGCATCAGCATAGGTTGCACCACCGCGGAACATGGCAACATTATTACCCTCTTTGAAAGGCTCAAGATCTTTGTCTTTAATGTTAGGGCTAATAGCAGCAAGCTTTGAAAAGTCTGCGCCAAGTTTTTCTTTGAAAGTATTCTGCCCGATCGTATAAATGATTTTGCAATTGCTGAACACAGGTTCCTTCTTGTAAGCAGTTTTTATATACATAGGTATTAGCCCTGTCATCCAGCCGCTGCAGTGAATGATATCGGGAGGCCATCCAAATTTCTTCACAGTTTCTAAAGCTCCTTTACAAAATAATACGGTTCTTACAACATTATCAGCAAACCACTTTTCATTCTCATCATGAAATAAAGTTTTTCTTTTGAAGAGGTCTTCATTATCGAGGAAATAAATTTGCAACCTCGCATTTGGCAACGATGCCACTTTAATCACTAACGGATAATCATCTCCATCAATAGAAACATTAATTCCGGAAAGCCTCACCACTTCGTGTAACCTGTGCCTGCGCTCATTTATAATCCCAAACCGTGGCATAATGCAACGCACTTCCATTCCACTTTCATTTGATTTAACTGCAAGCCTGTTTACGATTTCTGCAAATTCAGTCATTTCCAGGTAAGGCGACATTTCGTTTGCAATAAATAAAATTCTTTTCTTTGTTGACATTTGCGAAGAGTTAAATTAGCTGTATCAGTTTTTTTTAACAGGCGGCGAAGTTACAATTATTTTTTGTTTAATCACGGTAAACACAATGTTGAGCCATATTTCGAAGCTATTATGATACTATTTAAGCATTCTAAAGATTTACGGGCTCATCTTAAAAAAATAAGGAGAAATAATCTTCGCATTGGCTTTGTACCAACGATGGGGGCTTTACATCCCGGCCACATTTCGCTTATTAAGAAAAGTAAAAAAGAGACTGACGTTACCGTGTGCTCTATATATGTGAATCCTGTTCAATTTAATAACGCGGAGGATTTTAAAAATTATCCGGTAACAATTGAACCGGATATTTTGATGCTGGAAAATAGTGATTGCGATGTTTTATTCCTGCCGGGAGAAAAGGAAATTTACCCGGAAGAGAGTGCTAAAAAGAAACATTTCGATATTGGTTACCTGGAAACAATATTGGAAGGAAAATACAGGCCCGGGCATTTCCAAGGTGTTTGTATGGTTGTAGAAAAGCTGCTTAATATAGTTGAGCCCACCCATTTATTTCTTGGCCAGAAAGATTTTCAGCAGAGCCTCGTCATAAAAAAACTTGCAGAAATAATGCATGCAAGCCTCGACATAGTAATCGTGCCTACTCTGCGTGAACGAAGCGGACTCGCCATGAGCAGCAGGAATATGAGATTAACGAAAGAAGAAAAAGTTATGGCTTCATCACTGTACAAATCCCTTAACCAAATAAAAAAGGACCTGGCTCCAGGTAACATGCGATTATTAAAAGACAAGGCTGCGGCCGAACTCGGAGCATTAGGATTTAAGATTGATTACCTGGAAATAGCCATCGCTGAAAGCCTTAAAATAGTTGACGACATCCCTTCCAATAAAAGCCTTATTGTATTAATAGCAGCGTTCTTAAATAATGTAAGACTGATTGATAACCTCATCATAACGGACTAAGTGAAATCTGTTACCTATCTTGTAACCCTGTATGAAAAAAAAGATTTTTGCAGCTCTTAAATATATTTTATTTCTTGGCATAGGCATTTTTTTGATGTGGTGGCAACTTAGTAAAATGACGCCCATCCAAAGAATTCAGTTCCGTGATTCCCTACAGAATGCCAATTATATTGTATTAATCCCAATAGTTATTATGTCCTTGTTAAGCCACGTTAGCAGGGCAATTCGCTGGAAAATTTTAATTGAACCAATGGGTTATTATCCCTCGACTGCCAATGCCTTTTATGCAACATTATGTGGATATTTCGCCAACACATTTGTGCCTAGAGCCGGGGAAGTATTGAGGTGCACCCTTCTTGGTCGTTATGAAAAAATTCCTGTCACCAAGCTTATCGGCACCATATTAGTTGAAAGATTCTTTGACCTGTTTTGTTACTTCTTAATCATAGTATTTTCTATATTAATACAACTGGAAACAGTAAGTAATTTTGTAAAGAAAAAAATTTTAGAAATTTCGGCACAGGAAGCTGTAATACCGGCCTGGGTAAAAATATTAGTACTTCTTTTACTTATTTATTTGATTGTCCGGCTTACAAAATGGCTGTTTAAAAAACACGCCCAGCATAGGCATATCATCAGGCTTAAGGGTATTCATATTGGTTTGAAAGAAGGCTTTTCCTCTATTAAGCGTTTAAAAAAACGAAGGTCCTTTGTATTTCATACTTTCTTTATTTGGTCTATGTACCTGCTGCAAATCTATGTCGGGTTTTATGCACTTTCGTCAACTTCAGGACTTGGGCTAACGGCAGCATTTAGTGTTTTATCTTTAGCTACTCTTGCAATGATTGTGGCCCCCGGGGGCATCGGAGCCTTTCCCGTAGCTGTGCAACAGGTGTTGCTCATTTATAAAATTGATAATATTTCCTTTGGGTGGCTCATGTGGGGTGCAACTACGGGTATAATAATTGTCGCGGGATTTATTAGCTTCGGATTGTTGATACTTACGAACAGGAAAAAAAATGAAGCAAGGCAATAAAATTATTGATAGAATCCTTAGCATTGATCAGTTGAATGCCCAGGTAAACCGCTGGAAACTACTGGGCAAAACCATTTCATTTACAAATGGGGTTTTTGATATTTTGCACGAGGGGCATGTCAAAGTTTTAACCCAGGCAGCTTCTTTTGCCGACATACTTATTGTTGGATTAAATTCTGATGCGTCCGTAAAAAGGCTTAAAGGCGAGGAGCGGCCTGTGAATAACCAGGATTCAAGAGCACTTTTACTTGCATCCCTTTTAATGGTGGATGCGGTAGTCATCTTTGAAGAAGATACTCCACTCAATCTTATTAATACAATTATACCCGATGTGCTTGTAAAGGGTGGAGATTATAATATTGACACAATTGTTGGCGCTAAGGAAGTAATGCAGTATAATGGAAAAGTGGAAGTAATACCGCTTGAGAAGGGCTTTTCCACCACAGGAATTATAGAAAAATTGAAAAACTTATAGTATTATAACAACAATGGATAAGCGTAAAATTATCACAAGAGACATCAGTTGGCTTGCCTTCAACGGCAGGGTGCTCCAGGAAGCAGGAGATGAAACGGTTCCCTTAAAAGAAAGAATTAAATTTCTTGGAATTTTTTCAAGCAACCTCGATGAATTTTTTCGCGTGAGAGTAGCTACTCTCAGGCGCATGATAGAACTTGGAAACAAAGCAAATATTAAAGCTAATATTCACCTTGAGGAAACACCCGAAAAGATTCTTGAAGAAATAAATCTCGCTGTAACCATCCAACAAAATCAATTTAACCGAACCTGGTCAAATATATTGTCTGAATTAAAATTGCAAAAGATTTTTCTTGTCAACGAGAAGCAGCTAAACCGGGAACAGCAGAAATTTGTTTTTGCATATTTCAATGATTCGGTGAGAAGTAATATTGTGCCGCTTATGCTTGAGAGCATACAGGCTTTCCCTACACTGAATGATAAATCTATTTACCTGGCCTGTAAACTTTCAAAAAAGGACGCAAGCATCCCGCAAAAATTTGCCCTGGTTTCAGTGCCTTCCCGGCTTCAAAGGTTTGTTACGCTGCCATCCACAGAGCAAGGTAATTACATTATCTTACTGGAAGATATCATTCGTTTCTGCCTGCCGAATATTTTCTCTTATTTCGGCTACGATACTTTTTCCTCCAATCTTATAAAAGTAACAAGAGATGCAGAAATTGATATTGACAATGATGTATCCACCTCTTTTATCCAAAAAATAGAGAAAGGTTTAAAAAATCGGAAGAAGGGAAAGCCGGTGCGTTTTGTGTTCGATAAGGATATTGATAGTGGTTTACTTAACTATCTTATTAAAAGATTGGGCTTATCTGATAAAGATAACATCCAGTCCGGGGCACGTATCCATAACTTTAAGGATTTTATAAATTTCCCGGGCCAGGTGTTCCAGGTAAAAAATCCCAGGAAAAAAGCCTTTATTCATCCACTGCTGCAAAATGCAAACAGTGTTACAAATGTAATTTTAGAAAGAGATGTACTGTTGAATTTTCCATACCATTCATTCGATTCATTAATTGATTTACTCAGGGAAGCCGCTATTGCTCCTGATGTGGTTAGCATAAAAGTAACCTGCTACCGGCTTGCCACAAGATCCAATATTATTAATGCGCTTACCAATGCCGTGCGCAACGGCAAGTCAGTAACCGTAATATTGGAACTTAGTGCGAGGTTTGATGAAGAAGCAAATCTTGAATGGAAAGAAGTGCTGGAAGAAGCTGGTGTAAAGGTTTTCATTGGCGTTCCAAATATGAAAGTTCATGCCAAACTTTGCCTTATTAAGAAAAGAAATAACAACCATACTGTTCACTACGGGTTTGTAAGCACAGGCAATCTTAATGAAAAAACAGCGAGGCTTTATGGTGATCATTGCCTGCTCACCAGCGATCGCCACATAATGGCAGACGTCAACCGGATTTTCAACTACCTGGAAAATCCAAAAAATCCGCAGCCTTTAAAAAATTGCAAAAGGCTTCTCGTTAGCCCTGTTTCCATGAGAAAGCAAATCCATTTTTTTATTGATAGAGAAATAAGAAATGCGAGGGAAGGTAAATATGCTTCCATAAAGTTGAAATTAAATTCCCTGAGCGATGAGGAATTAATTCTTAAGCTTTACGATGCAGCCCGCGCCGGTGTCAAGGTAAGGATGGTTATTCGAGGTATATTTTGCATGTACACTGAAAGCAAAAAATTTAAGAAAAAAGTAAAAGCCATCAGTATAGTAGATGAGTACCTGGAACATGCAAGGGTTTTTATTTTTAATAATGATGGAAAAGAAAGGACTTTTATATCGTCTGCCGACTGGATGGTAAGAAATCTCGACCATCGCGTAGAAGCCGGTTGCCCCATTTTTGATAAAGAGATACAACAGGAATTAAAAGACATACTGCAAATACAGTTAAATGACAATGTGAAAGCGAGGATCCTTGACAACCAGCTTTCAAACCAATATGTTGAAAATGATCAAGAGAAAAAAGTACGCTCTCAAATTGAAACTTATAATTATTTATTAAAGAAAAAATATAATTCTATTGAAACTGGCGGCAATTGATATTGGCAGCAACGCAGCAAGACTACTTATCTCAGAAGTTACACTCGACGATAAAAAAAATCCATCATTCAATAAGATTTCACTGGTAAGAGTACCATTGAGGTTAGGCTTTGAAGTGTTTGACACCGGTAAAATTTCAGAGCACAAAATCACCTTGCTCTTACATACGATGAAAGCTTACCTCAATCTTTTGCAAGCTTATGAAGTAAAGTATGTAAAAGCATGCGCCACTTCAGCCATGCGTGATTCAACCAATGCAGCAGATATAATCTCTCGGGTAAAAAAGGAAACAGGAATAGAAATAGAAGTAATCTCAGGAAGCGATGAAGCGTCGTTTATTTACGAAAATCATGTCGCGGAAAATCTGGATAAAGAACATTCCTATTTATATATAGATGTAGGTGGGGGCAGCACCGAACTTACCTTTTTTGGCAACAATAAACTTGTGTTCAAAGATTCGTATAATATCGGCACCATAAGGTTACTAAAAAACAAGGTTACAGACGAAGCCTGGGATGAAATGAAAGAGAATATCAAAAACAAAACGCGTGGTTATAAAGAAGTGATCGCAATAGGTTCAGGCGGAAATATTAATAAGGTATATACCCTTAGTAAACGTAAGGACACTAAGCCCCTTCCGCTTGATATGCTCCGTGATTTTTATAAAGAGCTAAGTAGTGTTCCCCTGGAAGATAGGATTTCGGTTTATAAGATGCGTGAGGATAGGGCCGACGTAATTGTGCCCGCTTTGCAGATATATGTAAATGTGATGCGCTGGGCCGGAGCAAATGAGATTTATGTCCCGAAAATAGGCCTGGCCGATGGACTTGTACAACATTTATGGGAGGAGGTGAAGGACAAAACGATTTAGAATTCAAAACTTTAGTCCAAAGTTCATCGTTGTTCCCGGGTGGGAAAATGGCAAACAAATTTTTTTTACATCGTTCATCGCATTTTGTAAAACGTACATTTCTAATGCATCTTTGAATCAAGAAATATTTATATTTGCTTCCCAGCGATAGCTCAAAAGGATTTGTTTTATTCTAATGCAGAGCCATCTCCCACGTCGCTTTTTTCTTACGCTAAAAATAATATCATGTCTGTGGCAAAAGAAGTAAAAAAAATTACGACGCATACATTGCAGAAGATGAAAGAGGTAGGTGAAAAGATCTCCATGATTACCGCTTATGATTTCTCATTTGCAAAAATCTTTGATGATGCTGGCATTGATATAATACTTGTGGGCGATAGTGCAAGCAACGTAATGGCCGGCCATGAAACGACTTTGCCCATTACACTTGACCAGATGATCTACCACGCATCCGCAGTTGTGCGGGGAAGTAAACGTTCTTTAATTGTGGTGGACTTGCCATTTGGAAGTTACCAGGGAAATAGTAAAGAAGCGCTCGGTTCTACCATAAGAATCATGAAAGAGACTGGGGCGCACGCAATTAAACTGGAAGGCGGTGAGGAAATTATAGAATCAGTAAAACGTATATTGAGTGCAGGCGTTCCCGTTATGGGGCACCTTGGCCTTACGCCACAATCCATTTACAAATTCGGAACTTACACTGTAAGAGCAAAGGAAGAAATAGAAGCTGAAAAGCTGAAGAAGGATGCGATGCTGTTGCAGGAAGCGGGCTGCTTTGGAATTGTGCTCGAAAAAATTCCGGCAACATTGGCACAAGAAGTTTCAAAGAATTTATCAATACCCACAATAGGCATCGGGGCAGGCAACGAATGCGATGGCCAGGTGCTTGTGATGCACGATATGCTGGGTATCAACACAGAATTTAAACCCAGATTTTTACGCCAATATCTCAACCTGCATGAACAAATAACCGGTGCTGTGCAGCAGTACATTGGCGATATTAAGTCTAAAGACTTCCCGAATGAAAATGAACAATACTGAGAGGAAGTAAGACGCTATAGATAAGATGGGTGAATATCCCATTCCCACACAAAATAAATTTCGAATCTCATCCATTAAAATTCAAACATAACGATATGCAACGCTTTCTTACCGAATTAAAAATATTGGAAAACAATAAAGGAGTTTCAACCGGAACAAAATGGATTTCATCTTCCGGTGAAAAAATAATAAGCTCCTCTCCTGTTGATGGAAAAAATATTGCAACGATAAAGAGCGCCGACAAAAAAAGTTTTGACTATGTAATTGAAACTTCTAAAAATGCATTTAAAGAATGGCGCCAATGGCCGGCTCCTAAAAGAGGAGAAATAGTACGACAAATAGGAAATGAGCTTAGGCAAAATAAAGCCAATCTTGGAAAGCTCGTAAGCTATGAAATGGGTAAAAGCTTACAGGAAGGCTTAGGCGAAGTACAGGAGATGATTGATATTTGCGATTTTGCGGTAGGCTTATCACGCCAGTTGTATGGACTTACTATGCATAGCGAAAGGCCGGGTCACAGGATGTATGAGCAGTATCACCCGCTTGGTATTGTAGGGATTATTTCAGCATTTAACTTCCCGGTAGCGGTATGGAGTTGGAACAGCATGCTGGCAATGGTTTGCGGCGATGTCTGTATATGGAAGCCTTCTGAAAAAACACCTCTTTGTGGAGTTGCCTGTCAGCAAATAATTGCAAAAGTTTTTAAAGAAAATAAAGTTCCGGAAGGCGTTTGTAATCTCGTTACAGGTAGCAGGGAAATTGGAGAATGGATGTGTGAAAATGAAAATATTGCTTTGGTTTCAGCAACTGGTTCCACAAGAATGGGTAAAGCAGTAAGTGCAACCGTTGGCGCACGCCTCGGCAAAAGCCTACTGGAGCTTGGGGGTAACAACGCTATAATCATATCTAAAGAAGCTGATCTGGATATGGCATTAATTGGTAGCTTATTTGGAGCAGCAGGTACCGCCGGCCAAAGATGTACCACTACAAGAAGAATTATCATTCATGAAGATGTATATGATAATTTCAAAAAGAAATTAGTTACCGCTTATAAGCAATTGAAAATTGGTGATCCCCTTAAAGAAGGAAACCATGTTGGGCCATTAATAGACAAAGATGCTGTAAAAATGTACCTCAACTCAATCGGGCAATGTAAAAAGCAAGGCGGAAAGTTTATTGTGGAAGGTGGAACTCTTGCGGGCAAAGGCTTTGAAAGCGGGTGCTATGTAAAACCATGCATAGCTGAAGTAACTAATGACATGGAAATAGTGCAGCATGAAACATTTGCCCCAATCCTTTATCTGATAAAGTATAAAACGCTGGAAGAGGCAATAGAACTTCAGAATGATGTGCCACAAGGCTTATCCAGTGCAATTTTTACGCTGAATATGAGGGAAGCGGAATCTTTTCTCTCCTTTGCCGGAAGCGATTGCGGCATAGCTAACATAAATATTGGTACTTCCGGCGCGGAAATTGGAGGAGCTTTTGGAGGTGAAAAAGAAACCGGAGGAGGACGTGAAAGTGGAAGTGACGCCTGGAAGTCCTACATGCGCCGCCAGACCAACACCATTAATTATACAGATAAACTTCCCCTGGCCCAGGGTATTAAGTTTACAGTTTAGATAATTTACATTTTTAAAACAACGCAGGTTTTATTTCGTTATTGATTTTATTCATTAACATAATTTATCTATAATCTTTTGATAAGCGGTTATAAGGATTAAATAAAAATGTAAATATTTGTGATACTAAAAAATAAACCTTGAGTATGATAACAAAAATTAAACGTTTTTTCATTGCTACCCTTTTTATTGCGCCTCTTCCATTTGTAACTTTTGCGCAAGGAACTTCTGAAAAAAAGGAAACGCCGCATGACTGGCACGAGCTTGACAAAAGCGAAACAGGATATTATGGTATAAGCCTTGATAAAGCTTACAAATTCTTAAAAGATAAAAAGAGTAAAACGGTATTGGTTGCAGTGATAGATAGCGGCGTGGATACAACCCAGGAAGACCTAAAGGCTGTGCTGTGGCACAATCCGGGAGAGATACCGGGAAATGGAATTGACGACGACCACAATGGCTATATCGATGATGTATATGGATGGAATTTTATCGGTGGTAAAGATGGACGCAATGTAAAGCAGGATTCTTATGAAGGTGCGCGGGTGTATTGGAAACTGAAAGCAAAATATGGTGATAATATACCAGATACTAATAATTTAAATCCCGAACAAAAACAGGAGGTCGCAAATTACCTCCGTGCGAAAGATAAAGTAGTTGGTGGCACAGACCCTAAGGAACTTATGTTTATGAAACGCATCCTTCCCGGATTGGAAAGAGGTGACTCAATAATTGCAAAAGATCTGGGAAAAGCTGAATTTACCGGCAATGACCTGAAATCTTATGATCCAAAAGATATTGACGCCAAAACAGCTTCAAGCATCTACCTGAGTATCTCAAAGCTTAACGACAACTATGATATTTCAAACCAGGATATTTTAGACGATTTGAGGGGACAAATCCGCAAAGGCGAATCTGCAAATAATCCTCCTGAAGATTACCGGGCTGAAATAGTGAAAGATAATGAGGAAGATATTAACGACAGGTATTACGGAAATAACGATGTAATGGCTGGTACGCCTATGCACGGCACACATTGCTCGGGTATTATTGCTGCTGCCAGGAACAATGGGTTGGGAATGAACGGGATTGCAGACAATGTAAAAATAATGATGGTACGTGCTGTTCCTGATGGCGACGAGCATGATAAGGATATTGCAAATGCCATTCGTTATGCTGTTGATAATGGAGCGCAGGTGATTAGCATGAGCTTTGGAAAAGACTTTTCTCCTGAAAAAAATTGGGTTGATGATGCGGTAAAATATGCAGCCAGTAAAAATGTACTGCTGGTTCACGCGGCAGGAAATGACCATAAAAACATTGACACAGCTGAAAATTTTCCAAATCCCGTCTTTGTGGATAATAGCGGCAGAGCAAAAAATTTCATTACTGTTGGAGCCAGTGGAGATCCCACTAATGGTGGCATTACGGCAAGCTTCAGTAACTATGGTAAACAGGAAGTTGATGTATTTGGGCCCGGTGTAAATATCTATTCTACTTTGCCCGGCGGCGATAAATATGGTAATCTTTCAGGAACGAGTATGGCATGCCCTGTGGTTGCAGGACTCGCAGCATTACTTCTTGAATATTATCCTGAACTTACTGCGGAGCAAGTAAAATATGTAATTGAAAAATCTGCATCACCTTTAAAAGAAGAAGTAAAATTGCCCGGAACTGATGAGATGGTTAAACTAAGTGATATCTCTAAATCAGGCGGCGAGGTAAATGCTTATGACGCGGTGAAACTCGCCGCGACCATAAAGGGAGACAGAGACATGAAGATGGACATTTTGCCAAAATCAAAAGTAAAAAAGGAGAAGAGAGGTACCCCTGCTCCATAAAAGGGAATTAATTATTGAGTATTAAGTTATTTGCCTGGCGGGTTTACAATCCCGCCAGGCTTTTTTATTTAAATGAGTTCCCTAAATTATAAAAATGCCAGTTTTAAAAAAATGTAGATTCGCAAATAGATTATATTCTTATTAATAATTCTTAAAACAATCATTATGACTTCTGAGGAATCAAAAACTGCTATAATCAAATCGCGATTGGGCGATCTTCCTTCTAATATGGATGCCTATTTCAAAGAGGCTGGCAATGACGACTTAAAAACGGCTTTTAAAAGGCAAGACGCTGACGCGGAAAAATTGTTTCAATCAATTAGCGAGGAAAAATCAATGTACCAATATGCAGAGGGAAAGTGGACATTAAAGGAAGTCTTGCAGCATCTGATTGATGCGGAAAGAGTGTTTGCTTATAGAGCCCTTGCTTTTGCAAGGCAAGATAAAAACATCCTTCCTTCATTTGACGAAAATGAATATGCGAATAATTCCGATGCAAATGTTAGGAGCTGGCAAAATTTAATTGATGAATTTTATACAGTTAGACAATCTACAGAATACCTGTTCTATAGTTTTTCTGCTGAGGCTCTGCAAACAGTCGGGAAGGCAAGCAATTATACAGTTGGGGTTAATACGCTTGGCTTTGTAATTATTGGCCACACAAATCATCACCTTACAATTATCAAAGAGAGATACTTAAATTAAAATTAGCCTCCCCGGTTTCGTAACTTCAGTCAAATAATTTTTTTTGAAAATATTTTCAGCCTCGCAGATAAGAAAATGGGATGAATTTACCATTAAGAATGAACCGGTCTCTTCCATTGACCTGATGGAACGGGCGGCCATGGCATGCACCAAATGGATCCATCAAAAGTTCACCGATAATAATTCGTTTAAAATTTTTTGCGGCAAAGGCAAAAATGGCGGCGACGGGCTCGCAATTGCAAGAATGTTGAGCAAAAAAAAGTTTATAGTCAGTGTTTATATTGCCGGGAATAAATCCGAAGGTTTCCCGGATTTCAAAAAAAATCTTGACAGGCTGCAGAAATCAGATGTTGAAATTTTTTTTTTAGATTCCCAAAAAACGTTTCCTAAAATCAATAAAGAAGATATTGTAATTGATGCGTTGTTTGGCACCGGGCTCAACAAGAAACCCAAAGATATATATTGCGACATTATCAATTTAATTAATAAATCAGGCGCTGTAACAATCGCAATTGATGTACCCAGCGGTCTATATGTAGATAGCAACTCTTCCGGTAACTCTATTATTCAGGCAAGTTATACTCTTACATTTCAGCAGGGAAAACTGTCATTCCTGATGGCGGAAAATGAAGGATATGCCGGCGAGGTAATTACACTCGATATCGGGCTTTCACCAGACTTTTATAACACCGAAAAAACAGCCCTTACTTTAATCGATAAGAATCTAATTCAGGAAATTTATGTTCCCCGTAAACAATTTGCCAATAAAGGAAATTACGGCTATGCCTGCCTGGTAGCGGGAGGCTATGGTATGATGGGAGCTGCCGTTCTTAGCTCAAAAGCATGTCTTAGAAGTGGTGTTGGTAAACTCACTTGTTATATTTGTAAAGAAGGTTATACCATAATGCAATCTTCAGTTCCGGAAGCAATGTGTAAAGTTTTTGGAAAAACATTTATAAAAGATATAAAAAACACGGAAGATTTCGAAGTCATTGCAATTGGCCCCGGAATAGGAAAACATCCTTCTCACAAACAATTATTGCAAACCATTTTCAAGAATTCTAAAAAAAAGATAGTAATCGATGCTGACGGGTTGAATACTTTGAGTAAAAACAAAATTTTGTACAAGTCTATTCCTTCTAAGAGTATAATCACACCTCATCCTAAAGAATTTGAAAGATTATTTGGAAAAACAACTAATGATTTTGAACAGATGAAACTTGCGATTGCTAAGGCAAAGGAATTTGATATTTTTATCGTGCTCAAGGGTCACCATACATTGATTGCTACGCCCGGCGGAGAGGGATATTTTAATTCAACGGGAAATGCGGGCATGGCGACTGCCGGCGCCGGCGATGTGCTTACCGGAATTATTACTGCACTGCTTGCTCAACATTATTCACCTCTTAATTCTTGTATACTCGGCGTTTATTTACACGGACTTGCCGGGGATTTAGCAGCAAAAAAATTATCTAAAGAAGCGATGATTGCCGGAGATATTATTGATTACCTGGGAGAAGGATTTTTAGAACTCGAAAAATTTTGAGCGAAGAATTAAGAATCTTATTTTATACGTATAGAAATATTTTGTTTGTAGTATAAAAAGATTAATTTTGTTTTCTAAAATGAAGGTATGGATAATAAAATAACATTGAGCTTTGATGAAAGTGTAATTGCCAGGGCAAAAAAATATGCTGAGAATAATAACATTAGCCTTTCAAGATTGATTGAATTTCTCTTAAATAAAGTCACTTCCGATAATTATTCATCATTAGAAGATTTCCCCATTTCAGAATGGGTGATGCAGGTTGCCGAGGGAGATGCCGTTTATGAAACGAAGGCAAAAAGGTCCCGCAAAGCTGCCAAAGCGGAATATTTTAAATCGAAAAAATGAAAATTTTTCTTGATGCTAATATTTTGGTGTCTGTATTGAATAAAGAGTATCCAATATTTACATACACTTCGCGGATCGTAAGCCTTGCAGACAAAAGCAGGTTTTCAATATACACTTCGCCCGTGTGCCTTGCCATCGCGTTTTATTTTGCTGAGAAAAAATATAACAGCGCATCTGCAAAAAATAAAATTGAAATTTTATGTAAACACTTAAAGATTGCCGCGGCCAATAAGGACACGGTAATGCAATCTTTACAAAATCCTGCTGTGAATGATTTTGAAGATGGGCTTGAGTATTATTCGGCGCTTGAAAACAAATGCGATTGCATCGTTACTGAAGATATTGCTGATTTTTACTTTTCAAAAATAGAAGTTTTAACCAGCGAAAGTTTTTTTGAAAAATATATGGCTGGCGGAAAAAACAGGTGAATCCTTCGAAAACATCCTTTTATATAATCAGGCGAATCTCTTCTCCCAATTATGGATATAATATTCCTTTGAGTCTTAGGTATGCAGGAACCAAAACATCACAAGACACTCTTCATGAACAGCAAACGGGTTGTTGCTATAGGCATTGAAACGGAATCCGGAATGAGCGGAGCAAACGAGGACTTGTAGTGGAAGCCCGAAGGCTTGTCTGCCCTGTTTCTGTGGTTCGGGGCTTACCGGATTGCTCAAATTCCCTTTATTTTCAATTGACACACAATTACATTGTATAAAGGCCTGTCCTTAAATAAGGTCATTTTGTGATGAAGCTATTAACTTACTACATTTTACCCTATTTTTGCCACCCTAAAAATTAATTAAATCACAAATATGGATAATTTGATTTATGTAATTCCTGCGATGGGTATTGTTGGTTTGTTGTACACGTTTGTAAAATTTGCGTGGGTGAATAAGCAGGACGCTGGCAATGAAAGAATGAAGGAAATCAGCACCTACATTGCCGATGGAGCTATGGCTTTTTTAAAAGCGGAATATAAAATCCTATCCTATTTTGTTATTGTGGCTGCTCTGCTCCTCGGAGTTATGGGATTTACCAGTGCTAACAGTCATTGGAGCATTGCTCTTGCATTCATTACCGGTGCAATCATGAGTGCTCTCGCTGGTTTTATTGGTATGCGTGTGGCCACTAAAGCAAACGTTCGTACTGCACAGGCCGCAAGAACCAGTCTTGCCCAGGCTCTTAAAGTATCCTTTACCGGAGGAAGTGTTATGGGACTTGGCGTAGCAGGGCTCGCTGTGCTTGGTTTGGGCAGCTTATTTATTATTCTATACCTCAGTTTTGTTTCAGGAATTCCTCATAACTCACCGGAATATAAACTTGCACTAGAAAAAGCAATTGAAATACTTACCGGCTTCAGCCTTGGTGCTGAAAGCATCGCATTGTTTGCCCGTGTTGGTGGTGGTATTTATACTAAAGCTGCAGATGTTGGAGCGGATCTCGTAGGAAAAGTAGAAGCGGGAATTCCGGAAGATGATCCACGCAATCCTGCGACCATTGCTGATAACGTGGGTGATAATGTGGGTGACGTTGCAGGTATGGGCGCTGATCTTTTTGGATCTTACGTGGCTACGGTTTTGGCGACAATGGTATTGGGAAGGGAAACTTTATCCAACGATAGTTATGGTGGCCTCGCTCCCATTTTATTGCCCATGCTGATTGCATCTATGGGAATTCTCTTCTCCATCATAGGAACTTTCTTTGTAAAAATTAAGGATAGTGCGGGCCTGCATACTGCGGTTGTTCAAAAAGCTTTGAACCTGGGT
Source organism: Ginsengibacter sp. (assembly GCA_040007435.1). Taxonomy (GTDB): domain Bacteria; phylum Bacteroidota; class Bacteroidia; order Chitinophagales; family Chitinophagaceae; genus Ginsengibacter. Next base: position 1,590 of record JBDTUZ010000033.1, on the reverse strand, counting down.
AACTGGGGATCCATCGTATTGACCGCCATTGCTTCCTATTTTTTAGTGATGTGGTTATTGCCAGACACTGACATGATTTTAAGAAATTATCATTTTACAAAATATGGCGTGTTCGGAGCGATAATAGTGGGGCTTGTTGTGGGCACTCTTATGAGTATCATTACAGAGTTTTATACCGCAATGGGTAAACGCCCCGTGATGTCTATAGTTCGTCAATCTTCCACGGGGCATGCCACTAATATAATAGGCGGGCTTGCAGTTGGAATGGAAAGCACTTTGTTACCTATATTGGTACTTGCTTCAGGAATTTATATGAGTTACTGGTGTGCCGGTTTATATGGAGTTGCCATCGCCGCCGCAGGTATGATGGCTACAACTGCCATGCAGCTTGCGATAGATGCATTTGGCCCAATTGCTGATAACGCGGGTGGTATTGCCGAAATGTGTGAATTGCCAAAAGAAGTAAGAGAAAAAACTGACATACTTGACGCGGTAGGTAATACAACAGCGGCTACAGGTAAAGGATTTGCCATAGCATCAGCGGCGTTAACCGCACTTGCTTTGTTCGCGGCCTTTGTAGGTATTGCCAAAATTGACGGCATTGACATCTATCGTGCGGATGTATTAGCAGGATTATTTGTAGGCGCAATGATTCCTTTTATATTTTCATCATTGGCAATACGTGCTGTAGGTGAAGCTGCGATGGCTATGGTAGAAGAAGTGCGCAGGCAGTTCCGCACGATCCCCGGTATTATGGAAGGTACCGGAAAGCCTGAGTACGAAAAATGCGTTGCGATCTCTACAGACGCTTCTATTAAAAAAATGATGATGCCTGGCGCAATTGCTCTGATATCCCCATTAATTATAGGGTTCGTTTTTGGGCCGGAAGTTTTAGGAGGCTTTCTTGCTGGCGCAACTGTGAGTGGTGTTTTGATGGGAATGTTCCAGAATAATGCAGGTGGTGCGTGGGATAATGCTAAAAAGTCTTTTGAGAAAGGTGCCGTAATCAATAATGAAACATATTACAAAGGATCCGAGCCACACAAAGCATCTGTAACAGGTGATACTGTAGGTGACCCTTTCAAAGACACTTCAGGGCCAAGCATGAATATTTTGATAAAATTAATGAGTATCATTTCTCTTGTAATTGCCCCTACTCTTGCAAAAATTCACGAAGTAAAGATTGAGAAGAACAGGAATCTGAAAATTGAAAACCTGATGTTGTTGAAAAATGAAACGAGCTTAACTGGCCCAAGAGATGCAAAAAATGTATGGAGTTTACAAACACGTAACCCGGACAATTTAAAAGCTGCCCAAAATGATATCAAAAAGATGATTGATGAAATGGAAGAAGACAAACTGATTAATAATTCGACATATTCTGTAGAAGTTGCCAGTAGCTGGCTTTACATTAATGGTGTGAAACAACCGACTGAAATTAATGACACTTACAAAAAATATTATAGCAAAACAGGAGATTTTATAACGGGTGAGGCGCGTAAATAAATTTGCACCTGCATTGGACTTAAATTTTAAAAAAAGAAGCTGTCTCAAAAGTAGGCAGCCTTTTTTTATTTTCAGTTTTTGAGG
>JBDTUZ010000032.1:0-61963 GCA_040007435.1 Ginsengibacter sp. | reverse complement strand
TACACGGTAAAGTCTGTGAAAATTGTAGGCCGTTGGGTATCAAAAGAATTACAATCAAATTTGGAACAGGTGATAGGACTGGGACAAACATTTGACCCGGCAACACTCAGCGCGGGACAGGAATTGGTTAGAGATGAAATAATAAAAGGTGAGGAGGAATTTGCGATAAGATTAAAAGGCTCAACTTCTATTTTATATATCACAACTGATGCATGCCCGGTTGCAGACAGCACCGGTGTAAAACAGGTACAGGTTACTATACATCCCTACTATCTCCGTATTGACTTGTATAATATTGGCAATAATATCTTACCAATCCCCAGAACGGCAAAATCCACTTTCTATAAAGAAGTTCCTCCCCTTCTTATGGCAACTTCTCCTTTTTTAGGTTTAGTAAACGACCGAAGCTTCGGCACATACGCATACGTGCAAACGGCTACTGACCTGCTCCACATCCCCGGCAAGTATAAACCTCCTGATAGCAGCAGTAAGAATCTTTTGAATCTTGACTTGAACTTTCGCAAATCTCTTAGTGCTGGCTTCTACAACTTCGCCGGCGCATTGCAGTTTATTCACCCGGTATCGTTTTATAAAAATATGGGCTGGAACCTTGGTATCATGTATGCGAAGGGGTTACTACCCCTGCAGGTTAATAACTATGATGGCGATCTCACAAAAATTTTTGCATCAGTAAACGGAAATGGAAAAATACTTTTCATGGACAAGTATGTAATAAGCGGTGGCATTGATTTTTCGCAAAATAAATATTCATTGCTAAATGCCAAGTACCAAAATCCTGAGACCGCCTATGATTTTAGCGCACTCGGTGACGGAAGAGCGGGTAATGGATTTGCCAGGCTGGGTGTTTGGTTTAATGCCGGAGTGCCCCGAAAAGATATTAATTTACAATCTTACCAGCGGATAGGGGGAAAATTGGGCTATGCGGTGCCGATAGGCCGTGGCCACAATATTGTTGACCTTGAAACATCGGCAGGCCTCGGATATACATGGGGAACTCCACCGCCTTATAGCAGCTATTTTGCGGGCAGTGAATCACCGGGGTTTTTATACGCACCGCTTCAGTCTTTAGCGACTATGCCTTTTCCATCGGGACCGGTAATCCGTAGCCTGGGAGAAAGAGAGGGCGGATTGTTTCCGGCATCTGTTGCAAATACCGGGGGAACTTCCTATTGGGGCATCAACTTAAATTTTTCCATCCCAATTACGAAATGGTCCAGGCCCTTAATACCCGATATTGTGATACAGGAGGAAGATCCGCATATCACTATGCGAAGTGCTGTCAAGGGGCAGGTAAACACCGCCGAAAGTTTTATAGCCGATGACCTGGCCCTGAACCAGGGGCTTTCCGATGATGCTGTTGATTCTGCTGCGGAGCGAATTGTAAACAGGGATATCAGGCCCACAATAAATTACCTGGCAGACAAGGCTAATATTTACAGTATCAAACCTGTCTTATATTTTGACCTCGGGGAAATCAGCAACCACCGTGCAGATAACCGCGTATGGGCTGCCACCGGTGCCGGTCTGCAAATAAATATAGTAAATGCGAGACTCGACATTGGTTATATACAAACTTTGTCTCCAAAAAGCGATGCATCAAAAGGTAATTTTTTACTGCGATTTTCTGTTCAAAACTTTTATTGAACCGATGGCTTTCAACGCTTGCAATTAATACAGTATTAGCGTTTTCGCAGAAAGAGGTTTTAAAAAAAACTTGCCACAGAATACTTCTAAAAAATATTCCCACTCTTTCTTCGTTATGTATGCAGCTAAAATCCAGTCTTTTGAAAAAAAATTTACTTCTTTTTATTGCAAGCCTTTCTATTTTCTATTCAATCGCCCAGCCTCCAAAAGATATTGCTGACACATTGGGACTAGTGCCTCAAAAAGAAAATATCATTACTGAAGAGACGATTATTAAAGTAGAGAACATCGGAGAAAATATAAATACCGGCCTGGCCGAATTAAGGCCAACCATCTCATCCGACGGAAACCTGCTATTCTTCATAAGGCAGAACGACCCGCACAATACTAATTTTAGTACGATGCCTAATTCCCAGGACATCTGGTTTTCTGAAAGAGACACTGCCACGGGAACATGGAGCCGTGCCGTACACCTTGGCAGGCCACTGAATACTACCGATTATAACGCTGTTTTCTGGATATCGCCTGACAATAATCAACTCCTGATAAGAAATGCTTTTGAAGACGGTGACTACATGGGCAATGGCGTAAGTATGTGTTACCTCACTGAGTCGGGTAACTGGAGCAGGCCAGAAATGCTGAAAATAAGAAATTACGGAAAGTATGATCGCGGGGCACAATATGGTGCAAGCATGGCCAGTGATGGAAAAACCTTACTACTCTACATGACACCTGAATATCAAAGCCGTAATAATGATATTTTTGTTTGCTTCGCGTTGCCCGATGGTACGTGGAGTGAGCCAAAGAGCCTTGGAAAAAAAATAAATCTTCCAAAGAGTAACGAGATGACTCCCTACCTGGCACCGGATGGTGAGACTTTATATTTCAGCAGTGACCGCGCCGGCGGAATTGGTGATAATGATATCTGGAGATCGAAGAGGCTTGATAATAGCTGGACGAAATGGAGCGATCCTATAAACCTTGGCAGCCCCATAAACACTCCTGAGTGGGATGCTTTTTTTACAATGGACGCAGGAGGCGAATATGCTTATATGACTACAGGGGAAGATAGCTACGGCGCGAGTGATATCGTAAAAATAAAATTGCTGGAAAAAGAAAAGCCAGATCCGGTTGTGCTGGTAAGCGGCAATGTATATAATGCCAAAACAAAACAGCCCATCAGCGCTTCACTTATTTATGAAACATTACCGGATGGCGTGGAAGCAGGTACTGGTATATCAAACCCTTATGACGGTTCATTTAAAATGGTACTGCCGTATAACAGGAATTACAGCATAAGAGCAACTGCGGATCATTTCTTCGCTATATCTGAAAACTTTAATCTTGATTCATTGATTAAGGAAGGCTATAAAGAAATTCATAAAGACCTTTACCTTGTTCCTATTGAAATAGGACAGGTAGTAAGATTGAACAATGTATTCTTTGATTTTGACAAGTGGGATCTTCGCCCTGAATCTTATATCGAGCTTAATCGTGTAGTTAAATTACTCAACGAAAATCCGAAAATTGAAATTGAAATGAGTGCGCATACCGATAGTCGGGGCAGTGATGAATATAATTTCAAGCTAAGTGATAACCGTGCAAGATCTGTAATGGAATACATTATTTCCCAAGGGATAGACACCAGCAGGATCACATCTCACGGCTATGGTGAATCGAAACCGGTAGCATCTAATGACAACGATGATGGGCGACAACTTAACCGCAGGGTTGAATTTACGATATTGAAAAATTAATTAAACCCCCGCTATAGAACAATTACATGCATGACGCGGCAGGAAGTAATATCCTGCCGTTTTTTATTTTAGAGACCTGCACATTTAAAAGACTCCTATTCCGGTAATTTTAAAAAACAGGTGAATTCACCCTTTGATATTAAAATATGAAAGAGTAATTTAGACTATCCAATTTTTTAGAAATCCCCCAAAGGCTTCCTTTTATTTCCAGAATTTTTTTAAGGCTGCTACCTATTTGATTCATCACCCCGATTCATAAGACAGGGAAGTATTATCTCACCTATTAATATTTAAACATGAAAAGCTTTAAGATTTCGCGTTCTTATTATTTAAAAATGATCAAGTCCAGGTATGTAATTATTGTTTTATTAATTACAATTTTAAGTGGTTGCCAGTCTTCGCTTAACTATTCAACTCTAAAATATGGCAAAGCAGAAATACAGGCGTTACTGGCAGATTCATCTTTTAGCTACTTAGTGCTGCAGTTTAAATCAACAAATGGCCAAAGCAGCAAGAATCCGTTTACACTTATTTCGTATGCTTTCGACACCAGTAATATTCCCATTAATACCATTCCCTATAATTTAATGGACAGTGGTACAACCCCTAAAATTTTTAAAGATAGCCTGATTATGGGCAATCAAATGGCATCCCGGCAAAATTTGCTGGAAGCACTGACCGACCCGGGAACGCAGGCTATTGTCAACTATGATTTTTTAGTATTTACTCCGCAATTAGATCCTTCAAATCACTATGTTTATTATACAATAACACCCGGTAAAATTACTCCTGATTCGAGTGCAGTAGTAATACCAAGTTCAATCACACAACCCTGCCCCCCTGCGATTTGCCGGGCTCCCGTACAGCAATGAAATCATTTATCAATAATGTACTAATCTGGTCGGAGGTATGGGCTTTGCTGGTACCTGTATATTGTATGTGGCCAGTGAAAAAGCAGCCGGTGTATCTTAAACCGGTTTACATTTATATAGTTGCCGCACTCTTGTTGAATGTTGTTGCAAATGTGATTTCCAACCAGCGGGCTTTAGGTATAACGCTGCCGTGGCATAACAATATCCTGGTTTATAATTTACATTCAGTTATAAGATTTGGCTGCTTTTCATTGTTTTTTATTCTCGCAAAACAGAAATACTATTCAACCCTCACGAGGATAATACCTTTCCTGTATATAGGAATTTTATTATTGAACTTTACTTTACTGGACAAGTTTTTCGACCCGTTGCATATTAATGGCAATTTAATGACCGCAGAAACGTACCTGCTTCTTGTGTATTGCCTGTTATATTATTTATCCAGGTTAAAAGAAGATGGGCCATTGTTTTCGAACGATGCAGATTTTTGGATCGTGACCGGCCTTAGCATTTACATAGTCATTAATTTTTTTGTGTTCCTTTTTTATATACCGATCATGAATGAAAATAGAGCATTTGCGGATAAGATATGGACGGTTCATAACGCAGGCTATATTTTACTGTGCCTGTTTATTGCCAAAGGATTTTATGCAGCAAAGACATCGGAAAATCTTTCTGGTACTTGAATAATATTTTATATCATGAATATAGTAGTTGACTTTCAGAACGATGTTGCTGCAGCAGCTATGATTTTCACACAAACCTTAGCTGCCTCGTAATTCATCAACAAGATTATTGAGGCGCTTAATAATTTAACATGTACAACGTTTCCACTTATTTGAAATATTTTTTTGACTGGTCAGAAGCCTGGGCCCCATTAATACCAATATTTGTTTTATTAAAACACAGAAAGCAGCCTGACTTTATGAGGCCTGTAATTGTATATATTTTGCTGGCCTTCCCCATCAACTTACTAGGAGACTACATTGGAGATTTTAAGCATCATCTCCCGGAAACTTATTGGTTTCAAAAAAATGTTTACCTATATAACATCCATTCCTTAGTGCGGTTTGTTTGCTTCGCTTACTTCTTCATTGGCTTAAAGCAGCCATACTACACAAAGCTTAAAAAGGTTATTGGCTTTATTTACCTGGCCGCTTTATTTATTGATCTCACCTGGTATGAAGATTTTTTTGATAAAAGCAGTATAGGGGCGCATCTTTTTACCGTAGAAGCTTTTTTGCTGCTGGTCTATTGCCTGTTGTACTATTTATCAAAGCTTAAAAATGATAGCGATGAATTAATGTCGGGCGCAGATATATATGTGGTCACCGGTTTGAGCATTTTTGTGGTCATTAATTTTTTTGTATTCCTTTTTTACGACGCCATATTAGTTGAAGATTGGGAAGTAGCTGATAAGATGTGGTCGGTTCACAACATTGGTTACATTATTCTTTGCTTGTTAATAGCAAAGGCATTTGCTTCAGCTAAAAAATTTAATACCGTTGCTTCGCAATAGCTTTGTTCAATCTCCTTCATTTGAAAAGAACCAATTGAAAAATTCACCCTATTCTTATTTACGATTGTTTTTGAAGTAATTAAAGAGTTACTAATTATAAACAATTAAAACAAGCAATCATGGGAGTAATTATGCAATCTTTTTATTGGGACTGTCCCAAACTGGAAGACAAAGAATTCGAATGGTGGAATTTCATAAAGGGAAAAATAACGGGACTTAAAGATGTTGGCTTTACGGCACTCTGGCTACCGCCAGCCTGCAAGGCGGCTAACCTGGGAGGTATGTCAATGGGATATGATCCTTATGATTATTATGACCTGGGAGATATTGATCAGAAAAGTTCTGTACCTACGTGGTTTGGGTCGCGGCACCATCTTGAAGAACTTATCGCCGAAGCTCATCAGCATGATATGCAAGTATATGGTGATATGGTATTGAATCATACTAACGGTGCAGATGAAACGGAGTTAAATTTATTTGACGGGCAAAGCCGCTGGACAAAATATAACCCGGGAAGCGGCAAATTTCTACGTGACTGGACCTGTTACCATCCCACCTATTTCGAAAGAATGGACGTCCAGGTGTTTGAAGGTATGCCTGATCTTTGCCACCGCAATCCCTATGTCTATAGCGAACTTATGGAGTATGCACGCTGGCTTATTGAAGATATTGGTTTTGACGGGCTGCGATATGACTTTGTAAAAGGGTACGGCACGTGGGTAATTACAGCGATCCTTGAAAGGCTCTATAAAAAAAATGACAAGACAGGTTTCTCTCCCTTTGGCGTTGGCGAATATTGGGATTCTGATACATCAATTTCAGAATGGTTGAAAGAAACCAATGCCTATTCCGATAATCCGGTAACTGCATTTGATTTTCCGCTGCGTGGCAGGTTGAAAGAACTTTGCGACACGTACGGATTCAGTCTTAAAAACCTAATTCAAAAAGGAACGCTGATTACAAATGGCCTTTCAGAACTGGCGGTAACATTTGTAGAAAATCATGACATCGTCCGCACCGATCCCATAGTAAATGATAAAATGCTTGCGTATGCGTACATACTTACTCACGAAGGTTATCCTTGTATATTCTGGCAGGATTATTTCAATTGGAACCTGGCGCAGGAGGATAACAACAGCGGCATTGCAGCACTGGTAAAAGTCCATGAACAGTTTGCCGGAGGCCACACTGATATTTTGTACTGTGACGACGATCTTTATATAATGCAGCGAAGGGGAACAGTTGACCAAAAAGGATTGGTCTTCGTTTTAAACAATGCGGCGAGATGGAATGGACGTCTTGTAAATACTCAATGGGCAAGCACGCATTTTATTCCAAATGCATGGAGAGGAAAAGACAATGCCGACGTTCCTAATGAACAATGGACAGATGGATTGGGTGCGGCTGAATTTTGGGCGCCTCCAAGAGGGTATGTTGTTTATGTGCCTGCTTTTTAAATTGAATGCGCAAAGAAGATTATTCTTATTTGTACTTTTAGCTTTTAGAAAAAAATATTGAAAAATACCGTGTTTTCCACCTTTTACGTGGTGAATGTTTTTATTATTTTAGCTGGTAACATCCCTGCCTTTTATCAAAACTCAAACCTTACAAAATCACCATCGCTTATTAACGGCTGATTCATCTTAAATTTTAAAATTAATATTATGCCTTTCCCATTTAAGAGTTACGATTATAGTGCGCTCTCACTCCAGGATCTTCTTAGAGCGAGAGATCTTTACCACCTGCACCTGATGAATACGAAAAATGTAATAGCGACCGCGGTTGGTTATTACAGGATTCGAAAAGCTGATGCCTGGCCCACTGCTACAAATAAAAATCCCGACACTTCAAAAAATAAACACATTGAAAGAACCTTAGGCAATTCAGAAGTAAGGCCCTATTCGTGGCCGGCAATATTGGTTTTTGTAGAAAGATGGGAAGAGGAGAAAGAACTGTTGGAAAAAGATGGCTCTGACATTTTACCCAAGGTCCTTTATTTGCCGGATGGTAAAGCGGTACCCGTTTGTATTATCAAAGCAGAAAAAATTGAAGAGTCAGATGAAGTCGTTGATCTTGCAAAAGTAAATTTTCCCAGAAATGTTATTAGCGGCGGCTTCCCTTTGCTCACTGATGTACAAAATGAAAAAAGGATCGCTTCTTTTGGATGCCTGGTTACAGATGGCCATCTTATTTATGCCCTCACGAATAAACATGTAGTTGGAAAGGAAGGAACACCGGTTATGACTATTTTGAATGGTTGTGAAGTTGTAATAGGTAAAGCATCCGGGCTGCAACTCGGGCGTATATCTTTTGAAGAAATTTATCCAACCCTTAAAGGAACTTCAGTTTACCTGAACATGGATATCGGGCTCGTGGAAGTATCGGATATTAGTCAGTGGAAGGCTGAAGTATTAGGGATAGGTCAACTTGAAAAGATAATTGACCTGGATACTAATAATATAACTTTAAAACTCATCAATCAAAAGGTAGTTGGCTTCGGCGCAGTATCCGGGCAAAAGTTTGAAGGTGAGATACAAGCATTGTTTTATCGTTATAAATCGGTTGGCGGTTTTGAATATGTGAGTGACTTTTTGATAGGGCCAAGAACCAAAGATATTTTTCAAAAACAAGGCGGTGAACACAGGATGCTTTCTGTACACCACGGAGATTCCGGAACGCTTATTCTTTTGGAACTTGAGGAAGATGATAAAACCGGTAACAATCCAACCTGCGTAAAATATTATCCGCTGGGCGTATTATGGGGAATGCATGAATTTTCTGATGGAGGCATTAACCTCAAGCAACCCTATATCCTCGCGACCTGCCTTAGCTCTGTTTGTAATTTGCTTGATGTAGAATTAGTAAGAAACTGGAATCTTGATCTTACAAATACCTGGGGGAAAACCGGTCATTTTAAGATAGGTGCAAAAGCATGCGAACTCGTATCGGGTATTAAGCTTTCCAAATTATTAAAAGCAAATCAAAAAAATATCGGCTACATAGATAGTGATTTGATTAATGGCAATACTGTTGGCGGAAGGTTTACAAAAGACTTTGTACCCCTCGCAGATGTAGCCGACATAGTATGGAGAACCACGCGCCCTTCAGATGAAAGCAATCACTTCTCTGACATAGATGAAAAAAACTCAGGGGTAATGAATGGTAAAAGCCTCCTGGAATTATCGCTTGCAAAAGATGCTAATATCGATTTAGATTTCTGGCTTGATTTCGATAAACAAATGGACATCGCAGACCCTGTTTTTCATACAGATAAGACTACAGGCGCTAATGAACTACGGCCACGCAGAGGAGCTCTGCCTTTCAGGGTATGGCAGATGTATAATCAAATGATCCAATGTGTAGAAAATGGAGACCTTGTTGGTTTTATTACAGCAGGTGGTACTATGTCGCACTATGTAGGTGATGCTTGCCAGCCATTACATATTTCTTATTTGCATCATGGGCATCAAGGGCAAAATGAAGAAGGAGTACATTCAGATTATGAAACAACTTTGATCGACAAAAAAATGGAATTACTTTTTTTAGGAGTGGAAGCTTTTGCTAAAAAAATTAAATCAAAAGAGTTGATCGGCAAAACCGGTAAAAGCGCTGCTAAACGAGTGTTGCAATTAATGCGTGATACCGTTGCACTTTTACCTCCGGAAGAAGTAGTTACAGTATGGAAGGATTCAGCGGGTTCAGGTAAATACAATAAAATGTGGAGTACACTGGGAGAAAGAACCATAAAAAATATCTCTGAAGGCTCAAGGGTGCTCGCCATATTGTGGCAAAGCGCATGGAATCACGGAGGCGGCAATGCCAGGTTTAAAAATGCAGATTTAGTGGAACTCGGTCAAAAAGAACTGCAAAAAAAATATATGGACAAAACCTTTGTGCCTTCTTATAAAATGGATGATCCACGATTCAAAGAAGTTTGTTTTTAAAAAAATTAATCGAGCAACACCCTATAAAGATTTCAAAAACTTAATTACTTTATCCCGGTCTGTTTTATCTAACTGCATAAATTGGTCTTTCGCTTTTTTTGCTTCGCCATCGTGCCATAAAATAGCTTCTTCAAGAGTCCTTGCCCTTCCATCATGTAAATAAAAGGGAACACCATTTGTTTTTTTAAATAAGCCAATTCCCCATAATGGAGTTGTTCTCCATTCACCTCCCGAGGCAAGATAATCGGCGCGGTTATCCGCAAGCCCTGCTCCCATGTCGTGTACCAGCATATCAGTATATGGATGTATGCGCTGGTTAGATAGCTGAGGAAAATTTATATCAACACCTGTCTGAACTGTTGGCCGGTGGCAACCTGAACAGTTTATTTGGCTGAAAAGCTGCTCCCCTCTTTTATTATCTGCATCGTTTACATTTCGCCTTGCCGGCACCGCAAGCGATCTTACATAAAATGCAACGGCGTTTACGATACTGTCTGCAAGTTCAGGGTCATCTGCTTTTGTATCATCCTGCAATTGAGTTCTACTACTTTCTTTCGGCTGCACATAACTGGTAACACCCATATCCTGCTGGTAAGCGGTAGCCACCTGAAATAAAACAGTAGATGCATTTGCCTTGAAGCCAAACCTTCCGAGAATATTTTTATTTGTGGTTGAGTCAAAAATATAATTAGCCTTTCCCGTTATACCGTCACCATTTTTATCACCGGCATCTGTAAAAGATAAGATGGTTTGTCCCGGAATATTCTCCAGCAAACCTACCCCAAATACGGGCGGAGCCATTCTGGCGGATAGTGCATAGGCCGCAGGCAAAGGGATGTAAGGATTCTGAATGAGATACACTGGATTTCGTAAAGTGGTTATTGATCCGTCAGGATATTTTACGGATATATTGCTATATGAAATTTTCATATTCACTTCCGGTTGTACTCCAAACAAAGCCTGGTCCTGCAATTGCAAACCAAAGCCCGGTGCAGCCAACGGTGCACCATGCGCATCCTGGCCTGGCAGGCTTATTCTAAATAATAAAGATGACGTAGACTGGCCGGCAGTGGGAGTTCCTTTGCCGTCGTTATGATGGCAGGATATGCACGATACATTATTGAATACAGGGCCGAGTCCTCCAAAGACGTTGGAACCTGCCGCAACAAATGTTTGCTCAAATGCCTTGTCACCTATTTCGTGTACTAATTGATCTCTGGCACTTAATCCGTTAACTGAATGTGTAAATGCTTTTGAAGTTTCATCAAATACCGTAGCGAGGCCCCCGCTTAACCGGTCGTCAAACCCTTCCTCGTTAAAAACATTCGCTTTGTTACACATGCTAAATGATATAACAAAAAATGATAGCCCGATAATCACGAACCACTTCTTCATATTATTTATTATTAAAAAATAACCGCAGTCATTCTAAAAAGGAAAAGTAGTTTCTGTGAAAAATAAAACTTGGATGCTAATCAAATCTTCTAATCAACTATGTTTGTCTGAATAAAGGGAACATAGCTGCTTTCCAGTGTTTCTTTCAAATCTGCCAAAGCATTCATGGTTTGCTGTACTTGTACCCGTTGGCTGAAAATCGCCTCCTCATAGTTTACGGTTATGTTATCAAATGAACTTATGGCGGCATTTATTTTAGATTGTAATGTGTTGTCCAATGATTTATTTTTAGCGGCAACAAGATCTTTCAGCCCTTTGCCACCATTGAGACCCATGTAAACATTTTGTATGCCTATCATATTGTTCTTAAAATCTAAAGCGGAATTTCCTGAATAAGGTGATTCCACAATAGCCGGATCTTTGGCATCAAAAGGTTCTTTCATTTTGCCTTCTCCTACCTCTTCACAAATATCAATGAGCCCGCCAGCCAGGGCCATATACACTTCTTTTTTAGATGCATATTTTGTGCTTCCGTTACCAGCAGTTGTTACCTCGAGCGCAAAATTTTCGGGCGCTCCGGCCCAACTTAGGTAAAGTGCATTGCATGTATTCATAAGGTCTGCAGAAAGGCCTGCCATATATTGTTTTTGCCGCGCAGTAAGTTCCGAAGCCTTGCGGCTTCCGTGATCTCCGAAGATGATGTATTCTATGGGATGATAGCCGCGTAATGATAAAGTAAGATTTTGAATATTAGATTCCTCTAATAAATGATTGCTGGCCAGCAATGAATCCAGTTGCACATAATCTGTAGGCCATGTATCCATATTCGGATCATAATCATTGTCTTCAACCGGGCCAAATAAAAAACTCTCACATTGCTCCCATACCTGCCGCATACTTTTCCAGGCCCCCTGCGATGCCAGCAGATTATCGTCGTTAGCAGTGTTATTAAGCGCCTGAACGGCAGAGTTAAGATTTACCGCCGCTACGCTCAATTTTAGATAGCTGCTTAAAGCGACGTTATTGGTAAAATCATTTAATACAGTCTGCTGCAAAGTTTTAAAATCAGTGTCGGTGTTTACTGCATTATCGGCCTTGTTACAGGCACTGAATAAAAATGTTGCAAATAGAAAAAAAGTAAAAGTAATTCTCTTCATGGCTGGCAATTATATTTGAATAACAAGATTATCGTTTACAATTGTAGTATTAAAGCGCTGCAGGGGCTCTTCTGCCGGCCCTTTAAGAACGTTGCCGTTTTTATTGAAAGTACTGCCATGCAATGCGCAACTATAGCCACTTCCCGTAACCGTTAGTTGGTTTTGCTGGTGTGTGCAAAGAAGCAATATTGCGGAGTAGATATTGTCTTCTCTTTTCTGAACCGCTATATCGTAAAACATCTGGTCAGGTCGTACAATTTGCAGCGAAGATTTCTCAAACAAGCTTAGCGGCACGGTAACTTTCTTATCAGTTATACCTGTTTTAAAAATGGGAAAAGATGCAGGGCTGCAACCGGGTAATTGTGCTGCAAGAAAACCTGCTGCTCCAAGAAGGCAAATATTACAGGTTGATTTTATGAAATTTCTTCTTTCCATTTTATTTCACGCTTGATAGTGATTGTTGCTTGTTCGTTCTTGATACTTGATTCTTGATTGCTGTCCTTAAAAAGAATAGCCAATTCCAATATTCAAAAACTGGTTATTCTGTTTGTAGGGAATAGCATTGGGCGGTGGGTTAATAATAAGATCCGGGTTTTGTTTCCCGGTATGTAAAATTCTCACATCGGCCTTTACCACCACATTAGGAATGGGCAAATAGCTAAAGCCGGCAATTATGTGCGATTGTTTTTCAGTGCCATCATAAATTGCTTTGGGCGGTGCAGGAATTTTAGAATTCAAATCAAGAAATTCGCTGCGAACAAAAGTTATGAATTGCTGGGTTGTTTCGCCTTTCCTGAACAACCAATCATATCCTAATTCTGCATAACCTCCATACATTCCTGTTGCAACATTTTTTGAATAAGCATTATTAATTTTTCCTGCACCGGGATAACTGATATATACCCACAAAACTTTGAACGAAAAACCTTTGTTTGCATATTGTACATCAGCCTCTCCCAAATACAACGGAGTACCGAAAGCACCACTATCAAGTCCAAGACTATCGGCACTTAGTTTATTAAGGCCAACTGTGCCGCCTGCATAACCTGACACCTGGAATTTAAAATTATTGTACGCATACTGTAGCGCTGCACTTACGGCAACATTGTTTGCAAAAGCGCTACTGCCTTCTGCTCGTCCGCCGCGGATTCCACTACCATGTTCAAAACCTTCACTATTGAGACCATTCATCAGCGCAACTGAATAATTGAGCGGTAACCTGTTTGCAGAACCGTAAAATCCAACACCTAGTTCACGCCACGTGGCTGGTATAACTAACTGCTCAACTATTGGTCTTTCAACACCATTAAAGTTTACCGGAAGGTGGTTTTCGTTCAAAATACCAATACGCGGAATAAACAAACCTGCAATTATATATTGCCTGGCATTCAAATTGAATTTCAGGAAAGCCTGTTCCATTGCT
Organism: Ginsengibacter sp.; assembly: GCA_040007435.1. Classification (GTDB taxonomy): domain Bacteria; phylum Bacteroidota; class Bacteroidia; order Chitinophagales; family Chitinophagaceae; genus Ginsengibacter. The sequence continues at coordinate 48,231 of JBDTUZ010000032.1, read as the reverse complement.
ATTTCTGCACCATTATCTTCTCCTCCTTCCACTTTTGCATTTTCAATTTCCATTTCAGAAAAGAATGCAATGTTTCTGTTGAATTGGTGGCCTACAAACAATACGGCTCTTTCCAGGGTTACTTGTGACTGCCTTGCGTTGAAATTCCTTTGGTAAGCTGCGCTCCCATAGCCAGAGATCACCGTCTTGTTTACAGATGTTCCGGCATTCAGCGAATCTTCGTTTGTAAAAACCTGTTGCTGTGCTTTTGTTCTGTACTGGGCAAATGTAATGGCGTAAACTGCAAAAGTTACGGCGAGTAGAAATAGCTTTTTCATGCCCGCAAATTTATCCTCCCCTATATCTGACGAGTTACTAATTCGGAAAATCACATTTACGAAAATGGAAAAACTGTAGAAATACTGAAGATTTTTTGAAAATACCGTGTTTTCACCCCCCACTGTTGGAGATTATTTCTTTAGATTTAAATATCCAATTTTTTTAGAAGGCCATCTCAATAAACCTTACATATAAGATGCTAATACTTCCAAGTCGGATTCAACAAGCATAGAAATTTTAAATCTCGAAGTAAAACCATAAGTTAAATAAATAGCTCCTTGTTTTAAGCAAGCATATAAAACAACGAGGGCTTCAACCATAATAAATGGAAACAATACAAACCGAAACAATTTATTTCAAGCATGAAATAATAAACATGATGAAAGAGAACCACCTACCTGAAAATTTAATTGAATATACCCTAATCAAAGGAAGAGGAACGAACTATTTACCTTACTGTAAATTTTTTGTTTCTTTAGAGTTGTACAATTTTATGCCCTTCTTTACTTTTTTGCATAAAATTGTTTTACATAAATAGAACTTCGTAGCCTTCTGGCGGGCAAGTCAAATAAAGACTTTTGGAAACGTAGGCCTATGTCCCGGAAGAAAGAGATGCTCCCAAGTATTCCCTGTTCATACGGGCGATATTATCCACTGAAATTCCTTTGGGACATTCAGCTTCACACGCGTAAATATTTCCGCAGTTGCCAAACCCTTCTTTGTCCATTTGGCTTACCATATTTAAAACACGTGTGTTTCTTTCTGTATCACCCTGCGGAAGTAATGCAAGCTGCGAAACTTTTGCACTTACAAACAGCATTGCAGAACCATTAGGGCAGGCCGCAACACAAGCCCCGCAACCAATACAGGAGGCTGCCATAAAAGATTCGTCTGCTTTATGTTTATCAATAGGTATTGCATTTGCGTCCACGGCATTACCGGTATTTACAGAGATGTAGCCGCCAGCCTGGATTATTCTGTCAAATGCTTTACGATTAACGACGAGATCTTTAATAACAGGAAAAGCTATCGACCTCCACGGCTCTACCACAATAGTATCGCCATTTTTATAAGCACGCATGTGTAATTGGCATACGGTATTTTTTGACCATGGTCCATGTGCACGGCCATTGATGTACATGCTGCACGAACCACAAATCCCCTCCCTGCAGTCGTGGTCGAAAGCTATCGGGTCTTTGCCCTCATGAATGAGTCGTTCGTTCAACACGTCAAACATTTCAAGAAACGACATTTCCGATGAGATATCTTTTACGTCATAGGTCTCAAACGCCCCTTTTGTTTCAGCATTCTTCTGTCGCCAGATTTTTAAAGTGATATTCATTATGTAATGTTCCATATTAAATAACGGTTCAATTAGTTAGTAGTTAAATGTTTTTCAAATACCGATTTTTTGATCATTTCGCCAGTATACCTATAATTATCTTTTCAAAATTGCAATTCAGTGCTGCTATTTATAACTCCGCTGGCTAGGTTTAGCTACATCGAAATGCAATTCCTCTTTATTCAATTTTTCATCATCACCTGTGAATTCCCAGGCGGCAACGTAGGAGAATTGATCATCATTCCGCAGTGCTTCACCCTCTGCTGTCTGCATCTCTTCCCTGAAATGGCCGCCGCAACTTTCTTTGCGGTTAAGTGCATCTATACACATTAATTCGCCAAGCTCAATAAAATCCGCCACTCTTCCTGCCTTTTCAAGTTCTGTATTTAATTCATTTATTCCACCGGGTATTTTTACATTGTTCCAAAATTCGGTTTTAAGTTTTCTTATTTCTTCAATTGCAGAAATAAGCCCTTCTGCATTTCGTGCCATTCCACATTTTTCCCACATGATCTTACCAAGTTTCTTATGAAAACTTTCAACTGATTCCTTTCCGCCGATGTTCATTAATTTTTCTATCTTCTGCCTCACTTCATTTTCTGTTTCTTCAAAGGCAGGATGCGAAAGGGGGATTGCCGGTGTCCTGATATCATCTGCCAAATAATTACCCAATGTATAAGGAATTACGAAATATCCGTCAGCAAGCCCTTGCATTAATGCAGAAGCACCAAGGCGGTTGGCTCCATGATCGCTAAAATTCGCCTCACCTAAAGAATATAAACCCGGCACTGTTGTCATAAGTTCGTAATCAACCCAAAGGCCTCCCATTGTGTAGTGAACCGCCGGGTAAATTCTCATGGGAACATTATAAGGATTTTCACCTGTTATCTTTTCATACATCTCAAAAAGATTTCCGTACTTTTCTGCAACAACTTCTTTGCCTAAACTGATAATTGTCTCGTCATTATCTTCAGACATCCCTTTTTTCCCCATTTCCACTTTTCCAAATCTTTTTATAGCATCCGCAAAATCCAAATACACCGCCATCTTCGTGGTGCCTACCCCATAGCCTGCATCACACCTTTCTTTTGCAGCACGTGAGGCCACATCACGCGGAACGAGATTGCCAAATGCGGGATATCTCCTTTCCAGGTAATAGTCCCTTTCCGCTTCAGGAATTTCAGATCCCTTTCGCTTTTCGTCTTTATTTTTTGGTACCCAAATTCTTCCATCGTTCCTGAGGCTCTCACTCATAAGTGTAAGTTTGCTCTGATGATCGCCGCTTACAGGAATGCAGGTGGGGTGTATTTGAGTAAAACAAGGATTAGCAAACCATGCTCCTCTTTTATGCGCTTTCCATGCAGCAGTTACATTACTGCCCATTGCATTTGTACTCAGGTAGAAAACATTCCCGTAACCTCCCGAACATATTAAAACGGCATGGCCGAAATGGCGCTCCAATTTTCCTGAAATCAAATCCCTGGAAATAATACCTCTTGCTTTTCCTTCAATTTTTACGATGTCAAGCATTTCGTGGCGTGTGTACATAGTTACGTTTCCCAGTGCTACTTGCCTTTCCAATGCTCCGTAAGCGCCAAGCAATAATTGTTGTCCTGTTTGCCCCGCTGCATAAAAGGTGCGCTGTACCTGGGTTCCGCCAAAGGACCGGTTACTAAGCAAGCCACCATATTCGCGGGCAAAGGGAACACCTTGTGCTACACATTGATCAATGATAGATGTACTTACTTCTGCCAGGCGATGCACATTTCCTTCGCGGGACCGATAATCGCCTCCCTTTACAGTTTCATAAAAAAGCCTGAAAACAGAGTCGCCATCATTTTGATAATTCTTAGCTGCGTTAATGCCACCCTGCGCAGCGATGGAATGTGCCCTCCTCGGACTATCCTGAAAGCAAAATGCTTTTACTTTATAACCAAGTTCGCCCAATGAAGCTGCGGCTGATGCTCCTGCAAGGCCTGTACCGATTATGATTACTTCAAGTCTTCTTTTGTTTGCAGGACTCACGAGTTTCACATGGCTTTTATATTCCGTCCATTTTTGCTCAAGTGGTCCTTCTGGAATTTTCGCGTCTAATGCCATACGTTAGTATTAAATTTATTTTCAAAAGAAACTCTCCGATTTCAAACAATCTTATTTAAGCCACCCCGCCATAAATGAAATTGGCATAAAAGCAAATAGCAAACAGATTCCTACTGAATAAAAAATTCCTATGCCTTTTATTATTGGCGTCCATCTTCTATGATTGATGCCAAAAGTCTGGAATGCACTTTGAAAGCCTTGCAGAAGATGAAACAGAAGAGAAACAAGCCCTATCATGTACAAAGTGAAAAACAAAGGATTCGTAAATATTTCTTTCATTTCGTAATACAAATTTTTTTCCGAGCCATTGAAATACATTTCATTTTTAGTGCCTGCCCAAAAGTGATACAAATGCATCACTAAAAACAACAGCAGAAATGTACCAAGCCATCCCATCGTTCGGCTATACCATTTTATTTTAGGCGGATAGCTATGTTTTGCATAAGCAATTTTTCTGGCAGACTTATTTTGCCTCCACAATAACAATCCCTGTATTATATGTAATAAAAACCCGGCAAATAAACCCACTTCCAGTAAGCGCATGAAAAAATTACGGCTCATAAAGTAAGCGGCTTTATTGAATGTTTCACCGTCATCATTATAAAAAATCATCCCGTTGATAGAAGCATGTATAATGAGATAGATAATAAGAAAAAAACCGGTAAATGCCATTACGAATTTTTTTCCTATTGAAGAAGTGAATAACTGTTTCCAGGTCATAAATGCGGGGAATTGATAGTTGTCAAGATGTACAAAAATACTACAGGAAGTTTAAAAACCTTGTTCGACAAATAATTTTTATATAAGGGTATAACAAAAGCTGAGATCATAAGTTTAATCTTCGCAATAAGATATTGTCAATTTGGTTATAAACTATATCCGGCTTCATAGTACGCCATTGGGGGAAATTAAAAAGTTCTATGTATTTGTTGAGTCTTGCTTTTCTAAAATCATGTTGTGTTGCTTCCGGCATATTCAGGCACACTACCCAACCATCCTTGTCCGTTACATCATCATACCATTCTTCATAATAGCTATCATCGCTGCTATGGAAATTGAGAACATTTTCCGCTATAAGAATAAATTTTTTTATCCCCTGTCTCATAAAATCGTCGATTACGTCCCGCTTAAGTGTCATGATATCGTTTTCAATGGCATCATTCCATTCACCCATTAATTCAATGATGGCGTATTGTTCCTGGTAATCGGCCATTAAAACTTTCATGTACAGAGTGGCACTTCCAAATTCATCCCAAAGCGGATGGATGTAATAATTATAGATAGTTTTTGTAAATGCAAATTCACTATACTCTCTTCCATAAAAAGGGGAATTTAAATCGTCTTCCGAGGTATATAAATACTGCCAGTTGTCGTATGGTTCTATGTTCTGCAAAATATTTGGATATGTATCAATTAAGGTGATTTCTTTTGCAACAAATTTATTTATTTACTGAGAGTTAATTACAATTTTTATTCGAAAATAATCACATTAAAAAGGGCCGCTTTAAAAAGCGGCCCGCAGAAAAAAATCTCCAAATATTTATATTCTCTATTCAATAAAAAGTTTATCGGAAAATACAGCTTTATTTCCTGAGTCGGTAACCTTGATCATATACATACCCGCAGCCTGCTTTTTTTGAAGTTGAAAATTCTCTACCTGTCCGGCTGATTTTACATAAACAATCTTGTTCTCAATAAGGCGTCCCTGGAGATCGCTTAAGGCAACTTTATATTCACCCACCATATTATTTTCGAATGTAATTTTAAATTGGCCGTTAGTTACAGGATTTGGGAATATGGAAATAAATTTATTGCCAATAACCTCGGAACTGATCAGTGAAGGCGCTCCTACTGAATTTTGCTTTTCCTTTTCATTTAGAAGATTGCTGCTCGCAAGGTCAGATGCGTTAAAAATCTCGCCATCAGTAGGTATTTTAGTTGCAGCAAGATCTTTTACATTTACTTTATAATAACCTTCAAAAGTATTGGCGCTGCTTATGAGCACCTTATTATCATTGTCTACTGCAGCACCGTTTACAGTATAAGTTGGCGTAAGGTTAAGTATGGCACCTTTATAAGTGGCAATTCGTGTATTAACATCAATTTCAAATACATTACGACTTGCGGTAAAAAGGTATAGTTTTCCAAAAGCGTCACCAACGACATCTCCGCCCCAACTGCTGCATTTATTATGTATTGAAATGCCATTATTGCTTTCTGCATCTACCAAATTACCAAGATCAGTTATTATTATTTTGTTTCCGGTAGTGAACCTGATGAGGTGGTTACCATCGTTAGTAAGTGCGTAGCCATTACCGTCAGCGCCGATAGTCATGCGGGTAATATTCAATGCTTCATCATTAAAATTGGTATTATTTACAAGTGTTTTCTTTACAGTAAAAAATGAAGAAGAGCCATTATTTTGATGTGTGTCCAACCACACAAGTTGACCGGTGCGCATGGTGGCGAAAAACAATTTATCATGCTTTTTATCGTAAGCTACAGCAGCACTCATTTGATTTGTAGGCGAAAAATTGCTTAGAGCAATTGCATTGGAAGAATTATCGGCGACATTTTGCTGAACGGCTGCCGGCAGAACATGTGCACTACCTGCATCAACATCCTTCCTAGTTTCTGCATCGACATAGGAAAATTTTGTTTTGCCATTTTCGAACACGGTCGCCTTCATATCAGCGGATTGCATATCAAGCACCCTGATGTCGGTCCAGTTGAAATTTTTACTCGCCTGCCCGGTGATGGCAAAGACTTTATTGTCTTGCGAAAATCCTTTTGATAACGAAGCAAGAAATAAAAAGCAGAATACTAATGATGGTTTCATAGTGATGAATTGTAGTTGTTATATTAGATTAAATTGAAAAAATGATTCTATGACAATATTAAATAAAACACAGCATTTAATGGAATTTTTCAATGGCTTTTTTTACACTTCCAAATTTGGTCAAAAGCGCCTTTGCTTTGCCCTTATCGGTAATTCCTGTTTTTTCCATAACCATCTGAATTCCTCTCTTTACAAGCTTATCGTTGCTAAGCTGCATGTGAACCATCTTATTATCCTCTACCCTGCCGAGCTGTATCATAACCGTTGTGGAAATCATATTCAAAAGCATCTTTTGCGCAGTTCCACTTTTCATTCTTGTGCTGCCAGTAACAAATTCCGCACCAACAATCACTTCCACCGGATAATCTGCACATTCACTTATGGGTGATCCAGGGTTGCAGGCAATACTTCCTGTCAATATTCCCTTCTTCCTGCAATTCATTAACGCACCAATTACGTAAGGTGTTGTGCCGCTGGAGGCAATTCCTATCACAAAATCCCGTGATGTCACATTGCGCTTTTTTAAGTCGGCCCAACCTTGTTTAATATCGTCTTCGGCAAACTCTACTGCACCTGTGACCGCCTTTTTACCGCCAGCAATAATTCCTATAACAAGATCTTTTGGTACGCCATACGTCGGAGGGCATTCGCTTGCATCCAAAATACCCAGCCGCCCACTCGTACCTGCACCAATGTAAAACAGCCTGCCCCCCGCAAGCAATTTATCGGCAACCGCGTCAATAAGTCTTTCTATTTGGGGTAGTGCGAGTTCCACGGCACCTGCCACCTTTTTATCTTCATTGTTAATAGCTGATAAAATTTGGGAAGTTGGCATTTTTTCAAGATGCCGGTGGTGAGAAGGTTGCTCGGTAACTTTTATAAAATCCATTTGGCACGGTTTTTTTGCCGCAAAACTATTGCAATGAATTTAATTTTGAAGGATTGAGAAGTAATAGATACAAAACTTTTTTTGCTTAAAAGCTTTTATCATGTCTGAAAATAAATTAAAAGCGATTTTCAAAGCCCTGTTCCGCAGATGAATGCAGGTGAAAAACTATGCTAAACACCACAAATCCATTTATCTTTTTTTCAGCTCCTCTATTTCTCTCTCCAGTTTGGTAATAGTAGCATTAATGTTATCAAGCCTCTTACCTTTTTTTGATATTTTAAAGGTGGGGTGCACGGTTTTTAATTCTTCTTTATACTCGTCCAACTGTTCCTTTAAGGTTCTAAGTTTACCTGCGACTTCAGTTTTTCTAATAGCCCTTGCCATGATTTTTTTATTTTTAAGAAACATAAAACTAATAAAATAATTCTCTTTTGCTCAAACCATTTTTATTTTTCTTTTAAGGCTTTACTATTTCTTGTTTCTATTTTGCCCACAAATCTTTTTATTACTACGAATCATATTGGTGAGGCCTTTATAATCCTATATTAATTTCATAAAATATTGACTTGCAAATAACATTTTGCTGAACCTTGTTTGTAAACACGAACGATAAAGAAACTTTAAATAATAAAAGGTAAACTATCTTCATTTGAAAATTTTATAATTTTATAAAAATGAAAATGTGATTTCCCTGATGAAACGTTGTGTCGCCATTACCTCCTTAATTCTCTCCTTGTTTTGTAAAGCCAATGCTCAAAATATTGATGCTACCATTGAAAAGTATGCTAACGAGTACGGGAGCGAACGCTCTTATCTTCATTATGATAAAGCCACTTATGCTCCCGGCGAAACCGTTTGGTATAAGGCATACCTGATGCAAGGGATATATCCGGCGGCAGACAGCAAGACCCTATACATTGACTGGACGGATGATAAAGGAAAATTACTCCTGCACAGCCTTGCCCCAATCTTAGATGCTACAAGTGTTGGCCAATTCGATATTCCGGAATCTTATACCGGGAGGTTTATACATGTAAAAGTGTACACAAAATGGATGCTCAATTTTGATTCAGCATTTTTATACAACAATGATATTCGCATTCTAACAAAAAGTAACATTGCTCAAACCTCGAAAATTACAGTTATTCCATCGCTGCAGTTTTTCCCCGAAGGCGGAGATATGGTTGCAAATGTGAATAACAAAATAGCCTTTAAAGCCAACGATCAATATGGAAGGCCAGTAAACATAAAAGGAAGCATTTTTGACAAGGCAGGAGAACTGCTTGACAGCTTGCATATCATTCATGATGGAATGGGTTATTTTTTTCTAAACCCAAAGGAAGGTGAAAGCTTTATCGCAAAATGGAAAGACGAAAAAGGTAAACAATATACTTCTGATTTGCCTGCCGTAAAAAATTCCGGCGTTGCCTTACAAGTTGTTCAACAGGATAAAAACAGGATTTTTTCAGTGGTTGCTTCGCCTACGGAAGGAGCGGCCTTGGGCAAGGTTCACATAATTGGCACCATGTACCAGCATGAGATTTTTAAAGTAACAAAAGATATAGCGACAGGCCAGGCTCAGGGTATTGTTCCCACCCAGGATCTGCCAAGTGGTATTCTTACAGTCACAGTATTTAATGATCAATGGATTCCTTTGGCAGAGCGCATTACCTTTATTAACAACCAGGAGTACGCATTCTATCCTGAGATGGAGGTCCAGCATTGGGGATTAAATAAAAGAGCACGGGATGAAGTTCAAATCACCGTTCCGGATAGTGTTGCAGCAAATTTCTCCGTTGCAGTGACTGATGTTGATATTGATACCGATAGCAGTGACCATATCATTTCTCATTTACTGTTGACCGGAGAGTTGAAGGGAAAGGTCTATAATCCTTCCTGGTATTTTTCCAATTCAAGCGATAGCCTTAGTAAACAACTCGACCTCGTAATGCTTACGCATGGCTGGCGGAGGTTTAACTGGGAAGACGTGGTAAGTGGAAAGTTCCCTAAGATTAATTATGAAAGAGATACCTCTTATCTAACTCTTTCAGGAAAACTTTATGGGGCTACACCTTCCCAGTTAAGAGATGCAGATAATATCGTCTTATTGATAAATAGCGGCGTACAGGGAAAGCAAATGTTGGTTTTACCTGTTAAGCCCAATGGTACCTTTAATGATCCAACCTATCTTCTTTTTGATACCGCGAATATTTATTTCCAGCTTTCAAAGGCAAAAGGGTTAGGAGATGTTTCCGTGAAATTTATGGAGGGAAGACTTCCTCCCTTACAAAACAACATCGCAGCGGCCGGGAATTATTATAGCAAATTTTTTGATACTGCAGGGAACGCCCGTCACCTGGAATTGGCCAATGAATTAGCAGCTCTTTTAAATAAATACCAGGGCAAGGTTCTTGAAACGGTAAAGATCAATTTAAAAACCAAGACGCCTGTTGAAGTACTCGAAGACAAATATCCTTCCGGCCTTTTCAAAGGCGGGGATGGTTACCAGTTTGATCTTTTGAATGATCCAAGGGCCAGGAGTTCCATAGGTATTTTTAATTACCTGCAAGGGCAAGTGGCAGGCCTGCAGATAAGTACGGCAGGTGGCAGTAATGCGCCTTCTTTATCGTGGCGTGGCAGTATACCTCAATTATATGTTGACGAGGTACTTACTGATGCTTCATTAGTTTCTTCAATGTCTGTATCCGATGTAGCCTATATCAAAGTGATGAGGCCACCCTTTTTTGGAGGCTCAGGTGGTGGAGCGGGGGGCGCAATTGCCATTTATACCCGACGAGGCGATGATGTAAAAAGAGATGAGGGTAAAGGGCTTGCAAATAATAAAGTAACTGGATACAATGGCATTCGCGAATTTTATTCTCCCAATTATGGCACCTTCAGCCCAAATGATGACAAGAAGGATATCAGAACCACACTATACTGGAATCCGCAATTAATTACCACGCCTGGTAACAACAAGGTCACTTTCACATTTTATAATAACGATATCACCAAAGCTTTTCGGGTTGTGATCGAGGGCATGACCAAAGACGGCAGGCTGGCCCATTTGGAACAGATCATGGAATAAGAACATTATTTTCCAGTGACTCGTAGACGGGCGATGGTATAATGCACATTTTTTTACCGGGTATCTAAAATCTTTTAGTCCTTGTTCAAATGAAACCTTATTAAACCTTCCATCGGATTTTTTAAAACCATTCCAATCCGTAGTTGATATTTATCGCATAATTGCTCTAATACATCTTTAAATCCAAAAGCAATGCTGCCTGTAAAATGTATGGGCAAGTGTCCGCTTTCTTTATATTTAACTATGTGTGTTCTAAAAAAATCATTTAATCCATCTGCTATAATATTTTCGATCATATAGTGGCCACGGTTCTCAGCTAAAAAAATGGCAAACGATGCGAGATAGCGGTTTGGCAAGGGTTGTGTGTATACTGCATTTAGAATTTCATTATCAGTGGTTACAAACCTGGCATCAAACCTTGAGCGCAGATCATCATCAAAAATATTATATAGAAAATGCTGAATTACTTTCCTGCCGAGATAAGCGCCACTCCCTTCGTCGCCAAGAATGTATCCAATACCAGGGCTGTTTTTCACAATTCGCTTCCCATTAAAATAGCACGAATTTGACCCTGTTCCGAGTATGCATGCAATGCCCTTTTCGCTTCCGCAGAGTGCCTTGGCGGCTCCTGACAGGTCATTGTCAACTGAAATTAAAGCTTTGGGGAAAACCGTGCTGATAGACTTCTTCACCATTTTAATGTTTCCCGGATTTTTACATCCTGTGCCATAAAAATAGATTTCAGCGACATCGGACTGCCCTGCTATTGAAAGCACCTCTTTCCTCAAAACATTTTCCATGTCAACACTGTTTACAAAATAAGGGCTCAATCCTTGTGTAAGAAACAGTTTTTTGCGGTTTCCTTTCAGAAGACACCATTCTGTTTTTGTTGACCCGCTGTCAGCGATCAATTTGATGGTTGGCATGTTTATCTCATGTTTATTAAGGAAATTTGCAATTCTAAAAAATAAAATTAGATAATTAGGAATAGTATGCGCAATAAAAAATTACAGGTTTGGCTTCCCCTTATATTAAGTGTTTGTATGGTGTCCGGAATGTTTATTGGTTACAGGATAAAAGGCAATATGCCCAATGCCGGTATTTTTTTTATTGACAGGCAGCGCCCTGTTCAGGAAGTTCTGGACCTTGTAAGCCGTAAATATGTTGATAAAGAAGATGAAGATTCATTAGGTGATGCGGCTATTGAAGCGATATTAGCGAAATTGGATCCGCATTCTGTTTTTTTGCCACCGAGGGAATTAAAAGAAGTAAATGAAGATCTCGAGGGGAAATTCTTTGGCATAGGTGTGGAGTTCAACATTTTTAACGATACGATAAATGTGTTGAATGTATTGCCCAACGGCCCATCTGATAAAGCGGGCCTTATGGTGGGTGACAAATTTTTAAAGGTGGGCGATTCAATCATCACAGGTAAAAATATAACCGCCGAGAAAATAAAAAATTTACTTCGGGGAACAGGAGGAAGTAAGGCCGATATAACCATCCTGCGAAACAGGACTGAAAAAGTGATTAGCATCACCAGGGGCTACATTCCCCTATACAGCCTTGATGCGGAATATATGATAACGGATAGTGTAGGATATATCAGGCTTAATAAATTTTCTGAAACAACCTATAAAGAATTTATGCAGGCTATGGAAAACCTGCAAAAGCAGGGAATGAAAAGCTTGATCCTTGATCTTAGGGATAATGGCGGCGGCATATTAACCCAGGCTACGGATATTGCCGATGAATTCTTAAGTGATAATAAACTTATAACTTATACAGTCGGTACCCACTCTCCCAAAAAAGAATACCGTTGCAGTAAAGAGGGTGTTTTTGAAAAAGGCAAACTGGTTGTACTTGCCAATGAAGGGACAGCTTCTGCGAGTGAAGTATTGACTGGTGCTTTACAGGATTGGGACAGGGCAACGGTAATGGGAAGGCGCAGTTTTGGAAAAGGTTTGGTACAGGAGCAATATCAACTCAACGACGGATCAGGGCTCAGACTCACAGTAGCCAGGTATTATACACCTCTGGGAAGAAGCATACAAAAGTCATACAAAAATGGAGTTGATGAGTATAATAAAGACCTTATGAACCGGTTTCACAGCGGTGAAATGACCTTTGCAGACTCCATAAAACATACTAATGAAAAGGAATACAAAACAAATTCAGGCAAGACCGTATATGGAGGTGGCGGAATTACACCTGATATTTTTGTTCCATACGATACACTCGCAATGGACAAAGAAATTACGCTTGCACTCATAAAGGGAACGCTTAATAGTTTTATTTATCGCAATTATCTTGCGCACCGGGAGGAATTCCAATTTTATAAATCTCCTAAGATTTTCCAGGAAAAATACCATGCGGATGATGCAACCCTTAAGAGCCTGAAAGATTATGCTGAAATGGATTCTATAAATTTTAACCTGGATGACATAAAGGAAAAGTCGCTTCTTCAAAAACAAATTAAGGTAATGACAGCAAGGCAAATTTGGCGTACCCAAGGCTTATATGAAGTAAGCAACCCTGATGATGAAACTGTAAATAAAGCATTGGAATTTCTAAAGAATAGCCCACTTGCGCAGTTGGGTAAATAACCCGTCTATCCTATTTTTTTTAACTTTATAGCAAATAAATTTTTATGTGGCTCAATAGCATTTTAGACACCATTGGCAATACTCCTCTTATAAAGCTTAACAAGATTACCAAAGATTTGCCATGCACTGTGCTGGCAAAGGTTGAATATTTTAATCCCGGAAATTCTATAAAGGATCGTATGGCGCTTAAAATGCTAGAAGTTGCAGAGCGGGAAGGAAAAATAAAACCGGGCGGTACTATCATTGAAGGGACATCCGGTAATACCGGAATGGGACTTGCTCTTGCCGCATCAGTAAAAGGATATAAATGCATCTTCACAACCACCGATAAACAATCAAAAGAAAAAGCGGATATCTTAAAGGCGGTAGGCGCAGAAGTAATTGTATGTCCGACAAATGTTGAACCCGAAGATCCACGTTCATACTATTCTGTTTCTAAAAGGCTCGCTGAAGAGGTTCCCGATTCCTGGTATGTAAATCAGTATGATAACCTTGCTAACAGGCTTGCCCATTATGAACAAACCGGCCCCGAGATATGGGAACAAACTGAAGGTAAGATAACACACCTGGTAGTAGCCACTGGTACCGGTGGCACTATCATAGGAACAGGCAAATATTTAAAGGAGCAAAACCCAAATATAAAAGTTTGGGCAATAGACAGTTATGGTTCTCTTCTAAAAAAATACTTTGATACAGGTGAGCTTGATGAAAATGAAGTATATCCTTACATTAGCGAAGGCTTTGGAGAAGACTTTGTGCCGGCTAATTATGACATGCAATACATTGATACTTTTGTAAAAGTGACCGATAAAGACGGTGCAGTTATGGCCCGGCGTATTGCAAAAGAAGAAGGATTATTCTGTGGGTATAGCGCAGGCAGTTGTCTGCAGGGATTAATGCAATTGAAAAAGGATTTGAAGAAAGGTGATGTTGCTGTATGTATTTTCCACGACCACGGTAGCCGGTATGTAGGGAAAATATATAACGATCAATGGATGATGGAACGAGGCTTTTTGGAAGTAAAGACCTTTAAAGATCTGGTAAGCAGCAGAGGCTCAAAAAAATTATTAACCGTGAAACCGGCTCAAACCGTTGCTGAGGCAATCGCAATTATGAAAGAATATGATGTCGAAAATTTGCCGGTTAAGAATGGGGAAGGAATTATTGGCTCACTAAGTGAGGGTGGCTTATTTGATAAAATATTAACCGACCCTGAAATAAAGAGCCAAACAGTAGAGTCTGTTATGGAAGCCGAATATCCCATGGTTGCTTTCGATACTCCCGTTGAAAAACTGAGTAAATTAATCTCCAAAAGAAGTGGAGCAGTATTGAGTAAAGACGAAACGGGAAATTACCATATAGTAACGAAATACGACATCATACAAAGCCTTGCAAAATAGGACTATAAAATTATTAAATCTTTTAAACGACTGTTTATTAATATTTTGTATGCTATACCTGCATTTATTTTTTAAGTAATTTTAGTAGAACTACGTTATTAATTAAGTGTTTCTCCCAAAGAGGTGATAGGCTTAATACGGTCCTTGAAGTAATTTTCTACAATCTAAGATTAAGCAATAATACTATTGTATAACTATCTATAGACCATATCTTTGTTGCAGAAGTTGATTGATGTTGATTTAAGCATTAATCTAAAAATATCCAAAATATCCAATGAAAGGTTAAAGATCGAATCTATCCAAATTCCTGAAAAATCATAAAATCCAGTATCAGTCAACTTCTATTTTTTTCTAAAATCAACTCTTTACAAAATTTAAGGAGAGCAACATAAGAATTATTAGATGGCCCATCCAGCCATTCGCTTTTGAAAAGCATTATTCCTGTGATAGCCGTCAATACCTATTGAAAACCAAAACGTTCAGATTCTATTAAAAGCCACCAAATCCATTGAAATCCAAAAGATCCAAAGTCTATTGAAAACTATCTGATGAAATCATCAAAAATTCAATCCTTAAAAACCAATTCTGAAACCAGGCATAGTTTTCCTGGAACGAGGAAACTCTAACCGAAAAGGCCCTAAGGAGTCTGCCACCGCGGACAAAAAATTTGCTTCTGCCGGATAATTCCTGCGGAAGTTTTTTTTTAATATATCCCCATCCGTTTCCTTAATATTGCCCGTTGTGGCTTTTGTCACAAAATGACTAAATTATAGAAGCTAAATTTGGCGCCAAAAAAGCTTGTATTACCAACTTTATGATCATAAATAACCCGGAGTCCATTCATGGCAACTTCAAGGCTAAAAGAATTATTTCTTTGGTGCCGTCCCTTACTGAGTTGCTAAGTGATTTAAGTCTTGATGAAGAAGTGCTTGGTATTACAAAATTTTGCGTTCACCCCAAAAGATGGTTCAGATCAAAAACAAGAATTGGGGGAACAAAAAATATTAACACTGAAATTATACATGAGTTAAGTCCTGATTTAATCATTGCAAATAAGGAAGAAAATGTAAAAGAGCAAATAGAGGACCTATCCGGATCTTACAATGTACTGCTCACTGATATCAACAATTTGGATACCGCTATAACTGGAATTTTGCAAATTGGCAAATTGACAAGCAGAGTTGATAAATCGGAAAAACTTGCCACACATATAAGGGAGAGGTTTAACGATCTCGCTGTGGCTTCACCAGGTGAAACTAAAGTAAATGCCGCTTACCTTATTTGGAACAATCCCTACATGGCCGCGGGAGGCGGAACTTTTATTGACGACATGATGCAATACTGTGGCCTTAGAAATGTTTTTTCTGATATTGAGAGATACCCGGTAATTACGTTGGATGACATTCAAGAACGTGAGTGCAGGTTTTTGTTGCTTTCAAGCGAACCCTACCCTTTCCGGAAAAAACATATTGACAAAATCAAAGCCATACTGTCAGAAATGGAAATTATGCTGGTTGATGGTGAAATGTTTAGTTGGTATGGCAGCAGACTCTTAAAGTCTGCCCGTTATTTTAAATCACTCCATACACAACTTATCCATAGTAAGTAGTATTCTTTTTTTACCATATAAATTCACATATTTCTTAATATTAATTCGCTCCGCACCCTGTCATCAGTTAATGAAAAACGTCTCCCGATGCTATATTTAATTGCTATTGTGTTTTTCCCAAATTCATGTAGGTTTGCATACATTCAAAAAAAATATAAATGGCATCAAAAAAAATTACCGACTTACTGGGCGATAACGCCGAAACTTTATTTAATCACAAATGTAAAATTGACAAATCGACTCTTACGTTGCCATCGCCAAGTTACCTGGACGATATATTTGTAAACAGTAACCGTAACAACCGGGTAGTTCAAAGTATGCAAATGCTATTGGGCCACGGCCGCCTTGCTGATACAGGATATTGCTCAATCTTTCCTGTTGACCAGGGAATAGAACATAGTGCAGGAGCTTCTTTTGCGCCCAATCCAATCTATTTTGATCCGGAAAATATTGTGAAGCTTGCTATAGAAAGCGGCTGCAATGGTGTGGCTTCTACCTTTGGTGTATTAGGGATTGTAAGTAGAAAATATGCTCATAAGATACCATTTATAGTAAAAATTAATCATAATGAATTACTGAGCTATCCCAATAAATTTGACCAGACTATGTTTGGCACAGTAAAAAGTGCTTATAACATGGGCGCTGTAGGTATAGGTGCTACTATCTATTGGGGAAGCGATGAAAGTACGCGCCAATTACAGGAAGTAAGCCAGGCTTTTGAGCTGGCACATGAATTGGGAATGTGTACCATATTATGGTGTTATACCCGTAACAACGCATTTAAAGTTGACGGAGTAGATTATCATACTTCCGCAGATCTTACCGGCCAGGCAAATCATCTAGGTGTCACGCTGCAGGCCGATATCATTAAACAAAAAATGGCTACAAATAATGGTGGCTACAACGCAACGAAGCATGGTAAAACATCCAAACTTGTATATACTGACTTATCGTCCGATCATCCAATTGATCTCTGCAGGTACCAGGTTCTAAATTGTTACAGCGGACGTATAGGTTTAATAAACAGTGGCGGAGAAAGTAAAGGCGATTCTGATTTGAAGGAAGCAGTAACAACTGCCGTTGTAAATAAGCGTGCCGGCGGTATGGGTTTAATTTTGGGCAGAAAAGCTTTTCAAAAACCTTTCAAAGAAGGTGTAGAACTTTTGACGGCAACTCAAGACGTATACCTTGATAAAGAAATAACAATTGCCTAAAACAAACCTTTGTTTCCCCGCAATAATGCCGGGGGAACAAGGGCTTTTTATAAACAATTAAATTCTGATGGCCCTCCTGAAATGGGGCTGAGGTATGAAACAAGAAGAAGATTTTTATGCCAATCTCGCCGGGGAAGAAGGTGAAACCGAGGAAACAAAAAGGCGATGGTTTCGCAGAATAAAGAAAGGTATTACTACGTCTACAAAGGATAAAAAGGAAGCACCTGATGGCCTTTGGACGAAATGCCCTTCATGCAGGTATACTTGCACCGTTTCAGAATTGAGAGAAAATTTATTTGTATGCCCTAAATGTGGATATCATCACCGTATCGGCAGCGCCGAATATTTTGAAATTCTTTTTGATGAAGAAAGCTACCAGGAGCTCTTTGCTGAGATTAAGTCTAAAGACTATTTAGGTTTTGTTGACCTTAAGCCTTATGAGCAAAGGCTAAAAGAGACTTATGCAAAGTCTTCCATTAATGATTCTATTACAGTTGCGCATGGCAAAATAAGTGAAATGGATATTGTAATTGCCTGTATGGATTTTGAGTTCATTGGTGGAAGCCTTGGAAGTGTAATGGGAGAAAAAATTTCACGTGCATGTGACTATTGTATTAAGCATAGAATTCCTTTTATGATTATTAATAAAAGTGGTGGTGCAAGAATGATGGAGAGCGCTTTTTCATTGATGCAACTTGCTAAAACTTCCGGCAGATTGTCCATGCTATCGGATGCTAAAATTCCTTATTTTTCGCTTTGCACTGATCCTACTTTTGGGGGAACCACAGCTTCATTCGCTATGCTTGGCGATGTTATTATGGGGGAGCCAGGAGCGCTTATCGGGTTCGCCGGGCCGCGTGTTATTAAAGAAACTATTAAAAAAGATTTGCCGCCGGGATTTCAGCGAAGTGAGTTTTTATTAGAGCATGGATTTCTTGATTTTATTGTTTCAAGGAAAGAGCTCAAAGAAAAAATGGAACAGTTAATAGTGCTTTTCAGAAATTAATATTTGAAAGTAATAACGTCGGCGTTACTTTGTTTTTTCCATCTGTGAAATCTTAAAATACCGGGCAATCAACCTATCGTACCTGATAAGGATTAAGTCATCTTTTACTGCTGCTAACAAATGTATTGATCGGATATTAAATTATGGAACTCAGCAACCGAAAAGCATATTACGAGTATAATATCGAAGCAAAATATATTGCGGGCCTGGTGCTGTCCGGAACCGAAATAAAATCATTACGCACTGGTAAAGCGAGCTTTAACGATAGCTATTGTATTTTTAATAAAGGTGAATTGTTTGTAAAAAGCCTTCACATTTCTGAATATAGTTTTGGAACAATTCACAACCACGAGCCACTGCAGGAACGCAAATTGCTGCTTCATAAAAAAGAGTTGCGCAAGCTTGAAAATAAAATCAAAGAAAAAGGGTATTCCATTATCCCACTAAAAATATTCATTACCGAAAATGGTTTTGCAAAAATGGAAATTGGCCTGGGAAGGGGAAAGAAAATCTATGACAAAAGAGAAACCATTAAAGAGAGAGAGAGCGACAGGGATATTAAAAGGAAGTATGGTGTATAAATCTTTATCGGCTTTTATAAATCAACTCCCTGCACAACTAACATTTTTGTTTTGGCTGCTTTTTGCCTGATATCCTTAGCAACTGAATAGCCAGGAGAAGACCACCACTCTTTCGCCCGCTCTACTGAAGGAAATTCCAAAACTACAATTCTCTGAGGATTCCAATCCCCTTCAAAAGATTCCGTTTTTGCCCCTCGGACTATAAACTTTTCGTTATATGCCGCTATAGCCGCAGGCGTTAATTTCTTATATTCTTCATATAATCCATTGTCTTCAATTTCTATTTCTACGATTACATAAGCCGGCATAAAATATTATTTAAAAAGTAAACAACGATGAATTGGTTTTATCAATCATTTAAAGCTCTCTTTTAAAGTAACCGTTCTATTGAATACTAAAGCTCCCGGCTTTGAATCCTGGTCAACAAAAAAATACCCGTTACGTACAAATTGATAGTGACTCCCAACATGTGCGTTTTGCAAATGTGGCTCTATGAATGCCTTCTCAATCACTAGCAGGGAATTAGGATTAATGTAAGCTTTAAAATCACCTTCCCCGGCTGCAGGATTTTCCACTTTAAATAGCCGCTCATACAATCTTACCTCTGCAGTTGCTGCATGTGGCACGCTCACCCAATGTATGGTACCTTTTACCTTAAGACCACTTATGTCATTCCCGCTTTTGCTTTCTGGAATATAAGTACAATGTATTGCCGTAACATTCCCTTCTTCGTCCTTTTTAAAGCTATCGCATCGTACTATGTAAGCGCTTTTTAATCTTACCATTTGCCCGGGGGTTAGCCTAAACCATTTCTTAACCGGCACTTCCATAAAATCTTCGCTCTCAATCCACAATTCTCTTGAAAACGGAACCACTCTTGTGTTCGCAGGGTCGTTGGGTAAGTTGTCTGTTACGACTTCTTCTGTTCTACCCTCTTCATAATTATCGATAATTAATTTCACGGGGTGCAGCACCGCCATTACCCTATAAGCCGTTTCATTCAACTCTTCTCTAAGGCAAAATTCGAGAAGGCTTATATCAATTAAGTTATCACGTTTAGCCACGCCAATCTTATCGCAAAAAGTCCTTATACTGGACGCTGTAAAACCTTTTCTTCTGAAAGCCGATATGGTAGGCATCCTTGGATCGTCCCATCCATTTACATATCCTTCATTTACAAGTTGCAACAACCTTCGTTTACTCATCACCGTATACGTCATATTTAAGCGGGCAAATTCATATTGACGGGACGGAAATAGTTCAAGCTTTTCTATGAACCAATCATATAAGGGCCTATGAGGTATAAACTCAAGTGTGCAAATGCTGTGGGTGATATTTTCAATACTGTCGCTTTGCCCGTGTGCGAAATCATACATAGGATAAATACACCACTTATCACCCGAGCGATGGTGATGTGCATGCTTGATGCGATACATCAGCGGATCACGCATGTGCATATTTGGCGAAGACATATCAATCCTGGCCCGCAAAACCCTTGACCCATCTTTAAATTCACCGTTCTTCATCTTCTCAAAAAGCATAAGGTTTTCTTCAACGCTCCTGTTCCTGTATTCATTTTCTTTTCCGGATTCTGTAGGTGTTCCTTTTTCCAGGGCTATTTTTTCAGGATTACTATCATCAACATACGCAAGGCCCTTATGAATAAGTTTAATTGCAAGATGGTATAAGTCTTCGAAATAGTCGCTTGTATAAAATTCGTGCACCCAATCAAAACCGAGCCACTTTACATCATACTTTATACTATCAACATATTCAGTTTCTTCAGTTATGGGATTGGTATCATCAAATCGCAGGTTTGTGGCGCCGTCATATTTTTTGGCAAGGCCAAAATTCAGGCAAATGCTTTTTGCATGCCCTATATGCAGGTAACCATTAGGCTCCGGCGGAAATCGTGTGAGAATATTAATAAATTTTCCGTTTCTGATATCTTCTTCTACTATTTCTTCGAGAAAATTCAGGCTCTTTTCTTCAGTCATTTTATTTTATGCTGGCTAATGGGTAATTTAAAAAAGATACTAAATGTATCTTACAACAATCGTTCATTACTGTGTATTTATTTTGGCTGTTATTTTGTTGTTCTTATGTTTAAGCAAAAATTCATTAAAGCATGTCTGCTGCAATAATCTCTGCAATATCCATCACTTTTACCTGCTCTTCTTTTTCATTTAATTTTACACCATCAGTAAGCATGGTATTGCAAAAAGGGCACGCTGCAGCAATTATGCCTGCA
Organism: Ginsengibacter sp.; assembly: GCA_040007435.1. Taxonomy (GTDB): domain Bacteria; phylum Bacteroidota; class Bacteroidia; order Chitinophagales; family Chitinophagaceae; genus Ginsengibacter. Next base: position 26,988 of record JBDTUZ010000032.1, on the reverse strand, counting down.
CCAGTTTCGATGGCTTCCCTGGTTCTTTCATTATTTATCCTGGTATCTCCTTTTTCTTCCTCTTTAAACATTTGTGCGCCACCGGCTCCGCAGCATAGGCCGTTACTTTTGCAACGCTTCATTTCTACCAGTTCAATATCCAGGGATTCTAAAACTTTCCGGGGTGCCTCATAAATGTTATTAGCCCTGCCAAGGTAACAGCTATCATGATACGTAATTTTCTTTCCTTTAAAACTTCCTTCCTCTTTCATTTTTATTTTACCACTATCAATAAGTTGCTGCAGGAATGTAGAATGATGAATTACCTCATAATTACCACCCAATTCAGGATATTCATTCTTAAAAATATTGAAACAATGAGGGCAGGCTGTTACAATTTTTTTGATGCCATACCCATTAAGAACTTCTATATTCTGGTAAGCCATCATCTGGAACATAAATTCATTTCCGGCCCGCCTTGCCGGATCGCCGTTACACATTTCTTCCTTTCCCAAAATTGCATAATTGATCCCAACTTTATCAAGAATGGTTGCAAATGCTTTTGTAATTTTTTGGGCTCTTTGGTCAAAACTGCCTGCACAACCTACCCAAAATAAAATTTCGGGAACCTTATTCTCACCTGTCATTTCTGCCATGGTGGGTACATGCATAAATAATTGATTTTAATTGAGCTAAAATACAACAAACAATTTTGATGATTGTTAGCATGTTCCATAGTTTAAAACTTATTTTTGCGGCTGTTTTAGAAATAAATCTGATTGATACAAAAATTAAAAAATTGGGAACAGTGGCCATTTAAAATCCTGTACGCACCAATCGCTCCGGTATGGGTTTGGTACATGATACGGTCGCAGGCCGTCTGGTTTTTTACCCCGAGCAATCCCCGCCTTACGTTTGGTGGCATGGAAGGTGAGCCGAAAAAGGAAATGCACGATTTGCTTCCTCAGCATTTATGCCCTTCATTTTTCAACGTACAGCCTTCGGAAAATTTCCAAAAAGTATTGGAAAACATATCTCTTAAAAAAATTCATTTTCCGCTTATTGTAAAACCTGAAATTGGTGGCCAGGGAATTCTTTTCAGAAAAATTGATAGAGAAGAACAATTAAAGATCTATCATGAAAATGTGCCGGTAGAGTATTTCGTACAGGAGTTAATTAGTTATCCACTGGAAGTAAGCCTCTTCTATTACCGTCATCCAAAAGAGAAAAGTGGAACTATTTCAGGCTTTTTACAAAAAGTACCGATGCAGGTAATTGGCGATGGAAAACACAATTTGGAAGAATTAATTCTTATAAATTCCAAGTCGAAAAAAAAGATTGAAGAACTGCGCTTAAAGCATGGCAATAATTTTGATAAAATATTGGCCAAAGATGAAAAATATATGTTAAGTTATGCGGCCAACCACAACCGTGGCGCAAGTTTTATCGATCTTAAAGATGAGATTGATGAGCGACTTACCATTTTACTAGACGGCATTAGTTTCGAAAACGATTTTTTTTACGGGCGTTATGATATCATGTGTAATTCAATTGAGGAATTAAAAGAGGGAAAGAACTTCGTGATATTAGAGTACAACGGATGTGGCGCTGAACCCAATCATTTTTATGATACCGGCTATACACTTATAAACGCATGGAAGGAAATTTTGAAACACTGGAAAATCCTTTATAAAGTAAGCCGGCAGAAATACAAAGATGGAATAGAATACTGGCCGCTCCTGAAAGGTATCCGGTTCCGGCTGGCAACAAAAAAACATTATAAAATAATTAAGACTGCCGATAAAATTATACCGTAGATATTCATCATCTTTCTAATTCAAAAATATATGCTCTTGAAGATTTTTTTATCCTTCCTGTTTTTTATAACTATGCAGGCATCTGCACAAAGATATATTCCGGGGGATGCCGGCAGCAAAGTTCACTTCATCATCAAGAATTTTGGAATTAAAACCGGCGGAGATTTGTCGGGTGTGAAAGGCGAAATAATTTTTTTCACAACCGATCTTGCCGCATGCCGGTTCAACGTAAATGTTGCTGCATCTACGGTCGATACTGATAACGGCAGCCGCGATAAACACCTCAAGGAAAGCGGCTATTTTGATGTAGAAAAATATCCAGATATAACTATTACTTCAACGAAAATTGACAAGACCAATAAAACAGAAACGGGTTATTATTTTTTTACAGGTACGCTTACCATGCATGGCGTCACCAAAGAAATTTCATTTCCTTTCAAAGCTGAGAAAACAAACGATACTTATTTATTTACCGGCGAGTTTGAAATAAACAGGCTTGATTACGGAGTTGGCGATAATAGTGCGGTGTTAAGTAACACCGTAAATGTATCTTTATCCGTATCTGCTAAAAAAGGGTAGTATAAAATAATGGGCCTGGTAAAAGTTTTTTTTTGGGGAATGCTCGTGAGCTTTCTTGGCTCTCTTCCCCTGGGAACATTGAATGTTGCAGCTATGCAAATAAGTGTTCAGGAAAGTATAATAAATGCAATCTGGTTTTCCGTCGGTTCTCTTTTAACTGAAATGATTTACGTACGTATTTCACTTGTTGGAATAAACTGGATCCGTAGACAAAAATCGCTTTTAAAATGGATGGAATGGATAACACTTGGCATTGTGCTGGCACTTGCCGCGGGCAGCTTTATTGCAGCAACACACGAGCATCATGCGAAAAATATAATGCTTAATAATAATATCCACCGGTTCTTCCTCGGGTTCATGTTAAGTGCCATCAGCCCTGTTCAGATTCCCTTTTGGTTTGGATGGAGTACCGTATTGTTTTCCAAAAATATTTTGCAGCCAAAGAATTCTTTTTACAATTTATATATTATTGGTATCGGCCTTGGAACGTTAATGGGTAACTGTGTTTTTATATTTGGGGGGAAATATATTGTTGATAAACTTAATGCCAATCAAAACATGCTGAACTGGATAATTGGTGGCATTTTCGCACTTACGGCCATAATACAATTTATAAGAATACTCATGCATAAAGATGCTATAGATAAAATGAGTAAAATTCCGGAAGGTTAGACTTAGTATTTCCCCGGGCCAGCCTGGCAATCCTTTTACTTACTTTAAACTTATCTCTTTTGTTGCAGATGTTTCAAACATCTTTTGCGCAATTTCTTTATCGTGCCCATAGATATCGGTACGAAAATTAAGCATCCCTTTATCATCGACCCATGCAGTATAATAGGTAATAAAAACCGGAATGGGATTTTTCACAGCAACATACTGTTCCTCACCACTATTCATGGCCTCCTTGATTTTTGCAGACGTCCATTTAGAATCATCCTTTAAAAGATAATCAGCAAGTTTTTCAGGATCGCTCAGGCGGATACATCCGTGGCTGTATGCACGAACGTCTTTATTGAAAAGGCTTTTCGCAGGTGTATCATGAAAATAAATATTGAAACTATTAGGAAATAAAAATTTTACTTTCCCTAAAGAATTATCGCCTCCCGGTTTTTGACGTATTACCGGAAGACTTTCACTGCCACCCGTAATTTCCATATTATGCGTTTCAAGATAATTTGCATTTTTTGTTATAGACGGAAGGACTTCTTTCTTCACAATACTTTCAGGTAAATTCCAGTAAGGGCTAAAGACAATGGTAGTAAGTTTATCAGAAAATATAGTCGTATTATGGCCTTCTTTACCAACCACTACCACCATATCAATAACTTTTGTCTTACCATCGTAAACATGTAAAATAAACTCAGGAATATTCACTAAGATCAATTTTCCATCAGGTTCCTGCGGCATCCACCTCATGCGATTCATGTTTATGAGGATCTGTTTTACTTTCTCAATTGCCGGCACATTCATTTCTTTTAATAAAGATACCGTTACGATACCATCCGGGGTGTAGCCGTATCTCTTTTGAAAATTCTTAATACCGGCCTTAAGCGTATCATTAAATATATTTGACGTATCCTGCTGCGGAAGATCTCCTGTAAGGAAGAGCCTCTTTTTAATATTAGCAATCTCCAGGGATGAATTACCTGTTTTAAATACTTTAGTATTCTGTGCTATCGAAGGCCAGCCGCCACTTTTGGCGATTGCTACATATTTTTCCAATTGGTCTTTGAGTAATTTATAAGATTCATTTACATCAGAAAAATATTTTTCGTCTTTGTGTTTTTTATTTAGAAGTGAATCTGCCAGGTAAACGGGATCAGCCTTTTTGAAAGGAATAAATCTTTCCATCTCCTTTCTTTTCACATAACCTTTCTCATAATTACTTCGTGTATAATCAATAAGATTTTCCGTCAAATGGAGTTCCGTATTCACCATAGATTTATCGCTGCTGCTTACCTTAAGATCATCATCAGTCATAAGATCATCCATCCTTTTTTGCAACTGTTTGCTTTTGGTTGCTGTATCGCCTGAATAGTTTTTTAGCGTCCAGAACCCAAAAGCCTGCTCTGTTAAACCGCCGGAAGTAAACCATGCAAATTGATAGTTGCGGGTATTGTAAAAACTGCGTATCCTCCGGGCTATAGGATTGTCCACATTGTTTTTTGTGATATAATTTTCAACCTCATTGCTATCGAGAAAGAGGTCATTAAAGGAATTTGCTTTTGTGATACCGTAATCCCTTTTGCTTATCTTCTTATTTTTTTCAGTTTTGGATTCATCAGTTTCGTCGTTTTTCCCTTTCTTACTTTGGCAGGCCGCAAAAAAAATAAGTGTTGTAAGAACAAGGATCAATAAATTTTTCATAGCCGCCACATTACAAATTGCATGCCTGTCGGTTTTGCCGGCTTAAAGAAGGCCCGATATTAAACCTCTTTTCTCTAAATTGCAACATGCGAAAGTTTGAAGATACTTACCGGCATAAAGGTCTCAGGAAGCAATTAATCGAAACTATAAAAGACAAAGGTATATCCGACGAAAATGTGCTGCAAGCTATGATGAATATACCCCGCCACTACTTCCTTGACACCGCGCTTGATAATATTGCATACCAGGACAGAGCATTCCCTATACAGGAGGGACAAACAATTTCGCAGCCCTATACTGTAGCGTTTCAAACACAATTGCTGGAAGTAAAACCTTATGATAAAATTTTGGAAATAGGAACCGGCAGTGCTTACCAGGCTGTGGTTTTGGCAGAAATGGGCGCTAATGTTTTTACTATTGAAAGGCAGAGAGGGTTATTTGAAAAAAATAAGAATCTATTTGAAAAGGATAAAGATTTCATGTTGAAATTAAAATATCCAACACTTAAATTTTTTTACGGAGATGGTTTCGAAGGCTTACCTACCTACGCACCTTTTGATAAAATTTTAATAACGGCAGCGGCTCCCATCATTCCTCCAAAACTTCTGACACAACTAAGAACAGGCGGCAAAATGGTATTGCCACTCGATGATGACGGAATGCAAAAAATGATGCGCATTACCAGGGATGAAGACGGTAATTATTCTGAAGAACGGTTTTCTAATTTTTCTTTTGTGCCAATGCTTCGGGGAAAAAATTAGACAACAATCGCCTCAATATAACATAGCTACCTACACGCTAACTTTAACCGGCGGCGTCCAACCACCTAATAAATTTTATCTGTGAAATAAATTTTATCTTCACCTTCATCACTGTTAGTTTTATCATTCGATTGCTCTTCCTTGTTCATTTTTAAATAAATAACCAACATGGCAATAAGGGCCGCAATCAGACACAAGACAATTTATTCTTACGACAGGATGGTCGCTATCTCCCCGCATGTTTTTCGCTTACGTCCTGCTGCTCACTCAAGAACTGCTATTGAATCGTATTCATTTAAGGTAGAACCGAAAGAACATTTCATCAACTGGCAGCAGGATCCTTTCGGCAATTACCAGGCAAGAGTAGTGTTTCCGGAAAAGGCAAGTGAATTGACAATTGAAGTGGAAGTGATTGCCAACCTGGTAAGTATAAATCCTTTTGATTTTTTTGTAGAAGGATATGCTGAAAATTTTCCCTTTAAATACCAGGAGCAACTGCCGAAAGAACTGGTCCCTTATCTTGAAATAAAAGAACGCGGGCCACGCCTTATGCAATGGCTGGAAGGGGTTGATAAAAGTAAAAAGACCATCAATGATTTCCTGGTTTACATCAATCAAAAATTGAATAGAGATATTAATTATTCAATTCGCATGGAAGTGGGCGTTCAAGTCTGCGAAGAAACATTGGAAAAAAAATTAGGTTCGTGCAGAGATACAGCCTGGTTGTTTGTCCAGGTATTGCGGCACCTGGGGCTCGCCGCCCGTTTTGTCTCCGGCTACCTGGTACAACTAACTTCTGATGAAAAATCACTGGATGGCCCATCCGGCCCGGAAAATGATTTTACCGATTTGCATGCATGGACCGAAGTTTATATCCCCGGCGCGGGCTGGATAGGGCTGGATCCCACGTCCGGTTTATTTGCCGGCGAAGGCCATATACCATTGGCGTGCACAGCGGATTATGCAAGTGCCGCCCCTGTGGTAGGTGCCACTGAAAAATGTGAGGTAACTTTCTTTTTTGAAAATACCGTGACACGCATCTATGAAGATCCGCGGGTCACCAAACCTTATACAGACCAACAATGGGCTGAGATAAACGCACTTGGGCAGCAGGTGGATAAAGACCTTAAGGCAAGTGATGTGCGAATGACGATGGGCGGCGAACCGACTTTTGTTTCTATTGATGACATGGAATCTGAACAATGGAATACGGCAGCAGATGGCAAAGAAAAACGTATCCTTTCTCATGATCTTATTTACAGGTTGCGTGAAAAATTTGGCCCAAACGGACTGATCCATTACGGGCAGGGGAAATGGTATCCCGGTGAACCTTTACCGCGGTGGCAATATGGTTTGTTTTGGAGAAAAGATGGGTATCCTGTTTGGAAAAATATTGACCTCATTGCTCACGAAAAAACCGAACAGAAATATACCCATGCTGATGCAAAAAATCTTGCTATAGAACTGGCAAAGCAATTAGCCGTAAGCCCGGATAATGTAAGCCCGGCTTATGAAGATGTATTTTATTTTTTGTGGACTGAAGGTAAAAACCCGGTAAACGTAGATCCGCTACAAGCCAACCTTAAAGATTCATTAGAGCGGCGCACTTTGGCGCAATTGCTTAACCAGGGATTGGGTGATCCTGTTGGCTATGTATTGCCACTTAAATGGAATTTCTGGAATGATAAATGGCTAAGCTGTAGATGGGTTTTCAACAGGGATTACCTTTTTTTAGTACCAGGCAACTCTCCTATCGGGCTGCGCTTGCCTTTGGACTCATTACCCGTAATTGCAAAAGCAAAAATGCTGCAAAGGGTAGAAAGAAGCACGTTTGAACAACTACGTCCCTTAGATCATTTTCATGAAACCATAACTTCACGGTACGGCCTCGTATCCGATCATAGCCAGCCAATTCCTCAAAGAATACAACCGCAGGCATCTAAAGAAACCACTCCAACTACAGATGAGAAAACGGATAAGAAAAAAGAAAAAGACGAGCAGCTTGAAACAGAAATTACGTTTGAAGTAGAAACGATAAGGACTGCGCTGAGCGTGGAAGTAAGAGAAGGAATCCTTTATATTTTTATTCCTCCAATGGAATACCTCGAGCATTACCTGGATGTAATTGCCTGCATTGAATCTGCCGCCGATAAATTAAAGTTACAAGTGCGTGTTGAAGGATATGAGCCGCCACGCGACAACAGGATGGAAAGGCTGGTGGTGTCGCCAGACCCTGGTGTGATTGAGGTTAATATTCACCCGGCTAAAAACTGGACGGAGCTTTGCCATAACACAGATACATTATATGAACAAGCCCGTCTCTCGAGATTGGGCACGGAAAAATTTATGCTCGACGGAAGACACACCGGTACCGGCGGTGGCAATCATATTACCATTGGCGGCTCTGAACCTGCCAATAGCCCCTTGCTTCGCAGGCCCGATCTTTTGCAAAGCCTCATTACATTCTGGCAGCATCATCCGGGATTATCGTATTTGTTTTCCGGATCGTTCATTGGCCCCACAAGCCAGGCTCCCAGGATCGATGAAGGTTTGCATGATAATTTATATGAGATGGAAATCGCCTTCAGCCAGGTGCCTGAAAATGGTTTCATTCCCTTTTGGACAACGGACAGAATATTTCGTCACCTCCTGACCGATATTACCGGCAATACGCACCGCTCCGAGTTTTGTATTGATAAATTATATTCGCCTGATTCATCATCTGGAAGACTAGGCATTTTAGAATTCAGGGCATTTGATATGCCTCCGCATAAACGCATGAGCTTATTGCAGATGTTGCTGATTCGGGCATTGATAGCAGCCTTCTGGAAAAAACCATATAAGCATAAATTGGTGCGATGGGGAACGGCACTGTATGATAAATATCTATTGCCACATTACGCAAAAGAAGATATTACAGACGTGGTGGAATATCTTAATAATGCGGGTTATGCATTTGACATAAACTGGTTCAACCCGTTTTTTGAATTTCGTTACCCGCATTATGGATCAGTTCGCATTCAAAATATAGATATGGAACTGCGTATGGGGATAGAACCCTGGCATGTGCTGGGCGAAGAAATGTCCAGTACTGGCACCGCCCGATTTGTTGACTCATCGTTGGAAAGGGTGCAGGTGAAATTGAGAGGGCTAACCGACAACCGCTATGTTTTACTGTGTAATGGTTTTAGGGTACCCTTGACCGCTACCGCTGTAAAAGGTGAGTATGTATGCGGCATCCGGTACCGGGCATGGCAACCGCCAAGTGCATTGCATCCAACAATAGGTGTTGATACGCCGCTTACATTTGATATAGTAGATACCTGGAATGCAAGATCTGTTGGAGGTTGCACTTATTATGTATCGCATCCGGGCGGCAGAAGCTACGATGCGTTCCCGATAAATAGTTTTGAAGCAGAGTCAAGGCGTGTCAATCGTTTTGGGAGTACAGAGCATAGCCAGGGGCCTCAGTTTGTGCGGCCTTTATCTACCGTAACGGAACACTATGTGGAGAGTAATCGCACACCGTTTATTTATGATGCACCGGCACCTGAAATTAATAATGAGTTTCCGTGCACTTTGGATTTGAGGTTGAAGAAAGGTTTGAAAAATATTTGAGGGCTTTTATTATGAAATGGGATCATCAGCAAAAGCTTAATAACTGCCTAGCATGTGATGCCTTTATGCAATCAACTTCAACCTGAAGTCCAGCATCCCGGAAAGCGCTCTGGAGACAGCATATCATGTGAGGCATGATGCTGGGGGTATTATAATAAGAAAGTGAAGGAATTCATACCGATAAACTAATTACCTAGGTATTTTTTGGCTGTTAGAATCAATATTTTTGTCAAATATTTTCACGCCGGTTTGTGGATAAATTCTATTCTCATTTCGGCCGGCCTTGATCATCCATGTATGCTCACTTGAATACACTTTTCCTTTTAAATCTGTGCAATAAAAAATAAAGACATTCCCATCCGTTTGTATACTAGCTCGACTTTCAGACACAAAGAAGTAGACCGATCCACTAACTGTTTCCAAGGCAGGAATTTTAAAAACTGTTTGCAAGTCTTTTGTGTCCTTGTAGTCTGTTTCCGACGAATCACCTAAAGCCACCAAATGCTGTGGGAGCATTAATTTTCTGGCTAACACGATTGTACCATCTGGCTTTTTCACCTTCAAAGAAAATCCTTCGTCGTTTATGTTTAGTGCTTTTGTACCATCATTTTCAATTGTTCCAGAAATTATAATAGAAGTAAATGTTTCGCCTGTTTCAACGGGGCCGGTAGTACCAACTCCAATTGTTGTAAAATGAAATTTAAAACCGGGCTCGTCTTTTAAATATGCCTTCAACTGCAATATGCCGGAAATGCCTCCAAGAGCTCCAAAAATCGAGATAAGCAAACTAATTATTATGTAGGAGGGCCGTTGCGCTAATTCAGTTATTCTTGATTTTTTTGTTGAGGTTGGGCTTTGAAGTTTTTTTGAGCTGTTTTGATGCCGAACATTTGATTGAGGTTTGCTATTTCTTTTCTGGAATCTACTTGCCCGACTTGACATCTTTAATTCTTTTACAGATTACTCAAGATAAGAAAGCAATCCCAAATTAAAAATAATTCTCACTTCAAAATGTTATCCTAAAGTAACTATTGCCGCCCAATTCATTGAAAGGATATAAAGGTTACATTCCGGTTGAGATAGCGACAAAGAAATACGTTAAGACTTACCTACTCTCTCAATTGACAAAATGCACTTACTCGACAGGTACAATAAATACGGAAAGCACTTGGTTGATATTTCCCGAACGATATTTTTATCAGGCACACTTGTTGATTAATCAATCAACTTCAGCAAAAACAATTTTTATTCAACTTATTTTGTAAATGAAACTTTTTAAATGTGATCATTGCGGACAGCCGGTGTACTTCGAGAATTATTTTTGTATTCATTGCAATGCTTCTCTTGGTTTTGATCCTCAAAAAATGGATTTAATTGCATTACAACCGGCGGATGACAATAGCTTCGTTCTTTCTGCAGGGAATGAAAAAAACAAAATCAATGGCCCGCGTTATAAGTATTGTATCAACAAACAATACAACGTATGTAATTGGTTGTTGCCGTACGATAGTGAAGGGCAGTATTGTATCGCCTGTAATCTTAATCGTACAATACCCGATCTCAACGAGCCCGATCATTTGGAAAAATGGGCCCGCATAGAACAGGCCAAGCATCGGCTCGTTTATTCATTGCTGCGTTTCAAATTACCTGTGGTAAGTAAATTCCAGGATGAAGTAAACGGAATAGCTTTTGATTTTAAAGCCGATGAAAATAAAGGCGATGGAAAAAGATTATTAACGGGGCATGATAATGGCGTAATTACTTTAAATATAGCAGAGGCTGATGACGCTCTCCGGGAAATGGCCCGCAATAATATGGATGAAGTTTACCGGACTTTATTGGGGCATTTTCGCCACGAGATCGGGCATTATTACTGGGACCAGTTAATAAAAAATACTAAAAGATTATTGCCGTTTAGAAATCTTTTTGGCGATGAAACTTTCGATTATGCGGAAGCACTCAAGCAACACTATAACAAAGTGCCGTCAGACGCGTGGAAAGATAATTTTATAAGTGCTTACTCAAGTTCACATCCATGGGAAGACTGGGCAGAAACTTGGGCGCATTATTTACACATAGTAGATACCATGGAAACGGCTTATTCTTTTGGTATGTCATTAAATCCAAGATCGGCAGATCCGGGAAATGAATTAAGCGCCAAAGAAGATATCGACCCATATATCACCGGTAATTTCAAGGCCATTATGCAGAGATGGCTACCGCTTTCTTTTGTGATGAACAGCCTGAACCGTAGTATGGGCATGAAAGATTCTTATCCTTTTGTAATTAATGCAGAAGTAAAGAAGAAATTAAATTTTATTCATGAAACAATAAAAGGCAAAGCGATGGTGTAGGGAAAAGGATTAATCAAATCACCCTGCATGTCCTATTCCGTAAGTCTTTTTACATCCACAGAAACTTTAAGTTCATGAGAGTGGCTGCTCATGATAATTCCCTTTAATGGAATGATATCAAAATAATCGCGGCCCCAGCCGATCGTGATGTATTGTTCATTAGCCAATTGATTATTGGTAGGATCAAAATCAACCCAGCCCATGCCGGGAATGAAGACTGCCATCCATGCATGGGATGCATCTACGCCCGTGAGTTTTTCTTTACCGGGAGGCGCCAGCGTTTCGAGGTAACCGCTCACATATCTTGCAGCAAGGCCCATGGAATGAATACAGGAAATGGCAAGGTGTGCAAAATCCTGGCAAACTCCTTTACGTTCTTTCATAACAACCGATAATGGTGTTGAAATAGTGGTGAAGCCGGGAGTAAAAGTAAAATCATTGTAAATGCGTTTTATAAGATCAAATGCTGCTTCAAATAGTGGCCTACCTGCCGGGAAAGATTTCTCTGTATATGTTTTTATATCACTCCTTACAGCGGTTATTTCCGTTGGATGAATAAATTGTTTTTCGTTAAAGAATTCTCCCGTGGAAACATCCAGCATTTTTTTTACACTTTCCCAACTTTGCACCGGATATGATATTGGGGCTTGCGGTTGATTTATTTTTTCAACCTTTGACCTAACAGTAACTGTTAGTGCTTCATGCTCCTGTTCAACTACAAAATAATACAACCGGTTGCCAAAAAAATCTACATGCTCTTCCAATATTTCCGGCGATGGAGTGATAATAATATTGAATTCTTTACAGGTTTGGTTATCGGTATTTCGCGGCGTTAACGCAGCTATATTATGGCACAAACTTACCATCTCGTGGTAGTTATATTTCGTGGTATGTACAACAGAATAAAGCATTTGACTAAAAGCATCACACAAGGTTCGCCGTATATAATTGCTTTTGAACCTCGTTGTGTTTAAAATATGTTTTGGAAATTAGTATTGAAGTGTCAGAAAGCAGAGAATATAATTTATCTAAGAAATGGTGAAGTTCAGCATATTCATTGCTGCCACGATCATACCTGGTAAGTTTTACTAGGTTCACCTGGTCCATCAAAGAGTCTGCTTCGTGCATATTACGTTGCTTTTCATTCAGCAGTATTTCATTTCCCTCGTTAGGCAAAATCAAAACGTAACGTTTTATTTTTTTTACCAGGTAAGCCAATGATTTTGGATAATTAGTGTCGAGCAATAACAACTCAAGTGCAAGATTCAATTGCAGGTGATCCCGGTAAGTATACCGATAGGTAATTAAACTCTGGCTTGCATTCATTACAGACTCCATAATTTCGTGCTCTACCTGCACTGCCTGCTTATGCTGAAATACACTTTTTAATAAAGTGATAATGTATAATGATTGTTCCAGTTTTCTCCCGAGGTCGAGAACGTTCCAGCCTTGTTCGCGGCGAACGCTTTCCCTGTTCATACCAAGAAATGCAAACATCGAAGTATTTAATGAGTCAATGGCATTAATCATGCGGAAATGATCTGTGCTTACACTTTGCTTTGCGATATTCCATTGCTCCTCCATTTGGCGAAGCACTCTCCATGTATCAACCGACCAAAAATTACGAACATTGTAAACCGCGTTTTTTAAAAGAGAAATATTATTGCTAAGGCTTCCTATTCTTTTTTCATTGTATAAAACATCGGTAAGTTCTATCCATGGTTTTGAAAATATTTCTTCTCTTTTTTTTCTGTCGTCATCTTCCAGGAACCCGGGAAAGGTATAGGTGCATTGCGTTAAAACCTGCAGCAATATTCTTTCCGTCACCATTTTTTTACTTACAGTTGGTTTTTTGCTTTGCAAAATGCGCTGCATAACAGTGCGCTGTAACCGGGCGTTGTTAATCACTCTTTCAGTATAACGGCCCACCCAAAATAAATTTTCAGCGGTATTACTTGGCAGAGATCGCCTTGCCAGTTCGGGTCGCAATTCATCAGTATTCAATACCAGGTTTACAGGTTGTTCTTCATCACCATTTGCAGAGAGTACCCAGGTATCTTTACCAATACCACCTGATTGATTCGAAATGATAAAACTATTTTCTCCCGTATTCGTGCGGGTGAGCCCCCCGGGCATGGCGGTATAACTCCCATTATTACGCACTAAAAAAGTTCTGAAAAGTGAACGGCCGGCTTCTATTTTTCCATCGAACCATGAAGGCGTTGATGAAAAATTAATTTTTTCCTGGCCGGTATAGAGGAAGGGATTGGCTTTTATCTGTGCGATCAATTCCTCTGCCTCCTTTGATGATAGTGATCCTCCATCAGCGGCGGAACGGGTACCCGCAACATTTCTAAATATCTTTCTTACTACCAGTGTTTTTAAATTGGCAATTACATAATTCATTTCCCTGGGCTGGCCGCACCACCATGTAGCAATGGAAGGCATGATCAATTCATTCCCAAAAAAATGCTTCGCCAGCGCAGGTAAAAATGGAACAAGCCCTGCATTTTCTACAATGCTGCTGCCAAGCGGATTTGCTATAGCAACATTGCCTTTTCTTACGGCTTGCAACAGGCCGGGAATCCCGAGCAATGAATCACTTTTTAACTCCAGCGGATCACAAAAGTTATCGTCGAGCCGGCGTAATATCACATCTACTTTTTCAAGGCCCTCAATCGTTTTTAGCCAAACGTTATTGTCCTTAACCATCAGGTCATTGCCCTGTACCAGTGTGAGACCCAGGTAGGCTGCGAGATAAGAATGTTCGAAATAGGTTTCATTCTCCGGCCCCGGTGTAAGTATTACTATTCTCGGATTATTAGTTTTATGGCGGGCCAGGTTATTCAAGGCTTGTTGCAACGAATCAAAATAAGGAGATAATCTCCTTACGGTTAAATTAGAAAACAATTCGGGCAACACGCTGGACATGGCAAACCTGTTTTCCAATGCATAACCCGAACCGGAAGGAGCCTGTGTACGGTCGCTGATAACCCAAAGCCGGCCATCAATTCCCCTTGCCATATCAGCGGCATATACTGTGAGGTATTGATCTGCAGGCAACTTGATATTCACGCACGAACGGATAAAACCGGGATGCAGGTAAATCAATTCCTGCGGGATGATCCCTTTTTTTATGAGTGATTGTTCGCCGTAAATATCTTTTAAAAGAAGATTAAATAACTCAGCCCTTTGAATCAACCCCGCATTGATCGTGTCCCATTCTTCTGCAGTTATTAGTTGTGGTAACACGTCCAGTTCCCAGGGCCGGTTGTGCCCGGATGGATCATTGTAAATATTGTAAGCCACACCGTTTTCTTTCAGGAGACGCAGGATGTCCACATTTCGATTTTGCAATTCTTCGTATCCAAGATTTTGAAGCGAAGAAAAGAATGTTTGCCAGTCGGATCTTATCTTATTGTCTTTTGTAAATAGTTCGTTGAAGGAACTAATTGCAGGAATATACTCTTGAAGCAGTGAATAGATTTCAGGTTGATACGGCATACTTTTTACAGCGCTTTGGCCGATTAAAAATAAGGAAATAAAACCTACCTGAGATTAGTTTAAAATACTTTGATATATAAACGATAGACCCGCAGTGTGGGTTACCTCATCGGAAAATATCCGGACCTAACGTCGAAATGAAGACGATTATTTAGGAACAAGCCCGGGTGCCTTTTTTATAATAACGACAGGTAAAAATCTGTTGAGCCATAAAGCCATCTTTTCTGCTCCGAATTTTCCAATATAGGATTCGTAGGCACCTTTTGAAATGGCTTTCAATATTTGTTTGGCTGCTTGATCTGCAGGAAGGCCTGATGCAATATTCTGCCCTACGGTGCCCAGTGCTTTTCCATCTTTGGTAACAGCATTCTTCGAAACATTGGTTTGAACATAGCCCGGCGTCAGCAGGGTTACTTTAATATTCATGGACGAAACTTCAGCACGCAGGCAATCGAAGTAACCGTGTAAAGCGTGCTTGGCGGCTGCATAAGCCGATCGCATCGGGGTTCCAATCTTACCCATTACGCTGCTCATGACCACAATGTGCCCACTTTTCCTTTCTACAAAATGTGGCAACAATGCTTTTGTTATGGTTATGTAACTGAAATAATCCAGTTCCATTACCTGGCGATGTACTGCGATCTCTGTTTCTATTACCAGTGAACGCTGGGAAATGCCACCATTGTGTATCATGATATCAATGTGCCCGAAGCAAGCAATAGCATCTGCAGTCTTAGTTTCCAGCGAAGAAGCATCTAAGAGGTCGAGCGGAAGTACTTTTACCTGTTCAACATTTTTACAAGCATTCCGCACCCTTTCCAGTTCTTCCACCCGGCGGCTTGATAGTATCAGTTTCGCTCCGGCTGCTGAAAAAGCATACGCTAATGCCTCACCAATTCCGGAGGAGGCTCCTGTAATCCATATTACTTTATTATTGAATTTTTCAGCCACCTGTTTTTTTTGAAATGCAACTTACGAAACTCTAATGGCATTCAGCCTTAGTGGGTGTTATAGGATGCATTTCAAAATGTTGTAAGAGATGGGAGGATTCTTTCATCATCGGGGGTTCACGGAAAGTTTTGTTTTAATTTTAAGTTCACTCGATGTACTATTCAAAAAAATCAATTTATAAAACGAACTAAAACCGATAAATGATTTTCAATACCGTTGATTCAATAATAATTATTCTTTTCTTTTTAAGCATGGTTGTGATTGGTGTTTGGTCTTATTTCAGAAGTAAAAATTCTGAAGATTATTTTGTTGCAGGTGGAAAGTTACCGTGGTGGCTGGCTGGTATTTCTCATCATGTTTCGGGCCATAGCGGAGCAGTGTTTGTAGCGTATGCGGCTGTATGTTATACCCATGGTTTTACTATGTATATTTGGTGGGCGTTCCCCGTGGGAATTGTAATAATATCATGTGCCAAAATATTTCCGGTGTATTGGGTTCGGTTAAGAAAGAGTTTTCAAATACAATCGCCCCTTGAATACCTCAGCGTGAGATATAATACATTAACGCAACAGATTATAGCATGGGCAGGCGTCTTACTGAAGATATTTGATGTGGGAGCTAAATGGGCGGCCATTGGCATTCTGCTCCATGTGGTTGCAGGAATTTCAATGACAACAGGCATTCTTGTTTCAGGAATTGTTACTTTGATCTACGTAACTTTTGGAGGTTTATGGGGCGTAATCGTTACAGATTTTATTCAATTTATTGTACAGGTACTTGGTGGCATTGTTATGTTTGTATTGGTGGTAAACCGGCTTGGCGGATTAGATTCCATTACCGGAATCTGGAAACAACTTCCTCCCTCACACAGTCAATTGTTTAATGATCCTTATACACCGGCCTTTGTTGTCGTCATGTTTTTTCTCTACTTTTTAAGTTATAACGGTGGCAGTTGGAGCCTCGCTACGAGGTATATATCGTCACCCAATGAAAGGGAAGCATCAAAGGCAGCCACGCTTTCAGGTGTATTGTATTTAACCTGGCCTTTGATTTTATTTTTCCCTATGTGGGCCGCGCCGGTTATTTTACCGGGATTGGCTAACCCAGGTGAATCGTATGGTTGGTTAATGATAAAAATATTACCGCAGGGAATGATAGGTTTAGTCATCGCCTCATTGTTCGCAGCCACAATGGGCATGACCTCATCCGATGTAAACACCATCGCTGCAGTGATCACCAGGGATATACTTCCGGTTGTTTCCAATAAATTTCGTAATGATAAACATCCGCTGCGCACAGCCCGCATCACGACTTTCACTTTTACGCTGGCAACAATGGCCATTGCACTTAATTACGGAAAATTCGGAGGCGTATTGGGTTTAATCGTTAACTGGTTCGGAGCATTGTTGGGGCCTACTGCTATGCCGTTGTTATTTGGGCTGCTTCCTGCGTTTAAATCCTGCGGCCCTAAAGCGGCCATCTCTTCGATTGTCGCAGGAGTGGTAACATTTATCATCACAAAGAACATGAATGTGGACAGCCTTGCAATTGAAGTAGGGCTACCCACCTTTGTTTCGGCGATCGTATTTATTGGAATAGGGTTGACAACTAAAACAGTTCCGCGTAAAGTGAAAGATCTTCTCGATGTGCTTAAAACAAGAACATAGAATAAATTAGTTATGAATATATTTCATAATTGGTTAGAAATCTTTTTAAAACAACAACAACATTAGTTCTTTAAGAAATATTCTTTTCTTTTGCCTTTTAAATTATAAAAAGCTTCGTTAGTCGAACAAATAAGTGCGGTAAGAAATTACCATTCTAAAAAAATTAAGGCTATAATCTGGAACAAAAAAAGTATGTTTGAACATTAGAACTAATATGAAGTTTCAAATTAACCATAAAAGCAAGGTTCCATTACATTACCAGGTGGAAGAATTATTACGCAAAATGATTGCTGCGCCTGAGTTTAAGGAAGGTGCCTTTTTCCCAAAAGAGGTGGAACTCGCCAACAGGCTGGGGGTATCCCGCAACACGATTCGCCAGGCTACAAATAAGCTTCAACATGAAGGGTTAATTGTGCGAAAAAAAGGTGTCGGAACTAAGGCTGCTATAAAAAAGCCACTGGCCACCGGACTGGATCATTGGTACAGCTTTACCCAGGAAATGAAGGAAAAGGGAATTCATGTTATCAATCTCGAACTCAAAGTGCAGTGGGTCTTGCCCGATAAAAAAGTAATGGACTTTTTCAATGTGTCAAAAAGCACTAAAGTCTTAAAATTATCTAAGTTAAAAGGAACCGCCGGTGACTCAATTGTATATTTTGAAAGTTATTTTCACCCAAGGATTGGGGTAAACGACAAGGATGAATTCGACATACCGCTCTATACGATGTTGGAAAAAAAATATGGAATTGTAGTCGTTCGTTCTTCTGAAAATATAAGCGCAAGACTGGCAAAAGGTATTGGGAAAAAGCTTAAAATATCTGCTTCGGAACCGGTGCTCTTCAGGGAGAGATTTGTATATGACGTTGGTGACAGGCCGATAGAATATAACCTTGGCTACTATCGTTCAGATAAGTTTATTTATTCAATAGATATTAAAAAGGCCTGATTTTTTTTGAAAGGAGTTATTATGTTCAAACATGCCAACAATGTAGTACTCGGAATTGATGTGGGAGGTTCTCACATTTCCTCGGCATTAGTGAACTTTAAAGGCGAAGTTTTAGCAGAGACCTTGTGCAAAAACATGGTGAACACACAGGTAAAAAATCCGAAAATTATTATTGATCAATGGGTTCAAACTATGAAAGAAACATTATCTCATTTACATGAGAAAGAGTTGAGAGGTATTGGTGTTGCAATGCCTGGCCCCTTTGATTATGAAAACGGAATTTCGCTGTTGAATGGAGTAGGAAAATATGAAAGCTTGTATGGCATGAGTATAAAAGAGGCTATCAGCAGCAGGTTAAATCTCCCTGCCAACTTTCCATTGCTATTTAGAAATGATGCAGACTGTTTCGGCTTGGGGGAAGCAATGGCAGGGGAAGGAGTTCCGTATAAAAACATTATTGCAATAACACTCGGAACCGGTTTTGGCGCAGCATTTATCAAAGAAAAAAAATTAGTAAAAGAAGGAAACAATGTTCCTGAAAAAGGTTATTTATATAATGTTCCTTATAAAGAAGGTATAGCTGAAGATTACGTTTCTTCCCGCTGGCTGATGAAAAAATACCTCGGGCTATCAATATCCACTTCAGAAATCAGCGAGGTTAAAGAAATTGCAAATGCCGCAATAATGCATAATGATTCTTTAGCTAAAGAAGTGTTTGAAATTTATGGCAAAAATATTGCTCATTGCCTCGCTCCCTGGATAAAATCATTTAATGCGGAGTGCGCTATTCTCGGAGGAAGTATATGTAAATCTTCCGGACTCTTTCGCCCTTCATTAATTGCAGAATTGAGAAGCCATTACGATATAGATATTCACGTAAATATTTCTCGCAAAATGGAATTGTCTGCCATTGCAGGCGCGGCTCATTTAATAGAGGTATAAATAAAAATCAGTTTAACCGAATCCGGCAGATAATGTTGCCTGATAAAAAAGATTACAAGATAAGTTCAAAGCAGGCATAGCGAAAATTAGCCGTTTCTTTTATGAAAACTGAAGTGTAAAATGTGGATGCATTTTTAGAAAACCAGGGATTCTATATAATGCAATCGTATGAGAAAAGTTTTTACCAAAATAATTTCTAACAATATTTTTTAAATGAATTGTTGCCCTGGTCTTTAATCAAATTTTTTATGAAAATATTTTTCAAACTATATGTTTTGTCGCTATTACTCATGGCAGTGAATTATAAGTCGGTTGCACAAGACATTTTCAAATATATAGATCCCAATATCGGTACGGCACATAGCAGGTGGTTCTTCTATACGCCTGCGGCTATGCCTCATGGTATGGCCAAGTTAGCTCCGTCAACGAATGGGCATTATGGAAATCCTTCCGGATGGGAAGCCGTTGGTTATGATGCCCGTCACAATTCAATTGAGGGCTTTGTGCATTTTCATGAATGGCAGGTTGGCG
The DNA here is from genome assembly GCA_040007435.1 of Ginsengibacter sp. Taxonomy (GTDB): domain Bacteria; phylum Bacteroidota; class Bacteroidia; order Chitinophagales; family Chitinophagaceae; genus Ginsengibacter. The sequence goes on along the minus strand of JBDTUZ010000032.1, from coordinate 6,972 downwards.
GCGTCTCCGTTATGCCCGCTACGGGGCCGTTAAAAGTTATTCCGGGTGACCTTGAAAAACCAGATGAGGGTTACAGATCGCGGTTCGATAGAAAGAATGAGATTGCGAAGCCAGGCTATTATAAAGTATTGCTCGATGATTATAAAATTACCGCAGAATTAACCGCCACTAAAAGAGTGGGGTTTCATAAATATACCTTTCCAAAAAACGACCAGTCAAGGATCATATTTGACATTGGAAATGTACAAGGTGAAAGCGGGCCGGTCACTGATGCGTCTGTCAGCATGATTGATGATACGCACTTCGAAGGTTTCGTAACTACCAATCCAAAATATGTTCAGAGATATGATAAAGGTGGGCGGGTTTCTATGTATTTCTGGGGGGAGATAAGCCGCAAGCCTGTTTCAGTTGGAGCTTTTGATGCATCGGGCATTAAGCAAAATATTAACTCGGCCAATGGCAAAGGCGCCGGCTTGTTTCTTGAATACAACACCACAGACAAGGAAGTAATAGAACTGAAAGTCGGGCTTTCTTATACTTCCATTGAGAATGCAAAGAAAAATTTAATCACGGAAGCCGGGAACCTAACATTTGACCAGGCACGTGAGCTTGCCGCAAAAACATGGCAAAGGGAATTGAGTAAACTTAGCGTTGAAGGAAATAATGACGATGATAAAACTAAATTTTATACCGGGCTTTTTCATGCCTTGCTCGGTAGAGGAACCGCCAGTGATGTAAATGGTGATTATCCGCAACAAGATGGCAGCATCGGCCATTTGCCTAAGGGCAAAGATGGTGACTTTAAATATGACTTTTACAATACAGATGCTATATGGGGAGCCTTTTGGAATTTAACGCAGCTATGGGCACTCTCCTACCCGGAACATTATACGAGTTATGTACAAACACAATTGGAGATATATAAACAAAGAGGATGGTTTGGTGATGGAATTGCAAATAGCAATTTTGTATCAGGCGTAGGAACCAATTTTGTTGGATTGACTATTGCGGCGGCCTACAATATTGGTTTGCGCAACTATGATATTCCTTTAGCTTCCGAAGCAGTTAAGAAAAATGAATTGGGATATGATAAAAGGCCGGTAGGTTCCGGAAAAACAGATCTTAAAGCTTTCCTCGAAAAAGGGTATTCTCCTAATCTTGAAGACGAAAGAACAGATAGCACAGGATCACAATTTTCGGCTTCACATACCCTCGAATATAGCTTCAGTACTTTCGCGGCAGCGCAAATGGCAAAATCATTAGGACATAAAGAGGACTATAAAAAACTAATTAAATATTCAAATGGATGGTCGTTGATTTTTGATCCGGCAGAAAAATTAATTCATCCAAGAAATGCTGAGGGAATTTTTATTGACAGATTCGATCCATACCAGCCATGGCGCGGTTTCCAGGAAGCAAACGCTATTCAATATACTTTTTACGTCCCTCAAAATCCGGCAGCTCTTATCAATAAAATTGGCAAAGCTGATTTCAATACACGCCTGAATACTTTGTTCGATACGGCGCAAAAATATTCCTTTGGCGGTGGAAAGGAGATCAATGCTTTTGCAGGAATTCAGTCCGTTTACAATCATGGCAACCAACCCGATCTTCATATAAGCTGGTTATTTAATTTCTCGGGTAAACCATGGCTGACGCAAAAATGGACCCGCGCAATATGCAATGAATTTTACGGTACAGAGCAAATTCACGGTTACGGCTATGGCCAGGACGAAGACCAGGGCCAACTTGGTTCCTGGTACGTGATGGCAGCGCTCGGTTTATTCGATGTGAAAGGTTTTACTGATAATCGTCCTATCATAGAAATTGGAAGCCCGCTTTTTAGTAAGGCCACGATTCAATTAGCAGATAAGAAAGAGTTGGTTATCGAAGCAAAAAATAATATTGCCGAAAATGTATATATTCAATCTGCGCAATGGAATGGAAAATCTTTAAACAATTGCTGGATGTACAGGGATGAATTAATGAAAGGTGGTAATCTTGTATTTGTGATGGGTGAAAAACCAAACCTGAATTGGGGTACAAAAGTGCCTCCTCCATCCGCCCAATAAATGCAGGAAGATTTCTATATTTAAATTACCGGTAAAGCGAATTATATGAGATGTCTTCGCGTCGTTTTAGCTTTTATTATTATTTCATTGTTTATTTTTTCATGTAAACAAAATGATGAGTTATTCCACCTTGTGTCATCAGACCATTCCGGAATTCATTTTAATAATAAGATAGTCGAAACAGACTCTATCAATCCGATTGATGTAACGAACATTTACAATGGAGGTGGTGTAGGAATTGGCGATTTTAATAATGATGGACTGCAGGACATTTATTTTACAGGAAGCCTTGTCTCCAACAAATTGTATTTGAATAAAGGAAAGATGAATTTTGAAGATATTACCAACATTGCCGGAGTTAGCGGTGAGGGGAAATGGTGCAGGGGAATATCTGTAGTTGATATCAACAATGATGGATGGATGGACATGTATGTTTGTGTATCGATGGATAAAGATCCGGAAAGGAGAAGAAATATCCTTTACATAAACCATGGACTTAATAAAAGCGGTGTGCCTGTTTTTAAAGATGAAGCGGCCGCATATGGACTTGATGATAGTACGCACTCTACAATGGCAAGTTTCTTTGACTATGATAACGATGGGGACCTCGACATGTATTTGGTGGTAAACCAGATTCTGCCATCTGTAAACCCTGCCATGTTTAAAGTAAAAATTACAGACGGCTCTTTCCCGAGTACAGGAAGGCTTTACAGGAACGATATGAATACCTCACTAAAGCACCCTGTGTTTACAAATGTTACTAAAGAGGCGGGACTTACAATTGAGGGCTACGGTCATGGAGTTAATATTGCAGACATCAATAAGGATGGATGGAAAGATATTTTTGTAACAAACGATTTTCTTTCGAGTGACTTGCTATATATAAACAATCATGATGGAACTTTCACTGATAAGGCTGCTACTTATTTTAAACATACATCTGCCAATGGTATGGGACAAGATGTGATCGATATCAATAATGATGGCCTTAGTGATGTCGTGGAACTTGACATGAACCCGGAAGATAATTATCGTAAAAAGATGATGCTTGGTTCTAACAGTTACCAAACATTCCTGTTCTATGATAATTTTGGTTACCAGGTTCAATATGTAAGAAATTCCCTGCAGCTAAACCAGGGGCCAAGAGTAAACGCCAATGATTCAATTGGCGATCCCGTTTTTAGCGATGTCGGTTATTTTTCAGGTATGGCGGAAACGGATTGGAGCTGGACACCGCTGGTTGCTGATTTTGACAATGATGGTCTACGTGATTTAATAGTGACTAATGGATTTCCCAGGGACGTAACTGACCATGATTTTATCGCTTTCCGCCAGGAGTCTTCGTCCGTTTCTTCGATTTCTATGATGTTGGCGCAGATACCTGAGGTTAAATTGCACAACTACGCTTTTCACAATAACGGAAATTGCAATTTTAATAATGTTACTGACGCATGGGGATTAGATAAGCCAACCTTTTCTAACGGAGCGGCGTACGCGGATTTAGATAATGACGGGGATCTCGATATGATTGTAAATAATATCAATGATGAGGCTTCGCTTTATGAGAATACGCTTATGGATTCAAAGCCCAAAGACAAACATTATTTGTCAGTGCAATTAAAGGGTGATGCTTTAAACGTAAATGGATTGGGCACCTGGATTGAAATCTACTATGGAAAAAATCAACAAGTTTATGAACAAACTCCTTACCGTGGCTATTTGTCTTCTATCCAATTAAACCCTCATTTTGGCCTGGATTCTTCCGTAATCGATTCTTTGATCATCAAATGGCCGGATGGCAGTAAACAATTACTAAAAAAAGTATCGACGGATCAAACCATAAAAATTGACAAGAAGAATGCAAATGAAAGATACTATTGGAACCACAAAATATTTGCACTGCAGGCGCTGTTCAAAAATGTTACGGATTCATTGGATGTCCACTATTCACATTCACAAATAGAAACCATTGATTTTAATATTCAAAAATTATTACCCCATAAATTCTCAGCGTATGGCCCGTCGCTGGCCGCAGGCGATGTGAATGGAGATGGATCAGATGATATAATCGTTGGGGGAAATTCATCTTTTGGGTCAACGCTTTTGTTACAACAGAGCAATGGTTCTTTTTCACAAAAAACACTTATATCTCCAAATGAGAAAATCGATGCACAATTCCAGGACATGGGCACTATATTATTTGATGCCGATGGAGATGGCGATTTAGATCTTTACGTGGCAAGAGGCGGCTACCAGGATAAACCGAATTCTATTGCTTACCAGGACAAGTTTTATGTAAATGATGGAAGCGGAAATTTTACTGCAGACACACTGGCACTGCCTTCTAACTTTACCAGTAAGTCATGTGTACGGGCAATAGATTATGACAAAGATGGTGACTTGGATCTTTTTATAGCAGGCAGGGTTGAGCCATGGAATTATCCCAGGCCTGTTTCCAGTTTTATCTACAGGAATGATTCAAAAGATGGACATATAAAGTTTACGGATGTTACCAGCCAGGTGGCTAAGGACCTTAATAAGATTGGGCTTGTATGTGATGCCATCTTTACCGATTTTGATAATGATGGCTGGCCAGACCTTGTGCTTGCCGGAGAATGGATGCCGGTAACTTTTTTGAAAAATGATAAAGGTGTTTTTAAAAATATAAACGCAAATACCGGCATAGCTGATCAGGTAGGATGGTGGACCAGCATTACTTCAGGAGATTTTGACAATGACGGAGATATTGATTACGTCCTGGGAAATCTTGGAGACAATTCTTTTTACAAAGCTTCTCCAAAGTATCCTGTGTCAGTGTATGCGAAAGACTTTGACAATAACGACAGTTACGATGCCTTTCCTTCTTTATATCTTCCCGCGAGCCAGGAAGACACTTCCAAAAAAGAATTTCCTGCGCATAACCGTGATGATATTATAAAGCAAATGATAAGAATGCGGGCAAAATATCAGAATTACAAATCGTATGCAAACGTTACGATGGATTCGTTATTTACAAAGGAACAATTGGCCGGTGCATTAATATTAAAAGCAAATAATTTTAACTCCTCCTATTGCAGGAATGATGGTGGTGGTAAATTCACTTTAGTTCCTTTACCATTTATGGCTCAGCTCTCTGCATTAAATGGAATGATCTCAGATGATTTTGATGGAGATGGTAACCTGGATGTTGTAATCAATACAAATGATTTCGGTACCGACGTAACATCAGGGCGTTATGATGCATTAAATGGTTTGGTGTTGAAAGGAGATGGTAAAGGAAACTTTACTCCACAATCAATTCTTGAAAGTGGCATCTTTATTCCAGGCGATGGAAAAGCATTAATAAAATTACGAAGTAAAAATGGAAAATACCTGTTGGCTGCCTCCCAAAACCGCGGGCCGTTAAAAGTCTTTGAACTTAAAAAAGATCTTACTAATATTCCCATACAACCTAATGAAGTAAGCGCTGAAATAACATTCAAAAATGGTAAAAAACAAAAAGAGGAATTTTATTACGGCTCTTCCTTCATTTCTCAATCGGCAAGGTTTATAAGTATTGATAAAAATGTTGCTTCCGTAGTTATTTCAGATAGCAAGGGTAAAATAAGAAAGCTTAGTTTTTAAGCAATTAGTAATTTTTTGATCTCTGCAAGTCTGTTTTTTTGTCCAATGCAAATAGTAAAAAGACAAAATTTATAATAAAGAATAATAAGTCTAAAGTTGAATCTAACACGGCTAATTAACGTGAGTTTTGGTTGTTAGTGAGTGGTTATCAACATAGGTAGATAAAAAATTCTTTGAAAAAATCATGACATGAATAAAAATTGTAGTGGCCAAACTATTTCATGCCATTATTATAAATGAACTTAAAATTATAAAACTTTTCTGCGAGCTGAATGATTTCACCATGGAATTTGATAAAAAACTTTGTGAACAATCGCTTGGATCAAACCATCCTAAATCTTTTCATAAACCGGAAATAACTATAGCTGAAATGATGTGTATTGAAATATTATACCGTCAAAGTGGATATAAATGCTTTCAATATTACTTATGAACAGGAAGTAGAAAAGGGGTTTTTGAAATCCTATTTTCCAGTTGCGCCCAGTTACAACCGGTTTATTCAGTTAAAACCCCGCATGTTATTGTATTTAATTTTTTATCTGAATCTTGCCGGTGGTGCCATCATACCAAAACTATTTGCAGGCCTTAAAGAAAACTACAATTTTCAATTGGTATTCTTTGCATTAGTGATCCCGTGGTATCTCTATATTTTTTATTATGCCGTAAAGGGGCATAAAGCAGGTAAGGCAAATTTATCTTTGCGAATTCAAAAAGTTTGAAAATAATCTTTTATAAAAAACGCTTGTGCCAACTCAAGAGATCATAGTAGCATTTTTTAATACATCAACAACTTAAATTTTAATAAAAATTTTCTTCTTGTACATCCAGTAAAGGATTAGCCAAATTAAGAATAATACAATGATACCTTTTACAAGTGTGGCATAAGGGGCTCCAAACACCTGGTCATACGCCGGGCCGAGGTGAATGTACAATGAATCAGCCAGGAATGACCTAACGCCGCCGTCAGCTATCACATACGCAGCAATAGAATTGGCACCTATCACCAGCAGGAAGAAAGACCATTTTCTTTTTTGCCACACATCTACTACACCATAAAAAAAAGCAAGGAATAAAAAACAAATTCCTCCGCTGAAGATAGTCCAGGCGGGTGTCCAAATTCGTTTTACAATGGGATTGATTCCGGTAAAATGCAAAATAACACCTGTCAATATCAGAGCAATGCCCATGATAACAAAAAACTTCAATTTATCCTTTTGTGTACGGTTCTCTTTTAAAACTTTGCCTGCAAACAAGCCTAAAATCATGGTGCCCAGTG
>JBDTUZ010000031.1:0-64149 GCA_040007435.1 Ginsengibacter sp. | reverse complement strand
TTATCTGCACAGCCAAATACTTAGCATCTGGAATCGTAAACTTATCCAATGCAACAACAATAGCTGAACTACTATTTGCTTTTACCTTTGAAATATTACCAGCAATATAAAGTGGCTTCAATTCATTTTCCTGCACTGCAGTTCTTCTATTGCATTGTCTTCTTCTGATTGACTTTCGTTATCATCAATACCATAAAATCCTGCATTGCTTTCAGCCTTATGTTTAGATGTATCAAGCAGACTGATATTATCTGCTACAGGAATTTTGCTAACTGCAAAAACTACTTCCTTTTGTTGCAATGATTTTTCTTTCAGTTTATCTTTTACCCTTTGTGGATGCTGGATGTCTAAAATTTTGTCAAGTGTACCGTTTAACTGTTGCATCTCCGGGTCTGCTTCTTCTTTATCATTCATTACCTGCATCATGTTATGCAGTTTGTCCACATCATTAGAGAAACCTTCATTATTATCATTAGGTTGATTTTGATTGCTTAAATTATTATAGGTTGTCTCTGGCTGATTTATTTGCCTGTTGAGTTCATCTATTTTTTTATAAATCCTTTGTTCATTTACATCTGTAGAAATTTTGTAACTAAAATTGGCCTTGTATTTTGCTTCGGTAAACCAATCCTGTTTGTGCAATACAGTGTATGCGGGTAATATTTTAATGGCTTTTATCCAGGCGTGATGAAAGGCTTCATAGTCATCATTACTCAACGTAAATAGTTCCGGCAATTGTAACTTGAAGCCAACACTTACATCTCCCATTTTAGATAGGATAGCATCATGCTGCACTCCATATAGCGGTAATATGTCAAACAGACTTTTCATGGAATAATTTCTTTTTCAACTGAAAGCTCGAATAATTCTTAATCACTTTTGGAGCTCCCTTTTTAGCGATCTTTTTCATCAAACCATGCCCACCGTAGGTCCGGCTAAGTTTATAGACATACATAAATAAAGCAGTCCCCAAGAAAGCAATTAATGCCAGGCAAATAAATACATTTATCCCGCAGATATACATGGCAGCAAAGAGTATCAACAGCAACACCTGCCCTCCACCGAGGTACCAGATGTATTGCGCCTTCAGCCCTTTAAACTCTATGGATTTATTAATGCCTTTGTTAATTTAATATACACTGTTGCTCACTATTATTCTCCTATTTAATTTAGATCAGGATGCAAATATCACATCAATCAAAAGCATTGTTTCACACTATGTACCGTAGATGAAAAAAAATTTATTTAGGATGAAAAAAAATAGCGGGAAGCGGGGCTTATTTCAAGCATGGCTGATCTGAAAGAGAGAAAGAGAGATTAAGTTTTGCACTTAGCTCATGCACTTTTCATACGCTATCCATGGCTTTGCTATACATCATCCTGCCATCATCATGCATGACGAAGCGTGTCGGTTAAAAATTATATTGGCAGAAAAGAGCCAACAGCTAAATTCTCCTTGATGTTGCTATTAGTTTTATTAGGCAATCAAGAGGAAAAGGCAATCTTTGCATCATAAAAAATACTATGCATGAAATGGATAACCCGTGAGCATCCTAAAATTGATCGCATCGCTTGTCCCTGGCTTATAAAGAGATTCATAGATAAGGATGCTGAAATTATTTATGCGCCGCTTGATAAGGTAATTGAGGATGCAAAAAAAATAAACGCCGTTCCTTTTGATTTCCCCGGCGTGGAGTTTACAGATTACAATGATGAATGCACCTTTGATTATTTTTTAAAAAAATATGAAATAAATGATAAGGCGCTTCATACAATCGCATCAATTGTAAGAGGCGCTGATACAGACAGACATGAACTTGCAAAAGAATCACCGGGTTTGTGGGCCATTTCTGCCGGGCTTGCCTACAATTTTAAAAACGATTATGAATTATTGCAAAGCGGAATGCTAATTTATGATGCACTCTATAGCTGGGCAAAATATTTGCAAAATGTAAAACATACCCAACAGCCATTTGAACATTTGCTACTCGATGTTTTTAATAAGTACATAAAAAAGCAAAAAGGTAAAAAAATTCCTGCGTGGGCAAAAGAAATGAAAGAGATTATCCAGGACCAGATTGATACCAACCTTACATTAAGTTTAAAAGAAATTTCTAAAGACCTGAACGTACATCCATCATATTTGTCAAGAGAATTTTACAGGTATTTTGAAGACTTATCGTTTGGAGAATATATTCGCAAATTAAGAATAGAAAAAGCAATTCACCTAATGCAGGGGTCGGATTATTCATTAACCGAGATTGCCTACTTGACGGGCTTTTCAGATCAAAGCCACTTTACAAGAATTTTTAAGAAGCATACGGGCAAAAATCCATCATTGTATAAAAAAACTTTGAAAAAAAGTAATTCCCGTACAAAAGGTTAATTCCGTTCTATTTAGTTTCCTGTAGCCGTTCTACTTTTGTTATTTTACGGCAACTACATGAAAAAAAATTGCTTATTTCTTTTAATATTTCTGTCTGTGTCTTACAGTTCAGATGCAGCGGCAACTGTGTTTAAGCTTTTATCATTAAAAACCTTTGTTGATTCTCCACCTGCAAAAAAAATAAATACACAAAATAAAGCAACCATCTACGCACCGTTCCAGGGCAAGAAAGCTTTTTGTGCATACGGCAGTGAATCAAAATACTTCGTCGCAATTAAGGGAAATAACGTACTTATAGTTAACGGTAAAACTAAAATAACAGGCGCATTTAAAAAGGATAAACTATTTACCAACGACCCCGAAGAAATTGAATACAGGAAACTTGCCGGCAAATATAATTATGGTAAATATTATGTTATAGGTGCTGATTACTTCAGTATACTTAATTCAGAAAATGGTGAATACAGGTATTATACATTATGTAAATAATTTTGCATTCTTCATTCTTTAAATAAATAATTTTTATGAAAAAACAACTTTTGATTATCGTTATATTTTTAATTGGCCACCATTGCTTTTCCCAGCAAAAAGATTGGTCGGGTGTTGAAAATGTATTTGGTAAAAAAGGAATGGTTCAGGATAATGGTTTTAAGATTGGTTTCCCCCGTTCAGATCTGAAGGTGAATGTTGGTGGCTTCACCGTAGCTCCCGGCTTTGCATTGGGTAGTTGGATCGGGTTTATGAACATGGACAAAAGTAAAGCCATGAAAGGGCATACATCTGAAATGATGAATGGGGTAAGTATGATGGGCGATCTTGTTCTTTTAGATTCAGAAGTTCCGATGGTTTTAAAAAAATTGGTTGAAGTCAATCTCAGGATAACAGCGATTCACAATCACCTTATAAATGAATCGCCCAATGTTAAGTATGTACATTTTTCCGGAGATGGCGATGCAGTACAACTTGCACAGGCAATAAAATCAGTTCTTGAAATAACCGGTACACCATTAGCAGCGCCACAATCAAATGCACAAGCCCCAACTGTAGATTGGTCGAAAGTGGAAGCAGTACTGGGCACTTCCGGCAAGCATAATGGAATGTTATTGCAATACACTTTTCCTCGCAAGGAAAAATTAATGGAAAGCGGGATGCCTATGCCTGCATTTATGGGAATGGCAACCGCGGTAAATTTTCAAAAGGCAGGAGACAGTGCTGCCATCACGGGTGACTTTGTTTTATTGGCAGATGAAATAAATCCTGTTATAAAAATTTTAATTGCAAATGGCATTACGCCTACTGCTTTGCACAATCACATGATACACGACGAGCCAAGATTATTCATGATGCATTTTTGGGCCATTGATGAACCGGGTAAATTAGCAAACGCATTGCAACAGGTGTTAACTACAACCAATCATGCTCCCATAAAAAAATGAAACGCATCTTCCTCCAAATAATACTTTTAAGTTTTATTTTTTCTTTTACGAGCTGTGAAGGACAGAAAACCTTTGGAGAAAAATATTTACAATTAAGTAAAACGATTGCACTGCCAAATGTAAAAGGACGCATTGACCATTTGGATGTTAATATAAAAGACCAGGTCGTATACATAGCAGCGTTGGGTAATAATAGCCTTGAAATAGTTGACTTAAAGAATGGCAAAATTGTTAACAGCATACAAGGATTAGATGAACCACAGGGTGTTGGCTACATTCCACAAACCAATGAAATTTTCGTAGCGAATGGAGGTAGAGGAGATTGCTATTTTTATAACGCATCTACTTTTGAAAAAACCGCAAGCATACATTTATCTTCCGATGCGGATGATGTACGATATGATTCAGCAACTCAAAAAATTTATGTCGGTTATGGAGAAGGAGGCATAGCGGTAATTGACGCAAGTACCCATAAACAAACCGGCGATGTAAAGCTGCCGGCACACCCTGAAGGATTCCAAATAGACAAAACAGCAAATGTTATATTGGTGAATGTTCCGGATAAAAATATGATTGGTGTAATTGATTTAATCCATTTAAAATTAATTGATTCCTGGAAAAGGAATTCTCCAACAGCGAATTTCCCAATTGCTATTGATGCACCAAATCAGACTGCTTTTATTGGCTATCGCCATCCTGCAAAACTGGTAGTGTTGGATACTAAAACCGGTAAAGAGATTAGCTCTTATGACATGGTAAGTGATGTGGACGATTTATATTTTGACAAAGAGAAAAAGAGAGTCTATATAAGCGGAGGCGGAGGATACATCAACATTTTTCAACAGGGTGATAAGGGAAAATTTAGCCGGATAACAAACATGCCTACACGAAGCGGAGCAAGAACATCATTATTGATTCCACAATTAAGACTTTTTGTGCTTGCTGAGCGGGCCGAAAGCGGAAGCTCCGCCCAGTTATTGGTTTATAATCTTTCACCTCAATAAACTGCCCTGCTTTATAAACACGCAACGGCATATGGAAAGCGAAACTTTACACCCCGTTTACACGCTAAAGCAACTGATATTTTATTTTTTGAAATTAGGATATGCAGGGTTTGGCGGACCTGTTGCATTGGTAGGTTATATGCATCGCGACTTGGTGGAACAAAAAAAATGGATCTCAGATGAAGAATACAAAGATGGATTAGCACTTGCACAATTGGCCCCCGGCCCTTTAGCAGCACAGTTAGCCATTTATTTAGGTTATTTACACTATAGAATATTGGGAGCAACCTTATGCGGTCTTGCTTTTGTACTTCCATCATTCTGTATGGTGGTTATCATTGGTATTACATATAAAATGTTTGGTGGATTACCGTGGATGCATGCAATATTTATGGAGTTGGTGCAGCCGTTGTAGGTATCATTGCTATCAGCAGTTATAAGCTCACAGAAAAATCTATCAGTAAGTTCAACATCAAATCAATCATTCAAAAGTGGATGCTTTGGGTATTCTTTATAATAGCAGTGATAATAACAATTGTAACGCAGCAGGAAGAAATTCTATTATTTATTGCGTCAGGTTTGCTTTATATGTTTGTAAAGGCCCCACCAAAATGGATTAAAAAGTCATCGGTTGTAAATTCAATATTTCTGTTTGAAACCGGTTTCTGGCAATTTGATTATGTCACATTGGGCAAGATTGCATTATTCTTCACAAAAACGGGTGCATTTGTTTTTGGAAGTGGCCTGGCTATCGTTCCATTTTTGCACGGCAGTGTCGTTAATGAATATCATTGGCTAAACGAGACGGAATTTATAGACGCCGTAGCAGTAGCCATGATAACACCCGGGCCTGTTGTAATCACCGTAGGCTTTATTGGATATCTGATTGCAGGTTTTCCGGGAGCCTGCGTTGCTTCATTAGCAACATTTCTGCCTTGTTATTTATTTACTGTTTTACCTGCACCGTACTTTCATAAATACGGTAAGCATCCAAGCATAAAAGCATTTGTAGATGGAATAACAGCAGCAGTAGTTGGCGCATTGGCGGGTTCAGTAATTGTAATAGCAATTCGCACTATCAAAGACATTCCTACAGCATTAATAGCGATAGCCACAATCATAATTCTAATAAAAACAAAGAAGATTAAAGAACCACATATAATTTTAATTGCGGCAGTAATAGGGCTGATGATTAGCTTGTTCAGATAAACGCAAGATATTTTATAGTTGATAACCTATCTTCGCCGTTCAATTGCCAAAAAAACGTTTCATATCGTCTATTCTGCTTTTTGCATTTGCTGTAATATTTGCACATAGCATTATTCCCCATCATCATCATGAAGAGGAAAGGCCAGCCCAGCACCACGGTTCACACGATGACGACCATGGAGATATAGACCATGATTTTTTAGGTCAGGCGTTTTCACATTTCCAGCATGCGCAAGGCAGTGGCATTGTTTATGAAACGGCTTCGCCTGTTTACCAATATTCAAAAGTCGATGTAGATAAAGACACTTATTTTTTGGTTCAGTACATTGTTCAGATACTTCACAAACCGCCGCTAAAACATCCTGAATCCTACCCGTTTATTTTTTCATCTTCTTCTTATTTTGTCACCAGCCTTCTAAGAGGTCCGCCGGTGTCATTGGCATAACTATGCCTGTTCGTTAAACATATTCACAAATTTCATTTACACTTTTCGTAAAGACTACTGTCTTTCGTAACGCGATATTTTATGCTCAATAAAATCATTCACTTCTCCATACATAATAAATTAATCATAGGGCTATTTACATTAGGCCTTATTGCATGGGGTTCTTACTCATTAACCAAACTACCAATTGATGCAGTGCCGGACATAACCGATAAACAGGTGATGGTGATAACCGTAACACCAACTCTTGCTGCACAGGAAGTAGAACGCCTTATTACATTTCCTGTTGAGCAAACAATGGCAAGCATTCCGAAGATTGAAGAGATCCGTTCTTTTTCAAGATTTGGTTTATCTCTTGTAACCATAGTGTTTAAAGAAAGTGCGGACATATATTGGGCAAGGCAACAAATTGGAGAACGATTAAGCCTTGCTGCCAAACAAATTCCTGAAGGTGTTGGCACACCGGAAATGGCTCCGGTAACAACAGGATTGGAAGAAATATATCAATACATTATTCATGCAAAGCCAGGTTATGAAAAGAAGTATGATGCACCGGAAGTATTTTAAGAAGCGGTATACGTTACCCAAATCTGTTGAGCAGGCCGCTACCTCCCCGCAGCTAGCCAAGGTTCCAGGCACGAGCGACGCTAGTTTAAAAAAGCCTTAAATTGGTAGCAGGGCAGGCTGAACCGGCTCTTGCCGGCTCTCGAACATCAGTTGCTTTTAACCCACATTGCAGCAGGAGTGTTCGTATTTGAGCAAGCTAATAAACCTTTGTTGCTGTATTTAAATGCACCATACGCAAGCCTCTTGACACGAGCAGACTAAGTGGTTTTTGACCGGTTATCGCTATGCGACATTTACTGCAATTTGCCTGCCTTGCAGCTAAGCCTCAAGATACATTTGAACATATTAATTCTAACTATCCATGCTTATAACGTTTAGCTGAGCTTATGCTATTAAAGTGTCAGAAGATGCTATAATACGTACCAAATTAAAAAACTCTCAACAGAAATTTGTTCAATGCGTCATTCTGACCGGTTTAAAAGACAATGCTCTAGCTGCATTAAGAAGTTTGCTTCTACAGCTAACAGTTACTAAACCTTCTAAATCTTCTGCCCTTCTTAACAAATCATTGAATTTCCATACAGGAGGTCTACCTGCAGGGTCGTTTACATTAAACATCTTATCAGGTTGTGCAGGATCGCCGGTAAGAAATGCTGCTAATGTTGCTTTTGTCCCAAAAGGCTTTGGAGCAATTTGCAAGAAAGCATTGTGAGAAACTCCAGCAGGATCATTTATTAAATTTCCTATTGATGTTTTACCTTCTCCACCATGGCAACCACTACAGGTGTTTAAAGAAATTATATGTCTTGCATTATCATTCGTTATTTGTCCGGCAGCAGCATCCCAAAAATGACCGGCAGTTTCTGTATGAGCTTTACCTCCTAAAAATGCAGTTGTAGTACCGGGCAAGCTTAATGGGACATCATACGTATTATTAACCACTGCTGCCTCATTCGTATTTACAAAATCTCTTAATAAATTAACGTTACCCGGAACCGTGGGATTTCCATTCCTGTTAAAGCTTTCAATGGGTTCCTTTTTTACTGTCGTTAAAGTTAGGAGGTGAGATGTTGCATCTATGTTCAGTTCTCTCAACTCTCAGGGAAATGCTAATGCTATCTCGTTTGTTCTTATTTGATTTAAAGCAGAACCATTTGGTTTACCTGAGGCTACACCCGCCCCCGCAAACTGATTTGTTATTGTTTCTAGTGCAGCATTATAAGGAGCACTTCCGGGTACCATAGTTTTCAAGTCGACCCACTGTTGTGCAAAAGCTTTTACAGTAGCACATTTGCTTTTTGGTATTCCATATTCAAAAATAACGGTAAATGATAAAGGATTACATGTTCCATTTAATACTCCAAAAACGAATCTTCCTTCACCTGCATTACTAAATCCATATCCAGAATTTCCTCTGAGATCTAGCCGGTTGACAATTGCAAGAAGTTTGAACGGTGCAAATTGTAGATTTAAAGTAAATGTTTCCCAGTTGGTCAACGTGATGCTTGCGGGTGGTGTACCAGGATTACTTTTAATGATCCACGGGATGATGACTGAACTTAAAATGCCAGTTCTGCCGGCAACATTATCAGTATTAACTGTATTAGTTATCAACCAGTGTCTAAGCAAGCTTCTTGCGAAAACTTCTGCAGTTATACCGGTTGCCCCTGTATTTGCCATATTGCTTATCAACGTACTAAAGGTCCAGGCACCAGCAGGATTACCGACCAACGTACAAGGATTGAATGTGCGGGTATCGTCCTCAACTACCCCAAGGTCAGTTATCATTAATGATTTGCTGATTAGTAATGGATCGGGTGGTACAGCTTCAAATAAACCAGGGAGAAACTTTATGGGTCTTCTAAAAGAAGTGTCGAGTTGTAGAAATTCCTCAATCCCCTTAGCAATTGAAACCGGCGAACGGTTCACAAACTTTACCAGGGGAACTTTATTTTTCATTCCGATAAGAAATTTATTTCTAATATTCGTTAGCTCTTCTTTTATGATTGCAGGATCTTCCTGAATTAGAACTGAGAACACATTGTCTCCTGCCTTAACATCACCTTCTTTTCCGTCATCTCTTAATAGTAAGCTATCATTGTCTACAAATATCCTATGAAATTGATTCTTTATATCGCCCGGCGTAAATGTAGCAGTTAGTAAAAAATTCTTATTGTTTTCAGGCTTTTCTATTTGTCTGATCTCAGTTGATAATGCAATTGGAGGATTCATTTCAAATGCAGGATTAACTTTTTCGGAATCACCGTTATTTCCTCTTTTACACGACGAGTAACTCAAAATTAAAAAAGAGGAAAATATAAATATTACAATGGTTTTGGTTTGCATATTGATAATTTTTTACTGATAGAAATTCATCTCAATTTTTTTAAAATGCCTGTAATTACCGTTTTATAAGTTTTTTTAGTTGTGACGAGAACATTGGAAGTAAAACTATGAGGATCATGATGAACCAAACATACCATGGGCTATAGAGGCAACCCTTGTTTTTTTCTTGATCATCGGGTTTGCAGTACTCTATATTTGGACTACTGCTGGGGGAGTCCACGGTTGTATTTGCCGGTGTATAAGCAGCCCTGATTTTACATGTATCATGGGAATGACGTTTAATTTTCCATTTCGCTCTTCCTCCTTCATCTATTGTAAGTGACGGACTGGCGGCTACATTGTTTATAAAAAATATAATTGTTCCCCTCGGTTTTGGTTCTTTATGTATTAACCTCGAAACTAAAGCCATCACCAAACCCTCTTGTGTAGTAGTAACTTGTACAGCAGTACTTCGTTGCCTTATTTGTTGTGTGATAAGATAGCCCCTGGCAAAATCTGCATCGCCAGTGGTCGCCACATCAAATACACAATCCCTATTCAAACCTTCATCAGTAACGATCTTGCAAATTTGTTTTGCCTTCTCAATATCCATTCCTTCGGGAGCGACCCAGCCGGGAATTTCGAACGGTGGCTTTAGGTTGCATGGTGGTTCTCCTGCCGGCCAATCTTTATCCGTAAATGTGCTTGTTGATGTACCCTTCTCATAAACGAATAAACTTGATATGTCGGTTAAGCGCCATGCATCAGCAAAGGTTTTATAAAGTATGGTATAGCGATCATTCAGACTATCTGGCATTGGTCCTACGGAGGCGCCACTTGGGAGTAAAGGAAGCCAGGTATTTTCGGGGATGGTGCCCATAAG
Organism: Ginsengibacter sp.; assembly: GCA_040007435.1. Lineage (GTDB taxonomy): Bacteria > Bacteroidota > Bacteroidia > Chitinophagales > Chitinophagaceae > Ginsengibacter. The sequence goes on along the minus strand of JBDTUZ010000031.1, from coordinate 53,894 downwards.
CCCCTCATCAGCCTGTGTACGTGAAATACTAATGTTTAAATACCACAGGTTATGATCAGTCCATAAAAGCGGAGTAACTATCAGCACTGCGTGATGCAAATAGTCAACCCGAAGTGCCATTACGCCTTCTACGTCAAAGCCGCTAACATAGTGACCATCAAGATCAAGACCCTGCGTTGTCAACCTTGATTGTTTCCCGTCCACGAAAAACAGAAACTGCCCTGGCTCTTTGCCTGGCTGTAAAGCGATCCGGTGGGTACCTACCCGGGCTGCAACGGCAGTGTTCAAACTTACGCATGACTTAAGACCGGTATATGCATCTGTAACCGGATTAGCTGTAAGCACAGGAGTTTGGCGGCTCTGAACTTCCAAGCCTTCCCTGTCCCTTAATAAGATAAATTCACCAGCAGCCTGAAAATCATAATAATTGCCATCGACTGTATGAATGTGCGGATCGCCGTTGTCGGAGCCATCGTCACCTGCGCCGATCTTGAGCCGGAAAACGGCCTGATCCTGGCGACCGTCGGAGTCAGTTGCCGTGATGTAGACGTAGCTGGGGGGGACCGCTACCGCCGAGGCAAATGACCACGACCAAGTTCCTCCAGCGGTGGGGACAACATTAGGAGTGACCGTCCCCATGCTCGCGGCAAGGGTCATAAGCAGTCCGTCCCGGGAGAAGAATGTACCTTGCCGCGTTGCGGGTACAATACCGGTGGGGGCGTACGCCCACGAGCCGCCTACGTTGACATTCGGCTTCTCTCTTCCATTTCCAGAGGGATCGGTAATCACCAGCTCGCTGATCATGCCATGATGGGCGTGGAAAAAGATGTGACAATGGAAAAGCCAGCGGCCAAAAGCTCCACCTGGGGTGATGCCGTCAGCCAGCGGACGCGGTGAGATATGAACCTTAAACGTGACCGTATGCCCGGCAGGTATATCGAAGTTATCCCTGTATTCCGTTCTATTATTTGGAGCAGTAGTAGGCCATGTATATAATAAGATGGGGACGCCGGCGTTCGTTTCAAGCGTTACGGGATGGAATGAAAATCCATGAAGGTGGAACGGATGGTGGGCGCCGCTCAAATTTTTGACTCTAAACTGCAAAATATCACCGGCCTTGGCGTAACGTGTAGAACCGATATGTGGATTCGTTGTGTAAGGCATGAGATCAAATGATCCCACGACTCCATTGACCCCATTCATACCGCCGCCCGCAGTGAGTTGAATTTCCTGAGTGGATATAGGAACAAATGGTGCTAGTGATAGTGGTGCTACTTTTCCGGGCGGCGCTCCAATCTTTGCAAAGACACTCGCACCCAAAAACGGGTTTATGTCAGTTGGTGGGCCAAGCGGGGTGGTCGGAGTAAGGGTGGACTTTAGTGATGTTCCATTAACCATGGGGAAGAGCGGTACGGCTGCTCCGCTAATGTCTATGTGTAGTACCGGAACGGTGGGAAGCTGTGCCCAATTGCCAGGATTGCTAGGTCCGGTTCTTTGGAAGTCCCTTGTCCACATAGTACATACGCCTGTTGTACCCAGGGGTATCACCGCTACCACATCCGCCCGACTGGCCGCCGGCAGCAAAATCTCGCCGGGAAAGTACTTGGTATTATAACCCGGCGACACCCCGTCGTTAAGAATTCCGCCTTCAACAATCGCGTCGTTAAGAATACCGCCTTCACCTCCAACTCGTACCAAGGGTATCTGTACACCCGCGGCTGTAGTCAGTATCAATCGGAAATACCGGGTAGTCGCCGTATTGACGATTTGAAAGCGGATTCCCTGCCCGGGCTGAGCACTAATGAATGCGTATCCCACTTCCGGCAGTACTGCTGGCCCCGGCCACGGCCCCGGCCCTACCTGCGCTGGCCCCGGCCCCGTAAGTGGAGTTCCTTTGCGGGCACCGACATTTACACCATTGGTAAGGACGGTCTGTCCCTCAACAGTTATACCTGCCGCCATATTGAATGTGTTCGGAATTTCGCCTGCATTAAGAGCAACCACTGGCATGACTGGCATACCCATCTCATCTAAAGGAGCAGTTTCGCAAAGCTGGATCGGTGTGGGCCCGTTTTGGGCGGTTGCACCGCTCAGCCATTCGGGCCGATCGGAAGCAGGCATAATGGTCGTCGGGTTAACGTAGGTCACCGCATCGTTAGGCGCTTTACATACGGTAATATCGCTGAGTACAAGCCGATGAGTAACGGGCGGAAGGACACCGCTAGATACAAGCGTATCTTCATCGGCATCTTTGACAACCAACATTCCATATTGGCCCCTGAAAACCCTATTGGTGGAGTGGTGATGGTGGGGATGGAACCAGAAGATTCCTGGCTTGGGGACTTTAAACTTGTAAAGGAAGGTGCCGCCGGTTACAAGACCATTGACAATAGGTCCTCCGACAACTTCGCTCTGCGTCACTTCCGTGCCATCCGAATAGTTTTCCAGCTCGATGCCGTGCCAATGGATACCGGTTGCGGTTGGATAAGGCAAGTCATTGATCAGACGGACGATCAGAGTATCGCCTACATCTAATAAGATCGGTGTCCGCGGAATTGCTCCGTCAAAGGTCTCTGCATTAGTAACCGGAGGATTACCTCCCCCGATATGTAATGACGTCGGAATCGAGGCATGAATCGTTATATCAATGGTAGCCATAGTTTTCTTCTTTTTATTTGTGAGCCACAGACTCGTTATTTTTCAGTGGACGGTTACTCTATTTGGGATATTCAGCATCCTCCTTTTATTTGTAAGTGAGGGTCAAACTCGGTCGATTGCTTAACTCACGGTAGTTCTTCTCCAATCGCTCCCTTCAAACCAAGCGGATGAACTTCGCTCGCGACGGTACGCCGGCAGTGTTCAACAGAAACAGCATGTAATAGCCGCGACCCGCAATAGCATGGGTATGGCCGCCTCCCGCGCCATAGGGATACACCCTTCCGTCCGGCGCGGTAACGCTGATTGTGCTCGGGCCGGTCACGGTATGCACGAGCCTGATGACCCGCTGTTCCGTATCGGTCTGGTGGGTCACCGCCATCGGCTTCACCATGACCACCCGGTCGATGCTCATGGGGTCCGACGTGCCGATGTCGAAGGTCGAGCCGTGCATCACGATCGTGCCTGCAGCGGGATCCGGGAACGAAGTGATATCGGGTCGCGCACTCTCCGCGAACGGGGCTCCGAACGCATCGAAGAGATACGGTGGACTGAAGACTTCGACCGTATTGCTGCTGCCGCCCGTCACCATGACCTTGGCGCTCGGGAGCAGCAGCGCAGTCGAATGATGGCGTCGCTCGTATTGGAGCGTGTCCATCGTCGACAGCGTGCCGAGGCCCAGGCCAGACGGCGGGCGATACAGCATGCACGCGCCACCGTTGGGCGGTGTTCCTCCAGTTGGAATCCCACCGAGGATGAAGACCGAGCCGTCCGGGAGCGCGACCACGTTGACGTTGGTCCGCTCGACGCTGTCCGGAAAGTTTCCGGTGAGCCACATCGAGCTCGCCGACGCAGGAACGTCGACTACCGCGATTGATCTCGCAGTCGTCGAGCCACCGCCACCTACAATGAGGACTCGATCGGGATCCGTCGGCGACTGCTTCAGCAGCAGCACCGCCATGCCTTCCATGCGATCCGGGTCCGACGCCGCGTCCGTGACGTCCGTCCACTGGCCACGGTCGAGCGCGGTGAAGGAGAAGACCGCTGTCCGATCGGGGCTGCCGGTCCGATCGCCGACGCGGGTGTGAAAGATCTCGCCGTTCGACGTGAGGTGCAGGCCCGCATAGAGCTTCGGAAGCGCGCGGTTCGACGAGGTATCGCCGACTCCGGCCGGCCCCCACACCCGCGTGAAGGAAGGGGGGCTCGCAGATTCGTTGTACACCTCGATGTCGGGTACGGCGGGGCCGCCGTTTGACGTGCTACCGCCCACGACCAGCACTCGTCCCGAGTCGTCCCCGAGCTTGACGCAGGTCGGATACCAACGCGGGTTGGCCATCGCGCCGGCCGGTTCCCATAGCTCGGAGTCCGGGTTGAACTTCCAGGCCGTCGCCCGGGTCGGGTTATCGCCGCCAACGGCGAGCAGCTTGCCGTCCGACAGGAAGGCCATTCCCGCGCACGTGAGGCGGTTGGTGCCGATACCCGACGCGGCACCAGTCAGTAGCCGGTACGCCGTCGCCTCGACCGGGTCTTCCGGATCCCAGAGCACCGTATCGCTGGAATAGTCGTTGCCGCCCCACATCACGACCTTTCCCCTATGGTCCGCGGTGTGAAGCAGTGCTGCGTGGATTACGTTAATCGGCGTCATAAAGTACCTCCCATTTTCCTTTAAATTGCGCCGAGAAGATCCGGATCAGCCGATCAAGGATCGCTCTATTGAAGCGGGGGATCTTCTCGAGCTGACTGATGTGCCGGAAGCCGTACAACGGACTGTAATCATTTCTAGCGCACAGCACCCGCTTGGCCAGTTCTCGTTCAAGCAGGAGATCATCCGGTTTCGGTCTCCGTATCGGCCCAGGATGATTCTGAGAGTCGCGAATTTCATCGTGGTGAAGAATCTCATCCGCGTCCATGACCTTCTCGTCCACCAGCAAAACTTCATTTGGCGGCGGCACCATGAGGTCTTCTGGTCTGCGCGCCGCATTCAAGAAACTAAGAATGCGTCGATGGATTTTGACATCAATCATCGGTTGTTCATTTTGAGGCTTTTTTTCCATAATTCTTGTTTTTTAAACTCTATTTTAGATTTTCAACTTCATCCATTTAGGTTCTGAGAACTTGTTTTACCTGTGTTGCATTTCGGATGGTTACTCTTCTTTTGGTTTTCGGCTGCTTTATTGTTTAATTGCTTATTTTATTTAGTTTAATATTATTTATTTCGTCTACTCTATAGTTTTCCCTCTTTTTGCTTCCGAGTGCTTACTCTATTTGGATATTCAGCATTCTCCTTTTATTTGTAAGTGAGGGTCAAACTCGGTCGATTAGCTTCGATCACGTTCTCTCGGGTATCAAATCGCTTGACCGTGGTCGCGCTATCGTCGCCCATCAATAACCAGCCGTGATTGGAGGATGGATTGTCGAGCCACATCTGTACATCGGCAACCATCTGGCCCGTTGATCCCCATTCGTAGGCACCAATATCTCCTACTTCGATGGAAGCACTCAACGTAGCTTCAAAATCCCCGCCCGGATGGCTCCAGAACTTATCTGGGAAGAATGTGTGCAGCCAAGTCGCGCCACCTATGGATGCTGGCCCTCCGCCGCCGCCCCCGCCCGATGCGACCGTGCTGCCTTCACCCCAATCGGTCATTACGTGGTATAGTCCTATCGTTTGCGCTGAAGACAAACTGGCTGCCGACAAATTGAGACGCAACTTGACCGCGGTGAGGGTCATTCCTGCAGGCACCTTGCCCGCAACATCGAACGCAACGAGACCTCGTACAGCGTTCCCGGCGCCCTTTGTCCCAGCGAACATACCCTGTCCGGCTCCGTTGCTCAGCGCGCCGGTCGAATTTTCATACAAGGTCGCATCTGTGACTGATGTCATCGAAACCGATGTCATAGTAACCTTGGACTTGGTGCATCCTATGAGACTACCGAGCATCACGCAGCCTAGCGCGATGAAGGTCGTCAGCTTGGCAGCTTTCGGCGGGCCAGGCATAACCCTTTCATCAATCTCTCGATCGACTTTAGCTTCAATCATTGGTTGTTTCATCTGAATCATGTTTATTTCAAGTTTTTCACTAAGCCCAATTAGGTCTAGGAGACTTATCCGCTTAGACTCTTTTACGGACTCGTCCTCATGGACACCATCCATCAGCGTGCCTACGTTGAGTGGAATCTCCCGAAGTGGCCGCTGCTGGAGGCCTTCAGGTCTACGTGCGGCGTTTAGGAAATGAAGAATGCGCCGATGGACTTTGACATCAACCATAGGTTGTTTATTCTGAGTCGTATTTGCCATAATTCTTGTTTTTAAGCTCTATTTAGATTTTCAACTTCACCCATATAGTTGCTGAAAACTTGTTTTACATGTTATGCCTATCGGTTTCCTTTTCTATTGTCTGTTTTATAGATTGCCTTTTTTCTTCAGTTTTTTTAAACTCTATTTGGATTTTTAATTTTCCCCAATTTCTCTTAACTGCCTACCAACATTTGAGTTAAGTGTTTGCTATCTTTTGCACTTTGCCCAGAGGTGTTATAGTTTTCATTTTTTGCAAATCAATGCAGGTAAATCCAGTTAGCCACTGAAGGTACGCCGTCTCCGTTCAGAATGAACAGCATGTAATGACCACGTTGTCCAGTAGAATGAGGATGCCAGCCATTTGGCATGGTAGCCGACAATTGATTGGTACCAGCCTGGTTGAACAACAACTGAACAACCTTTTGCTCGCTGTCTGTATTATGTGTGGGAGCCATTGGTCTTACAAGTACAACCTTTGTTATTTGTGATGCATTAGGAGTATCAATAGTGAACTGATGACCATGATGTACCAATGATGGTGATGTAGTAATTGTCGGGCGGGGTTTAAACATATAGGGAGGACTGAAAACTTCTATCGTATTATCAAGCCAGCCGCAAGACATTACTTCACCGGTTGGGAGCAGTAATGCATGCGAATGATATCCTCTCTCTCTCGGTGATTCATCCATCTCTGACCACACATTAGTTGCCGGATTATATATCCAGCAGGGCTCCCCTGCAGTAGAGTTACCACCAGACATAAAAACAGTTCCATCCGGCAACAATACTAAATTTACGTTAACTCGTGAGGTGGGTTGTATTTGTCCGGGAGCCATCGGAAGGTTTTCCGAAGCACTCCAGGAAGGTGACAATGTCGAGAGATTGATGCTTTGATATGTTCTGCTTTTATTCAGGTTGCCACCACCTACCGTCATGACTTGAGCAAAAGGATAGGTGGGACTTAACAGAAGCACTGACATTCCTTTGGTTCGGTCGTTAGGACCGCCAATATCAGTCCATGAGCCAGCCATGATATCGGTTGGGTTGAAATCGAAATATGCTGATGCCTCATTCCCTGCACAATCTCCTGGACCGGATGGACCGTAATTTCTGAAACCTACAGGTGCAAAGAATATTTCGCCCCCGGGTAATAAGTGCAAGCCCGGATACGTGGGGCGGAAGAATTTATCTCCGCTGGTCGTTATTCTTGTAAATTTACCTGTTGATTCGGTATACATCTCCATGGCCATAGGAGTGCCTGTGGTACCACAGTTAAGGGTGGCAAGGCTGCCGGATGCTATCAGCGACCTTCCCGGCTCATCACCTAGCGAAACTACTGTTGGATACCACCTTTCATCATTCAAAAAAGTGCGGGGACCGGGTGTTATGCCCGTTGTCTTATCTCTTGTGAAATCCCACGTTTCTAAAACCGGATCAAAAAGCCAGGCTGCGTTCTTTGGAAACTGGTTGCTTTCGCCTCCGCCACCCACCACGAGGAGTTTTCCATCAGACAAAAATGAGTGACCGCTGCAATAGAGATTATTAGTCGGAAGAGCAGGAATATTGATTGCAACTGTAGTCCTGTTCATTGCATCCCATAAGGGTGTTCGCGATGCAGGCAGTCCGCAAGCGGCTTCAATAAAGAGTACTTTACCGGTGTGAAGCATAGCAGCATGGACTACTTCAATATTTTCTCCTGCGGTTGTTTGAATGGGACCAATATCATTCCATTCACCAAATGTCAGGGTGCTCATGCTTGAAATAAGGTGGTCGAAATATTCGGAGAATTTTGTAATATCTATCTTATCACGTAATTGATCTATATGCGCAAAACCATATACAGGACTTACTTTATCCCGCTCTTTAAGTATATGACGCGCCTGTTCAATATTAATAAGTTGCTCAGGCATTTTCTCCATAGTGGGTTCATCTACGTCCCTGCGTTTCATTATAGGCTCAGACATGAACCTATTTTTATGATGCGGAGAAAATGCAAGTTCTTCAGGAATGCGAGCCCTGTTGATGAAATTAAGAACCCGCCTGTGAGTTTTTTCATCGAAGTTAATTTGATTTGATTTCACATAAACGTGCTCGACATCCACTTTTTGGGCTTTCATTTCCATGTGCCCTTTCTTTTTTTCGATAGCGGGCTTCTTTCCCACTTTGCTTCTATCTTTTGATTTAGCTTCCATTTTATATTTGTTACTATCTGCCTACTCTTTGATCGGATTTTCGGCTTACTCCATTATTATCTATTTTTTTTTATACTGGTTTAAATTTTTTCTATTTCTGTTTTCAATTTTCAGGAAAGAATTAAAAGTTCGGCCGCTTTATGAAAATCATTTCGTGAAAGTTCAATTAGAACCCCGGAGTTTTAAACAGGCTTAGCGTGTGATGTGTTTAGTGCAGGTATATGATGCAATTAACAGGCTGACTAAATAAATATCGTATAACCCTAACCGTTATTATTTCCGATAATATCTTAGGCCGATCTTTTATTTTCATGAGTGGCGGATAGTAGAATAGGATAAAGTGCTATGCAATTCTTAGAGCAGGAATAAACTTAGTAGATACAAACTTTGGGATCTTCAATTGAGTTTAAGATTTTTTTTGTTTTGCTGTTTATATTTTCAGGAAAATATTTTTTAAAACAATTAAACAAACTGTCTTTAATAAGACAAATATAAATAACGTTCTAAAAAAATGCAAGGGTGAATACACCTTTTTTAAAGGGGGAATATCTGGTATTGGCTTTTTAAACAAAAAGTCATAAGCTAAAATATTTTTTGATTGATATTAAATGCATTTAATGCTGAATCTTTTTGGGGCGGATTCTGTAAAGGGTCAAAATCATAGTGGTTGATTCGAATCCTGTAATCCCTGGAAACGGAATCTTTTGTTTGTGCTTTTACTCCTATACTTAATAATAAGAATAGGAATAAAAGTAACAAGCCCCTTTTTGAAGCGCCTTGTTTTCTAAATAAACAAATGCCTTTAATAAAAGTTACCTTTTTCATTTGAAAAATTTAATAGTCAGAATCGAAAAATAATACTCTTTAACAAAATGGAAGATGCCGCCACTGCTAAAAACAATTTAGGGAAGGAAAAAAAATTTTGGTTGACACGAACTTTGGGGTCTTCAACCGGGTTTAAAAAGGTACAAGCTATCATTATTTACCGCCAGGCCTGCCATCAATATTAAATCCCGGAATATTACAGGCCTTAAATTCTTGTTCGATAAAAACTGAATGCCCTTTTTTTGAAGGAAGCAGTTGGACGACTGATGCGCCTTACAGGGAAACCCAACGTGCTATTGATGACATGAAACAGCAGAATATAGCTTGTGTGGAAAAGGAAGCCGCAGCGCTTTATGCTTTGTCTGCAGTTAAAAATTATAACATTATATGCTTTGCACATCTCACAAATTCAATGGCTCAGACAAAAGGCGATTTTGAAAAAGGTGAAGAATTTGGAAGCCTTGATAGTTTAAATTTAATAAGATTTATATTGCAAATTCCTGAACTGATAATAGGTAGATAACTGAATATTTAAAAAATAGAAACTTGCAGGTGGCTTTATATTCCTAATAGATAACATGACTAATACTGAACAACAACATTGGGACAAGGTTTACAACACTAAATCAGAAGATGAAGTAAGCTGGTTTCAGCCTTATCCAAAAACATCAATGGAATTTGTAGAATTATTCAACCTGCCTTTAGATGCAAACATAATTGATATTGGTGGCGGTGACAGCCATTTTGCAGATACGCTGCTTGATAAAGGTTATCAAAACATTTGGGTATTGGATATATCAATAAATGCTATTGAAAGAGCCAAACAAAGATTAGGTGAAAGAGCTTCCAAAGTACACTGGATCATTTCAGATGTAACAGAATTTAAATCGCCGGTGCAATTTGATCTTTGGCATGACAGGGCAGCTTTTCATTTTCTTACAACAGAAGATAAGATTTATAAGTATGTGTCCATTGCCGAAGATGCTATCAAAAAAGATGGTTACCTAATTCTTGGCACTTTTTCAGAAAGCGGTCCAAAAAAATGCAGCGGGTTAGAAACAAAGCAATATTCAGAAGCCTCCATGTCGGCAAGATTTGAAATCGGATTTGACAGAATCAAATGCATTCAGGAAGACCATCTAACACCATTCAATGCAATACAAAACTTCTTGTTTTGTAGTTTTAAAAAGAAGTAAAATTCAAAACTCTGTGCCAGTCATGATCTTTTACATGCGCTGTTTTAAGAGCGTCACTTTATTGACAGCATTTTAGTCGCTAAGAAAAGAACGGCAAAAGTTCGCAAAAGGGTTTCACTAAAATTGATTTGCGGGTAAAGAGTGAATACCCGATCGGGTTCTTTTCTGTAACTTAGCATTTGACAATAGCCCTGTTAAAACAATTCGGCCTATGTGGCTTACCAGAATGTTACTCTTGACCTTTGCAGTTGTATCCTGCCTTTCCCAGGCAAATGGCCAGATATCAAAGCTCCAAAAAGATACCTTACCCTCCAAAATATTAGACAGCATTTTTATCAGCATGTACTATAAAAATGCAGCTCCAAAATATATAGCTGAAGTTGCAGGGACGAATATCTATTCCGGTAAAAAAACCAACCAGGTCTATTTGGATGCCTCCCGGATGAATCTTGCCCAAAATATAACAAGGACAGCCTTTGCACAGATACCCGGATTAACGATGTGGGATATGGATGGAGCAGGTTTACAAGTCAACATAGGTTCCAGGGGCACAGACAGCCACCGTTCTATAGAAATGAATATGCGGCAAAACGGCTACAACATAAATTCGGATATATTTGGTTATCCCGAAGACCATTACACACCGCCGTTACAGGCTGTGCAACAAGTTCAGTTAGTTCGCGGTTCAGCGGCTTTGCAGTTTGGCAGCCAGTTTGGCGGCATGATGAATTATGTAATGAAAGATGCGGATAGTATAAACGCTCTTTCGTTTGAAAGTGAACAAACAACTGGTTCGAATGACTTTTTCAACTCCTTTAATTCTCTTGCCGGCTCTAAAAATAAATTAAGCTATTATGCCTACTACGATTACAGGCGTGGTGATGGCTGGCGCAATAACTCAAATTTTAATTACCATGCTTACCATGCAAATCTCCTCTATAAGTTCAATACAAAAGCCAGTTTGTCTTTTCAGTTTTCCAGAATGGATTATGTGCAACAGATAGCAGGCGGCTTAACAGATGCCCGATTCCATCAAAATGCAAAACAATCCAATCGTTCAAGAAACTATTTCAATCCTGAAATAAATATTCCTGCCTTAATTTTTAAGCAAATTATCACTCCCGATACTAAATTGGAAATTACAACCAACGGAATATTTGGCCAGCGTAACAGCGTACAGTTTATAACCGCCCCTTCCATTGCGGACACTTTTAATACATCATTAGGTTCGTACAATCCACGCCAGGTAGATAGAGACTATTACAGTGGAGTTACCATAGAAGCAAGATTGCTACATCATTACAAAACAGGAACTATCACCAGCGTGTTAGCAGCGGGTTTACGCTATTCCGATGAAACAACCAGGCGGAGGCAAAAGGGTGTAGGAACTGCCGGCAGTGATTTTGATTTAAGTCTTATAAAGCCTTATGGCATTGACCTTCGTTTTTCAACAAAAAATTATGCCGTCTTTGCCGAAAATCTTTTTCAGTTAACAAAGCGATTTTCCTTTACGCCGGGGTTTCGTTATGAAATAATCAATACAAATTTAGAAGGTAAAATAAGCAACGCATCTGTTGATGTTGCATACAAGGGAAACAGGCACTTTCCATTGTTTGGTGCGGGGTTGCAATACCAGGTGAATAAAATAAGCCAGTTGTATGGAAATATTTCGCAGGCGTACCGCCCTTTCTTATATGCTAACGTTACACCTGCAGACAGGGTGGATGTGATAGATCCGAATTTGAAAGACAGTAAAGGTTATGATATTGACATGGGATATCGCGGCCACTATAGCGATATTTTAAATTTTGATGTTAACGTGTTCTATCTTTTTTATGGCAATCGTGTTGGTTTAATTTCCCAAAACAGACCTGATGGTTCGTCCTATTTGTTAACAACCAATATTGGTGATGCAGTAACTAAGGGAATGGAGTTGTATGCAGAGTTGTCATTACTCAAATCAATAATGCAGCGCCGCACTAAAAATGACATAAGGATCTTTAGTTCATTATCCTATAACCATGCCCGTTACTTAAATACGAACGTCAACAAGTCAGGGACTAATATCAATATAAAGAATAATCATGTTGAAAATGTCCCTGACTGGATAGATAAAACAGGACTAACTCTGCAGCATAATAATTTTACGACGACCTTTCAATTCAGTTATACAAGCAAAAGCTATAACGATGCGCTTAATACTCTTTCAAGCACAAATGGCATTACCGGCATTATTCCTGCTTATCATGTTTGGGATTGGTCGGTCAACTGGAATTTTCGTAAGCCCTTTCACCTGTCGGCGGGCGTAAATAATTTCACAAACGAAAAGTATTTTAACCGAAGAATAACTTTCTATCCAGGCCCCGGTATATTACCCGCAGATGGAAGAACTTTTTATATTTCATTGGGCGTTAAAATGTGATAAGTATTTTCGGCATTGCCTACATTTCTGTTCTATTCAATAAATCTATTGAATAGTTGACTGTTTTTATTTACCTTCGTTGTTCAATAGTCAATAATGGAAAGGAGAGTATTTAAAAATAAGGTGTACACTTTATTTTCGCAAATGGTAAAGGCAATGGCTAACCCCCACCGCTTGGAAATAATTGATTTATTAGGGCAAAGCGGAAGAACGGTAGAAGAAATTGCAAAAGAAACTGAAATGTCAGTCGCCAATGCTTCACAGCACCTACAGGTATTAAAAGCATCCAACCTTGTAGATATTGCACGGGAGGGCAACTACATCAGGTACCATTTGGTAAACGATAAGGTATTTGAAACATGGTCTGATCTCAGGGATGTAGGCTTTGAAAGAGTGGCAGAGATTAACAAGCTAATACAGGACTATCGGGCACAGAAGAATTCGTTGGAAGCAATCAATATAGAGGAACTGGTAACAAGAATGAAATCTAAGAACACCATTCTTTTAGACATAAGACCAACGGAGGAATTTAATTCAGGTCATATCCCTGGTGCATTATCAGTTCCTTTAGAAACGCTTAAAACATTCATTAAGACACTCGCTAAAAATAAAGAGTACATCGCTTACTGTAGAGGTCCGTTATGTGTTTTCGCAGATGATGCTGTAGCCATCTTAAATAGAAAAGGATTTAAAGCAAAACGGCTTGAAGAAGGCTTCCCTGATTGGAAGATAAAAGGCTTGCCGGCTCATGCTAACTAATCACATAAACTAAGATACATGGAAAATAAAGGACAATCAGTAAGTACTAATCAATTAAGAACATGGTTAGAAGATAAAGAAAATGTAGTTGTACTTGATGTAAGACCAAAAGAACAAAGAGAAGAATGGAAGATACCAGGAAGCATTTATGTAGAAGCTTACGAGCGCTTAAATGCAAATGACCGATCTGTTTTAGACGAAATTACTATTCCTGAAAATACTACTGTAGTTACCGTTTGTGCAGCCGGTAGAACCAGCAATATTGCTGCCAATGTATTACGAAAAAAAGGAATAGACGCTTATTCACTTGAAGGCGGCATGAAGGCTTGGAGCATGGCATGGAACAAGGCTGAAACAACACAGAACGACATAAATCTAATACAGGTAAGAAGAACAGGCAAAGGCTGTTTATCTTATATACTTGCATCAAAAAGCTTGGCTTTGGTAATAGACCCTTCTTTAGATATAGAAGATTATGAAAGCGTTTTAAAAGAGAAGAACCTGCAATTAAAATATGTATTGGAAACCCATATTCATGCCGACCATTTATCGAGAGCAAAATCATTAGCAGAGAAATCAAATGCAAAACTTTTCCTTCCGGAAAAAAGTAAAGTTCATTTCTCATTCACTCCTTTGAAGGATGGTGATTTACTAACTGTTGGTGATATAAACTTAAAAGTGCTTTCTACACCCGGTCATACTTTAGACAGTTCATGTTTCCTTATAAATGAGCAGGCAATAATAACCGGAGACACTTTATTTATAAATGGTGTAGGCAGACCGGATTTAAAGGCTGATGCTGATACAACAAAAGAAAAGGCAAGGCTTTTGTTTCATTCACTTCAAAAAATTACTGCTTTGAAAGATGATATAATTGTATTGCCAGCCCATACCAGTCAACCGGTAGAATTTGATAATAAAATGATAACAGCATCTTTAGCTGAAATTAAAAATTCAGTAACCATAATACAATTAGACGAAGAAAGTTTCATAAATGATTTAATACAACGAATACCACCAACACCGCCAAACTATTTAATCATTACAGAAAAAAACCTGCAAGGTGACTTCAGCGATGCTAACCCTACGGACTTAGAAGCCGGGGCAAACAGGTGTGCAGTTTGCTAATAAATTCAAAAGCATTAAAAATATTTTAAACATAATAATTATGAATGTAAAAATCAGGTACACATCTTTCATAGCCTTAGCGATGCTACTGACTTAATTAATCTTCATCAGTTTTAAACAACAGCAAAAAGAAGAACCCTGGACACCAAAACAATTGTTGGAACCGGCTGATTTAGCAAAAACATTAAATGACATTAAAGCCAAACAGCCTTATGTCTATAGCATTGGTCCGGGTGCAACTATTATAAACTCAATTGATATAGGTCCAGCACAGGATAAAGAAAATTTAAATAAGTTAAAGCAGCAACTTAGCAAATTGCCTAAAGATGCAGACATTGTTATTTATTGTGGCTGTTGTCCATTTGTTCATTGTCCAAATATTCGTCCTGCTTTCACTTTATTAAATGAGATGAAGTTTACCAATCAAAAGCTATTAAGCCTACAGCACAACATTAAAGTAGATTAGATAGATAAAGGTTTTCCTGTAAGTAAGTAATGACATAACTGTAATAGCGATGGCAAGTATTTTCTCTAATAAATATTACAATGAACAATCAGTATTCCTTCCGGAAAATCTGTTGAGAGAGGCAAGAAGGCAAAAGAATAAAAAGGATTGCAATGTACCGGAGGTTTGTTTATTAGATCCTGATGGTGACGTGGCAGACTACCTTTTAAAGAACAATCTTTCAACTAAAAATGAATGTTGGGCTTGTTATCATTCCATTCTGTATGAATACAATTTTGATGGCAATACCATAGGTATTATTCCTTGCATTGTTGGTTCGTCTTATGCCGTACTTGTAGCAGAACAGCTTTTTGTTTCAGGTTGCAAATTGCTAATAAGTGTAACATCAGCAGGCATAATAAACAGGTTGAAAAATGACAGGCAATTTGCTTTGATAACTTCTTCCGTTCGGGATGAAGGCACAAGCTATCATTATTTACCGGCGGATAAACAAGCTACTTTAAATGAGCAGCTTTCTGAAAAGTTAACTGGTAATAGTAATAACTGCCCATACTTCAGGGGGACAAGTTGGACAACAGATGCACCATATAGAGAAACACAATCAGCCATAAACGTAATGAAGAACCAAAGTATCACTTGTGTAGAAATGGAGGCAGCAGCTCTATACGCCTTATCCGAAGTTAAAAATTATCCCATTATTTGCTTTGCTCATTTAACCAATTCAATGGCTCAAAAAGAAGGTGATTTTGAGAAAGGAGAAGAGTTCGGAAGCCTTGATACTTTAAACCTTGTTTCTTATGTATTAAAAGTTCTTTACCCTAAAAATCTTTACATAAAATGAGCCAGGTGCAATTAGGGTTAAAAGAAAATTGGAAGCAGTTCACATTGCTTGTAATTATAAATGCTTTTGTTGGCGGTATGGTTGGCTTAGAAAGAAGTATTCTGCCACGTATTGCAGAAATTGAATTTCACATAGCGGCAAAAACAGCAGTGCTTTCTTTCATCATTGTGTTTGGTATTGTAAAAGCAATTACAAATTATTTTACCGGAGCATTAGCAAACAAGTTTGGTAGAAAAAATTTATTAACCATCGGTTGGCTCTTTGCAGTTCCTGTACCGTTCATTCTAATATCAGCCGATAATTGGAACTGGATTGTAGCTGCAAACATATTCCTTGGCATAAATCAGGGATTAACGTGGAGCAGCACAGTGGTAATGAAAATAGATTTAGCAGGAGAAAAGCAAAGAGGTTTTGCAATGGGTTTAAATGAGTTTGCAGGATACATTGCTGTTGCAATTGTTGCCTTCCTCACAGGATGGATTGCATCAAATTATGGCTTACGTCCATATCCTTTTTACATAGGGATTGCCTTATCGCTATTAGGTTTATTTGGCAGCTTTTTTTTAATCAAAGACACTAAACATCACATTGCCCGGGAAACAACAACCAACAAAATTCCAAAGCTCAACCATATATTTTGGGAAACAACATGGAAAAATAAAAATCTTGGTTCAGTAACCCAGGCAGGGTTAATTAACAACCTTAATGATGGCATGGCTTGGGGCATATTACCAATACTCCTTGCTTCAAAAGGTTTTAGTATTGCAGATATAGGAATTATTACAGCCGTGTATCCTGCCGTATGGGGATTAGGACAACTCTTTACGGGTAAAATGGCAGATTACTTTTGTAAAAAAGACTTACTTTTTATGGGCATGTTTTTACAGGGGATTACATTGATAGTCCTAATTTTTGCTCAAACATTTACACACTTTATAATTCTCGCAAGCATCTTAGGTTTCGGCACTGCTTTGGTTTATCCTACGTTTCTTGCGACTGTTGCTGAAAATACAAACCCTTCGGACAGGGCACATAGCTTAGGGATTTTTCGCCTTTGGCGTGATTTGGGTTATGCCATTGGTGCAATTATAACTGGAGTTATTGCAGACTTCTTTGGCATACAGGCTTCCATTTTAATCATCGGTTTATTAACAATTGGTTCTGCATTAGTAATTCATTTCCGAATGAGTTGCGGAGCAAATAATTCAGTAAAAGTTTTACAATGGCTATTAAAGAGAAAGCATAACCCTGATAAAGTTAATTTTATAAAAAGCATGAGATGTACGCAAGTGTAATTGATTATATCCAAAAGAGAATAAGAATAACTGAAAGCGAATTAGAAGAAAGTTTTAAATACAGTTCGCCAAAAACTTTTAAGAAAGGTGAATACCTTCTTCGCATTGGTGAATATTGCAGATTTATCGGTTTTGTAAATAAGGGTTTAATTGTTACAACTATCGTAGATAATGCAGGCAACGAAACAGCCAGTCAGTTTATTTGTGAAAATTGTTTCTTTACCTACACAGAAGGGCTTGCCTCTAATATACCGTCACATAAAAATTTTATAGCTCTGGAAGAATGTGAAACCTTGATGTTAAGTAAAGAAAGTCTTGCTCTTATTTTTAAGGAGAACCCTAAATTTGAAACACTACTAAACCAAATACTTGCAGAAGAAGTGAGAAACTTATTGTTGAATGAGCAAGCAACTAAAACAAACAGTTTAGAAGAAAGGTATTTTAACCTTGAGAAACAGTATCCTGATGCATTTCAAAGAATACCTCAAAAATATATCGCTAACTATCTTGGCATTGAGCCACCCAGCCTTAGCCGCCTTCGCAAAAGGCTTGCTGGTAAATAGAAATTAACTTAGGTTAAGTAAACCCAAATTCCCGTAGTATAGTTTGCAGTCATAAATCAAACTATGACCTGGGATAAATTTGTTTTGCTGCTTTTAGACAACGCTGATAAGTATTTTTTGATTGCGGGTCCGGCTTTCCTGATCTTCTACATCGTTTTAAGAAAGAAAATCACTTACAAAAAAATCCAGCAACGGTTTCCGAAAAAGAAAGATTATTGGAGAGAAATTATTTTCTCTACTTTATCAATAATCATATTCTCATTCCCGCCTTTATTCATGCTATACAGTGATAACATCAGACCACATACAACCTTTTATGATGACATATCAGCGTACGGATGGGCTTATCCTATCCTTGCCTTCCCTTTGATGCTCTTAATGCATGACACTTATTTTTATTGGACGCACCGGCTAATGCATCATCCCAAAATATTTAAAATCTTTCACCTTATACATCATAAATCAAACAACCCTTCACCGTGGGCAGCTTATGCGTTTCATCCATTAGAGGCAATTGTTAATTCAATGATTTTCGTAATCTTTTTATTCACTATTCCTGTTAGCAGTGTTCATTTGATGTTGTTCTTTATAGTTAGCCTTGTTTATAATGTTTATGGTCATTTGGGTTATGAACTTTATCCAAAGGGATTTAATAATCATTGGTTTGGGAAATGGATAAACACTTCCGTATCGCATAATATGCACCACCAATATTTTAAAGATAACTATGGTCTCTACTTTACAATATGGGACAGGCTGATGAGAACATTAAATAAAAATTATGACAAAACTTTTGAAGAAGTTAGTTTAAGAACAAAAACGAAAAACACCGAAGCCGTAATTCATGAAACATAAATTCATTAGTTGTTTTGTTGCGCTGCAATTATTTAGCATTTGTTTGTTAGCTCAAATAAAAGCCGATGGCATTCTTGGTATATGGGAAACTTCAGGAAAAGAGCCTGCAAAAATTGAGGTGTACAAGTCACTTGATAAGTATTATGGCAAAATAATATGGCTCAAGTATCCTAATGAAAAAGGAAGTTCCAAACTTGATAAAAACAACCCAGATAAGAAGAAACAAAATCAACAAATAATTGGTCTGCTAATCTTAACAGAGCTGAGCTTTGATAGTGATGAATGGAGTGATGGAAAAATTTATGATCCTGAAAGTGGTAATACTTATAGCTGTTATATCTCAATAAAAAATAAGACTACTTTAAAGGTTAGGGGCTATCTTGGAATTTCCTTGTTTGGAAGAACAGAATTTTGGTCTAAAGGCAGTTTATAGAAATTACATATTCTATTTTAGACTTCCTATTCGAAGCGTAAATCTAAAATGCAGTGGCTATAATTAAATAATTATTGAGAAGTATCAACCAATCCTAATGTAAGCTCTCGGAAGCAATAATAAGATTATTTTTATTTTGATAAATAACCAATTTTAAAATTTTTGATATTAAAATTATAATTATTAGGGCATACCTTTGCGCCTCATGAAATTTGTTGCCCTCATAATGGCTTTTCTGGTTTTAGCACTAAGCGTAATGCCTTGTGCTGATGCTGGTACAGTATTTAATGATGGTAAATCAAAATCAGACATTACCGAAACAACAGACCAGCAGGACCATGATGATTCTGATGCCTGTTCACCTTTTTGCCATTGTTCCTGTTGTGCAGGGTTCTCTATCAATCATGTTATTGCTTCAATTATTATAATTCCTCCTTACGGTTGTAATCCCACAGGCAGCTTCCTACCCGCTAATGTTACAGAAGTTGTTCTTCCCATTTGGCAGCCGCCACAAATAGTATAACCTTTTATTTCTTTCATTGTGCTTTACAGTCTGTTTTGGCTGAAGTGCATTTATTTTTTCATCCACAGAAAGGTTATAGAATGTTAGATAAGATCATACAGTTCAGTATTAAAAATAAACTGGCCATTGGCATCATGACGTTGGCCCTTGTTGTTTGGGGCGTATGGAGTGCTTCCAAGCTTCCTATAGATGCATTACCTGACGTCACAAATAATCAGGTGCAGGTAATCACCAAAGCTCCGACCCTGGCAGCACAGGAAGTAGAACAATTCATTACCTCCCCGGTGGAAAGGTCAATGGCTAACCTGCCGGACCTAATTGAAATGCGCTCCTTTTCAAGATTTGGAATAAGCGTTATTACCTTGGTTTTTAAGGACAAGGTCAACATCTATTTTGCACGCCAGTTAATTTCCGAAAAATTAAAGGAAGCTGAAGAACAAATTCCCCCTGGTGTCGGCAGGCCGGAATTAGCCCCGGTAACTACAGGGCTTGGCGAGATTTATCAATATACGCTTCATCCCAAAAAAGGCAGTGAGAAAAAATATTCTGCAATGGACTTGCGTGAAATGCAGGACTGGATAGTGGCACGGCAACTATATGGCATACCCGGTGTTGCAGAAGTAACCGCCTTCGGCGGCATATCCAAACAGTATGAAGTAGCAGTAAATCCCATACAGTTAAAAGCGATGAATGTAACCATGCCGGAGATTTTTGAGGCGCTAAAAAAGAATAATCAAAATACCGGCGGCGCTTACATTGATAAAAAACCCAATGCTTATTTTATAAGAGGGGTTGGCATCATAAGTTCAATAACAGACATTGAAAACACGCTGGTAAAAAAGCAGCCGAATGGCATTCCTGTTATCATACGTGATGTAGCGAAAGTACAGCTTGGATCACCACCGCGGTACGGCGCTATGACATATAATGGCGAAAAAGAAGTGGTTGGTGGAATTGTACTTATGCTTAAAGGTGCCAACAGTGCAGAGGTCGTTGCAGGAGTAAAAAACAGGATACCCACCATTCAAAAATCTTTGCCTGATGATGTAATAATAGAACCCTTTCTCGACCGCACTAATTTGATTAGCCGGGCAATTAAAACAGTAGAGACTAACCTTATTGAAGGTGCGTTAATTGTACTTTTTGTTTTAATTATTTTTCTCGGAAATATCCGCGCAGGATTGATCGTAGCGTCTGCCATTCCGCTGTCACTACTTTTTGCATTAGCTATGATGAATGTATTTGGTGTTTCTGCAAACCTTATGAGTCTCGGGGCAATTGATTTTGGATTGATTGTAGATGGTGCTGTAATTATTGTAGAAGCTACTTTTCATTCACTCTTTTTATTAAGAAAAAACAGGAGGCTTACACAAGCGGAAATGGACAAAACAGTTCATGCCAGCGCATCTCAAATGATGAACTCCGCGGCGTTTGGGCAGATCATAATACTTGTGGTGTATTTTCCAATTCTTTCATTGCAAGGCATAGAAGGGAAAATGTTTAAGCCTATGGCAGAAACGGTAAGCTTCGCCATTATAGGCGCCTTAATACTTTCGCTTACCTACATTCCTATGATGTCGGCTTTATTCTTATCAAAAAATATTTCACATAAAATATCATTCGCTGACAGGATGATGAACTTTTTTCAAAGATTGTATTCGCCGATTCTTATGGCAGCTATTCGCCTGAAATATGTAATTGTATCCTCGGCGATTGTGCTGTTGCTGATTGCTTTTTTCATTTTCAATAAAATGGGTGGCGAGTTTATTCCAACGCTGGAAGAGGGCGATTATGCCATTGAATTTGTGTTGCCCCAGGGCTCGTCTCTTACACAAACAATTGAGACGGCTATGCAGGCAGAGCGAATGCTAAAAAAATATCCTGAAGTGAAAATGGTTGTGGGCAAAACAGGCAGCGCAGATATTGCAACGGATCCTATGCCTCCTGAAGCGAGCGACCTTATGGTAATTCTTAAAGACAAAAAAGACTGGACAACCACTAAAGATTTTTATGCTTTAGCAGATAGTATGAGAGAAACACTTTCAGAAATCCCGGGTGTGATAGCAGAACCAAGCCAGCCAATACAAATGCGTTTTAATGAATTGATGACAGGCATACGCCAGGATGTTGCCATAAAAATATTCGGCGAGAATATGGATACATTAAATGCCTTTGCGCAAAAAGTTGCCAATGCAATAAAACCCATACAGGGAATCACGCAACCCCAGGTGGAAAGAGTAAGCGGCCTTCCGCAGATAGTTGTGCAATACGACAGGGCAAGATTAGCAGGCTATGGTTTAAATATTGAGGACGTCAACAATATAATTACAACAGGCTTCGCCGGGCAGGTGGCAGGCGTAGTTTATGAAAATGAAAGGAAGTTTGATTTAGTGGTTCGGTTAGACAGTTTTTACCGCACTTCTATTGAAGATGTAAGTGAGCTATTTATACCCACCACAGACGGAAATCAAATTCCGCTTTCGCAGGTAGCAACCGTTTCATACCAGGTTGGCCCAACTCAAATAAGCAGGGACGAAGGAAGGCGAAGAATTGTAGTGAGCTTTAATGTAAGCGGCAGAGATGTAAAAAGTGTTGTTGAAGAAGTACAACAAACCCTCGATAAAAAAGTAAAATTAACGCCTGGATATTTTTACAGCTATGGAGGCACATTTGAAAATTTAGAGAAAGCATCAGCAAGACTAATGATTGCAGTGCCTGCGGCATTGCTTTTAATTTTTGGAATGCTCTATTTTGCTTTTCGGTCGGTAAAGCAGGCAACACTTATTTTCACGGCCATTCCGATGGCAGCTATAGGTGGCGTATTTGCATTGCTTATCAGAGGCATGCCTTTCAGTATTTCCGCAGGTGTTGGGTTCATTGCATTATTTGGGGTTGCTGTTTTAAATGGAATAGTACTAATCGGCACGTTCAACCAATTGGCCAAAGATGGAATGAATGATGTTATAGAAAGAGTAATTGAAGGAACCAAAATACGGTTGCGTCCCGTGCTGATGACTGCAACTGTTGCTTCACTTGGTTTTCTGCCAATGGCACTATCAGGCGGTGCAGGCGCAGAAGTGCAGCGGCCCTTAGCCACTGTTGTTATAGGCGGCCTGATAACTGCAACCGTACTCACATTAGTTGTACTTCCTTTACTGTATATCATTTTCACAAAAACAAACGGGAAAAGAAATCATACACTTCCTAAAATTGCCATCATACTTATTGCAGTAGCTTTTTCTCCTTCATTATTTGCACAGGATATAAATGCAAACAGCAGAATTTCTTTTGATGCGGCATATGACACAGCCTTAAAAAACAACCTTCAATTACTTGGCAGCGATATACAAATTCAGCGAAGCAGAACATTGCAGGGCACCTGGCTCGATGTACCAAAGACAGGCGTGTTTGTAGAAAACGAAGACATAAATCCACAAGACCGTAATGGCGTTTTAAAAATTGGCGTATCCCAAAGTATAGAATGGTTTGGAGTGTACAAGGCAAGAAGAAATTTGTTGCAACAACAAATGAAATCAGTGGAAATATCAAAACAAATAAAAGCGCTGGAAATTAAAAGAGATGTGCAGAGAACGTACTATACTCTTTGGTATTTGCAAAGCAAACAATTACTGTGGCAGCGGTTAGATAGTATTTACACATCCCTGGCAAGAGCTGCGGCGCTACGGGTAAGGACCGGCGAAAGTGCAGGCCTGGATAGCATTTCAGCAATGGCAAGGGCTAATGAAACCACCGTGCAATTGAACATTTTGTTTAGAGACATACAGGTGCAGCAGGAGAATTTAAAAAACCTGTTGAATACAACAAACGGCTATTTGCCTGATGTAACAATGCTTCAAAAAGTACAGGTAGCTTTTTTAGATATCGCAATAAATAATCATCCGCTTTTACAATCGCAACAACAGAACATAAGTATTGCAGCAGCAGAATTGAATGTGCAGCAACAAAGCCGTAAGCCAAATTTTGAAGGAAGGTTTTTCTCACAACGACTATATGGTGTATCAAATCCTTACTCCGGTTTTTCAGTTAGTGCAGGCGTTCCTTTATTTGGAGGCAATACATATAGAAATAAAATAAAGGCGGCCCAATTAGATAAAGACTATCAGCAAAGTGTACTCGAATATGAAAGACTTACATTGATAACAAATTACACTCAATCCTATCAGCAACTATTAAAAGGCCGGGAGCTATTGGCCTATTATGAAAAGACAGGATTAACACAGGCAGAGGCAATCATTAAATCTTCCAATCTTGCATACAGGGGCGGAGAAATAAACTTTGCTGAGCTCACACAATTTCTTTCACAGGCAATAGAAATTCAAAAGAATTATTTGGACGTGCTGAACCAATTTAATCAATCAGCAATACAATTAAACTATTATTTAAACAGGTAAATTATTATGAAAAGATATCTTTCAATACTCACTATATTCTTATTGCTTGCCTCATGCAACAGCAAGAAAGCAAACCCGGTAAAAGAAGAGGAACCTAAGGAAGAAATGCAAGCCAACGAGGTTTCTATAACAGCTCTTCAAATGAAAACAGCAGGGATAGAATTAGGAAGGATAGAATTAAAAAACCTAAAAACTTCTATTAAAGCAAATGGTATGCTTTCTGTTCCAAATCAAAATAAGGCTTTTGTTACTTCTGTGAGCAGCGGCGTAATAAGATCATTGCTTATTCAGCCCGGCAGCTTTGTTCGCAAGGGGCAAACGATTGCCACCATTCTTAATCCTGATGTAGCAAGGTTACAGCAGGATTTACAAACTGTAAATGCGCAAATAAATCTTAGTGAAATAGAGTACAAAAGACAAAAAGAATTAGTAGAAGGAAACGCAGCACCACTGAAAAATGTACAGCGGGTACAAACGGAATTAGCGACACTAAAAGTTACCCGAAATTCATTGCAAAAGCAATTAACTGCAATGGGCATTTCAACTGCGAGCGTAACCAGGGGAAATATCATTACAATCCTTACCATTACAGCGCCCATAAACGGCACTATAAGTAATGTGTCAGCACAAATAGGTTCCAATGTTGATGCTTCAACGCCCATTGCAGAAATTGTAAATAACTCGCAATTGCATTTGGATTTGTTCGTCTTTGAAAAAGACCTTCCAAAGCTTCGTGCTAATCAGACCATACATTTTACACTCACAAATAACCCGGGCAAAGAGTATGATGCGCAAGTCTATTCTATAGGAACAGCATTTGTAAACGAGAGCAAAACAATACCTGTTCACGCTGTGGTAAAAGGCGATAAAACAGGATTAATAGAAGGCATGAATATAACAGCCGTTATAAGCATTGGAGAAAATGTTTTGCCGGCAGTACCGACAGAAGCAATTGTATCTTACCAGGGCCAGGATTATATTTTTGTCTTGAAAAATATGCCCGTGTCAAAAGCACAAAATCCAGATAGCAGTAAATCAAAAGAGCAATTAAGTAATAATGAATTGATATTTGAAAGAGTGCAGGTAATAAAAGGCACATCGGATGTAGGTTTTACAGAAGTAACACTTTTTAAAGAACTGTCACCAAACACGCAGGTAGTAACAAAGGGTGCATTTTTTGTGTCAGCTAAAATGACCAATATCAGCGAAGAAGAATAAAAAAATAAATCATGACGCAACTATTTCAAAAGATTATTTTATTCTCGCTCATACCTGTGGTCACTATGATTGCAGGTGGCGTAATTGCGATTATCAAAAAACCCTCCGGTAATGTTCGCAGCCTGATTTTACATTTTGCAGCGGGCGTTGTTTTTTCGGTAGTGGCTGTTGAAATACTGCCTGATGTAATCAAAATGCATAAAGCATTAGAAACAATAATTGGATTTGCAGGCGGCTTTTTACTTATGATTGGTGTAAAAACGTTGACGGAGCCAAAACAAACCGAAGATAAAAGCAGCACATCAACCAAACTGCCCGTTAGTTTATTTGTTGCCATTGGCGTTGACATTTTTATTGATGGGCTGCTCCTGGGAATCGCCTTTCATGCGGGCAATACAGAAGGTACACTTTTAGCTGTTGCTTTAGCGCTGGAACTGTTATCATTGGGGATGGCTACTGCCACTGAATTGAACAACAAAAATATCGAGCGGAAGAAATCCATAATATCAATTGTTTTATTGGCAAGTGTGTTTTTAATTAGCGCAGTTGCAGGTGCATTCTTATTAAACAACCTTTCACATAATGCAATGGACATAGTGCTTTCTTTCGGCTTATCTGCATTATTGTTTTTAGTGACGGAAGAATTATTAAAAGAAGCCCATGAAGAAAAAGAAACAGTATGGCATACTTCGGCGTTCTTCGGCGGATTTCTTTTATTTATGATTTTAGGAATGTATGTATAAACTAAAATATTTTCATTATGAATGAATCAAAATTAAATACATGGATTGAAAATTTTCAAGCCGGAATTGAAAAGCTGCAAATTGAATATGATGCTTTTTTTCTTAAAGAAAAGTTACAGGACTTTTATAACCTGAGAGTGGATAAGGAAAAGCAACACCTTATTTTAGAAATGGTTGACCGTGATAATTTGCCGAAAGAAATTGAATCTCAAATTTTAAAGATTTATGAAACATCGAGACCTGAAGATTAAAAAGCGTATCAGTATGGAAGCGTTTTTAAAAATAGTTTCTTAATAATAGCATGAACCAAATAATAATAGGAAGCATTTTATTGAGCCTCTTACATGGCGTAATTCCTAACCATTGGTTACCGGTAATTGCCATTGGCAGAAACGAAAACTGGACAATAAGTGAAGTAACGAAAGTTACGTTTCTTTCAGGCCTGGCCCATGCATTGAGTACGATAATCATCGGGGTAATAATAGGTTTGTTAGGTATAACGCTAACAGATTCTGTTCAGCATTTTTCGCATATAGTGGCTCCGTTAGTATTAATTGTATTCGGCCTTTTTTTTATTTACCAGCACCATCGTCACAAGCATTTTCATTTGCATAATGAACCGAAGCCGGTATCGTCAAAAAATAAAATGATAGCTATGCTTGTGGTTGCTATGTTCTTTTCTCCATGCCTGGAAATAGAAGCCTATTTTTTATTGGCAGGCACTTTTGGATGGCTTGCTATTCTAAGTATTGCTCTATTATATTTAATAATTTCTGTAAGCGGAATGGTGCTTTGGGTGAGAATAGCTTACAAAGGAATTATAAAAATCAACTGGCACCGGCTCGAACACAATGCGGGAATAATTACAGGATTAACCTTGATTATTACAGGGATACTTACTTTTTATATTCACTGAATAAAAATATTATGGAAACAATAAAAGAAAATAAATTAAGGAAGATGCCGGATAATGACTGTTGTGAAGCAGAGGACAAAAATGTTGTGTCCGAAAAGACAGACTTAAACAGTGATGGCCATAATCACGATCATATCGATAATGTAAAAGGTGGTTGGAAAAGTCATTGGCAATTATTGCTGTCATTTTCTATTTTAATGATAATGCTGGTGTTACAATTTGGATTTGATTACGCACCAATCTTTCCGTTTAATCTCGTGATATTTTCAATTGCTTATCTACTTGCAGGATATAACGTTTTATATATGGCATTTAGAAAGGCAAAACGATTTGACTTCTTTAATGAGTTCTTTTTAATGAGCGTCGCAACGATTGGGGCATTTGCCATTGGCTCATATAGTGAAGGTGTGGCAGTGATGGTTTTTTATTCGATAGGCGAATGGTTCCAGGATTCAGCAGTTAATAAAGCAAAGAGAAGCATCAAAGCGCTACTTGATATCAGGCCTGATGAAGTAACTGTATTGAGAAACGGAGCACCCCGAGTTATACATCCAAATGAAATACAAATAGACGAAATAATACAGGTAAAAGCAGGAGAGAAAGTTGCATTAGATGGAGAGCTAAATTCAGACCAGGCAACATTTAATACTGCGGCACTCACAGGTGAAAGCAAGCCTGATACGAAAAGAAAAGGCGAAGCGGTTTTTGCAGGTATGATTAATCTTGATAGGGTTTCAGAAGTAAAAGTAAAATCTTTATTTAAAGACAGTAAGCTAAGCAAGATCCTTGAAATGGTGCAGGATGCAACAGCCCGTAAATCACAAACTCAATTATTCATAAGCAGATTTGCTAAAATTTATACGCCTATAGTTTTTGCATTAGCCGTAGCGGTATGTTTAGTTCCATATTTTTTTGTACATCCATACATTTTTAATGTTTGGTTTTACCGGGCATTGGTATTCCTTGTTATCAGTTGTCCATGTGCGTTAGTTGTTTCAATTCCATTGGGCTATTTTGGAGGAATCGGCCTTGCATCAAAAAACGGGGTTCTTTTTAAAGGCTCAAACTTCCTGGATGTAATTACAAAAGTGAATGTTGTAATTATGGATAAGACCGGCACACTTACCAAAGGTGTTTTCAAGGTTCAGGAAGTTGTAGTAAAAGATATAGATGAAAAGGAGCTTATTAAACTCACAGCAGCAATTGAAAGCCATTCCACTCACCCTATTGCAAAAGCCGTTGTGAAATACGCCGGTGATCTTATAAAAGATGTGAAGATTGAAAATGTTGAAGAAGTTTCAGGGCATGGATTAAAAGGAACGATTGACGGTAAAAATATTTTAGCAGGAAATTTAAAATTATTGAAGAAGTTTAATATTGAATATCCGGCTGAAATTGAAAGAATAGTTGATACAATAGTTGTAATAGCAGTGAATGAAAAATATACCGGTTACATAACTATTTCAGATGAAATTAAAGAAGATGCAAAACAGGCGATTAAAGAAATGCATAAGCTGAATATTGAAACAGTAATGCTTTCAGGAGATAAGCAGGCAGTGGTTGATAAAGTCGCAAAGACTTTAGGAATTGACAAGGCTTACGGAGGTTTATTACCGGAAGGAAAGGTAGAAAAAGTGCAGGCCATAAAAGATGAAGGAAAGCACATTGCATTTGTTGGTGATGGAGTAAATGATGCGCCGGTAATAGCCTTAGCAGATGCCGGAATTGCAATGGGTGGTTTAGGAAGTGATGCTTCAATAGAGACAGCAGATATAGTTATCCAAAACGATCAGCCATCAAAAATTGTAACAGCTATCAGGATAGGAAAAATTACCAGTAGTATTGTTTGGCAAAACATAACAATGGCAATGGTGATAAAAGTGATTGTATTAATTCTTGGGGCAGGCGGCATTGCTACATTATGGCAAGCAGTAATCGCAGATGTTGGAGTAGCGCTATTGGCTATTGTGAATGCAGTAAGGATTCAGAGGATAAAATTGTAATTATTCTTACTGCATAAATAAACCGTATTAAAATAAGTATCTTATTAGGCACCTCTTTAAGTAAATGCAAAATTTTTCCCTTGCTATATTTCTGCTGCCAGGGTTTTGAGCAAATTCTATAAGTCTGAAGATATGCCCGATACAACAGAAGCATTTTGGATAATTAAGAACGGGATTAAAATGACCAGCATGCCTGCATTTGGCCCTACTCACAGCGACCAAAAGATTTGGGCGATAACCGATTTCTTATTGAATAAAATGAACAAAATGTCTCCGGGAATATCAGGAATGGATAAAGAAGTATTCAGAACAGGATGCTGACTCCAACCCTTGAAGAAGGGAATATATGAGTTATGAAATAAAGAATTGTTTTTATGAAAAATACACTCAGTTATATTTAAAAGATTTCTATTGAAATTTTTACTGTTTATAGTAGTATTTACCTTAAATAAATTGATTTAATAACCAGCAACTTGAATCAATTGCTTTCTATGTATCACGAGTCGAGTTGATGTAAATCATATATTGAATTGATGAGAGTCATAAATTTCAAAACTTAAAAGCAGTTTATTTGCAGAGATTTTTAAATCCTTTTTACTTTAGTAGAATTTGTCCATGTAAAAAACTGAAAAATTTTATAACAACACTCTAAAAAACGGCTTGACTTTGGTAACCGGCTAATGAAAAAAATCGCAGTTATATTACTTATTTGTGTCTACGCATTGGCAACAATGGGCTTTAGTTTAAGGGAGTTTTATTGCTGCGGTAAATTAAGTTCAAAGTCAGTTACATTAATTGCCAGTGAAAATGAAAAATGTTCCGAGGGCAATAATGATGATGATTGCTGCAAAAATAAATATCAATATTTTAAAGTAAAAGATAACCATATAAGCGCTTATCAAATAGACTTTCCGGCAAAGTATTTTGTTAGCTTACATCTTTGCAAGACTTCTTTAAGTGACATAATTTTTTCTTTACAGAAACCTGCCGTTGCTTATAGCACCCATGCGCCACCATTGCACAGAAGTATTTCAATCTACCTTTCCAATTGCGTTTTTAGAATATGATTTAATCTTCTTTAGTAGCAAAACATCCTGTTTTGCTACTCCCAACTCCAGGGTTTCTGAACTTAATCAATAATTTATTTAGTCCGGGCCATTGATTGAAAAGACAACTTTTTCCTAATACTCATGCACAATGAAATCTTAGACGAACATCCTGGCAAATGTCCAAAGTGCGGAATGAAGCTCGTTAAGCAAAAAGATGACACCGTAACAAAAGAAAAATGATAAAAGAAGGCACTTACACAAAGCAAAAGATTAAAATATGGTAAATAAATTAATTGAACTTTCATTACGCAGCAGGTATATCGTACTTGCTCTTGCTTTGGGTTTATTAGGCTGGGGAATTTACAACATTCAGCGAAACCCAGTTGATGCCATACCGGACCTAAGTGAAAACGAAGTGATCGTTTTTACAGAATGGATGGGGCAGAGCCCGCAAATTATGGAAGACCAGGTTACTTATCCTTTGGTGAGCAATCTTCAGGGTGTGCCAAAGGTAAAAGACATCCGGGGAACCTCTATGTTCGGGATGAGTTTCGTGTATGTAATATTTGATGATGACGTGGATATTTATTGGGCTCGTACAAGGGTACTCGAAAAATTGAATTATGCGCAACGCTTGTTGCCACAAGGTGTAACACCAACACTCGGCCCCGATGGAACCGGTGTAGGTCAAATTTTCTGGTATCATCTTGATGCGCCAAAAATGGATTTAGGAGAACAAAGAGCCTTGCAGGATTGGTACATAAAATTTGCGTTGCAAACAGTACCGGGAGTCGCTGAAGTAGGTTCATTTGGTGGCTTTGAAAAGCAATATCAATTAGTGGTGGACCCTGTAAAACTGCAATTCTACAACATCTCCATGATGGATGTAATGAAGAAAGTAAGAGCCAATAACAATGATGTCGGGGGCAGAAAATTAGACATGGGAGGTATGGGTTATATAATCCGTGGATTGGGATATATCAAAAACAAAAACGATATCGAAGCTATAGCCCTAAGCAATAACAATGGAATTCCTGTTCGTGTAAAAGATATTGGTACCGTACAAATGGGCGGAGATCTGCGACTGGGTATTCTTGATGCAAATGGAGATGGCGAAGTGGTGGGTGGTGTAGTGATAATGCGATATGGAGAGAATGCAGATAAGGTAATCAAATTGCTGAAGAAAAAAATGGCGGATGTGCAGAAGGGTTTACCTCAGGGCGTTTCATTTAAAGTGGATTATGACAGGAGCGGGCTAATTGAAGCAGCTATTGATAACATCAAAGACAAATTAATAGAAGAAATAACTATTGTTTGTATTATAGTTATTATTTTCCTTCTTAACTGGCGCAGCGCATTAAGTATTATCATACAAATTCCCATCACCATCGCCATCAGTTTCATTCTGCTCAATGCATTTGGTTTCTCGTCCAACATCATGTCTTTAACCGGCATTGCATTAGTGATCGGTGTCATAGTTGACAATGGCATTATCATGAGCGAAAATGCTTACACTAATTTATCAGAATGGCAAAATAGCCATTCATCAAATCAATCTTCATGAACCAGGAAAAAGGTAAAAATAAAAAATCGCTCAAGCGGAGTTATTATAAAATCCCCGAAGTGGAAAGGATGAATATTATTGAGCGCGCCTGCAAACAGGTTGCCCGTGGAGTTTTCTTTTCAACAGTTATTATCATCACTTCTTTTCTTCCGGTGTTTTTATTGACAGGACAAGAGGGGAAATTATTTCATCCGCTGGCATACACCAAAACATTTATCATGATTGTGGATGCGCTTCTGGTTGTAACATTAGCGCCGGTGCTCATCTCCTTTTTTATGCGTGGAAGGTTTAGGCCCGACAGCGCTAACCCCATAAACCGTTTTTTAGAAAGGGTATATGAACCGGCTATCCGTACTTGCATTAAATGGCGCAAAACCACAATCAGTGTAATGATTATCGCTCTTGCTGTCAGCGTGCCGATGGTGATGAGCCTGGGCACAGAATTTATGCCGCCGCTGGATGAAGGAAGTGTTCTTTTTATGCCGGTTACTTTGCCTGATGTATCCAATGCCGAGGTGAAAAGAATTTTACAAGTACAGGATAAAATTCTTGCACTAGAGCCGGAAGTGAAATCCGTTCTTGGAAAGGCGGGAAGGGTCAATTCAGCGACAGACAATTCCCCTATCAGTATGATGGAAACTATTGTAATGTTGAAGCCGCGAAGTGAATGGCGTAAAGGAGTAACAAAGGACAGCATCATTAATGAACTTAACAGCAAGTTGCAGATACCGGGTGTAACAAATGGCTGGACACAACCTATTATTAACCGCATAAATATGCTTTCTACAGGAATCAGGACGGATGTGGGTGTAAAAATATATGGACAAAGCCTGGACAGTATTTATGCTTTTGCACAAGTGATAAAAAAAGATCTCGAAGGTATTCCGGGCATTAAAGATTTATACGTAGAACCGATTACAGGAGGCAAGTATATTGACATAAATATGAACCGTGAGGAAATAGCGCGGTATAATTTAAGTATAGACGATGTGAATGCCGTGATTGAAAGCGCCCTGGGCGGCGCGCAAATAACCACAACGGTTGAAGGAAGGCAACGCTTTTCTGTCAATGCAAGATTCGGGCAGGATTTCCGGAACAACATAGAGGCTTTAAAACTGTTACAGGTGCAAACAATGAGTTTCGGGCCTGTACCGCTGGGAGGGCTGGCGGATATAAAAATCACGGAGGGGCCGCCAATGATTAATTCTGAAAATGCTTTGTTGCGCGGTACCGTTCTATTTAATGTGAGAGGAAGAGATTTGGGTAGTACTGTCCAGGAAGCACAACAAAAATTGAACAGCGCTATCGGCCAAATGCCCAAAGGATTTTTTATTGACTGGAGCGGCCAGTACGAAAACCTGATCAGCAGTGAAAGGACTTTAAAACTGATCATGCCTATTGTGCTTGTTATTATTTTTTTCAGTATGTATTTCGCGTTTAATTCGGCGCGTGAAGCGTTGTTGAGTTTAATCTCACTTCCCTTTGCACTTATTGGGGGCGCCTATATAATCTACTTCTGGGGGGTGAATTTGTCCGTAGCTGTAGCGGTTGGTTTTATTGCTTTGTTCGGGCTCGCGGTGGAAACAAACATTGTGATGGTTATCTACCTTAATGACGCCATGCAGCAACTCATTGCCAAAAAAGGAAATTCAAGAGACACTATAACAAAAAATGACCTGCGACAACATACTATAAGCGGCGCTACCAAAAGATTGCGCCCGATAATAATGACTGTAAGCGTTTCACTTTTTTCGTTGGTTCCTATTTTATGGAGCAATGGCGTTGGCAGCGATGTAATGAAGCCGATTGTATTGCCCATGGTCGGTGGCGTCATTACTTCAGCCATTTATGTATTACTGGTAATGCCGCTTATTTTCCTGATGAGTAAAGAATACGAGTTGAAGAAATATGGAAAGATTGAAGAAATCGAAACAAAGCATTAATCGTACGAAACATGATTTACACATTCAATAATAAAGTAAAAAAAATGATAGGTCTACATCATATATTAAATTTAAAATCGAAGAAGCTATGGAAGAATAATCGATTTCTTCTTTATTTCCTCTCCATCTTTTTAATCTTGCAAGCTGGCGTTTCGACAACATCTGCACAAACATTGGAGCTTAATGATGTTTTAGATAGTGTTCAGCATTCCTATCCTTTATTAAAAATGTATGATGCAGAAATTCAGTCCCAGGAAGCGGCGGCGAAAGGTGCAAGAAACTGGATGCCGCCACAGGTTTCGATGGGATTCTGGAACACGCCATATAATACTGCTCTATGGAACGGAAACAAAGCCGATGGGGTCATGCCTGCAAAAAATGGAATGGGAAGCTATATGATAGGCGCTGAACAAATGTTCTCCAATAAAAAATATAATGATGCCAATGAAGCTTATATGATGACCATGTCTTCAGAAACTAAAGAAAGCAAAAAGGCAGCTTTAAATGAGCTTTTTGCTGCTGCAAAAAAGAATTATTACGAATGGATAATCATTGAAAAAAAATTATCCATACTTGATGAAAGTGAAAAGCTTTTGCACTTTATGATTACCAATGCGGAAACAAGATATAAAAATGGCCTGGGGAAAATTAGCGCTTATTATAAGGCAAAGGCATCCCTTGGTAACATTCAAAATATGCGGGTGGAATTACAAAATGAAATACTGCAAAAAAGAATCGCATTGAATACTTTAATGAACCGAAGTAAGCTCCAGAGTTTTTCGGTTGATACCAACTATGTAATCAGGGATTATTCAGCAATGGTTTTCGACAGCGCTTTGTTTTACAATAACAGGAGTGATTTGAAAGCAATAGATGTAAGCATTCAGCTTACTAATTTAAAGGAGGATATTGAAAGGCAGAGCATGAAGCCGCAGTTTGGTGCACAATATACCCACATGTTCGGATTTGGGGGGTCTCCTTTAATGTTTAGTTTGATGGGCACCGTAAAAATTCCGATGAACTGGTCTACGAGAGCTAATAAGGCAAACATCGAAAGCCTGCGTTTTAAAACTGAGTCTATGGAACAACAGAAAGCATCCATGGCAAATGAATATTCAGGTTTAGCTTATCGGATGCAACAGGATATTGAAGCAAAGAAAAAACAGGTGCAATTGTTTGAGAATAATATTATGCCAGCGCTTCGAAAAAATTACGAAAGCACGCAATTAGGATATCAGCAAAACACGGAAGACCTTTTTGAATTATACGATGCATGGCAGACATTGAATAATACTCAACTTGAATATATCACCCAGTTACAGGAATTATTAAGTATGCAGGTTGATTTGGAGAAATTATTAGAAATAAAATAAAGTGAAATGAAAAGGAAATTTTGGATCTATCTGGTTATAATAACTGTTGTTGTTTTCTTCATACAAGCATGCAACAGTAAACCAACAAACAACGCGGAAATTACTTCGGCTTCAAAGAAGGCGAAGCCTGTGACACTTAACAATATTAGCCTGGAGAGATTGCTCAAACCAACGAATGAATTTGTGGTGGCTTCGCTTCCGGTTATAACGCCCGGGGAAAGCGATATCAATATTCCAGTAAATGCTTACGGTGTTATTGAAGCGGACACAAGAGCCTCCGGTACTATATCAGCAAGAGTTTCGGGGCGAATAGAAAAATTGTATTTGCGCTACCGTTTTCAAAGTGTGAAAGCAGGGCAAAAAGTACTCGAAATATATTCTCCTGAACTTCTCACCGCACAGGAAAATTTATTATTCCTGGTAAAGAATGATGCGCAGAATACATCTTTCATTAATGCAGCTAAACAGAAATTATTATTGCTCGGCATGAGTCCTGCAGAATTAAACAAGGTGATTGAAACAGGAAAACCATTGTATAGTATAGGTGTTTATAGTAATTACAATGGCTATGTAGTGAGTAATGGCATGAATCAAAATGCCATGAACATTACTGTATCTGAAACACAGGAATTACCATTAAAAGAAGGCATGTATGTAAATAAAGGACAAACTCTTTTCAATATTATGAATTATCATAAGACCTGGGTAGCATTACAGATTTTCCCCGAACAGCAATCTCTTATAAAAAAAGGAGATGCCGTGCAAATCACTCCTGAAACAGATACAGATGCGGTTATAAACGGGAAGATTGATTTTATTGAGCCTTTCTTCCGAAACAACAGCAAAACCCTTACAGCAAGAGTATATTTCAAAAACAAGGATATGCTCACCCTCGGTAGCCAGGTAAAAGCAAAAATTTTTACCGCCGGCAAAAAAGGTTTGTGGCTGCCTGAGGCGGCAGTGTTGACATTAGGTATGAACGAGGTAGTGTTGCTTAAATCGGATGGAGGTTTCATGGCCCATAAAATAACGGCAGGCATGCGGGCAGATGATAAAGTACAAATACTTTCCGGTTTAAATGCTACCGATACTGTCGCTGCAAATGCACAATACCTGATAGACAGTGAAAGCTTTATTAAAACAGTTTCAAAATAATTATTATGAACAGAGATTTTTTCAACAGATATTTTTTGCCAGGTAGTATTGGAGGTATTAAACTTCCTTTCCGCCTGAAGCAGCTTCGGGTAAGTTCAATGCTTGGTTTGGCATTTTTTATAATGGCGGCGGTTATATTTTCTTCCTGCAAAGAAAAAAAGAAGACAGAAACAGCAATCGTAAAAAAAGATGTTTATTACACCTGTAGCATGCATCCACAGGTACATGAAGATCATCCCGGCAACTGCCCGATCTGTGGCATGAAATTGATAGCGGTTGCCAAGACAAGCAAAGCCGTTGGTAATAATATGAACACGCAAATTCATTTAAGTGCCGAACAAATTAGGCTGGGAAATATTAAGGCGGATACTATAGGAAAGGGAACCTTTGGAGATCAATTAATACTAACAGGAACAATCAATTTTAACCAGGATAAACTTTCGTCTATAAATGCCAGGGTGGAAGGAAGAGTTGATAAATTATATTTCAAAAATATTGGAGATTATGTAAGAAAAGGAGACAAGCTTTATGATCTTTACAGTGAACAACTTAATAATGCAAAACAGGAATATGTCACTGCATTAGAACAAGAGAATACAGTTGGAAATTCACTTATTAATTATGGTGCATTAGTTGAAAGCGCTAAAACCAAATTGCTTTTATGGGGAATGACGAATGCGCAGATTAACCAACTTGCCCAAAGCAAACAGTCATCAACGCATACTTCATTTTACAGTACAGAAACAGGATACATCACTGCGCTAAATATACAGGAAGGAGAATATGTAATGGAAGGTGGTACGGTGGTGCAGCTCGCAAACCTTTCAACACTTTGGGCCGAGGCGCAGGTATATACCACCCAGTTGTCTTTAATAAAGAAAGGTGAGAATGCAACAGTGCAAATCCCTGACATGAATAATGAAACCATCAATGGAACTATTGACTTTGTAAATCCTGAGATAAATCCAGATACAAGAATCAATTTGGTACGTGTTATCATCCCAAATAAAAACAACCAGTTACATCCCGGGATGCCTGCATATATTGTTATAAGTAACAAACAGCATAGTTCTATTACTGTTCCCTCTGATGCAGTATTAAGAGATAGCAAGGGAGCATCGGTGTGGATCCAGACAAAACCGGGTGTTTATGAAATAAGGATGGTAAAAACCGGCCTCTCCGAAAATAACGCAATTGAAATAACATCTGGACTTGCTAAAGGGGAAGTGGTTGTAACAAGCGGAGCTTATTTACTTAACAGTGAATATATTTTTAAACAGGGCGCCGATCCAATGGCCGGAATGAAAATGTAAAATGTGTAAGATGATTGATAAGATAACTTTTTGATTTTATTAAGTTGAAGCAAGCAAAACAAACACTACTATAACGAAATGTCAAAATTATCCCTATCCATAATTCTGCTGCCTGGTATTGCCTTGATACTTGTGTTTCTGTTTTATTTTATTTTGAAAAATAAGTCATTTGATAAGCCGGCCTTTAAAAAGTTATCTGTTACCATCATAGTGTGGGCTTTGCTGCTGAATTTTATTTGGGAAATGGCTCAAATGCCGCTGTTCGGGGGAATGGCATTCAATGTAGAGAATATTCTTTTCTGCGCCCTGGCTTCGGTTGCGGATGCTATTATGACATTGCTATTATATTTTGGTTTTGCTTTTATTTATAATGAACCCTTTTGGATAAAAAATATGACGCCTTTACATACAATATCACTAATAATAGTTGGAGGCATCGGAGCTATACTCGCAGAAATCCGGCATACGTCTTTGGGAAACTGGTCTTATACTGAGAGCATGCCTCTTCTTCCTTTTGTAAATGTGGGTCTGTCACCGGTTCTTCAATTTATGGTATTGCCTGTTATTATCTTTATTATTTGTAATAAAAAGGTAGAATTTTCAGAACATTAATTTTAATTACCAGGCCTCAAAATTGAGGCATATCTGCTCAACCGTGAATAGATATTTCAATACGGCGCAGACCCGATGGCAGGAACGAAGATGTAACAAAAAAAATTTTAAAATGAATGTTACTATAAAAATTTATAAGGAGAAAAATTATGAGAGAAATTAAAGCGTTTATCCGGCGAAATATGGCGGATGAAGTGGTCATGGCTTTGCGTAATGCTGGCTTTGTGAGTGTTTCCATAGCACATATAGAAGGAACAGGAAAATTTACAACAACCGATGCGCCTATTTTTAATTTGCCTCCTATATATAATAAAATGACAAAGCTTGAAATAGTATGCAAAAAAGAGGATGTGCAGCATATTGTTGAAATCATTCATAAATATGGTAATACAGGAGAAAAAGGTGATGGAATGATTTATGTATCGGAGGTTTTACGGGTTTTTAAAATAAGAACAGGACTTGAAAGTTTGGAAGATATAGAACGAAATGAAAAGGAAAGTTAAAGCGTAACCTGTTACAAAATCTTATAACATTTACCCAAAATAATGTAATAGTATAGGGGTAGGTATGTGGTAAATTTGTAGTACACTAAAAAACAAAAAAATGACGAAGAAATATTTTATAGAAGGCATGAGCTGCGGTAGTTGCGTAGCCCAGGTAAAAGCAGCCGTACTAAAAGTTGAAGGAGTAGAATCTGCAGAGGTACAACTGCAATTTCCCCAGGCAACTATTAAAATGGAAAGTGAGGTTCCGGTTAAAAAGTTTCAATCGGGACTAAGCAATGCCGGGCATTATCACATAACGGAAGCAGAGAACGTTCCTGAGGTCAATATTAAAAAAACACATTCAGGATGTTGTTGTGGTTAAAAACAACGAAAATAAATTCTTCTCAGGAAGTTTGCAGATGGTACCCTGTCGCAAGAACAGTACGCAGAAAGAAAATCCATTCTTGCAAAGGATGCCCCCAAAAGTAGTAGTTGATTTAAAATTTGTAGAAGCCGGTTTTCCGGCTTCTGTTTTTACTCAAAAACGCAGCTTTCTATAGCAGCATAAAAAAATTAACCATGAACAGTCCCGCAGAACAAATTGAAAGCTTCCGCCAATTTGCGGAAGATGAACTTAATAACCACATTCAGGAATTGCAGACAAATTATCAAAACAGGGGCCTCGCTTCTGAAGAATTAAAACAGCAAGCTTACGCAGAACACGAAGAAATTTATAACAAAGAACTTTCAGATAAAATAGATGAACTCATTACTGACAGCAATCAATTTTTAAAACCGGCTTTGAAAGATCTTAAAGATAAGTTTGTAGAAAAGCTGAAACCTTCAAATTCACTTTCATCATCTGAAAAATAAAAATTCTATGAAAAAAATATGCCTCTCTTTACTTTCTGGTTTTATCTTTTTAACGGCCTTTACTCAAAAGAATGAAAACAGTGAAAAGATTATTGCTAACGGTCACATGCCTGCTATTGCAAAAGATAAAGAAAACAATATTCATATTGTTTATGGAAATGGCGACAGTATCATGTACATCTTTTCAAAAGACGGAAAGTCTTATTCAACACCTGCATTAGTGGCTGTACTGCCTGAGCTGGCTGCCTCTGCTACGAGAGGCCCGCAGATAGCTGCTGTATCCGGGGGTCTTGTTATTACCGCAGGCGATAAGTCCGGCAATATATATTCTTATAAAAAAGAGAAGCTGGCAAAATGGAGCGGTGCAAAAAGGGTAAATGATATAAATGAAATCTCTAAAGAGGGATTAATGTCTTTGAGCGCCGATGGCTTAAATGTTTATGCGATATGGCTTGGTGTAAATGACCCAAAGGGTCAAAGTTTATACGGTGCAGGATCTGCTGATGGCGGCAACACATGGCGAAAAAATATTATCGTGTATGTCTCGCCGTCTGGTACGGTTTGCGAGTGTTGCAAACCTTCGGTAGTTGTGAAAGGAAATAAAGTGTATGCTATGTTTCGCAATTATTTAAACGGTAACAGGGATCTGTACCTGGCCGAATCTCCTGATGGTGGAAAACATTTTGCCCAGGCAAAGAAGTTAGGAAATGGAAGCTGGAAGCTAAATGGCTGCCCTATGGATGGTGGCGGTATCGCTTTAAACAATGATGAAATTCCGCAAACCGTCTGGAGAAGACAAGGTAAAATTTATAGCGCTGAACCTGGTAAGTCTGAAAAAGAAATTGGCGAAGGCCGCAGTTGTTCCATTGAGACAATCAATAATAAAAATATGTATGCATGGACGGAAAAAGAAAACATATTTGTTTTCAAACCGGATGGCGAAAAAATAAACTTAGGTAAAGGAAGTTTGCCAATATTAAAAGCGATCAATAAAGAAAAGGTTATTTGTGTTTGGGAAAATGAAGATAAAATTCATACGGCTGTCCTTAATTTATAATAATCTCAATATTGTATAAAACAAAGCCATAATTGTGTAACAAGGGAGGAACACTCTTATGGTAACTTTGTTTACTCAAAACAAAATATATGATGGATGATAAAAATGTCAATAGTCAGGATGCTGCATTAATCGAACATGATGGCCCTGCAAAAGTCAACAGACTGAAACCGAATGAATTCAAATCAAATAAGCATAAACCGGTTATTGAAACAGGCGATATGCAAACAAAAGCTGAACATATTGCTGCTGCTCGTGAATTAGGCAATAACGTTAGTACGATCAAAAAAAATTTTCCAGTTACAGGTTTGAGTTGTGCTTCCTGTGCCATAAGTGTCGAAAGCGTATTAAAATCTGAGCCGGGTGTAATCAATGCCGGGGTGAATTTTGCTAACTCCAGTGCCTCGGTAGAATATATTCCAGGCGTTGCAGACGTGAAACATTTTAAGCAGTCCATACAGGAAATAGGATATGATCTTGTGATAGAGGACACCGAAGAAGCTGCTGATAAAATGGAAAAAGATCAAAAGGCAAATTATAAATCCCTCCGCCGCGAAACATTTCTTTCAATTGCATTTTCTGTACCACTGGTAACAATAGCGATGTTCTTCATGAATATCCCGTATGCCAATTTTATCATGTGGGCATTGGCAACACCGGTAGTAATTATTTTCGGTAAACACTTTTTTATTAATGCATGGAAGCTGGCAAAGCATCGTTCTGCAAATATGGATACCCTCGTGGCTTTGAGTACCGGTATTGCATACCTGTTCAGTGTTTTTAATACGCTTTATCCTGCCTTCTGGGTTAGCAGGGGATTGCAGGCAGATGTATACTTTGAGGCAGCCGCCGTTGTAATCACTTTTATCCTGCTGGGTAAATTGCTGGAAGGAAAAGCAAAATCCAATACTTCCTCCGCTATAAAAAAATTAATCGGCCTGCAGCCTAAAACTGTTGTACGCGTCAGTGATGATAATTCAGAGCAAACAATCCAGATAAAAGATGTACAGGTTGGCGACAAATTATTAGTAAAGCCCGGGGATAAAATACCCGTAGATGGCATTCTTGTATCCGGTAGGTCATTTGTTGATGAAAGCATGATTTCAGGAGAAGCTATACCGGTAGAAAAAACAGAAGGTGCCAATGTACTTGCAGGAACGATTAATCAAAAAGGAAGCTTTGTTTTCAAAGCGGAAAAAGTGGGAGCAGAAACATTATTGGCGCACATTATTAAAATGGTTCAGGAGGCACAAGGCAGTAAAGCTCCGGTGCAAAAGCTGGTAGATAAAATAGCCGGTATTTTTGTTCCTGTAGTAATTGGAATTGCCATTTTATCTTTTATTGCATGGGCCGTATTTGGAGGTGATACCGGCGTGATACATGGAGTACTCGCAATGGTGACTGTACTGGCAATTGCATGTCCATGCGCAATGGGCCTGGCAACTCCTACTGCCATTATGGTTGGGGTAGGTAGAGGAGCAGAAAACGGAGTGCTCATAAAAGATGCTGAAAGCCTCGAACAGGCAAAAAAAATAAATGCCATCATTCTTGATAAAACCGGAACCATCACCGAGGGACATCCTGAAGTATCAGGAATAGCCTGGAAAGAAGGTGCGGGCATTCCGGAATTATCGGCTTTACTTTATAGCATAGAGGCTAAATCGGAACATCCCCTCGCGGAAGCGGTTGTAAAATATTTTGACCAACAAAAAGTTTCAAAAGTTGCTATAGATACATTTGAAAGTATAACCGGCGCTGGTGTATCGGTAATGTATGATGGCAATAGTTATTATGCCGGCAGTTCCGTAATGATGAAAGATAAGGAGATTGAAATTTCTCCAGAACTATTAGAGAAATCAGAGGCCTGGTTAGAAGATGCAAATACGGTTATCTGGTTTGCTGATCATACAACCGCTCTTGCAGCCGTTGCCATTGCAGACAAAATAAAAGAGACGTCAACTGAAGCTATACGGGAATTAATGGATGCGGGTATAGAGGTGTATATGGTTACGGGAGATAGTAAAAAAACAGCAGCGGCAGTTGCTGCCAAAACAGGAATTAAAAATTTTAAGGCAGAAACATTACCTGATGATAAGGCTGCATTTGTAAAGGAATTACAAGCCCAGGGAAAAACAGTAGCGATGATAGGTGATGGCATAAACGACAGCCATGCATTGGCGCAGGCAGACGTGAGTATTGCAATGGGCGCAGGAACTGATATAGCAATGGACGTTGCAAAGATGACATTGATCTCATCGAATCTTCAGCATGTTTCAAAGGCAATTCGTTTATCAAAGCAAACGGTAAAGATCATCAGGCAAAATCTTTTCTGGGCATTTATTTATAATATTATTGGCATCCCTCTTGCAGCCGGCATTCTCTATCCTGTAAACGGATTCCTGTTAAACCCAATGATTGCAGGAGCCGCTATGGCATTAAGTTCTGTATCGGTAGTTACCAATAGCTTACGATTAAAGTGGATGAAATTATAAAAATCAAAAAATATAAATTATGAAAACATACAAGTTTAAAACAAACATTAATTGTGGGGGTTGTATAGCCACAGTTACACCGCACCTGAATGCAAATAAAGATATCAAAGAATGGAAAGTGGATACCACTAATCCCAATAAAATACTTACCGTAGAAACGGACGCTTTAAAAGGAGACGAGGTTCAGGCTATTGTCCGGAAAGCCGGATTTAAGGCAGAGATAGTTGAATAATAAATTTTTTAAAAATAATTGTAGCCATAAAAACCCAACTACGATTACAGGATCCAACACCTAACAGGAATGCATAGACGCCTACCACAAATGTGCAACGATTTTTAACCATCGTGCCTCGGCCTGCCTACAGGAAGATGATGTAAAATCATGGTGACATGCATGCATACAGACTGATATGGAATGCGCAGCTTAAATATTTGGTGGCAAGAAACCTGGCCATTTACGGCAACTACGACAGTGATCATGCATGGGGTGCAGGCATTAGTTTAATTTATTAATTTAAAATCTAAATCATGAAAAAGGGATATTTTAATAGCAGACGCCGGTGCTTACCAACTTTTACACATAAATAAAAACAACTTAAAACTTTAAACAATGGTAAACATGAGTTACAAAAAATTTGCGCTGATAATGTTTATATCATTCATCTGTATGTATGGTGTAATGTTTTTAAATATAGTAGAGCTAAACCATTTTTATATAAGCGCCACCCGCATTTATATGGCAATATTGATGGTTTCGGTAATGGCAGTTGTAATGATACTAATGATGGGCAAGATGTATCCTGATAAAAAAATGAATGTGGGAATAGTCATAACCGGTATTGTAATTTTCACCTTAACATTGGCTGCCCTCCGCACCCAAACGCCCATCGGTGATATTCAATACATGAAGGCAATGATACCTCATCACTCTTCCGCAATAATGACCAGTGAAAACGCGGACATCAAAGATCC
Source organism: Ginsengibacter sp. (assembly GCA_040007435.1). Lineage (GTDB taxonomy): Bacteria > Bacteroidota > Bacteroidia > Chitinophagales > Chitinophagaceae > Ginsengibacter. Next base: position 10,263 of record JBDTUZ010000031.1, on the reverse strand, counting down.
TGAAGTAAGAAAGCTTGCTGACGGCATTATAGAATCGCAGAAAAAAGAGATAGCAGAAATGAAAGCATTATTAATAAAACTGAACAAATAGTTTTCTGACTTTGGATATGTATTGTTTTACCGGACACTTAAAATAAAATTTTATGAAAACAGAAGAAATTAATGACTGGGAAACTAAAAAAGAGCAATTAAAAAAAGACTATCCTCATCTTACCAATGAAGATTTGGTATATGAGATAGGAAAGGAAGAAGAGTTACTGGAAAGATTACAAAAGAAGATGAGTAAAAATAAAAAAGAGATTACGAAATGGCTGAGCCTAATGGGATAGCGTCCCGGCAACAATATTATTTTTGTTTAAAGTGGCAGGCTATTAAAGCGGCTATTATTAACCTTTATATATAATTTTCTATCCGACTGTTATCGGGATTACAATTACCTTTGCATACAATTAATGAAAATAAACCCAACCATACAACTTAAGGCAGCCTTTCTAATAATTGTATTTTCACTTAATACAATCATAGGCTTTTCTTGTGCGGTTGGTATGGATATGGGTTTTAATTCCAAACACCACCAGGAGAAAGAAACGGTTGAAACAACTACCCATACTCATTCTACTGTAAACAGCCATCACGCGGCACCGGCGCACCAGGAAAAAACTTGCTGTAACCATAATCCGAATGGCAAAAAAGATAATTGCTGTAATAATGAAGTACTTAAATTCAGCCAGCTTGACAAATCAGTTCCAGCTACTTTAAACATTGCTGCTCCTGTTTTTTTTACAGCATTTATATCCTCTTTTTATAATATTGATCTTTCAGTTTCTGCTGTAAAAAATGCAAATGCCAGTTTCTTCAGCCGAAGTCACCATCCTCCTATACCAGACATTCGTATAGCTATACAGAGTTTTCAAATATGATTTAATGTTAGTTAGTCCTACATGAAATTTTTTTTCATGCGGGTAATTATTTCTATAACATTAAATCAATTTAAATGAAAAAGATATTTTTTATAGTTGCCATTTGTGCAACTGCATTAGTGCAGCAAAGTTTTGCACAAGATGCATCAACCCAATCACCATTTTCTCCGCTACTCCATTCTTACTATGATGTAAAAAATGCTCTGGTAGCAGGTAATTCCAACACAGCTTCTATGCAGGCTTCTGAATTTGTAAAGGCCGCAAAAAGTATAGACAGTAAAGATTTTTCCGCAGATACCCGTGACGCATTAGTTAAAGATGCCGAAGCAATTGCTGCAACAAAAGATGTTAAACACCAGAGAGAGCATTTTGCCTCCTTCTCCACTAATATGGCTGCATTAGCAAAAACTGTTAAGCTAAGCTCAGAGCCCATTTACGAAGCATATTGCCCCATGAAAAAATCATATTGGCTAAGCAGTGACAAGGCCATTAAAAATCCATACTTCGGCAATGCCATGCTTACCTGCGGTAAGGTGACGGAAACCATTCAATAAACTTTTAATAGCCTTTGACAAGCAGATTTTCAATTCAACCATTTAAAAAATAATACAATGAAAAATATAATAAGCGCACTTGCGATAGCTGCTATAACATTTGCATCATGCAATAGTGCAGACAAAAAAAATACAGACGCCGATGTAAAAGTAGATTCGTCTGCAACCTCAATGCATACCGATATTGTGCAGTCACAAAGCGAATCACCCATACATGGCATCTTAACAGGATACCTACAAGTAAAAAATGCTTTGACGAATGATAATGGAAATGATGCTGCCGATGGAGGAAAAGCAATCTCAGAGGCAATGGCAAAGCTTGATAAATCTTCACTATCAGCAGCGCAGGCAAAAGCATACAATGCCGTTGCCGATGATTTGAAAGAAAATGCAGAACACATCAACGAGAATAGCGGTAAAATAGATCATCAAAGAGAACATTTTGAAATGCTGAGCCAGGATATGTATGACCTTGTAAAATCTTTTGACAAAACTCAAACTTTGTATAAAGACTTTTGCCCAATGGCTAATGATAAAAAAGGCGCCTTCTGGATAAGTGAAACAAAAGAAATAAAAAACCCTTATCTCGGTAAAAAAATGCCAACATGCGGAGAGGTAAAAGAAGAAATTAAATAGTATATGAAACTGTTTAAAAAAATTCTGTTAGCGTTATTGATTGTGTTTATCATTATTCAGTTTATACGGCCTGCTCACAATTTAAGTGAGCAGGTATTGCCAACAGATATTGCAAAGATCTATGCCGTGCCGGATAGCGTGCTGCACCTTTTAAACATCGCCTGCTATGATTGCCATAGTGATAATACGCGATATCCTTATTACGCTTATGTTCAACCTGGCGCATGGATTATGGCAAGGCATGTCAGGCACGGAAAAGCTGATCTTAATTTTAGTGAGTTTGGAACATATTCTATACGAAAGCAGCAGAGCAAACTGAAAGCAATTGTAAGTCAAATTAAAGATGATGAAATGCCTTTGACATCTTATAAATTAATGCATGCAGACGCCCGGCTTTCAAATGAAGAAAAAGATTTAATCATGAACTGGGCCACTGCAACAAAAAACAATTTTCAAAACAAATAAAACAATGGTAAAAAAAATTGGGAACGCCGTATTGAAAATATTAAAAGCTGTTTTCATAAGAAAAAAGCAGTGCTGCCGTTAGTGCCAATTTATTAAAAATGATGACATGAACCCCACCATGGAAACATGTTCTGGCGACCTGTGAACATCATCTGTCCCATTTAAAACAAATATTATTTCAAATGAAATACGCAATCTCAATTATCATTTTATTTCTGGCAGTTAACCTTTCTGCCCAGGATATGTCCGGAATGAAAATGCCGATGAAAAAAAAGGAGGCAACGCCGCAAACACAAAAGGTAATCTACACCTGCCCGATGCATCCTGAAGTAAAAATGGATAAGCCGGGTAATTGTCCTAAGTGTGGAATGAAGCTGGTGAAAAAAACCATGAAGGCTTCCACTACAAATGCAACCCATAAAATGCACAATGGTATGCAGATGGGGAAAGATACCATGAAGCAAGATAAGGAGGCAAATATGCCCGGCATGCAAATGGCTGACCAGTCTTCCGGCGGGGATACGAGTAAGCCTATGAATAAATTAATGGATATGGGTAATATGAAGATGGACGGCATGGATGGAATGCAAATGAATAACAAACCTGTAGATAGAACTATGGGTTATAAATTAATTGAAAGCTCACAACCACCACGAACAATTCGCTACGATTTATACGTCAGGGATACCATGGTAACTTTTGGTAAAAAATCTAAAAGAGCTATTGCCGTCAACGGCCAGATACCTATGCCAACGCTTACTTTTACTGAAGGAGATACGGCGGAAATTTATGTGCACAATGAATTAAATGAAGAAACATCCCTGCACTGGCACGGCTTGTTTTTACCAAATCGTATGGATGGTGTGCCCTTTCTCACGCAAATGCCCATTAAGCCTCACACAACTTATCTCTATAAATTTCCTATTATTCAGCATGGCACACACTGGTACCATAGCCACACAAAATTACAGGAGCAAATTGGCATGTATGGCTCCTTAATATTGAACAAAAGAAAGGATTTGGATATACCAACAATCCCTGTGGTATTAAGCGAATGGACGGATATGAAACCCGAAGAAGTTCACCGCAGTTTGCGTGCTGCCACTGATTGGTTTGCCATACAAAAAGGAACTACTCAAAGCTATGCCGAAGCCATAAAAACCGGGCATTTTAAAACAAAGCTTACCAACGAATGGAAGCGCATGAATGCTATGGATGTAAGTGATGTCTATTACGACAACTTTTTAATTAATGGCAAAAACCAGAATGAACAACCACAACTTAAAGCGGGCGATAAAGTTAGATTGCGTATCGCAAATGGAGGCGCGTCCGATTATTTTTGGCTGACTTATTCCGGTGGCAAAATTACCGTGGTTGCCAATGATGGAAATGATGTAGAACCTGTGGAAGTTGACAGGTTAATCATTGCTGTTTCCGAAACGTATGATGTGGTGGTTACTATTCCCGAAAATAAAAGTTATGAATTTTTAGTGACACCGGAAGACAGGACCAAGTCTGCTTCTCTATGGCTGGGCGGCGGTGAAAAAGTGCCTGCGAAAAGATTGCCCAAGCTTAAATATTTTGCCGGTATGAAAATGATGAACGATATGATGGACATGCAAGGCAATATGATTGAAATGGAAGGGATGAACATGCAGAACCAGGAAATGGATATGAACACCGTTATGTATCCTGAAATTACCGGTCCGGAAAAGCCCGGAGACAAAATGAATATGCCTGCCCGTCCGTCAGGCGGGGATAACATGCAAATGGACAAAATGAAAGAAGGTTCCGTGCATCCGGATCATGACATGAATGACATGAAAGATATGAAGCAGGATAGCATGGAAGATATGAAAGGAATGGATATGAATAAACCTGCAAAAGACCAAATGAAAGGGCATAATATGCAAATGCCAAATAATAATAGTATGGCAGGTATGAACATGGCTGATGATAATTCAGATATTGTAACCCTCAATTATGGCATGCTGCGCTCGCCGGAAAAAACAACCTTGCCGGAAGGCCCATGGCGCGAATTAAAATTTGACCTGACGGGCAACATGAACCGCTATGTATGGAGCATGGATAATAAAGTACTTTCTGAAGCCGATAATATCCTGATTAAAAAAGGTGAAAACCTAAGAATTATAATGTTTAATAATAGTATGATGCGCCATCCGATGCATCTTCATGGGCACGACTTCCGGGTGCTGAATGGCCAGGGAGAATATGCCCCCTTAAAAAATGTATTGGATATTATGCCTATGGAAAGAGATACCATTGAGTTTAATGCCGGTGAAGCGGGCGGCGACTGGTTTTTTCATTGCCATATTTTATACCACATGATGAGCGGCATGGCAAGGGTTTTCAGCTATGAAAATACCCTGGTGGACAAAACAGATATTACGGACCCCAAAGTGGCTAAGCGTGCTTTTAATTCTGATGGTAATAAGTTTCATCCAATGGGCAAAGTTGGTATAGAAAGCAATGGAAGCGATGGTGAATTTATGCTTGCTCAAACCCGCTGGAAGGCAAGCACACTCTGGCACTTAGGCTATCATGACTTACACGGATATGAAAGTGAAACGATGGTTGGCAGGTACCTGGGCCGCATGCAATGGTTGTATCCTTATGTAGGCTTCGATTATCATTATAAAAAAGAAGGCGCTTTTCAAAAAAACTTTTTTGATATGCACGGTAGCGTTAAAAATATTTTCGGAAGCGAAGAAAAGAATTGGTTCGGCCAAAAAAGCGATAAGAATAACCGCCAGACAGTTACCGCAGGTATTGCTTATACTTTACCAACCTTAACCGTTGCTGATTTTAGGGTTGATGGTGATGGCAAATTTCGTTTTCAATTATCGAGAGAAGATTTGGCAGTTACACCACGTTTACGATTCAACTGGATGATTAATACGGATAAAGAATACATGGTTGGATTTAGGTACATCACCACAAAATATATTTCCTTATCTACCCACTATGATAGCGATATGGGTATTGGCGCGGGAATAACTTTTGTTTATTAGGAGATGAATATTGGTAGTTGTAATTACTCAGTTGCCAATCTGTTTAAAAAAAAATGCAGAGGGCAAAATCATAATTAGTCATAATTAATCGCGTAAAGAATTTTTTCCGGTGTGTTGTGAATTTAAAATAAAGAGCAACCTTTTAAAAATTATTATATGAAAAACCTGGGGCAGTTTCGAAGTATATCGATCATATCGATATTTGGAGTTACTGCCTCAATTTTTTTGCTTAAAATGCGCCAGGCTAATAAATAGTATCACAAGAAATCTTTTTATAATTCAATAAAAATAAAAGGTCAGCAATGGTATAGTGTATCAAAAAAGATAACACTAATATTTTCCCTGATCAGATTTGAAAGATATCGACCACAATTTTTGCCGATAACGATTATACTAAACATCTATCTGAAAAAAATGAAAAGGGTACTTAACCAACACACAAAAAAATGTGGCTACAACAAATAATTTGGAATGTTAATCCTGAAATTTTTCACATAGGAGGCTTTGGGTTACGGTACTATTCTTTGATGTTTGGGGTGGCTTTCCTTATTAGTTACCAGCTTCTTTCTTTTATTTTTAAAAAGGAAAATGTTCCTCACCGTCTTCTGGAAAAGTTATTCATCTATGTCTTTATAGGAACACTGGTTGGAGCAAGATTAGGACATACACTATTTTATGAGTTTGGTTACTACAAAAATCATTTGTTAGAAATTATTCTTCCTTTTAAAATTACACACGGACAATTTGAATTAACAGGCTACCAGGGTTTAGCAAGCCACGGCGGGGCAATAGGTATTTTGCTTGCGGTAGTATTCTATTGTAGAAAATACAAACAATCTTTTTTATGGGTGTTGGACAGGCTGGTAATTGTTGTTGCACTTTCAGGTTTTTTTATAAGGATAGGAAATCTTTTTAATTCAGAAATTATTGGTAAACCAGGCAATGTTTCATGGGCATTTATTTTTGAAAGAGTTGATCTTATCCCCCGCCATCCTGCTCAACTTTATGAAGCAATATCCTATTTATTTATCTTTTTTTTATTATGGGGTATTTATAAAAAGAAAAGTGAATTTTTAAAGAAAGGCCTTTTATTGGGTTTGTTTTTGGTGCTTCTATTTACTGTTCGTTTTCTAATAGAATTTGTAAAAGAGAATCAGGAAGCATTTGAAAACGCATTACCAATCAATATGGGGCAAATTTTAAGTATCCCGTTTATTTTGGTGGGACTATATTTTATTTTCAGGAAGCCGGTATTAAAGTCCGGATAGCAGGTTCCAATATTCCCTTTATCGTAAATCCTTTTTCCCTATTACATAAATACTATTACCGGCTAAAAATGATTTTTGCCGAAATAGATTTAAATGATAGTAAAAAACTTACTGTTCGCAATATGCCTTGCACCATTGAGTCTGTTTGCACAGCAACCAAAGGATAGCGCTAAAATAATTTTATTAGAAGAAGTAAATATTCAGGGTATAAAAACCATACGGGGCACTGGCCATATGCCAGAAGTAAAAGATGGAATTATATACGCAGGTAAAAAAAACGAAGTAATTCTTGTTGATAGTTTAGATGCAAACAAAGCCATAAATAATACAAGGCAAATTTTAGGAAGAATTCCCGGCCTTAATATAGTTGAAACAGAAACGGGCGGGTTTACAGCTAATGGCATTGCAACCCGTGGCTTAAATCCTACACAAAGCATTGAAATGAATACCAGGCAAAACGGTTATAATATCAGTGCCGACGTATTTGGGTATAATGAGTCATATTACCTACCGCCGATGGAAGCCGTAAGCAGAATTGAAATGATAAGAGGCGCAGCTTCCCTGCAATTTGGTTCTCAATTTGGCGGTATGGTGAACTATGTAGTAAAAGAAGCTCCAAAAAATAAAGCCTTTGAACTATACACTTCTCAAACAGGTGGCAGCTTCGGCTTATTCAATACCTTCAATTCAATTGGCGGCACCCTTAAAAAAATCAGTTATTATGGTTTTGCACAGTATCGGACCCTGAACGGATGGAGGCCAAACAGCAATCAAAAACAATTGTCGGCTTTTGGAAAAATTCAATATAATGCTTCTGAAAAATTCAATGCAGGAATAGAATACTCCCTGCTTCGTAACAGAATTAAAATGCCTGGCGGTCTTACTGATAGTATGTTTGCAGCTAATCCATGTTCTTCATTCAGGTCAAGGAATTGGTTGAAAAGCCCATGGAATATATTGGCGGCTTATGCTAATTATATAATCTCACCAAAAACAACACTTAGCATAAAGTCTTCTTTTCTGTTTAGTAACCGCGCATTGGTCTGGCGCAACGAAGATGGTGGTGCAGGAGCTTTAGACAAAATTGATCCTGCGACCGGCGAATTCGTAAATCGTGAGGTTGAGAATGAAGATATGTATAATACTACTACCGAGCTGCGCCTGGTGCATACCTACAAATTAGGTAAATCTGAAAATACATTGGCAGGTGGTGTAAGGTATGCTTATGCCTGGTTTAAAAAGCAGGGTGGAGGCGAGGGTACTACAGGCAGTGATTTTGATTTATCTGTTACAGACCTCTATAAATATGACCTGGATTTTACCACAACTAACATTGCTCCTTTTATAGAAAATATATTCAGATTAAATAACAGGTTCTCGGTTACCCCGGGTTTTCGTTTCGAATATCTTAAGAGCACAGGAAAAGGATATACAGAAGATAACGGAAATCAAATTATTACCAAAGAAAACAGGGTAAGAAACATTCCATTATTTGGAATTGGCCTGGAATATAAAACCTCTTCAAACACTAACATTTATGCTAACATAAGCCAGACCTATCGTCCTATCGATTACTCGCAGCTAACAGCGTTCGGCTTAACTTCTAAAATTGATCCTAACCTTAAAGACGCGAATGGCTTTAATTCCGACCTGGGCTATAGGGGCACGGTGAAGAATTATTTAAATTTTGATATAGGTCTTTTCTACCTCAGTTATAATAAAAGAATAGGAACAGTATTAATCAATGCTGGTACCGCAAATGAATACACTTTACGAACCAACGTGGCAAATAGTGTACATAAAGGTATGGAGAGTTACGTTGAATTCAATCTTCTGAAATATTTAAATACAAATTCAAAAAGAGGCTTAAGTATTTTCAATTCGCTTGCATTAATTGATGCAGCCTATACAAGCGGTGAATTTAAGGGCAACCGTGTAGAAGCTTCTTCAAAATATATTAACAGGACAGGATTAACCTATTCAGATAAAAAACTTTCAGGCACATTACAGATGAACAACGTAGGAGATGCGTACGGCGATGCAACAAATGAAAAAATAAGTAGTGATCCTGTGGCAGGGTATATACCAGCTTATACCATCTGGGATTTCAGCGCCACTTATAGAATTAATCGCTATTCAATTAAAGCAGGTATAAATAACCTGGCTGATAAAGTCTATTTTACCCGCCGCACCGACGAATACCCAGGCCCTGGAATCATACCTTCAATCGGCAGAAGCTTTTACTTCGGAGTAGCTGCAAAATTTTAAACCTAATAATTTATTTTATAAGTAAAAGGTTTTAATTCTTTTATATCTTTTTTTAAGGAGAGATATTTGTGCAATAAATCCCAAAAAAGAAAAAACAAGTATGACAGTAATAGGTGTCCACCCATCTTCCACAGCTATCAGAACAACGTTACTTGGTATTGCAGTAAGTGTTGTATTAATATTTGTAAAGGGAATAGCGGGTTACTTGGGGCACTCTTATGCCTTAATTGCAGATGCTACAGAAAGTGGAGCAGATATTTTAAGTTCCGCATTATTATGGCTTGCATTACGTATAGCCCTAAAAGAGCCAGATGAGGAAGATCCCTACGGCCACGGTAAGGCAGAGCCATTAGCCGCAATTGCTGTTGGCCTTTTTTTAATTGCAGCTGCTATATGGATTAGCTATCACTCTATATCTTTTATAGCCACACCTCATCAATTACCGGGGAGTTTTACATTATGGATTCTGTTGATTGTGATTGCTATTAAGGAAACGCTTTTCCGTTACGTTTTCAGCATTGGTATAAAAATAAACAGCCAGGCAGTAAAGGCAGATGCTCATCATCATCGCAGTGATGCCATCACTTCAATCGCTGCTTTTATCGGAATAAGCATTGCCTTAATTGGCGGAAAAGGATACGAAGGTGCGGATGATTGGGCAGCCCTGGTCGCATCAGGTTTGATATTTTATAATGCCATAAATATTATAAGACCGGCATTAGCTGAAATTATGGATGCAGCACCTTCGAAAGAAATAGTAATGAAAGTACGGCGGTTGGCAAGTAGTGCCCAGCAGGTTAAGGGGGTGGAAAAATGTTATGTTCGCAAAATGGGTTTTGATTATTATGTTGATTTACATATAGAGGTAGATGGTCAGCTCACTGTAGATGAAGGACACCGGATTGCTCACAATGTAAAGGATACTCTTTTAAAAAGTGATTTGAGAGTCACAGATGTTTTAGTCCATGTAGAACCTGCATAGAAATGGTATATATAATTGTCGCCGGTGGGTGACACCAACCGGGGCGGCCGTACTACTGATTTATTTAGGTTTTGCTTTGATCCATAAAAATGCGCTTTGGGTTAAAAACTTAAATTCTAAAAGGATAATACTTTTAAT
>JBDTUZ010000030.1:0-66621 GCA_040007435.1 Ginsengibacter sp. | reverse complement strand
AGCCCGGCAGTAAGCAATATCTGTACACCGTGACAAATAGCGAAAATGTATTTATTGCTTTCAAAAAAATCCTTTACTATTTTAATTACGGTTGTGTCGTTCCTTAAATATTCCGGTGCCCGGCCTCCGGGTATTAACAAAGCGTCATAATCCTGCGTGTTCACATTGGCAAATGAAATTTCCGATTCAACCAGGTAACCCTTTCGTTCGACATAAGTATCCCAACCCGGCTCAAAGTCGTGAATTACCAGGTTTAATCTCCTTACGGCAGGCGCTGCTATTACCGGGGTGTATCCTGCTTCTCTTAAACGGTGTGCGGCAAAAAGAATTTCAAAACTTTCGCCGGCGTCGCCTGTGAGTATCAGTATTTTTTTTGATATAGACATTTTCAGATTATTTCTTTTTTTTAACGATGCAAAATATAATCAATAATTGATATCACCCCAGCAATCCTTTGTCTTCCCATTACTTAAAATCTGCGTTGTCCTAACGTTTGCAACTCCGGACAAAAACACTAAACTATAAAAGAAATTCAATGTAGATTTAGCCGCATTCATTTCCGTGACTATCCTTAGTGTGCTTATAGCCCGCAACTACATTCAGGCGCAAGCCTCCTCTCTATAGCGTAATTGTGTTGCGTACTTATCGATAACCGGTAAGCTTGTATCGATTCCACCTCCTTCTTTCTTCACGAATGTAAATGGCTAATCTCCATAAAAAAAATTACATTAACTTAGTATTCATATCCGATTTCCAGGAATAAATCTATACGTCTCCTAAAAGCCAGTATCCTTATACAGCAAAGAAATTTGTTGGCTCTTTTTAAGAACATTTCTCTTTACTGCGGATGGTGCAGCTCTTTCCTTTGGCTTATTCAACCTGCTTTTTATACTTCTAATACTTCACATTTTTTTTATGAAATACTGTAAAAATTTATTTGTATTGCTCATAGCAAATATTTGCTTTTGCCAGTTTATTTTTTGTCAAAATAATAATCCACCGAATCAAAGAGGTGATGTAAGGAGAGACAGTGTTGCAAAAAAAAGCTTTCTCGACGAGATACTGGCGGGTATTGCAAGCGGCCTTTCTGATAATAATAAAAGGCTTATTCCCACTGAGAAATATGCAAGAATCAAATACGAGTTTAAGAGACAAAAAATTTATCCGTCCGGCGATGCCCTTGAGTTATTGTATGTATTAAATCCATGGCTTGAGAATATGGACGAAATACCTCCGACAACCACTTTTAAAATGCCGGATTTCCCATGGCTTGACCGCGATGTAAAAAGAAAAATGAAGACTGACTATCAATCAGGATCTCAAATAGACCAGGTTGCGAATGCAAAATTTGATTCACTTTCCGGGGTATTTAACAGCGAGGTGGGAGACTTTGTCCAGCGATTCAACGATTTCGTAAAAACAAATAATGTGGATGCCACAGAGGCTGACGAATTCCTGGATACGCTTAGCGGCTTCACCAGGAACTTCCTTCCGTCATTAAAAAATAAATCGGGCAGCATTTGCAAATCAAAAATGGATTACATCAATTTTAACCTCTCTGAACTTGCAGACGATATAAGCAACTCAACTGAAATAACCGACGAAAGCATTTTTCTTGTTCAGAACATTGTAAGAGACTTTCTTGCCACGAATGACATTGATATCAGGCGATCCTCAGGCTTTAAAAATTATATACAAAGTCCTTTCATTCAAAATGTATCCTATGCACCTGCCAATTTCGAAAGCGCACAGGAAGACGGCAGCGAAGCTGATTTTTCCGAGAACAAACCGCTCAAATGCCGCGTATACATTTACACACCCGGCGGGGAGGTGATAAGGGGGAAGTTTCACGTATGGTTTGCTCCCTACGTAACAGTATATAATATGGATAAATGCCAGGATGTAAAAGAGTGTCTTCACGACAAGGGAGCTATAGATGCAAACGAAGCCAGTACGGCCGGCGCCAGCATTCCGAACAATTCTAACTGGGCGATATATTGCATTGATCGAAACAACCAGGCCTTCCTTGTAAATGAAGAATTTAATTACCAGAATATTGTTAACAGGGATGAGGCCGAAGAGTCATCTTTCAAGATACTTTTAATTTATCATGGAAACCCCGATTAATAAATTTTTTCACAGCCGCCTTTCGGTAATTGCTGCTATTGGTTTGGGAGTTACTATGAGTTGGTTTATATCCAGGTTCATAAATGCAGCGGAAATAAAACAATGGCTCGCCGGTATCTCTGTTGGTTTTTCATTATTAATAAGTCTTCTAATTTCCGCTTATTATAAAAGCAACAGGAGTAAAATGCCAAATTCACGGTTTTGGAAATATTCTATTGCAGGCTTTATTGTTTTTGTGGTAACACTGGGAGCATTTTTCATGTTTTATAGCTCCTTCGAAAAACGCATGGAAGTAAATATAAGCTTAGGCAAAAATAATTACGAAACCAGGGATTCAGTTTTTATAAAGGGCCTGTATTTTACAAAGGAAGTTAAAAATGAAATTATCCGCATAAAACGTAACAACCCAGGCGGAGAAATCAATTTTGATGTGGTATTTGGCAGGAGTAACCGGGAGATTGATAAAGTATGGAGTAATACTTCAAGAACACTGGCGCAACTCGTGATATTACTTTTATTTATTTTTTTAATTTCATCTTTTGTTGCGGCTACTACCATAGCTGCTGAAATATTAAAACAGAATACGGGTATATTGAATGTAAAGAGTTGGCAGGAACCTTCAGCCACTGCTTCCCAACTAGTATTCATCTCGCATTCATCAATAGACGTGGAGGTTGCAGCTACTATAGTTTTCCAGTTAGAAAGATCCGGCATACCTTGCTGGATTGCGCCTCGCGATATTCCTTCAGGGTTGCCCTATGCGGCCTCGATCATCCAGGGGATCAGAAATTCCAGGCTTATGATCGTGGTTTTTTCGCAGTCAGCGAATAAATCTGAAGCGGTGGTAAATGAAGTAGAAAAAGCAAGTTCTCAAAAGCTGCGCATTATCCCGTTCAAAATTGAAAACGAAGAATATTCGGATGCACTTGAGTATTATTTAAGAGCTAAGCAATCTGTAATTGCATACGACAAATCATTAGACGAGGCAATTGAGGATCTTATTGTATCGACTGGTAAGAGCCGGTCCAATACTCCGGTATGAATGGCAAGAAATAAAAGGCTACTTCTTACTTCCCATGGGGTTTTCACTGCATAATCTCCCGACTATAATATCTTTTCCGTGAAACCTTACTTGAATCTTGATTCATTATGAAGCCAATCTATAAATCTTTATGATGCATGATTAATGCGCAGAAAATAAAAGATGTAAACATGTGAGCGTTTATATTTCACGGACGTAATGCTAAGATAAAGAAGTGAACTTGGTTAAGTTTGAAGAGTGTCAAGTCTCAGTGGTTTCATTTACCGCATTCCTGCTTATTGTTAGCTTATGTAAAAAGGAAATGAAAACTCCGCTGAGAAAGTATGTTACAGAAATACTTAACCAGGAAGATTGCGTCGGAGCCGGGAGGTGTATTTAACTCAAAGCCTTGCCAGGCTCCTCGCAGAGACGTGAGCGAACTGCTCACGTCTCTGCGAAAAGTTTTCCAGTGGGGAGACTTGAATCAAAAATATTTTCCGGAAAACTTTGTAACAAACTTATAGTACACCTACCACGAGTTTACAAATTTGCCGTGGTTTATTTCCCATGAACAACAAATAATAATTATAAAAAAAAGAATTAACTTTTGTTGTCAATACCTGGCAATAACAGAAAAAAATAATTATGGATATTAAAAAAGATAGCCCGGGAGTTTATATTCCACCACCTTTGTTTTATGTTCTGATCTTTTTAATTGCCTTATTCTTACAAAAGAAGGTTTCAATTAATGATTTCGTATTTCATTTGAAAATAACCAGGATAGTTGGAATATCACTGCTTGTTATTTCATTATTTTTTCTTGTTACAAGTTTACAAAAGTTTTTTCAGAGCAAGAACACTTTAATACTGATAAGGCCAGCTTCCTCACTTCAGACAAATGGCATTTACAACATTTCCCGAAATCCAATGTATGTTGGGTTGGCAATCGTTTACTTTGGAATTACCTGCTTCATTGGAGATTGGTGGAACATTATTTTGTTTCCCCTGCTTCTTTTAATTGTTCAGGAATACATAATCAATCGTGAAGAGAAATACCTCAATCGCAGGTTCGGACAAGACTACCTTGCTTACAAATCAAAAGTGAGGAGGTGGCTTTGAAGTTCTTCAAGATGTGTTGGCAATTGGTCCGCCGGGCATACATTCCAATGAGCAAACAAGCGAGGGATGCATTTAATGCCAGTTAAAATATAAGCCAAAAATTCTTTTGCAATGAGTATATTCATGTAATGAAATTATATTTTACCACCTTTCTTTTTCTTCTAATCAATATTAGTTTTGGACAGGTAACAAATGTAAAAACAGGAGCATGGAGTGACCCAACAGTTTGGAACAACAATATTATTCCATCCGATACAACCAATATTATTTTAAACTACGATATTCATGTAGACATCAATGCCAACTGTAAATCTTTAAATACAAACGGGCATAATGTTACCGTAGATTTGGGGATTCCTTTGAATATTTCGGGAGTCGCAGCCCCGGTTGCAGGCTTTACATATACCGGGCCTTTTGTAGTTCCGGCAACGGTTACTTTCACCAATACATCCACCTATGCAACAAGTTATTTATGGGATTTTGGAGACCCTCCAAGCGGGGTTAATAATACGTCAACTGCTGTAAACCCAACACATCTTTATCAAACACTTGCTCCTTACTTAACAAATACTATTGTAAAGCTGACAGCCACGGGGCCTGGGGGAACAGCCGTGGATTCCCAATATATCGGCTTGTCTTGTGTACCGCAAATTGTAGAGGTGGGCGCTTCCATTAATACACCTACAACCTGGGATCAATGTCATATTTATCACTGCAGCAGTTATGTTTCAGTAAATGCACCACTTACTATTGAGGGCGCAACAGTAACTTTTGATTTACAAAAAGGAATGATTGTTCAGGGTGCTGGAAAACTCATTTCCAGGAATGCAGTATTTACATCTTCCGCCAGTTCAAAGAAATATGGTGACTGGGCTAATATTTCCTTTGGCTCTACATCGGGCAATAGCATCACGGGCGGCGCCATACAGTATGGCGGCTATGCATCGCTTAATCTGGAGCGGGCATTAAACATGGGTACGGGCGTAAATAACACCGTTACAGAAGTAATTTTTGAATATAATGCCGGTACATTGAACCAGACTACTGCAACCCTGGATATGTCCAGGTCTCCCCAGAGTTCTGTTGCAACTCAGAACCTCTTTTTTTCCAATCACGGACATCCCGTTCTTATAGGAATTGCTAGTGATTTTGATAACAGCAATCAATTTAGTTTCAATCAATCGAATGCCATTTATGTTGATTGTGCAGATATTACCCAGGCGCAAACTATGACCTGGACCAACAAACAGGCTCCCTATGTATTGGGCGGCTGGCACAGTAACTCATGGGCATTTGGCGCTGGAAAAATTTTGATCCTGGGTGATAGCGTTGTGCTGAAGTTTGCCCGCTATACTACTCCGGGATTTACACTTTTCATACCGTCGGGCTCCTATCAACTTCAAAACTACAATGGACCGGGCGTTGTGTTTACTTCTTACGAGGATGATAGTTATTTAGGCGATTCCAATGGAGATGGCGCTGCAACAGGAACACCAGCATCATGGGAGGGAATTGAAACTACGGGGCCTGTCTGGTATCACTGGCCGAACATTTACTTTGCAGCGCATTGAGAATTTTTGTGGGTTATTAAAATTTCACACCCTTCGGGAGTTTCAAAGTCTAATCTCTCCACATAATATCTTTTCGTAAAACCCCGATGTTCTCTTAAACCTTGATTCATTATAAAGCCAACCTATAAATCTTTATGGCCCATGAGCAATGTGTAGAAATAGTGAGAGTAAACATGGGCGCTTATATTTCACGGACATCATGCCAAGATAATGGAGTTGCCTTGTTTAAGCTTGAAGAGCGAAAAGGCATGGGGGTTTCATTTCGCGGGTTCCTGTTTATTGTTAACTTATGTAAGAAAGGAAATGAAAACCATGCTGAGAAGGTCTTTGTGGCAATATTACTGGAAACCGGACCAGGGAGATTGCGTCGGAGCCGGGAGATATATTTGACTCAAAGCCTTGTAAGGCTCCTCGCAAAGACGTGAGCGAACCACTCACGTCTTTGCAAAAAGTTTTCGAGCGAGGAGATTTAAATTGAAAACAACTTCCGGAAAACTTTGTGGCAAACTCAAAGTAAACCTGCCGCGAGTTTACAAATCTTCCATTGTTTATGTCTCACGGGTCATGTCCGTTTTGCCGATTCGTGCGACACGAACCGGGATAACAGGAGAAAGGAAATGAAACCTCCGCTTGGGAAGTAAAATGATATGTTAGCCAGGTAGCTTTAATTCCTCACCTTCCCTGTTTCCCACAAAAATTGATAACTACTATTCTTTCAAAAATCATAACTTTTATATCCATTTCTCCTCAAATCATCTAATCTGCTTATTATGAAAGGATTTATCGCTGCGTCCTGCTTTTTATTTTTTTATGCAACCGCATTTGCTCAAACAACTAAAAAACAATATCCCGAAATAGATATCGCATACAAAAAATTTGTATTGGACAACGGACTTACACTTATTGTACATGAAGATCATAAAGCGCCTATTGCAGCTTTTAATATATGGTATCATGTCGGCTCAAAAAATGAGCCCGTTGGTAAAAATGGTTTCGCCCACTTATTTGAACATTTAATGTTTACGGGTAGTGAAAACAACCGTGATAAATATTTAACGCTGCTTGATGCTATTGGTGGCACCGATGTAAACGGCACTACCAGCAATGACCGTACAAACTATTTCGAAGATGTACCGACATCAGGCTTCGATAAAATATTATGGGCCGAAAGCGACAGGATGGGCTATTTGTTGGGATCTGTTGATTCTTCACGATTGGAAGAACAAAGGGGAGTTGTTCAAAACGAAAAACGCCAGGGTGAAAATGAGCCTTATGCTATTGCTGAGGAACTAACCGCAAAAAGCACTTTCCCTGCAGGGCATCCGTATTCATGGACTGTTATTGGCGAAAAAAAAGATTTAGATTCTGCATCGCTTAATGATGTAAAAGAATGGTTCAAGTCTTACTATGGACCTAACAATGTAACCGTAGTGATTGCGGGCGATGTAAACACAGATTCGATTTTTCAAAAAGTCAAAAAATATTTTGGCGCAATTCCCGCAAGTCCGCCAATTGCAAGACAAAGCGCATGGATTGCAAAAATGACCGGCATTCATTATCAAACCGCACAAGACCGGGTACCGCAGGCACGTTTACAAAAAACATGGAACGCAGCACAATGGGGAACTGCAGATGCGGCTTACCTTGCTTTGTTAAGTGATATTCTTACTAACGGTAAAACTTCACGCCTGTATAAAAGGCTGGTATATGATGACCAGTTATCAAGCAATATTTATTCTTATGTTGATGCCAGGGAAATCGCAAGCCAGTTTAATATTTTCTGCTATGTAAAACCGGGGTTTACTGCAGGAAAAATAGATACGACCATCAACGAAGAACTACAAAAAATACTTACACAAGGACCCACGGTTGCCGAAGTAGAAAGAGCGAAAACAAATTACTTTGCCGATTTTGTAAAAGGTATGGAACGCATTGGTGGCTTCGGCGGTACGTCGGATATTCTTGCACAAAGTGAAACTTTTAGGGGCACACCTGGTTATTATAAAAAGATACAAGCATGGATTAAAAATGCAACACCTGCTGATATAAAAAAAGCTGCTGTTGCGTGGCTAAGCGATGGTGAATATGTTTTGGATATTGAGCCTTATGGAACTTATACCGTTGGCGATTCTATTGCCGATAGAAAACAACAACCGCCTTTAGGGGCACCGGCAGTTGTGAAATTTCCGGCAGTAAAACAATTCACATTAAGCAATGGATTAAAGGTGGCATTGGTTGAAAGAAATTCCGTTCCCGTTGTTGATATGTCTTTGATGGTTAACGCCGGTTATGCAGCCGACCAGTTTGGTAAACCCGGGCTCGCTAAATTAACTATGACCATGATGCAGGAAGGAACAAAAACAAAATCTGCTTTACAGTTAAGTAATGATTTGGCCAATGCAGGTGCTAGTTTTTATACCTATTCTGATCTTGATAATTCGTATTTGTACCTGAGTGCTTTGAAGCCGAATCTTGATCAATCGCTTAATTTATTCACGGATGTCTTATACCATCCCTCTTTTCCTGAAAAGAATTTTGAACGTGTGCAAAAAGAACAGTTACTTACCATTAAGCAGGAACAATCACAGCCTTTTGGAATGGGCCTGCGAATCCTTCCGCGTTTATTATATGGCGACGGTCATGCTTATAGTAATTCTTTCACCGGATCAGGAACCGAAGTTTCTGTAAAAGCAATCACACGTGACGACCTGGTAAAATTTCATGACTCTTGGTTCGCGCCAAATAATGCAACACTTGTTGTTGTAGGTGATATTAAAGCAGATGAATTAAAAACAAAATTAGAAAGCAGCTTTGCTTCATGGAAGAAGCAAACGGTTCCTGAAAAGAATTTAAAAGATGTTGCCATAGCAACAAAACCTTCCGTTTATATCATTGATAAACCTGGCGCATTACAGTCAATCATTCTTAGTGCAGAAATAAGCCCGTCTGCCCAGGATCCTGACTATGAAAAAATCCAGATGATGAATCGTATTTTGGGAGGAGAATTTACTTCCCGCATCAACATGAATTTGCGTGAAGATAAGCATTGGTCTTACGGTGCCGGTTCTTTTAATATAGATACAAAAGGCCCTGGTTTTTTTGTGGCTTATGCTCCTGTTCAAACTGATAAGACAAAAGAATCTATGCTGGAAATGCTGAAAGAACTAACGCAATATATTGGTGATAAACCGGCAACGGAAGTGGAGTTTGGTAAAGTACAAAAAAATGCAGTGATGCAATTGCCCGGTGTATGGGAAACGAATGGTTCAGTGTTAAGTGCGCTGCAATCTACTATTCAGTACGACCGGGGGATAAATTATTTGAACGATTATCCGGCAATGCTGCAGCATCTCACGTTAACCGATATACGCGATGCTGCCACGAAAGTAGATAAGCCGCAAAATCTGACTTGGGTTATTGTGGGAGACAGGTCAAAAATTGAAAAAGGAATAAAAGAACTGAACCTTGGCCCGATTAAATATATTGACACTGAAGGTAACGAGGTCAAATAAAATCAGTCACAAGAAGATTTTGTTGGAAGCCTGGTGGCTTGGCTACGAATGTTGGCCATGTCTGCGGTCATGTCGCTAAACCCATGCGGCAATGACCCCAGCCATGTGATCTTACTTTCTTTTAAATCCAGGCGAAAGGGTGTATATGTTTCACCGGCGGCATTTGATTGGAGCCATACTTTATTGTTGTTAGGCAAGTGAATAGCCCGGGGATCATTAAATCCGCGAACACCTTGCAATGTTCCATAACAATGATCGAAAGAACGGTTCTCCTGCATCAGGAAAACAACATGCTCCGCGTCAAGATAAGTTGAACCTGCTTCGGGGTTAATAGCGAAAGCCTTTTGAATAGCGGGTGGCAAGCTGCTTAACAAACCTGCGCCGCCTGATAATAATGTTGCTTTCCTTATAAAGTCTCTCCTGTTATCCATAAATAGTTAGAAAGAGGTTTTTTGAGATTGAGGGATAAATATATGAAATCGGATGTTGACAGATAAGAAGCACCGGGATTTGCTCCCTAGATTTCTATAATTAGTCTGCTTAAACTTAAAAGCTTTGCTGTCCTGATGTTTGCAACTCAGGACAAAAACACTAAACTATAAAAGAAAATGAAATTTCAAACAGGCCACGCCTGTCAACTAGCGGAGAAAGAAGTTACTCCCTGTGACATTGCTATGGAGCAGGAAGCATCCTTCTTGTTATTTATGAAGAAAATACCCAATCAATTGATAATAGCTTCTGGTAACGGCACCATCACTTTCGTTGTGAATAGCTATTTTGGCTCTTGGCTTGAATAAAATACCTGTATTACTTTGAAACCATTCTTTATTCTTGATTGTGATGACGGGTACCGCATTCTCCAAAACAGAACTTTTGGCAAAAAAGGCATCCAAATAAAAATCTGTAATAATTAAAACGCTATCCCTGGGAACTACATATATCACCCCATTACCTGAGGCGGGTATATCAACGATTCCATTCAAATGAAAAAATTGTTTAGTCTTTAAGGGAGTTTGGCTGTATGTGGTCGAAAAGAAAAAAATAAAAAAAGATATCGCCAGGTATTTTTTCATTACAAATTAATTTTTAAACTTTTACGATGTTTAAGTTGAATGTATCAATGATTGTTTAAGATGTAGCCTGGTATTCTTACTGGTATGTTGAATGTTGGTTTGGCCACAAAATCTGACCTTTAATAACAGAATTAGTTAATGATTATTGTTGTTGGCATTTTTCATACGTATTAATGAGTACGGGGGCAGGCTTCAGAGAATACAAGAGCAAGACAATACAAGAGCGTATTTCTACCGGCGAATATTAGCAGTCTTAATTTACAAACCGCTCGTGGTGTTAGCGATATACAGCGGAGAAACAAGACCACGGCAATTCAGCAAAATCAGCTTCCGCTATTCACCCATAAAGCCGATAAAACTCCGGCAAGAGAAACTACAAGGCTAATAAGTAAATACTTTAAGGTGCTGTGCTTATCAAATAAATTCATAGATTAAAAATATCTTGTTGTTCCTCTAATAACGAAAATGATGCCATTTTTATTATTTTAAAAAAAACATGAATGCATCAGAATGGAACTAACTAAGAAGATTGCATCGGAGCCCGCAAATTCACCTAATGGAAAACCTTATTGTGCTGCTTGCAAAGACGTGAGCAAACTGACAACGTTCCAGGAAAAGTTTTACTGAATGGGTAATAAATTGGCAAATCCTCAACACATCAACCGATTTTTTGAAGCAATGGATTAAATGCTTTTGAAGCTACCATTACTTTATCGCCAATTCGCATTGAATCTATCTCGCTTTCAACCGCCACCACTTTTACAATATTTGCGCCTATCAAAATAGTTACAACATACACTATGTCTTCTTTTTCAATCGAGAGTATCTCTCCAGAGAACTGGAATTTCCCACTTAGCTTTTTATTACTGAATACTTCTATTGGCCTCCCCTGCCTCGTTATTTTTCCTTCATCAATAATCAATATTTTGTCAGACATTTTTAGTACCTCCCCGATGTCGTGGCTTACAAGAATTGTTGTAAGATGGTATTCATTATGCACCTTCAAAATATAGTCCTGCAAAAGGCTTCGCATCTTTATATCCAACGCAGAAAGCGGTTCATCAAGCATCAGAATACCAGGTTTTCGTACCAGGGCTCTCGCAAGGGCAACCCTTTGCTTTTGGCCGCCGGAGAGCTCTTCGGGCTTACGGTTCTGCAGGTCTTCCAATTCGATAATGTTTATCAGTTCACTTACTGTTTCTTTATTTTGACCTTTCTCCAAAGCATACATAAGATTCTCTTTCACTGTCATGTTGGGGAACAAAGCATAATCCTGGAATACAAACCCGGTTTTTCTTTGCTGTGGCTTAAGCGAAATCCCTTTGCCGGTATCAAGCCAATACTTTTCGTTAATGATAATTGATCCTTTATCTGGCTGCATTAATCCGGCAATCATTCTGAGTATAGAGGTTTTCCCCGCGCCGGAATTTCCATAAAGTGTGATAAAAGTTCCCTGTTCTATTTCAATATCAACATCCAGTTGCATGACTCCATTTGCTGCCAGTAATTTTTTTTGCAAAGAGATTTGTATCATTTCCAAAATCTTTTTAAGTAACCTCCATTGATCAAATAAACAAACAAGAGAATAATAAAAGTGATGGCAAACAAAATAAGTGAATACCAATTTGCATTGCTGTAGTTAAGGGATTCAACTTCATCGTAAATAGCTATGGAAGCCACTTTCGTCTTGCCGGGAATATTTCCTCCTATCATTAGCACCACGCCAAATTCGCCAATGGTATGTGCGAAAGCAAGCACGACACCTGTAAGCAACGAAGGTTTTATATTTGGAAGGAGCACTTTAAAAAGTGTGGTTAACCGGGATTTCCCCAGCACATAAGATGCTTCAGTAATTGCAGGATTAAGATTTGAAAATCCTGACTGGATGGGATGAACCATAAATGGCAAACTATAAATAACCGAGGCAATAACAAGACCGCCGAAAGAAAAAATTAATTTTATACCTAACGAGTCAGCAAGAAAACTTCCGAAACTATTTGCAGGACTAAAGGCAATCAAAAGATAAAATCCTAAAACTGTTGGCGGCAAAACGAGAGGCATGCTCACCAGCGTTTCCACAATTGTTTTAACACGAAACTTCGAATAGGCAAGCCAGTAAGCAAGCGGAATTGAGATAATCAAAAGAACACAAGTCGTTATAAGCGCCAGCTCAAATGTTAATATCAAAGGTTGCCAATCCATTATTGAGATATCATTATTTCATTTGTTTTGATCATGGCAGTAACTGTTTCACCTGGCTGTAAGTTAAGTTGCATAACTGCATCCAAAGAAATTATGGCGACGATATTTCCAACAATCGTGTCGACCGTTATTTTGCACATCAATTCTCCTTTTTGTATTTCAATAATTTTCCCCGGTACTTTATTTTGCAAACTCACCAGGTGTTCCAATCCCTTCCCTATGATCACTTCTGTTTCCTTAAAGATCACATTAATTTTGTTATCCATTTTCAACCATGCCGCAGTACCGGGAGTTTCAATCACCATTGTTTTAAAGCAAATATTGTTAGCTGTTACCGTGACCAAAGATATATTGCCACTCACTTTTATAGATGTAATTACCCCGGTGACGATGTTCATAAGCGAATGTTATTTTACAGAATACCCAAAGCTTTGGAGGATATCTTTTGCCTTCTGAGAGAATAAAAAATTGTAAAACTTTTGAACGTCTTGTTGCTTAGAGTCATTGTGCTTAAGCACCACAACTCCCTGCGCTATGGGTGAATAATCCGCTTCATTAATATCTGTCCAGTTCCCTTTGCCTTTCATCTCAGGAGATAAAACTACCGATTTGGCGGTAAAACCAATTTCCGCAGATTTCGAAACAATGAACTGGTTTGTTTGCGAGATACTTTCTCCGTAAACCAATTTGTCTTTCAAATCTTCGTAAGCATTATAATGCTTCAGCACCTCAATCGCTGCAGTGCCGTAAGGAGCAGTTTTTGGATTGGCAATAGCGATATGTTTAATCTTCGCATTTTTAAGTATGTCAATAGATGGCTCGATGCTATCAATCATCGACCACATTACCAATTTACCAAAGGCGTATGTCACCGGTTTGCCAGTAGCAAAACCAGCATTAAATAATTCACCAGGGTATTTCATATCAGCAGAAACAAAAACATCATAGGCAGCGCCGGCTTTGATCTGTGCAGTAAGTTGCCCGGAAGAACTTACAATCAAATCACATGTAATACCCGTCTCATTAGTAAAAGATTTAGATAATTCTTTCATGGCAAATTGCATATTTGCTGCAACAGCTATTTTCAATCGATCATTTTGCATTTCGTTACAAGCCGTTAATGCCACGAAACAAAAAAATAACAGGAAGATAATTCTATCCATCGTCATGATTGTTTTTTGTGTTTGGTGAGATTAAGATTTTGTCTTATTATCAGCCACAGCACATCGGCATGGATGTAACTATTGGGAGCATTAAGGGCAGCAAACTGGCTGTTATAGGTTAAGCCAACAGATAAGTTTTTTGAAAAAGAAATGGAAGGGCCAACCAGGAACCTGTTTTGATCAAATAAATTGTAAACCACTTTTTTTCCTGCATTGATAAATATTTCATCCCCAAGGTTCATAAAAAGAGCCTTGTCTGGATTAGCCGATGACAACTTGAGGAGTTTAATGTTTAACATACATTGATAACGAAAGCGAAAATTAAAAGTATGGCCATGTTGTATATCTCCATTGACCACATTTTTAAAATATCGCTCCTCGATTCTAAACCTATGGCTTATTCCAAGGTTCTTATATTTGTCATTGATTGCAAACTCCTGGTAAGGACGATATTCCACTTTACTTAATTTTTCGGAAGTATAAAAACCAAGATGAGCAAAGCCTGCCGAAACTCTCATGCTACTGTTTAGTTGGTAGCCTAAACCGGTCCGTACTATATATTGTGAAAGGTTATTAAGCAGGATATTCCAACGATAACCACCGTCCGTTGACCAGGTCCATTTATTTCCAATTTTTGCCTGGTTATAATATTGTATCCATTGCTGGCTACTTTCCTTTACGTTCCTGTTCTGTGACAACGCAATTGTTGATACCCCAACAAAGAAAATTAAAATGATCGCTTTCGGGTTTGTCATAAATCGATTTTCCGCTATAAAAAGAATGAAGTTTGATTTTCTTTACAATTATATCGAATAAATGAGTTCGCAAAATAGAAAGGCTTTAAATATCATAAGAAGGTTTTTGTTGACTTGCGGTAAAGACGCTTGGCCGATGGGTGTCTTAAAGTAAAGCTTCTGCCACAATGGAATACGAAATAATAACTTAATATTTCGAGATAAAATTATTTGAAAAATATTTTATTATGGGATTCCTGAAAATAGTTAAAAATTTATTGCAGTTGGGTAACATTCTTTCGGAAAAGGTTACATGTTAATTTATTCTTTATTAAAACTCATTGGGTGATGCAACTAAAACATACAACTGGTTACGAAAATATTTTCATTAGTAAGATATAATGAGCTGTTTTGAAAAAACATAACCGGGCATTTGTCAACAGGGCAAGTACTATGAAAACCGTTACCTCCCCAATTGCACTGCTTTCTGCATCGCCTGGTATCTCTTATCCCAAAGCGCCATATCCTGGTTGAGGCCGTCATCTATGTGTACGGTATCCCTTACCTGGAAAGTTCCGCCCCAGCGCAGATCATGGTCATCTATAATGAATTTAATGAAGCGCTTTACCGGTTCTGCTACTGATGGGTATTTCGCCAATTCTGTTGAATTAGCAGACTTTGTTCGGTTGTTATAGACAACGTTCATATCGATCGCATGGCCGGCCATGTGGTTGGACCGGGTAGCGGGTTTTACAATAGCTCCACCTACATTTGACGACGTTCGGAAAGAACTGGTGACGTGAACATACACATCGGCTTGCTCCGCATAAGCGTTGATCTTTTTGAGCATAGGCAAAAATTGTACATCCGCACGGCACGGCTGTCCCTGGAAGCGCGAACCCTCGAATAACACCAACGGTGATTCGTCACTCGGTAAATTATTCACAGCAAGGTCGCTCCAGTTCTTTCCATAGAAAGCATTAATATCTTTAATCATGAGATCAATCAGCGGCCGGGTTAATAAATCTCCATCAGAATCTATGCTGTTATCCTTAGCATAGGCAATCACTGCATTCCGAGTGCCTTGTCCATACATACCATCAGCGCCATATTTTGGAAAATTCAACTGTTGGCCATATCCCCTTTCGTTGAGCAAGGTTTGAACGGCAGTAACGCTCATGCGTGTGCCCCTGGAAATATATTTTTTTGTTCTGAGATCAGAAGTGCTAATGGCCCACAAGACATACATTGCCGGAAGAAAATCATGGCGCTGCAAGATCAATTTAGCCAGCGCATTAGACACTGAAGTACCGTCACTCTTGTTGTTGTTGTTTATTGCAAAAGCAGATACGGCGTTTACTGTTGCCGCACCATAATCGCCATTCGCCTGGTAATTATCAAATTGCAATTCATTCTTAAAGCCAAGCTCAAAAAGTATCCGTTGCAATTCAGTTACTAACTCTTTGTTTGCGGATCCCTGGAATAATGATTTGCTCACATCTCCCTGGCTGAGGGCTGCTTCTAAAAGGTTTGATTCCATAATTATGATTTAATTAAATTTAATAATTTGCTGAATAAGTATGCCTGCTGATAGGGTTGATTTGCAAAATGTGTAACAATTATTATGACAACTTAAGCACTGTAAAAACAATCGTGAAAAGTCAAAACTCACGCACCGCACGAACATAAAAATCATTACTCTTATTATAATTATAACTGGTGCTGCCATTCGAAAAATTAATGAGATAGGCAAAACTACCTGCTACATCTGAGCTCCAGTAGAGGCCTCTTGTATTTAATCCTCCCACATTATTTTTGATGCTATAAATCTGTTTTAATTCATTCCTTGTTGGTAAACGCCAGTCATTAAAATCATCTAATAGTAACGCGTCACATATCCGTTTGGCATCGTTCCAGTTGGTCTTTGAGCCATCGTTCTGATCACTTTCGGCAACTACTAATCCGTGTTGCTTTGAGTCATCTAAACTTACAATAATGCCTCCATTGCTGTGGCTCCCTGCAACAAGTAATGTCCGTTGTATCGCTTTTAGTTTTTCTTTACCTGTTTGTGTTAAGTCAGCTTCTAATATTTTTTTGACCGAATCGGCTGTCTTTGCTTTTTGAATGGAACTGGAAAGTTCAGCATTTAAGCCGCGTTCTTTTTCCAGTAAACTATCAGTCTTTTTAAGCGCATTTTCCGTTTCAGCTTTTTGCTCACTGATAAGTTTATTTTGATGAACAATCATTAACGTAGCCGCTATCGCTCCTATCACGAATATCAGCAGCACAACCAAACCAATTGTCAACCGGCGCTGTTTTTGTTTCCCCACTTTCTCATTTTGTTGCCTTTCTTCTTCCTGTCGCCTTCTTTCGTCTTCTTGTTTTTGGATTGCGATGGCCTCCTTTTCGCTGTTCATTAAATATTCAATCGTTTCTTCGAAACCAACCTTATACCTGTTCCCCCAGTCGGCTACGGGTTTGGATTTATTATACCATGCAAGGGCAAGCTGCAATTCGCTGCCGGATAAAAAATCTTTTTCCTTTTGTTTATAGAGTTTTGCCGCCTCGGCTAACCGTAGATAGTTTGATGCAGATATGCCTTCTTCATCTACCCACTGGCTGCAGGTGTTCCATTGGCGTATTAAACTTTCATGGGAGATGTCTATTATTTTATCAACTGTGTTACCGGCCTTGTTGACAACAAGAAAAGACCGCCTGTCTTTAATAAAAAGATCAATGATTTCGAGAAGTTTTTTTTCTGTTGCTCCGGTTAGCTCTTTCAGTTGACTGAGTAAAACAGGGCGCCTTATTTTTCTTCCATTTTCATCGATTGCGGTGAGCGCCTGGAACATCTTTTTTGTGATGCCTAAATCCTCATCAATCAGTCCTTTCAGGGCTTCATCCGCATGATTGGAAAGCGCTTTTTCAATACCACCGATGTTTTCGTAATCCTGTAAATCGAGTTCACCATTTTTATCTACATTCATTTCATTGTCCCATATCCGCATCAGGGCATGTTGCAGCAATGGCAGTTCGTCTCTTATCTTACCGGACTCATTCAACAGGCGTGATGTGAGTGATGGATCAAGTTTACCGCCGTATAATCTCGCCGGGCCTTCGATAACCGTTTTCAGTTGTATGCGGTTAAGACGCGGTACCAGGTACTGGCTTTTATTCATAGCTTCCGGTAGCCCATAAAATTGATCGCAGTCACCGATAAAATCAGAACGCATGGTGAGCACCACATAAAACGGTAAGTCTTTTTGCTGCGAGAGATCAAGCACGATGTTTACAAAATCAATAGCCTCATCTTTCCTGGCAATATTTTTTTGGCCCATTGCAAAACGAAACAATTCTTCAAACTGATCCACCAGCAAAAAGAAGTTCACATTCTTTTGCTTTGCAAGCGGAGTGAGAATATCTGTTATGGCACCGGTACCCTCTTCGCTTATTTTCTGCGCCAGCGACGAAATATCCGTTGCATTTATCGTCGGATCCACCTGCTGAAGTATCGCTTCAGCCAGGTTATACAAAGGGTTTTGGCCTGGTTTCATTATGGCAACGAACCAATGGTCGCTGTCACCAACAAGATATCCTGCTTTTAACGCGGGTATAAGTCCTGCTCTTAGTAAAGAAGATTTACCACAACCGGAACTGCCCACAACAGCAACAAAATGATGCTGCCGCAGGTGTTGGAGTAATTCAAGTGTTTGCTCATTCCTGCCGAAGAATAAAATGCTTTCGTCAAATTTATACGGTCGAAGCCCTACATAAGGGTTCGCGTTGTCTGCTCTCATACAGCCTCCGTTTTTAAGTCAATTAAAAACTTTTCAAGTGTTGACTTGTCTATTACCCCGTTATTACTGCTATTGATGACATTAATTTTCAGGAACCGTTGGTTGAGTGAAATATCACCAGATTCTTTATGAGGAGGAGCCATATAAATAAAAAAATCATCTATGGGATAATTGTTGGTAATGATGAGCTGCAGGGCTGCGCTCATTCGCTCCAGCACCCATTCTTTGGATACACTTCCATATAAAAAAATCAATTTATTTACCTGCCGTAATCTTTCGCCCATTAAGTTAATGTTCTTTCGGGGGTCATCTTCCTGCGGATTAATAAAGGGTTGAATCTGGTGTTCCAATAACGTTTTGCTAAGATCGAGCGCATACAACTGGTCACTAAAATGTGTGTCTAACAATACCGATACTTTTTCCTTTTCTTTCGCTGCCTTCCTTTGCATTTGCTGAACCTTTACCTGCTCCGCAAAATCAGTGATCTCCATTGCTAAGGTGCTTTTGGAACCGCGTAGAAATTCATAGTTTTTTGAAGCCCTCTTCCCAGTCTCAAGCTCGTGCAAAAAGAGTTTATATTTTTCATCTTCTATGCCTGAAAAATCTGTTTCGGCGGGTACCCATATCATCTGGGCTTTACTGGAATTCAGCGCCAGTTCTACTTGCTTTTCCGGATACCAATTACTGGTGTCGCCAGTAATTTCGCGCCCCGGAAATTCATCCAATAGATGAATGGAAAGATTGGCATTTTTCAATGCATCATTTGTTGCTTGTTCGTGTTCTGCCGCTTCGTGAGGAGGAGGAATACCGCTTACTACTGTGAAACCTTTTTTTTCTAATTCAGTAATGGTACGTTTTCGGGCTGACCGAAGTGTATCGGCTACTTCACCTATGTAGATGGTAAAACTATCTTTATACTCGTCAGGATTTATTTGCTGCTGGCCTGTTTGCTCTTTTTGAAAATCACTTAATAAATTCCAGACAGCATCTCTCACACTTTGCATCTGCGTGCGGAATTCGGTGGAAAGAGTATCAACCGTATCACCAAAATCGTCTGCCTCTTTCGCATCGTGAAAAGGGAAGCCACTGGTGCCGCTAAGTTCTGCCGGCCATTGATTAAAAGGAATATTATTGAGCAATACATTAATGATACGGGAACGATCCATAACCTTTAACCCGGTTTTTTCAGCCTGCGCTTTTTTGTAAAATGTATCCAGTTCCTGTTTGCAATAATCTGATGCCAGATAGCCGGGAGAATTAAGGCATATCATGATGGCCGATTTCTTAATACCTTCTTCAATAGACTGATCAAACAAAACACTACCGTCTAATTTTTTATGGTCCCACCAAAATTTAACCATATCGAGTCGGCCAAAACGCTTGGCGAGCATAAGGTTTAGGTTTTTGTAAAACTGCTCTATCCAGCCATCAGCCTGGCCTGGAAAAGCGGCATTATCAACGTGGGCATAACTTATAAAAATATCGTATTCGTATCCGGGGATTAGTGCCATTAATATGGGTTCGTTTTGGAAAATGCAAGCGTAATAGTTAGTAAGGTAAGAAATTCTCCCTTATTAACTTTTTTGAGTTTGCAAATAATGATGAAGAATTGAATGAACATGAAAGCCGGGTATTAATTTCTTATTGCAGAGCCAATGCCCAATACTTACACAGATGTCTCCCCGTTTGGTCTTAAAAGAATTGAACCTATAAAAAAGCATTTAGCATTTCCCTGAATGGAATCCATGCAGAAAATTCTTTGTACAGGACCACAACGCAGAAAATGAAAATAGAATGACAAAAAAATATTAAAGATTTCTTTTATCTGATTATAAAGAATAGTAAATTAGTGGCCCGCTAGTGTAGGTTGCTTAAGGCGTTTACTTCTCAAACATCAGAAAATTTCTTTCCAATACCTTCTATTTAATATCGACTCGGTTATTCAATTTTTCTTTCTTACATCATCGCCATAAAAATCCTATTTGTTTTTATGAACCAGGCAATCATAGGTATTCTTCTCATACATGGGAAATCAAAAGATTCTCGTCGCAAAATATTTCATTGCCGTAATGAACCTTTTGTAGTTGATCATATTTTATTGAGTAAACACTTCCAACTTATTATTCAAAAATCAAATAATCTTTTTTATGAAATCGAAAATTATATTTCAATTATCAGTCGTTATTTTCGCCACGATTTTTTTTACATCTTGCAAGAAAGAACATAGGCATTTCTGTGACGGCGATGATACCATTACCACAACAACAAAGGTTTTCGCAACAGGTTTTAATGCGCCAAGAGGCCTCAAGTTTGGCCCCGATGGATATTTATATGTTGCCGAAGGAGGAATTGGCGGTAAGAATTCTTCTACAGGATGCGACCAGGTAATTCCACCTGTAGGCCCTTATACAGGAGATGTAACCGGCAGCCGTATTTCCAGGATAGACCATGCAGGCAACCGCACTACATGGGTGGATAATCTGCCTTCGACCGTAAATGCAATTGGAGACATAAGCGGGGTTGGCGATGTGGCCTTCATTGGCAATACAATGTATGCAGTAATAACCGGTGCGGGTTGTTCCCATGGTGTACCTACCATTCCAAACAGCGTGATTAAAATAAACCCTAACAGAAGTTGGACCCAGGTAGCTAACCTAAGCGAGTACCTGAAGGGCCATCCTGTGGCCAATCCTGAAGAAGATGATTTTGAGCCCGACGGAGACTGGTACAGCATGACCAGTTGGGGTAATAATCTATATGCTGTTGAGGCCAATCACGGTGAATTGGTGAAAATATCTACCAATGGAACGATTACCCGGATTGTAGATGTTTCTGCAACTTACGGGCATATAGTGCCTACCGTACACGCATTTTCCGGCGGCAATTTTTATGTAGGAAATTTAGATACTTTTCCGGCACCCCATGGAGGATCCAGTGTTTATAAAGTTACTCCGGCAGGGCAGATAAGTTCTTACGCGACGGGATTTAATATGATACTTGGCATCGCTTTCGACAAACTGGGGGGATTATATGTTCTTGAGATGACGACTAATAATCCTTTTCCAACACCGGGAACCGGAGACATTGTAAGAATTGATCCTTCAGGCGCAAGGCAAGTGATTACAACGGGGCTGACTTTCCCCACAGGTATGACGCTTGGTTCCGATGGAAAAATATATGTTTCTACTAATGGATTTGGTTTCCCCGCGGGGGCGGGACAAGTATTGCAAATTAGTTTCACATGCGATGAAATGTCCAGCAATATAAAGAACTGAACTCACTTGAATTTTACGGGTTAAACGTTTTTACAAGGATAAAAAGAATGTATGTAAAGCAGGGCACTGTGTGAATGGTGCTTTGCTTTTTTTTGATGTAATACGCAATCTGATCACTCAACTTTTATTTCTTTCGTGACAGTTTTTACCTCTTTCAAAAGCAAAGGAAATGCAGGTTCCGGCATGCCACCATGATCGAATCCTTCAAGTTCATATAACGTGGTTCTTTTATGGCCTGCGAGTTTCATCATTCGTGCGAGGTATGCATTTTCTTCATAACGGCCGTATAATTCCAATTCACGATCACCGGTGATAAGAAGCATCGGTGGTGCATCTGCTCTTACAAAATAAAGCGGTGCATATTTATCTATTATTGGCTGGGTTTCTTTAATACCTCTTTCTTTACGCACCGTAAAATGGGTAATCGCCTGCCCGCTGAATGGAATTAATGCAGCGATGCGGTTGGCATCAATATCATATTTCGCTAAATAACTTTTATCTAAAGTGATCATCATTCCTAAATAACCTCCTGCGGAATGGCCCGAAACAAAAATAAGTTTATCACTGCCCCCATAGCTACCGATGTGATTAAACACCCAAGCTACAGATGCAGCCGCATCTTCAATGTAGGCAGGCGCGTTTACTTTTGGTGAGAGCCTGTATTGAACACCCACTATTGCATAACCTTTATCCATTAAAGCCTTTGGCAACTCTTTGTCGCCGCCGGTAATACCGCCTCCATGAAACCACACGATCGTTGCATAGTTTTTTGCTCCTTTAGGATAATAAATATCCAGCAGGCATTGTGATGCGATGTAAGGGTCTGTTTTATTAATAGCATCTGTGTAATAAGGAATATTTTTTTCTACCACATATTGCTGCTGTGCTTGTGCAGATAACGTGCAGGCAAATAAGAGTAATACAATCCATTTTTTCATACGATACATTTATAACAATAAGACTTCATACTAATTACAATTTCTTTATCATGATGTTGCGGAAATAAATAGGGGCTCCTGCATGTTTACCCTGGAAACCGATATAGCCTTTGAGGGGTAGAGTAGCTAATGGATTACTAAGCCATGAAGGGACATCGCTGCCATCGGGATTTTTTGTTGCGGAAGTATAACGACTCATGTCAAACGTATTTACCAATTCTCCATTGAGCACTATCCAGATCATTTTTTCTTTGCAGGTAATCGTATAATGATTCCATTCACCGGCTTTCTTTACGGTTCTTTTTGTAGCAGCCTGATGGCCAAAAACAGCAGCACACTGCCACGTAGGATCTACCCCACTCCATTTTGTTGAGTAATCATCTGCAATTTGTATTTCTACGGAATTTGGTATCCAGTCTTTAATATCACTGGCATGCACTATTACGCCGCTGTTTGTGCTGTCCGCATTTTTAAACTCAAGGTCGAGAGAAAAATCATTGTAAGTTTTATCGCTCCACAATGATTCATCTTTTGATGCAGTTATCACTCCATCCTCTACAGTCCATACACCCGGTTCTGCTATTGAATTGGAGAGATCGCTTTTAAACAAAGGCTTCCAGCCTTTTGATGAAGTGTTTGGATGTGTATCAAATTTTTCCTGGGCAGAAATATTTTGTATAGCAAACATCAGTAACAAAATGATAGAAACAATTATCTTTTTCATGATTTAATTTAAGGAATTAAAGATAAGATGATATTCTAACTGAGCTCGGTTCAGAGTAGTTTTAAAGAGAGATCAATCTATTTCAGTCCCAGCGACTGCAGCACCTGGTCATCTGCCACCGGGTTATTGCGGTTACCGGAAGGATAATCTATCCAGCCAAAACCCTCGTCACATTCCCACATAGCCCAGCCTATTTTGTATTTTTCAAAAACCATTCTCACATCGTGGATAAAATTCAGCCGGCTCTGTCGTGGAGCAAAAGGTTTATAACTCCCAAATTCATTCACAATCACTCTTACATTATGATTCTTCCCCCAGTCATAGGCAACCTTAGTCCATTTATCGAGTGAGTCAATATTGTACTGCTGCTGGCCATACCACTTTAACGCATTATTGAGTTCAGTATTGGAACTGGCAGCTGTCAAAGGCGCTACGGCTGCGGGGCTTGATGGATAAGGCACATTTCGTGCATCAATGGCAGGCTGCCAGCCGGCCCATGAGGCACCCTGGTGTGTAAACAGGAAGGGATCATAAAAATGGAAATTATAAATGATGTGATCAAAATTATAAGGGGTCAACTGCGTAAGTCCTCCAATACTGTTCCAACCTTCTCCGCCAACAATAATACTGTGGTCCGCATCAACCTCACGGATCGCACTGACCATCTTCTCTTGCACAGGCTGCCACCATGAAAAGCCTTGTGCAGTAATTCCTGCGGCTGACGCATGAGGCTCATTGTAAACTTCAAAAAACAAACTATCGGGAGAATATTTTTTAAAATAAGTGGCAACAGCTTTCCAATAAGCAGCGATTTTATCACCAAACACAGGATTATTCGCTAGCAAGCTATCAGTCTCATTCGTAAGTGGATGCAAATTGAGAGTAACACCAAGGCCGGCTTTTATACAATTATTTACAGCAGCATCTACGTAAGACAGGTTGACAGCATTTAACTGAGCAGGATCGGCAGTGTTAAATAATATAGTAACGCCTACAGGTATACGAACGTAGGTAAAGTTGTGACTTTTAATAAATTTCAATGCAGATAAAGAAAAGCGATTTCCAAATTGAGCAGGATCGGAATAGTCATTAAACCAGTTAGAAAGATTGACTCCTCTTGCAATGATGTCATCCGATGTAAGTACAGGTGGATGATCAGAAACAACATTTTTTTTACATCCTATACACGACGCCAGAAGGAGCAACCAAAAAAATAATTTCATAGTAAAATTATAAAAAGTAAATCGGTAGACTAGGCAACTCAAAATTGTCGGCGGGGTCAGCAAATGCAAATATAATTTATTACATCTTCAATTGTTGTTTGCTGAAAGCTCCGCCATCAGCCATAAAGTATAAGCTACCATCGGAGTCCAATATTCTGAAATCTGCCAATCACCTTTTCCTATTGCCGGCATGTCTTCATGATCAC
Source organism: Ginsengibacter sp. (assembly GCA_040007435.1). Classification (GTDB taxonomy): domain Bacteria; phylum Bacteroidota; class Bacteroidia; order Chitinophagales; family Chitinophagaceae; genus Ginsengibacter. The sequence continues at coordinate 41,936 of JBDTUZ010000030.1, read as the reverse complement.
CACCAAGACCGTTCAGGACAGCACCCGGCAAAACAGGGACATTCGGAATAAATGATGAGCCCGCATAGTGCACCGGGTGATTGTACCCAACACCTTCCATTGTAGAACTGTTGAATGGATTCGATCCCAATATCCAGTCGAGTTGCTTTTGTGCAGAAGCTTTCATGGGATCGTCCTTTAAAACGATTGCTGCCTTCAAAAGACCAATTCCCGCTGAAGCAACATTGGAATTAATGCCGACCCACCAATCTAGTTCAGGCTCCATAAAATAGCGGTACCAGTACTTCCCAATCTTCCTGTTTCCCCCGGGATCATTTTTTTCATATAGCCCCCAGGGAACAATGCCAAAACTATTTTTTCCAGATAGCAGTAAAAGATAATGCTCTGCATAATCCTTTATCATGGATTTCCATAACGGCACGTTTTTATCGCCCGGAAACATTTGAACCAGGTCGCTCAGGCCGATGAACGCCTGGCATCCATTCCAGATATTTTTATACGGCTCATGATTTGAAAGCGAACTATAAAAAAATCCTGATAATTCTCCCCGAATATTCTTTGCCTGCAAGTTTTTAAGTTGAACAAAAAGTTCGTCTACTCGTGTGCGATACATTTGCTGTTGAGTGGTTCTGTACATTTCGATGGCAGCCTGAAGCGCAGCACCGGCGTTGCCAGTAGTCGTGTCGCTGCACGATTTGAGGCACCAGGCATAACTTTTTTTCGCGGCGTCAAGACATCGCTTTGAATACACCGGATCGGTCTTTGAAGTGATTCGCGCCACCATAGCTTCTGCGGTGATGAAATTATACTGCGCCATCATTTCTACCGGCTGTGTCTGGATAATCCGGTCATCCTTATCGCCCGATACCAGCATTAATTGATTAGAGATGCCGGTATTCGGTTTCACTAATTTTATATCAGTGCCTCCGCTATCCATTTTGTTATCGGTCCACCTGTTATTGTCTGAATGTTTTTTCAAATCGCCGCCTACAAAATCCATTACGTATCCCTGTGGTTCCTGCATCTTCAAAAAATATTGGTTTCCCCAATACAACTCATCCAGGATGGCCTGCCTGTATTGAGGTGCTTCAAGAATGTAAGCCCTTGCAAGGCCCATAACACCGTAGATTGTTGCAGAAACCCACTTCCTCAAATCACTGGCATCATGCCAACCGCCGGTAACATCCTGGTGCCTGCCATTATCAAGTCGTATCCCATCATCCGTATGGCAGGGAGATAAATAGCCGGTGGTACTGGCTCCGCAGCGTTGCAGGGAGAAATAATGAACGATCATATTCATTTCCGGCTGATAAACCTCTTTTGAAATGCTAAAAGGAAAAGACCTTAGGGTATCTGCCCTTAGATAGTATCTGCCTTCTCTTACAACCTTACTAAAATCTGCAGTGGCATAGTTCCCAAAATCACCCTGTCGGGGAACAAGGGTACCATGATAGGCGACCTGGCCGGAGGTAATTTCGACGACTTCAAAATCCGTTTTTTCGCTTCCTTTAACAAGGCAGGTCTTGGTTGACGAAGGCAGGTAGCCGACTTGGTTAGTCAGCAGGCCAATTTCAATGTCGCGTGATAATCGCTGTGCCTGCAAGTGATTATAGCTGCCCTGAAGATTCAGAAAGAAGATAATTATGAATATCTTTTTAACTGCAACTTTGTGCCGTTGCCGGCTCAGGATACAGCGTAAAGAATTTCGTTTCCTTATTATGAGCGTGGTAATGCATTGGATAGTGTTGGGTAGCATAAAGTGAATTTTTAAAAATTTTGGCGCTGACTTTTTATTCTTGCTATCTTTCCACTGCTCGCAAATAAAGAGTAGCGACGATAGTATAATAATTGGTAAGAATCTTTTAAACTTTTTTATGAAAAATATTTTAATTTTTGCAACTATCGCCGGCATCGCAATAGTTATTGCCTACTACCTGATAATTGAAGATGGAGACGAATCAATTGATGTACCTGCATTAAATGCTGACGAAATTCTGTGAATTATTTCCGTTTGGCAGAAAGGTTTTATTACAATATCCCTATTGATTGATAGGAATTCCTAACTTAACAAATTCATTTAAAATTTAAACAAATAATCCTCTATTCATTTCACGCATTTTTCTTTCCTCTTGCCAAACCATTTTTTATTAAATAATCATAGCTATCGCTGATAGCCTTAAATACATCAGTTGCTGTCTTGTCCATTTCCACGATCATCCATTGGGTATTTCCATTAGGTGCCTTCACAATTGCAGGAAAGTTTTGCGCTCCCTGGCCAACAGCTACCATAGGATCCGGATTGTCTTCCGGCAAAGAATCGTTCCATTTCGCCGGGCCGTCTTTTATGTGTAAGAATGGCGCACGGTCGGCGTACTGCGCTACAATTTTTGCAGGATCGTGCCCGGCAACTTTGATCCAATAAGTATCCAGTTCAAAAAAGATATCAGGCTCTGTGGACTCAAGAAGCACCTCGTAAACAAACCGCCCGTCCACCTTATTTCTAAACTCCCACCAGTGATTGTGAAGGCCAAACTGCAACCCGTTCGATTTGGCAAAATGGTTGGCTTCATTGTAAATATCAATCAGCTCTTTTGTACCATCAAGACTGCTATAGCGTTTATCTTCTGGCCATCCGTGCCAGATCATTTTTTTGCAATCAAATGCTTCTGCAGTTTCCAGCATCGCATTTTTTTTATCGCCCAAGGGTAAGTCAACATGCGAAGAACAGACAGCTAACCCTGCATCTTTTAAATATTTTGCAGCCTGCTTTACTGAAATATTATCCGGCCAAAAGGCAATTTCAACTGCTTCAAATCCTACACCGGCGATTTTGTGCAAAGTATCGACGATATCATTTTTTATCTGTTCATGAACGGTATATAATTGTAACCCAATCTTCGCAGGGGCTACTGAATATTTTTTTGCAGCCAGCGTTTCCCACGGCAACGAGGCTGAACCTATAACTACTAAACCGACCGTTGCTAAAAATTCCCTCCGAGGAAGATGCGGCCTTGATGGCTGTTCGCTTTCTACATCCATAGTTTAAGATCGATTTGTGTAGGTAAAGTTATTTAATCAGGAGCGAGAATTGTGAAGTATGTGTTGAAAATATTTTTTTCGTAAAACCATTTGCATAAGCTTTGCAATAAACCATTCAGTTACAGAGTATGCAAACACAACAAATTAATTCAACCGATCACAAGAACCTCATTGATAATTTGATTCAGTTAATAGAGAAGGGAAATGCTCATGCTCCACTTGACACAACATTAAAAGATATACCGTTTTCATTATTGGGTGAGAGGCCAAATAATTTACCCTACAGTATATGGCAGCTTGCTGAGCATATTCGTATAGCACAATGGGACATACTTGAGTTTTCAAAAGACCCGGGGCATGTGTCGCCGAAATGGCCTGATGCATATTGGCCTAAAGAAACAAATCCGCCCTCGGAGGCCGCATGGAAAAAATGTGTGGAGGCCATTAAAGCAGACAGGGAGGAATTTATTCTGCTTATTAAAAATGCCGGAGATGATTTATATAAACCATTTAAACATGGAGATGGGCAAAGCCTCTTCAAAGAAGCCCTGGTGCTCGCAGACCACAACAGTTACCACACGGGGGAAATAATTGTGATAAGAAGATTGTTGCATGCCTGGCAGTAACGCACCCAAGAGTATTTTCATCCATGCAACGACAGCCTCCTGAAAATTTGAGCAATGCGATTTTGCTAAATTTTAAAAAACTTATTCCATCTGTAATTTATTTATAAACTATATTCAAAGTTATTCTGATAATTCTCCAGGATTTTACGTCGATTTTCCCAAAACCCTCTTCTAAAAAATCTCATTAAAAAATACAACATTCCAATTTTTGAATTTGTAAATTTGAGTAACCACGAAGGGAAATTTCACCGCTACTTAGAGATTTTATACCAGCTTTTAGATTACAGGTATTTTTCATTCCGGCTTATGAATTAACATCGTTTATTTTAGTGTTCGGCATATAAAAAGAATGATCATGAAATCAGTTTATAAAATAGCCAGCGGTTTTATTTTATTGATAATACTTGCTGCTTCATCTGCAGCTCAAGTAAAGGATGATGCAAATCATAACAATTCGAAGCCTAAAGATACTTCTGCACCCAGGCGACCGGACTATGTAAAGGTCGATACGACGAGGCCTGTACCTGTTGAAACAAAGACTTTGGTAAGGTCTGTGTTAAAGCTCAAAAATATCTTAGTGAGCGAAGATGCATTAGCCATTTGCCGGATTCTAAATCCAGATATTTATCAAAACGATAGCACATTGAGTGATCATACGATCATTTTACCAAACCTTCCCGATCCTCCTTCAGAAATTCGCAAGGCAGTAAAAGATGATTTCAAAAAAGAATTAAAGCCAGATGCCGGGATAAACAATCAATACATTTCCTCTGCGCTAAAATTTGACACGCTTGCAAATGTTTTTACCGCTACAGGATTTACTATACCGGAAGGAGATACCGGCAGTCTGTATCCCAGTATAAAAAAGTTTTTGCCAGGGTTGGCAAGTCTTGCAAAGCAGGCCGCGGAGAAAACAAAGAGAACCAGCCAACAAACTGTCGCCACACTTACAAAAGAAGTAGATGCACTTAACCAAATTTTGCAGGAAACCACGGCAAAAAATCAACTGGCAGAAGATGATATAACAAAGATATATTCGCTAATGACCGACATTAATATCCTAGTCTATATGATCAACGATAAGAAATTAGATATTGGCCCGAGCCTTGGAAGGAGCATAAACCCTGTCCAAAACATTTACCTCGCGGCATCTTATTCAATACCTGCAAAAGAATATGCCACAACCTCGGGGGATGATGATCCGCGAAAATTCAACATCTATGTTTTTAGAAAAAGCATATTGGAAACTACCGGCGACAGGAACCCGGAGATGGACATGTACACCATTTCGTATGTAATACCTGCCTTTGAAAACGATCCCGCACAATGGTGGACTATCCCAAAAATGGCTTCAACCACAAGTAAGAGTTTCCCACCTGCCAGGTTTAAATTTTCTATTAAGGACAACCGCACAGGTGCAACTCACGAGGCTATTACCGATCTCTTTAATGCAACAAAAGATCCGGATGACAAATGGACATTGATGGATCTTTTCGATCCACATCCCGTTTACAGGTTAATGTTTTTGATACCATAATTTAAATGAAGCATACATTGTATTTATGGCAACAAATATTTTTATTAGCTACAGAAAAGATGACAGCAAATGGAATACACAAATTCTATATGACCGACTTGCACAATTTTTTCCTTCTAAATTTCTATTCAAGGACTTCAATACCATCAAAGCGGGTGAGAATTACCGCGATTCCATTAATAAGGCATTGAACAATTGCAATGTGCTTCTTGTGGTGATAGGAAAAAGCTGGCTGAACATAGCGGATACAGGTGGCCGAAGACGGCTGGAAGACCCTGAAGACCTTGTAAGAATTGAGATAGCCACTGCTTTAAAAAGAAACATCCGCGTAATTCCAGTTTTGTTTGATAATGTGTCTGTGCCTGCACAATCCGAACTTCCGGATGACCTTCGCCCATTAAACCTGCGCCAATGCATTTCTGTTTCGGAAACAAATTTTGAATACGACATCCGGCACCTGGCAGAAGCTATAAAAAATAAAGAAATAGAAAATAAAAAAAAGTCTCCTCTCACTTCCCTGCTCCGTTACAGGATCGTCGTTCCTTCTATTAGCTTTGTGATAGTTGGATGGTTAGTAAATAAATTTACCGGGGCAAGATCGTTCCAGCTAGAGTATTTTTTTCTCTTACTCCTTACTCCTGTTATTATCTCATTGATCGTTTCCACCTTTTTAAAAACCAGGCTCAGCAGTGCATTACGTCTAAAATTTCAGCGTATCGCGATCATATCAATTACATGCTTTTTTATAAGTATAGCGATCTATATTTATTATTACCAAAATCATACTTATGTGTATAAAGGTTTTGGCGATGAAAATATTACCTATGTAAAAGGAAGCGAGTATACGCCAGTAGGAGATTCGCTGAGGCTCGCACACCATCCTATTAAGGACGCAGACATACTTAAAAAATTCCTCGGAGGGCCGGGGGAAAGTGCAAACTTGTGGACAGAATCGTCAATCAACTCCGCAAGGTTTTCCCTTCTGTTATTGTTTGGATTTGTTGTGATTTTTGCTTCGGCGGGAGTTGCGATACTTCTGGGTCTTTTGTACCTTAAAACCGCCCAAAATTTGTGACGCCCCGGGCCACGTCAGCCCTATCATCACTCTTTTCAGTAAAGCAAATGGTAATGCCAATTATTGTTCAGGCAATTTTTTACTCTGTTCGCAAAGACTCAACCGGGTTTGCCATTGCCGCCTTAATCGTTTTGAAACATAGCGTAAATAATGCGATAATTATCATGATTGAAATGCCAAGCATAAAAATCCACCAGCTTATTTCTGTACGATAAGCAAAATTCTCCAACCACTTATTCATTCCGAACCAGGCGAGGGGCGCGGCAATTATAAAAGCAATTAAAATGAGCAGCAAAAATTCTTTTGAGATTATTTGCACAATCTGAGCAACGGTCGCACCCAACACTTTTCTTACACCAATCTCTTTTGTACGCCGGTTAGTTGTATAAATAACAAGACCCAGCAAGCCAAGGCAACTTATAAAAACAGCAAGCCCTGTTGCCCACATCAACAAGCTTGAAATATGTTTTTCCTGGTCGTAATATTTAGCAATGTCTTCATCTAAAAATTTATAGTCGAAATCATCCTCAGGAAATATTTGCTTCCATGCTTTTTCAATAGAAGCAATGGAAGATTTCCATAAAGTACCTTTCGAATTCTGCGGCTGCAGTTCAATACTAATTGTTCGGGAACGATCGTTGCCATTGCCTATAACCAGTGGCTTTACAGGTTCGCGTAATGAATGCTGGTTGAAATCTGCCACAACACCCTTAATGATGACGGGAGTGTTATTATTCCAATAAAGATATTTACCAACTGCATCCTGCAATTTTTGAAAGCCCAGAGCGTGCGCATAGTTTTCATTAATAAGAAACTGGTTTGTGGTATCACTTTGGGTAATGTTCTCACCGGCAAGCAGCTTGATCTTGTATAGTTTTATGTAATTAGTATCAGTAGTTTTTATATGCACATCAATCTCCACTTCCTTCTTTCCGTCTTTGTATTTAATTGTACTGCTCCATGTACTATTGGAGGACGGTGGATTGTTACTGAGGCTTATCATTGAAATACCCGGTATGGCCCGAAGCTTATCCATAAAAACATACTTATGGCTTTTTACGGTATCGTAATAATTAGTGTTCAAGTAAACTATTGCATCTTTTTTAAAGCCCATATCCTTGTTTAACGAAAAGGTGATTTGTTTGCTCACAAGAATCGTTGCCATTATAAAAACCTGTGCGATTACAAACTGCGAAATGGTTAAGGATTTTCGCAGCCATGCATGACGTGTCTTTCCTGTGTTGGCAAATGCCTGGTTCTTTAAAACCAATACGGGCTTATAACCTGAAAGTATTAATGCGGGATAAAATCCGGATAGCACAGTAACGATTACCGCAAGTGCCATCAAAAAAATCAGCACACCGGACTGTTGTGTTATATTGAAATGCAAACCCTCAGGAATAAAACCTGAGAATGCTTTTAAAATTAAAGGCGTCAGAAGAATTGAAAGTATAGTCGCTATAAACGTGAGTAAAAAAGTTTCACTCAGAAACTGAATGATCAATTGCTTTTTGGAACTGCCTAAAGTTTTACGAATACCTATCTCCTTTGCTCTTTGTGAAGCATGCGCCGTAGTGAGATTAATAAAATTGATACAACCGAGTAATAGAAGGAAGGCTGCAACCGCGAGCAGGCTGTAAAGCGTAGGCTTATTAGCAAGGGGTAAATCGTAGCCTCCATAGTTTGAATTAAAATGAATATCGTTTAATGGCTGAAGTTTAAATTCTGATTTACCATGGTCATCGGGATCACGAGTGTGATATTTTTCATATAATCCATACATCCCCTTTTCAATATTTGGCGGCTTTGTACCTGGGGAAAGCTTCACCAAAAGTTGAGAAGCCGAATTGGTATTATCCCACTGCGTCCAGTCTTCAGGCTTGAGGCTTGTATTTTCTAATGTTGCTCTTGATATAAAAGTCGTAAATGTGAAATCGGTGTTGTGCTTAATGTCTTTTACGATACCGGTAATAGTACAATGCACGCTATCATTAAAATAAATTTGCTTACCTATAATTTCATCTGCAGATATTTTTGGAAAATATAAATTCGCTACTTTTTGAGACAGCACGGTTTGATAGGGTTCTTTCACAGAAGTTTTTGCGGAGCCAGCTATCCATTCATAACCGATGAGATTGAAATAATCTTCATTCACAAAAACAACATTTTTTTCATGCTTAAAGATCGAGGGGGCTTTTCCTGCTATTGGGATACTTACTTTTACTTCATCTGAGGTCCGAAACGGAACCACGGCATCAAGCCCGGTCAATTCTTTTTTTACAGCAGGTCCTAAAGGCGAGGTAATGCCGGAATTGCGATAGACTTCTCCAGAGAAAGAAAAATTGGAAACAACACGATAAATACGACCCCTATCTTTTTCAAATTTATCAAAGGTGAAATGATAATTTACAAGCAGGTAAATTACCAATGAGGCACTGATACCGATTGATAACCCAAGGACATTTATCAGCGAAAAAATTTTGTTGTGCCAAAAATTTCTGAGTGCAGTTTTGAAATAGTTTTTAAACATGGGCTGAACTATGATTTATTTGGTTAAATGATTTTATGATTAGCTCTTCCTCATACGAACCATAGCTAATATTATGAATTAAATTACTCATAGTTGTCCCGTTATTTTAAGAATTCAGACGATTTCACCCTGCCCTAAACTCTTCATCACGAAGAAACCATCGGAATTTAATTTTGCTCACTCGCTTCGCAAAGACTTAACAGGGTTAGCCATTGCCGCTTTCACAGCCTGGAAACTTATGGTTATTAGCGCAATTGATACCGATACAAAACCTGCAATTACGAAAATACTCCATGTAATATTTATACGATATGCGAAATCCTGCAGCCATGTATTCATTGCCCACCATGAAACGGGAAAAGCAATAACTGCGGCAATTAAAACAAGTTTTACAAAATCTTTGGAAAGCATTCCCACAATGCTGGCAACTGTTGCTCCTAGTACTTTTCGGATACCAATTTCTTTTGTCCTTTGTTTTGCCGTGTAAATGCTAAGGCCGAATAAACCAATGCATGCAATAAAAATTGCGAGCACTGCAAAAATGTTCAACACATTTAATAGCTTGACATCTGACTCGTAGAAATGATTCAATTGCTCATCCAAAAAGAAATAATCAAAAGGATGGCCAGTTGAAAATTGCTTCCAGGTTTTTTGCATATATGCAAGCGAAGAAGAGAAAGTGCCTGCCTTCAATTTTACAGAAACATACAACGGATTATCAGTAAGTACAACAGCCAGTGGCTCTACTTTTTTTCTCAACGAAGCAAAATTGAAATCTTTCATAACACCGATCACTTTCCCTTTTCTTAAGTGATAGAGTTCGAACTGCTTTCCCACCGCATTTTTCCAACCAAGCATATTTGCCATTGCCTCATTTATAACAATGGATTCCGTTGTATCTGTCGGCATTACTGATGAAAAATATCTCCCTTGCGTCAACTGAATGTTATAGGTGGATGCAAAATTGGCATCTGTTTCAAATTCGCTTGCCAGCAGATGCTCATCAGCGTTGTGCCCTTCAGGAATAATTCCATAAGCGTTGAAGCCCTGCCCCGGTACACGGTTGCTTGCAGAAACCGATATGATGTTGGGATTCCGTTTTAAAGTTGTGATAAGTTCTTTGGATTTATTTTCAAGACCTGTATTTGCAAGCTGCAAAACTGCAACCTGGTCTTTGTCAAAACCAAGATCTTTTGTTCCGAGGTAATGCATCTGTTTGTTTACAACAATTGTTGCAATGATCAGGAGAATGGAAAAAGCAAATTGAGTGGTTACTAACGTTTTTCTCAGCCAGCCATCTTTGCCTGCCTTAATTACGTTCCTGAAAACATCTGTTGACTTAAACCTTGCTAAAAATATTGCAGGATATAAACCGGCAATTACACTTAGCAAAAATAACAAACCCAACAAGGCCGCCATCACTCTTATTTGAAACAAAATATCAAGCGTGAGATGTGCACTTGCCAATTCATTGAAGAGCGGAAGTATAACGCTTACCAACACCAGCGCCATGAATAGCGAAAGGGTACATAACAAAAGGGACTCACTGAAAAACTTTCGCACCAACTGGGATTGCGTTGCCCCTAACACTTTTTGCACACCGGTTTCTTTGGCCCTGCCTAAAGCACCGGAAGTTGTAAGGTTGATAAAATTGAAACATGCAATAATCAATATCAATCCTGCGATGATTAATAATGTGTAAATAATAGTGCTGCTGTTTGTGCGGATTGATTCAGTATATAAAATATCCTTTGAGCCGAGATGTATATCATCAAGTGGCTGCAGGTAAGTTCTATATTGAAATTCCTTCTCGGGGAAATTTGCGTGAAGCAAAGAAGAAATTTTGCCGCTTGCTTTAGAAGCGTCAGCATGTCGCCTTAGCTGAACGAAAGTGTAATCCACATTGGTCGTCCATGAGTTCATCCAGCTAAAATTATCTTTATTGGCAGGCGCTTCCAGCGTTGCCATCGAGATAAACATATTGAATTGTATAGAAGAATTTTTAGGAACATCTTTTGTAACGCCACTAATTTTAACGGGCATGTCGTTAAGAGTAACCAATGTTTTACCCATTGGGTCTGCGTTACCAAAATATTTTTTTGCTGTTGTTTCTGTTATAACGGCTGTAAATGGTTCAGCCAGGGCGCTTCGACTGTCTCCTTTTATTAAAGGGAAATTAAACATCGCCAATATTGAATTGTCTGCATATACAACATCGTCAAGGTTGAGTTTTACGGTGTGGTAACTCACGAGCATTTCAGTGAACCATGGCCTGAGACGGCATGCGGCTTCCACCTCAGGAATTTGTTTTGCTAACTGAGGAGCAAGCGGGCCTGGAGTAATTCCGTCTTCCTGTGGCTGCTTTCCCTTCTCATTAGTGACTTTGTTTATCCGGTATATGCTGCTATGATTTTGATGGAACTGATCAAAAGCTAATTCAGTATAAGCATACAACCCTATAATAATACAGCTCGATAAACCAATCGTGAGGCCAAGGATATTTATGAAAGAAAATGTTTTATGGCGCCACATATTTCGAAATGCGAGCTTGATGTTATGATTCCACATAATGTTTGTTTTTAAAGTTTAAGAATTTGTAAAAGTGGCCGGTTATCGACGGACTATTCTCATGACTTATTAAATTTCATTACACTCTTAGTCTTCATAACATATAAACCGATCGGATTATTCAGTTCGAAGTGATTTCACGGGGTTTGCCATTCCGGCCTTTATCGCCTGGAAACTTATTGTAACCAATGCAATAATTATGGCTATTAATGCGGCAATCACAAATACCCACCAACCAATATGTACCTGGTATGCAAAATCCTGTAACCAGCTATTCATAGCCCACCACGCAATTGGTGATGCAATTACAATGGCGATGGCCACCGGTTGTATAAAATCTTTTGAAAGCAATGTTGTAATGTTTGCTACACTGGCTCCCAAAACTTTTCTTATCCCGATTTCTTTTATGCGTTGCCTTGCCGTGAAAGTAGCCAGGCCAAATAAACCCATACATGCAATTAATATAGCAACACATGCAGCGGTAATAAATACATTACCCAGCTTTTTTTCTGCGAAATATTGCTGGTCATACTTTTGATCGGCAAAAAAATATTCAAACGGATTGCCGGGAAAAGTGCTGTTGTAAAGAGATTTGAGCGTGTTTATTTTAGATTTCATATTTCTCGTATCAGTCTGAACTGTGAAATAAGAAAACGAAACAGAACCCAAATAGATAGTGGGTTTTATTGCTTCTCTGAATGACAGGTGATGGTAATCTTTTACTACCCCGATAATTTCGTAAGGCGCTCCCCAGTTTATCTTTTCACCTATGATATTTTTTTTGAGATCAAAACCAAGAGATCGTGCTGCCTTTTCATTTATGATCACCTTCTTTACATTGTTCCAGCTTCGTTCCGCATCATTTTGGCTGAAGGATTTTCCCTGTACAAAGCTTATACCGTATGTATCAAAAAAATTCTGATCACAAATAAACATGCCGTAAGACTTACGGTTGTCGTCTTTCTGTGGGTTATTAAGCTTTGCAATTCCACTTACAAAAAAATTGTATCCAACACCGGGAACATTATTACTTGCGGCATATTTTTTTACAAAGGGTAATTGAGCAAGCGAATTTTTAAACGACACATTTCTTTCCGCCTGTCCTTCACTTGAAACGGTTGGCCCGGAAATAACCAGCAACTGCTTTAGATTCATACCCAGGTTTTCTGTTTTCATAAATTGCAGTTGTTTGTAAATAACAACAGTTGCAATCATCAAAACAACAGATGCAGAAAACTGGAAGACAACAAGCGCTTTACGAAGTGATATTCCTTTTGCAGAAGACTGTGGCTTGCCGCGCAAGGTAACGATTGGCCTAAGTGAAGTGACTGCAAATGCAATGTAGCCACCGGCTAGCAGCGACCCCACGACAATAAGAACTATGCCAGAAAGCAGGAACCAGCCATTATTCAATACGGCAAGCGACAATTGTTTTCCTGTAAAGTCGTTGAAGAAATTCTGCAAAATATTTACTATAAAAACAGCAATGCCAACACTAATAAATGTTATAAGAAATGTCTCTACAAGATATTGACTGATCAGTTGTAAACGGCTTGCACCCAAAACTTTTCTTACCCCAACTTCTTTTGTGCGATTCAATGCCTGCGCTATAGAAAGGTTAATATAGTTCACCCAGGCAATCAATAAAATTAAAACTGCTATTCCCCCGAAAACAACTACCAATAATAAATTTCCAAAGGTTTGGAAGGGATAATTGAACGAAGGTGCAAGATGCAATTCGATGAGCGGTTGCAGGTAAAGCTTGTCATTTTTTGAATCGGGATTGATAGAACGCAGGTAGTTAAGAATATTGGATGTGAGGTTAGAAGCGCTTACATTTTTTTGCAACTGCAGGTAGATACTTGTAAATCCGGATTGGGTAGTGTTCGGATCTGCCCAATCATTACCGTCCCGGTTAGCTGCGCTTTCAAGCGTTTGCAATGATAATAACACATCGGGCTTTATATCAGATTCCTGTGGTAACTGATAAACTGATTTTACAGTGTAAGGTGTATTACCAAACTGGTTGCTTACAGTAACTATTTTGCCCACAGCATCGGCTGACCCAAATAGTTTTCGGCTCATTGTTTCCGATAGTGCCAGGGTTTTGGGTTCTGAAAGGGAAGGTGTGCCTTGCAGTATAGGAAAAGAAAATACATTTAGGAAACTTCCGTCAACATAGAATAGGTTGTTTTCCCGAAATACTTTATTATCTATAGAGCTTTTATCGCCATAAGTAATTACGCCGGCCCCTATCCCCTCCGCCACACGCACATAATCTTTTATATCAGGAAATTGCTTCTTAATCAATGGGGCAAAACCGGGAGGCAAACTATACTCCGTATTGCCTTCCTTATACTGCACGTTAACCCTGTATAATTCATCATAATTTTTATTGAACCGGTTTGCACTCCATTCAAACGCTACGTATTGCATAATGAAAAGGAATACTGCTATTCCTAATGCAAGCCCGGCAATATTTATAAACGTGAATTGACGATGGCGCCACAAATTTCTCCAGGCAGTTTTAAAGTAGTTTTTGACCATGTGTGTGATTAAGCTTTATAGTGTAGTTGATCGCTTGCTGCAATATGCAAAGAAGGTGCAATGCGAATACCGTTATTCTACCGATATGATTATCAATAGATAAAACCCAATTACAAATTTATGACTGTTCGGTTTTGATACAATTCATGTACGCTTTTTTTAAATCCACAGTCCATAAAATAATGGGAGCAGTTTGTAATCTTTCCAGACATATTAAAGATAGAAGCAGACTTATAAGCTACTACTCGTGAAAACTCACGATGTCTTGCACAGGAAATCTGAAGGAATAAGGAACCTGTATTTTTTCCTGTTCATAATGCCCGGCGAGAATGAGCATGATAGGTACTTCGTTTTCATTAATTCCCGTTACTTTATATATTTCCTGATCCAGCCTGGGCGAACGGATATACATTTTGCAGCATGAAGCAATTCTTTGAGCATGTAAACCCATAACGAATTGCATGCAAAAGAGCCCGCCTTCTATATAAGGTTGGTTACGCTCATACATTCCGCCAAAATAATTAAGATCTGTAGTTACTATAAATAACTTATTGGCATTTGTAACCCAACCCTGGTCTCCAAGCTGTGCATTTATTATATTAGCAAAAGAATTTTTGGAAAATACATGCACCCTGGCTGTTTGACGGTTGCATACAGAAGGAGCTGTTTGAGCAAATTTAATGGCCCTTAAAATTTCTTTTTTGGTAACTTCTTCCTGGGAGAAATTTCTCACACTATGGCGGGTTGACGCAAAATTATACAAGAGATCATAAGAAAGATCTGAAGAGATAACTTGCCTGCTTACCGACCTGGTGCCGCCAATAAGCCATTGGGAATCCAGGTTATATTTTTTTAAAAGTATTTGAAATTGATTATTCAAATAACTATCCTTATGAGATTGCGGATGTTGAATATAGCGGTACAATACGCCCATTGCGGCAAGTGCCAACAGATCAACACCATTAAATTTTAGATGATCACTAGTTTGCTCTAATAAATTCTTCACTTTTTCTTTAGCAAAATCCTGTTTTATCTCTTTAAAAGAAAATGCCTTCTCTAAAGAATGCAGGCTCATTAATAAAATCGCCTTTCGCTTGCCCGAAACATTATCCGGGCTGATAGATAACGAATGCCTGAGCCACTTAAAATAATCACTTAAAAATGCATTTCCCGTCTCTGGCATATTTTTCATGTTCAGCAACTTACGCCCGGCATTCTTTAAATTTTTTGTGAACGAATTCTTTTTGGCCTCACTTATAGCGGAGGTTTGAACTTGTATAACTTGCCTTGGCTTGATCGAGACTTCATTCTTTTGAGGAATAACCTCGCGAATAGGTTTTCGCGGATTGATGGCATTTTTAACGGGGGGCCTTTCGAGACTCATTAGATTATTGAATTTCTAATAAATTAATAATTAAGGTGAAGTAGAAAATTTGGGCCTTTAAATCTATCGCACTAATTTTTCTAAACAATTTTCCCGATTAAGGAGGCAATTTTCGAGCCATAAAAAATTATAAATTTTTATATATAGCCACCTCCAATTTGTAGCTTTTTTCCATAAAGTGCAAGAATAATTTGTGGTAACTTTTCCAATGAAGTAATTAAAATCATAGTTACTACATAGGGTGAAGGGTGATTATAATTGAATATTTTTAATATCCGAACGGCTCTATTTCACGTTCTCCATTTTACATCGATGGTCATACTTTCTTTAACGCGAAACCTCGTGATCTTCTTAACCAAAGAAACCGGCAAAGGCTTGTCAAGTGGAAACTGCACCGAGCCTGCCGCGGTTTTATATTTTGAAAGTTCTTTTTCAAAAGCCTTAATTGCAGAGGGTGTTGGATAAAACCCAATATGAGTTTTATGGGCTGCAAATGTCACCAGTATTCTCTCATAAGAAAAGGATGGCATTCCCCATTTTAAACCTTCTGTAGCTCCGGGTGCTTCAGCACGAATAGCGGTAAGCATTTGGGTTAATTTTTCCCGGGCTTCCGGCGGTGCTGCTTTAATGTATCCAGGGATATTTTCGGGTTTTGCCTTTTTTGGAGTCATACATTAACTTTTAGAATTTTGTAAAACTTTATCTCCTTAAAAATAAGATAATCATTTATTCAATTTATTGACGGCTGAGAGAACAGAACCAATCTGTCCATAATGATAATAATCATGTTCAACGATTCCATTAATAAGAAAAATAAATGAATATCTCTTCCGGGAACTTTAGTATTTAATCTTTCTACCGGAAAGTTGCTGATTGCATTTATCATATTTTGATGGCATGCATCAAATTCCTCGCGGGTTATATCCCATTCCTCAGGCCCCGGCCAGTCGGAAGAAGAATCGATTTCGATATCATACCCGTCATTCCCCACAAGTTTTTGCACCACGAAATTTCTCCATATAGTAATATGCCTTACCAGTTCAGCAATGGAATGACTATAGCCCTCAACTTTTTTCATTACTACAATTGGAGTAAGTGAAAATATTTTTTTCTCTAAGTTATCCGCAACCCAGTTTTGGCCGTTATAAAAGCCTTCTAGCTGTCTTACGATTCTTTCCTTTAAAGCATTTAATTCTCCGTCATTTCCCATCATTCAATATTTTTAATATCCATAAAATAATGTAAACCCAATCATAAAATACCCACATCCCTCAAACATCCCCGGCGGCAAAGGAGCCCAAAACATACCAGGAATATTGCTTTACGGCTTTGTGGGCGCCATCTGCATGCTACCTCAATTTACGAAGACTACTTTTTAAATGTGATCCAGTTCAAAAATAGCGGCAATTTTTTATCAAAAAAATTTAATGACACCAGGTTAAATTCTATTATAAAAAAATCATAAAATATAAAACTACACGGGAAGAAATATCGTAAACTATTATTGCCACCCCTGAGCCACTTCTTTTTTTGGAAACCATTTTTAAAAAACGTTAAGGCTTATGAAAAAATATCTATTATCATCAATCTTATTAAGCATTGGGTATGCTTCTTTTTGTCAAAAAATTCCCCAACACGATAATTATCGTGAGTCTCTGTCCAACATAAAAATAAAAGATGCTCCCCGTTTTTACCTGAGTGTTCATGGAGGCTATGCATTTTCTCTCGGCAGCACTTTCAAATTTTATCCGGATAACATTTCTTCCGTTACCGTGAAGCAGCTTGATAATACACCGGAGGTAAAACAAGTTGATTATAGGGAAGACACCAAGGGTCTTGGAGATGGCTTCAGAGCCGGGGTAGGCCTTTCTTATGTCATTAATGATTTCTTAAACGTAGGCGTCGACATAGATTATTTTAAAAGCAGCATCAGCAAGATAAGAGATTCCTCATACTACAGTGCTCAAACTATGAACGGCGGAGTAGATGAAGTGAATTATAATGAACAGTACAAAATTTCGTACACCACATCGTTGCTATCTTTTTCTCCAAACATCACCTTCAAAGCGATAGCCAGGCCCAAATTTTTTATCTATAATAAACTGGGTGCAATTGTTATTTTCCGGCCATCGAGCATACAGCGCGAAAGTGTAGATGGAAATTATAAATTGGGATGGCAGGGATTTTACAGGGACTCTTCTTCAACTTCAAAGAAGGTATATGACTGGGGAATACGGAATCCTGCTTTTGGTTTTGTGGGAGGCATAGGAGGCCAGGTAAAAGTTACGGAAATGATAAGAGCGTATGCAGAGGTACAATTCACTCACGTAATATTCAAAGTAAGAAACAGGCTGCTTACTGATTATACCCAGGATGGAAAGGAAGTACTAAACACTTTATCTCAAAGCGAAAAGGAAATCGTGTTTGAAAAAAGCTTTACAAGCGGTGAAAACAACAACCCAAATATGCCCACCATTGCTACTTATCAAAAATTTCCAATTACATACGCCGGCTTACAACTTGGATTGATATATAGGTTTTAAAGCAAACAACAACGGCAAGGAAAATAAAAATTTCAGACGATCAATTTTTTAAATTATGAAATCAGATTACAGGGAATTCCAGGAAGAAAAAAAGAAACTAAAAACCAGGTTTACAGTTTTATATGCAGGTTCAATCGCTTTGTTATTGCTTGCCTTTGGGACTTACTGGTATTTTTTTTCTCCTTCGGGCGAACCGATGTACACAGCAATGCTATCTGAACAAGCTGAAAATAATGCGCTATTAAATGAAGACCAGCTTCTTCATAAAAGCTTAATGAAATTGGATGACCTTGACCTAAGCTATTCAAAAATGCTGATGCAATCTGCAGATTCGGTTACGCTGGATAGCCTGAGTAATGTTATAAATGTTGCAGAAAAAGATTTTAGTAATTTAATCGAAAGAACTTATAAGCAAAGAAGCCTATTTAAAAACCCAGGGAATATTGCGAAGTCCGATAGTATTATCCATGCATTTATTTCTGCGCTTGATTATCGCAAATCAAACAATTCTTTGAGAATGGCATTTGCAGGAAATGGGAATTTTTTCGAAGGCGATACGCTTGCAATGCTCCAGTTACAAATGGAAGTGAAAAGTAAAAGAGATACGATAAAAAATCTCCAGGAGCAGTTAAAGTACCAAAACCAGTTTTACACAAATTCTTTTCCCGTGCAAAAGCAGTCTCCTTCGAATACTGAAATTGAATCACTGCAGGAAAATATAAAAACACAAGCGGATAGCATAGAGAATTTATTAGAGCTTTATAGTTCAGTTGCCAAAGCCAACCGCAACCTTACGAGCCAATTGAATAAACTGCAAACGCAGTCACCACAAAACACAACAAATAGCGTAGAGGCCAGTTTTGTGCCGGAGAAAATAAATACTCTTAATGCCAGGATAGATGATCTTAATGCAGAACTAGCGCTGGCACAAATCGATTGCAATCTTACCCGGGCAAATGGCAAGGATATCATTTATAACTCGAGGCAACGCAAAGAACTATTGCAGGAATCTCTCAGGTCATTAAAGAATTTATCCGGTTCAACCAATCCCATCATCCAAAGGAAAGTAAAAGATAAGATGGAACTGCTGCAAACTATTTCAACTACGGTAAGGGATTAGTTTTTCGTCCGGAACCTCTTTTCATTCATAGTTAGTGTTCTAAATTTATCTGTGCTGCCCATCTTTCACCTTAAATGCCTGGAAAATAATTTTCCTCAAATCTTGTGAATAAATATTTCAGTTAAAGAAATGTTAACGCATTATTAAATGCATTAATTTACTTTTCAAACCAAAAAAACTATTCACATGAGAAAAATCAGCACTCCCCTAATTGCTCTTCTTATTTTCTTAGTTTCCTGCCAAAAAGAAAATTTACCAAACACATCGCCTGAGAATACAGATGACGGTGATGGCGTACAGACAGTAATCACCAAACGTTCCTGCGGAGCTTATGATGTATTGCTGCAACAAATGGCCGCAGACCCCGCCCTTGCAAGCAGGATGGACGCTATTGAAACCTATACTCAAAAAGTAATAAGAGGCGAAGTACCTGATCGCCTGGTAAATGGTGTAATAACCATACCTGTTGTGGTACACGTAGTTTACAAAACTACGGCACAAAATATAAGTGATGCGCAGGTTCAATCACAAATAGATGTATTGAACGAAGATTATGCAAATACCAATGCTGATAAATCAAAAATACCTTCTCTTTTTAAGCCGGTAGATGGAACAGTAGGTATTAGATTTACATTGGATAGAATCATAAGAAAGAAAACCACTAAGAAAAGCTTCACTACAAATGATGCAGTAAAAAAATCAGCGAATGGCGGCGATAACGCTATTGATGCAACGACATATCTGAATATGTGGGCTTGTAATTTAGGACAAGGCCTTCTTGGATATGCCCAGTTTCCCGGCGGCAATGTAGCTACTGATGGTGTAGTAATTTTATATAGCGCCTTTGGAAGAACCGGCAATTTAATCCCGACATATAACCTGGGCCGCACTGCAACTCATGAGGTAGGCCATTGGCTTAATCTTCGTCATATATGGGGAGATGCAAACTGCGGAAATGATTTGGTAAATGATACGCCTGTTGCAAATACAGCAAACTATGGTTGCCCGTCTTACCCGCACTTAAGCACATGCACCGGTAAACCAACAGAAATGACTATGAACTATATGGATTATACAGATGATGCATGTATGTACATGTTTTCAAGCGGACAGAGCGCAAGGATCAGTGCTGTGTTTGCTCCCGGTGGGCCAAGGTCAAAAATGGCTTTGTAAGAATATAAATTTTAACGCCAAGGCTGCCTGTGATGGGCAGCCTTTTTTATTAAGCGATATTATACGTTTTCGATTATTAACTGTTATATAACTGGTAAAAAATTATCTCATAAGAACCACTTCCGCCGGCTGCCTGTCCATTGAGGGAACCGCATTGGTGCTTTTCAAATGCCTCCTCCGAAGAAAACGAAGGTGCAGTAATCCTATAAGTAATGCAATAATCCCCTGTGTTAACACGGTATTTTTTACGCCAATATGTTCGGAGGTAAATCCTATGAGCAAACCACCGAGTGGCTGCATTCCGAAAAAAGCCATGGCATAAAAACTAATAACTCTTCCCCGCATAGCGGGGTCAACAGTAGTTTGTATGATCGTGTTGGTTAATGTGATTTGCGACATCATGCCAAAAGCCCCGATAACAACAAACAACAAAGCAAGGGGGTATAAAGTAGTATGGGAAAACAATACAAGCCCCGCACCAAAAACAAAAGTATTTATCGCCAGTATTTTCCTAAGATCCTTGCCCGGTTTTAGTGATGCTAAAAACAGGGCTCCTGTAAATGCACCCAACCCTATAAAACTATCAATAACTCCAAATGTCGAGGCAGTACCATGAAAAATGTCTTTAGCATACACCGGTATCAATGTGCTAAATGGTAAAACAAACAAACTGATGAGGGCAAGCATCATTAATACAAATGAAATCGAGGGCGTATTTTTAATATATGCGAAGCCTTCACGTAATTGTCCTGCAATATTTTTTGTTCTTGGTTTGGAAATATACATGGGGAGTTTCATCATCAGCAATGAAATAATAACAGCAAGAAAACTCAGTGCATTTAATCCAAAACATATATCGTTGCCGAAGGCTTCTATCACAATTCCTGCAATGCCGGGCCCAATCAATCTTGACAAATTAACCATGGATGAATTTAACGCGAGTGCATTGGGTAAATCATTTTTATCCTTTACCATTTCAATTACCAGTGACTGCCGTGCAGGAACATCAAATGCATTTACAATCCCCAGCACAACGCTCAATGCGATAATCTCCCACACATTATAGTGTTTAAAAAATATCAATACAGTGAGTGCTATTGCCTGGATCATCGATATAACTTGCGTAAGCAAAAGCACCTTGTAACGATTGTATCTGTCCGCAACAACACCTCCAATAAATGAAAATACAAACGACGGAAACATGGAGGCAAACAAAGTAACACCCAGCATAAACTTGGAATGAGTGAGTGAGTAAACCACCCAGCTTACTGCCGTTTTCTGCATCCACGTTCCTATTAGTGAAATAGATTGACCGGTAAAGTAAAGCCGGTAGTTGCGATTTTTGAAAGCATTGAAAGTTGTTATATTCATTTTTGGGTTTTCCTTTAGTTTATCATAGACGGCATTATATCTCATTCGTAATCCACAAGTTTTCTTAGTGGTTCTATGGCATTGCGAAGCATGTTCTTTTCCTTTTCGGAGCAAATCTCATCAAGTGCTTTGTTCAGCCATTCTTCACGTTCGTTTCTCACTTTATACAAAGTATTTTCGCCGGCCTTCGTTAATGAAATGATTGATTTTCTTTTATCATCCGCAGAAATTTTTCTTGTAATATAACCGGCCTCCATCAATTTATTAAGTATCTGCGACATAGATTGCGTAGTAATCTTCTCCATAGATGCAAGTTCACTTGGTAATAATTTTTTATGCTGATCGAGCAATGCAAGTGTGGAACGTTCCGTAAGAGACAGCATCGCGCCTGTCTCAGACTTAATACGTAATTTTTTTATAAGCCTTGTAATTACCAGCCTCAGGTCAGAGGCTAATTGATGAGTAGTTGGATCGCCTGCCATATTATAAAGTTAAACTTGTAAGTTTACCTTACAAATTTACGAATAAACAGGTTCATAAATCAAAATAAAATTTATGGTAACGATTTATTGATATTGGTCGTGGAATTCCCAACTTACTTGTTAGCTATATCCTGGCTTTTGCCGAAGAGACATTTTCAAAACTTTTTTTAAAAAGAATCATTCCGTTCTCAAACTCTTCACAGGGTTGGCAATCGCTGCTTTCATTGTCTGGAACAAAGAAGTAACCAATGCAATCAACAAAACGAGCAACCCGGTTTCGGCAAAAACCCACCACGAAATATTTACGCGATATGCAAAATCCTGCAACCACTTGGTCATCATCCACCAGGCAACAGGGCATGCAATACAAATAGAAATAAGTATCAGTTTCACAAAGTCTCTGGACAGCATACCCATAATATCAGGAATAGCTGCTCCCAATACTTTTCTTATCCCAATTTCTTTAACGCGTTGCTCTGCAGCATAGGTAACCAATCCAAATAATCCAAGGCAAGCGACAAGAATGGCAAGAATTGAAAAGATCATAGAAATAGTTCCTGTGCGTTGCTCTGCCTTATACTGCTTATTAAATTCTTCATCAAGAAAAGAATAACTAAAAGGTTGCGATGGAACCATCGATTTCCATTTTGCATTTATTTGGCCTAACAGACCCGCAATGTCAGATGTATTTATTCTTACAGCGATACTTCCATTATCCGGTTGCAGCTTTAGCACGAGCGGAGTTATCTGTTCATGCAACGAATTAAAGTTGAAATTACTGATGACACCAATAACGTTGTTGGCAAGCAACTCCCCTGTTTTAAGGTCTTTGATCTGGTATAATTTTTTATTTATCGGGTCGCCACTTCCAAGAATTTTTGCAGCAGCCTCGTTTACTATAAGTGCATCCGAATCAGACGGGAACTTTTCAGAAAAATTTCTTCCACTCTTTAAATGTAATTGCAATGCAGGAATATAATTTTCATCAACAGCCCATTGCTGCATTATTGTGAAATTCTTACCATCAAAAACAGGTGATGTAACAAATCCCCTGTCGCCCCTGTTGCCACTTACCGGTAAATATCCTGTAATGGTTGCGTTCTTTACACCGGGCATTTGCAGCAACTCATTTCTGAATGCCTTTGCCTGTGTGTTCAATGCATAAGTGTTTTGAAGGATTAAAACTTGTTCTTTATTGAAACCCAAATTTTTATTGCGGATGTAATTAAGCTGGTTGAAAATAACCACCGTACCTATCATTAAAACAATTGAAATAGAGAATTGAAAAACTACCAGCGCATTTCTAATAAACGCTCCTTTGAAACCTCTCGATAAATTTCCTTTCAACACTTCAATTGGCTGAAATGACGAAAGGAAAAAAGCCGGATAGCTGCCTGCGATTAAACCAACAATAATCATGAGTAATAAAACGCCTGATATCATTAATGGATTTAGCAATAATAAAGAACTGATGTGCTTACCGGCGAGGTCATTAAAAAGAGGCAACACAAGAAATACAACTCCTATCGCCAGGATGAATGAAATAAGGCTTATGAACACAGATTCCGTAAGGAATTGTATCATTAAATTATTCCGGAGGCCACCAAGCACTTTTCGAACACCTACTTCCTTCGCACGGTTCGAGGAGCGTGCCGTTGAAAGGTTCATAAAGTTGACACATGCAATTAGCAAAATAAAAATGGCTATCGCGGAAAAAATATATACATATTGAATGCTGCCGTTTGTGCCCAACTCATCGGCAATATTTGAATGCAGGTGTATATCCATAAGGGGCCTGAGAGTTACATGCAACGAGTTACCGCCTTTCTCAAATTCATCTTTACTCATGTTTAGGATGCCCTGAAATTGCGGAGTCGCGCCAGCTATCAAACTTTTATTTAATCCCCGTTGTAACTGGTTTATATCTGTGCCAGGCTTGACAAGCAGGTAGGTTTGAAAATTACTGTTAAACCAACTGTCGTCCCTACTTTGATCTATTTCAGCTGCTGGAAAAAAGAAATCAAAAGTAAAATGAGATTGTTCGGGAATGTCTTTTATGACACCGGTAATTTTATAATTATTGCCTTCATTAATAGCTAAAGTTTTCCCAACCACATCGCTGGTATTAAAATATTTCTTTGCTGCGCTTTCATTTATCACTAAAGAGTGTGGTTCCCGTAACGCGGTTTTTGCGTCGCCTTCAATCATCGGCAAAGTGAATACATCAAACAAGGTGGAATCAGCATACACTGCCTTATCCTCTTTAAGATTTTCTGAACCTTTTTTAATTACAAAGCTGCCATAATTTTTAAAACGGACATATTTCTCAACCTGCGAATAATCCTTTTTTAAAGTAGGTCCGAGGATTGCCGGTGCTTCTGCGCCATCATAAGAAAAATCACCAAATTTAACATGGTTGTCGATTCTGTAAATCTCCCGTGCATGAACGTTATATTTATCATAACTCAGTTCATCAAGCACATATAATGTAATTAAGAGGAAACACGAAACACCAATAGATAGCCCGGCTATATTAATAATGGAAAAAGTTTTATTCTTCCGGAGATTACGCCAGGCAATTTTGAAATAATTTTTAAACATAAATTTTATATTTTGAATTCCTATTCCGTTCTTAAACTCTTCGCAGGGTTAGCAATTGCTGCTTTGATTGCCTGGAAACTTATGGTGGCGATAGCTATAAATAAACTTATTCCTAACGCAACTAAGAATATCCACCAGCTAAGGTCAATCCGATACGCAAAATCTTGCAGCCATTTGTGCATAAAGAACCATGCAAGCGGTGCGGAAATGATAAAGGCTATAGCTACCAGTTTTATAAAATCTTTTGAAAGCAATTGTACAATTCCCTGCACACTTGCTCCGAGTACTTTCCTTATGCCAATCTCCTTTGTTCGTTGCTCTGCGATAAATGTTGCAAGTCCAAATAATCCAAGGCATGCAATGAAGATTGCCAACACGGAAAATATTAATGCAATTTGACCAACCCGGGTTTCTGCACGATACATATCGTTAAACGATTCATCGAGGAAACGATAGCTGAAAGGCATGCCCGGAGCCATTTTCTTCCATTCATTTTCCGCAAATTTTACAATGTTTGTTACATGGGACGCCGTTATTTTAAATGATGCAAGCCCGGTGCTGGGTTGCAAAAAGAAAGAAACGGGGCCAATATTTTTGCGCAACGATTCAAAGTGAAAATTTTTAACTATACCAATAATGGTATAGGTAGCCGAAGGGCCAAACGCTCCTCCAATAGAATAGATTTTTTTACCTAGCGGGTTAGAATAACCCATGTTTTTAGCCTCTGTTTCATTTATGATAACGGCGGCGGAATCAGTACCATAATCACGTGAGAAATTCCTTCCCGCAATTATTTGCATACCGAGGGTTTTAAAATAACCATAGTCCACCGACCATGTTTGCATATTAAAACTATTACTTGCATTCATAGCAGCTTCCTTGGAAAAAGTCCGATCAGAACGGGAAGAATTAGAAACAGGAAGATAACTGCTAAGTGTACCACTGGATACCCCAGGTTGTTGCAGCAAAGTATTTTTAAAGGCCTCCGCATTTTTTTGCAGTTCAAATGCATTATCAATAATCAATACTTGGTCTTTGTTGAATCCAAGATTTTTGGTTTGTATATAATTAAGTTGCTTATAAATGACTATAGTTCCGATGATCAACAATATCGAAATTGCGAACTGGAACACTACCAGGAAACTCCGAATGCCTGCTTTTGATTTACCTGCATTAAGTTTTCCTTTCAATACCTCAATAGGTTTGAATCCTGATAAAAAGAAAGCCGGATAACTACCCGCAAGCAAACCTACTGCAAATGGAAGCGTCAAAAGACAAACAATAAAAACCGGGGAAAAAAGATTTCCCAAGATCATTGACTTTCCCGCTATATCGTTAAATAGTGGAAGCACTAAATAAACAATAGCAATAGCAACCAATAGAGAAAAAGCAACTAATAAAATGGACTCAAAAAGAAACTGGCCGATAAGGCTTCTTCTTTCTGTTCCCAAAACTTTACGAATACCGACCTCTCTTGCACGGTTAGTTGATTTTGCAGTGGTAAGATTCATAAAGTTGATACAGGCTATAAGCAAAATGAATAATGCAACTGCAGCAAAAATATAGACATACTCAATATTGCCCGGGGGAGTTATTTCAAAATTGTAATCAGAATACAAGTGTATTTTAGTCAACGGAATCATAGAGAAAAAAAGCTTGTTACCGGCTTTCTCAAAATCCTCCATACTGCTGATATTCATATACTGCTTTGCCTGTGGAATTAGATAGCGGTTGATGTATTGTGGAAAGTTTTTTTCAAAAGCTTTATAATCCGTGCCGGGCCGAAGTAATAAATAGGTGTTGAAATTAAAGCTCAAGTGTTGACCGAACGGATAATCTACATTTTTCATCGAGAACAGAAAGTCAAAGTTCATGTGTGAATTATGAGGAATATCTTTTATAACCGCAGTCACTTTATACAAAGGACTCTTATCATCATTCGTCTCGATAGTTTTTCCCACGGCATTAGTAGTACCAAAATATTTTTTTGCCATTGATTCATTTATCACTACAGTATTAGGCTCATCAAGAGCAGTTCTTGTATCACCCACAATGGACGGCAATTGAAACACAGAAAAAAAAGTGGAGTCTGCATGGGCAACATGAGGCTCGTCTATAAATGTATTGCCTTTTTTAATCAGCTTACTTCCGCTATTTGTGTACACCCTCGTGTATTGAACTACCTGCGGATAATCTTTCTTTAAAGTTTCCCCGAGCATGTCTGAGGTTTGAACAATGTGCAGTTCCGCACCGCCAAATAATACATCTGAGTTGACCCTGTAAATATTTTTTGCATTGGGGTAAAAGCGGTCATAGCTAAGCTCATCCGATACATACAATGCAATTAATAAAAAGCTGGAAAGGCCAATGGCTAAGCCAGTAATGTTGATGATTGAAAAGGCTTTGTTCCTGATCAAATTTCTCCAGGCGATCTTGAAATAATTTCTAAACATATCTTAAAATTTTATTGGTATAGGATGGCCATCATTGTCAAATCTGCCTGTTAACCAGCAATGCCAATACCGTTATTTTATACACATGATTATCAGTAGAAAACAGTCGTTTTACCGGGAGCAACTGTTCGCTTTTGATACAGTTAATGTTCGGTTTATTAAGATTGGTTTATTATGTGCAAAAAATATTTTTATGGCAACGATGGTACGAATCATTCATTTATCAACCTTAATTTTGAAAATATGAATCTATCGGAGCAAATAGCAATACATTTCAGGCAATTGTATTTTGGAGGAAACTGGACTTCAGTAAACTTTAAGGATATTCTTTCTGATGTGAATTGGCAACAAGCAACAAAGAAAATTTATGGGCTTAACACAATTGCCACTCTTGTGTACCATACAAACTATTATGTGGGTGAAGTGTTGAAAGTATTACAAGGCGAACCACTCAATGCAAAGGATAAACTTAGTTTTGACCAGCCACCAATCGAATCTGCCGGAGACTGGGATGAACTATTGAATAAAACATGGACTGACGCGGAGAACTTTGCAATTCATATTGAACAATTACCGGAAAGTAAACTTTGGAACATTTTTATTGATAAAAAACACGGCAACTATTACAGGAACATGCATGGCATAATTGAACACACCCACTATCATTTAGGGCAGATAGTTTTACTTAAGAAATTATTGGCGCAGATGGCCGCGGGAAATGAGCTCAATTAAAACCGAAACTCAATGCAACTTAACATTATTTATCAATTTCGCTTTATATCATACCTAACATGCAAATAATAAGAATCGACAAAACACAAGGTGAATTAGTTTTTGAATTATTTGACAAATACAGGGTCTTTTACAAACAGCCCTCTGATCCTGCATTGGCAAAAAAATTTATTTTGCAAAGATTAGACAATAACGAATCTGTGATTTACGTGACTTTAGCCGGCGATATAGGCAAACAAAAACCGGTTGGGTTTACACAGCTTTATCCAAATTATTCCTCGGTTCGTGCCGTAAAAAACTGGGTACTTAACGACCTATATGTTGAGGCTGAATTTCGAAAACAAGGCATAGGTAAAAATCTTATAAAAAGCGCAATACAATTTGCAAAAAAAGATAGTGTAACGTTTTTAGAACTCTCAACCGCCACCGACAATTACACTGCGCAAAGCCTTTATGAACAAATTGGTTTTGTAAAACAACAACCCGACAATGACTTCTATACATACAGAATTAACCTAAAATAAAAGTATCGCTTTTCCCCCGCCACTGGCAGTTGCTATCGGGTTTTTAAAACTAATTTCCAGGCCTAAGGGTAGTAGTTAAAATCCTGAGACTTACTGCATTTTTTTTCACCGGAACTGTACGCTTAGCCGCAATTATTTGGAATCACTTTTTGTACCTATCTTTCCGCGACAATTGCAAATGGCATATCCACTATTTAATTGAACAATTACGCGGGATGCCAATAAGTATAAGCTGCCTTGTAATACCTGCCTAACGGTAGCGAGGATGTGCTGTAAGTATTTACTTCAAAAAATTATAATACCGCAATGACAAAAAATTATCCCGGTGAACAATGGAAGACTGTTAAGTTCGATTTTGAATTTACCAATGATTTTCGCCTCGAAGTCTCCAATTTCGGCCGATTGAGAACATTCAACATTGTTTCCGATGGCAATATTATCAATGGATCTATGATCAATGGATACAGGATCGTGCGGCTAAAACTTTACACTCCAAGAGATGAGAAAACACAAAACCGCCTTAACTATTTACAAAAGCAGAGTTTAAAATTATCCCGGAAATTAAAATCATTAAAAGAAAATAAAGAGAGTAAAAAGACAATAGAAGAAACCGCCAATTTGCTAGATAGCTTCAAGAAGAACCTGAGCAAAAAATTCCAGGACGATTTAAAAGAACGAACTGTCAACTATCATTCACTTATTCACCGTCTTGTTGCAAAATACTTTCTTAAAAAGCCAACCACCAAACAAACCATTGTTGCCCACCTCGACCACAACAAACTAAATAACAGGGCACACAATTTAAAATGGATGACGCCGGAAGAAAATTATGAGCACCAAAAAAGCAGCCCTTATGTGATAAAAGAAAAACTGGAAAGGCGATACCGGCGAAACACAAATTCTGGTGTGACTAAGCTAACGGTAACAAAGGTGATGCTGCTAAAAAAAATGCTTAAGCAGGGTAAGCCCATGAAACAACTTGTGAAACAGTTTAAAGTAACAGACACCCAAATTTATCGTATAAAGCGTGGCGAAAACTGGGCCGACATTGAAGCCGCAAAATAAAAAAGGTTGCTCTTTTATTCTCTCAATCCTAAATTGGTGGGCAAGCCATCAAGGCTCTTTAGATTTTTTTTCCGTACATATTCGCGAAGCCCTTCAGTGCCTTTTGTCTCAGCCCATTCAAAATGAATATGGCGTTCACCAGCGTATTCATAGAGAGGGACACCAAATCCGCAGGACGTTTGAACCAGGTCAATATTGGCAACAATAATCTGCCGGGTACTCGGATATATTTTAAAATGTGGCGCATATATTTCCCAGTCTTTCGTGCCGGGAAGCACAGCAAATCCTTTTCCATACAGTCGCAGAATATTTGGCGAATCTTCAAAGGAACAGAACATAAAAGTGATGCGACCGTTTTCCAAAGTATGTGCCGAAGTTTCATTACCACTGCTGATGAGATCCATGTAAGCCACTTCGTTTTCTGACAAAACTTTGAAACAATTCAACCCTTTTGGTGAAAGATTTATCTTTCCGTTTTCACTCAATGGAGCAGTCGCTACAAAAAAGATATGCTGCTTTTTTATGAATGCTGAGTGCGCAGGTTTTATGCTGTCATTGAATTTACCCATTGATTGATTTCTTTAGATAATAAAGTTAAGGAGGAATTTTTGGCCACGCTCGCCAATCATTCCCGCAAAAATTTTTCTCTAAGCTTTGGAGGTGCTGTTCTGCAATAGGCCATCTTAAGCGCATCTTTAAACATCGCCTTTCTCACTTTCTTAAGATTGACATAAGTAAACCCCATCCTGCCCCATCCACCGGCAACCGGATGAATAACGGCACTATCAAAAGAACAAAACACCGATTGATCTTCCAGTGAAAGTTTCAGGTTTACCGAATTATCTTTTGCAGAAAGTGTAGCAAATATTTTCTTTTTCACCCTAAATGCAATACGATCAAAATGCGGATGTTCATCAGTTTCCGGAAATGATAATGCCATTTGCTTCACTGCTTCGATACTGACCATAGAAAATAGTTATCTGCAAATGTAAGTGCCCTGTTTTTTATTTTAACTAGTTGTCAACTGCTATGACCCGCGGTATAGAACTAACACGAGTCGTCAGCATCGGAGGTCTAAAGGCGATAATTTTCTCATGGCTCCATGCAAGTATAGAAAATCACTCAATTACTTTTTCAATTACTTATCTTTAAAACTCACGATAACCAACATACAACTTGTCAATATGAGAAAGCGATTCCTTCTTTTTTTTGCCTCAATAATTTTCATATCAATTACCGCATTTCCCCAAACAGGAAAAGTAATGGACAACTTATCCATGACCAGCAAAATCCTGAAAATGGAACGCAAGTATGCAGTATATCTTCCGCCGGATTATGAAAGTTCAGATCGCAGCTACCCTGTGTTGTACCTGCTGCATGGCGGCGGCGATGACCAGACTGGCTGGGTTCAGTTTGGAGAAGTTTTGCATATTACAGATAAGGCGATCAACGAAGGGAATGCAACGCCGATGGTGATAATAATGCCCGATGCCAACACCGGCACAAGAGGTTTTTCTAATAATGTAACAGGCACGTGGCGCTACGAAGATTTTTTCTTTGAGGAGTTGATGCCATTCGTTGAAAAAAAATACCGCATTAAGGCTGAGAAAAAATACCGTGCCATCTCCGGGTTATCTATGGGCGGTGACGGCACATTTACGTATGCGCTGCATCACCCAGAATTATTTTCGGCGGCCTGCCCGTTGAGTGCGGGCACGGGGCCACTTACGATAGAGGATGCTGCGACAAGGCTGAAAAGAGATAATCCCAACCTTGCAGATTCCTTTATTCAAAAATTTTATAACCGGCAGAGTGTGCTTGCATTGGTAAACGCGATGACCGACAGTTTGAAAAAATCTGTTCGCTGGTATATTGATTGCGGCGATGATGATTTTTTGTATGAAGGAAATTCACTCGTGCATATTGCCATGCGCAAAAGAGAAATACCACACGAATTCCGCACCCGCGATGGCGCACATAATTGGACCTACTGGCGTGCTGCTTTACCGGAAGTGCTGGAATTTATTTCGATGGGATTTCACCAGTTTTGATTAGTGATTATGATACCTGCGAGATACTAAAAATGTAAATGAAATGGCCAGGTAAAGATATAATTATTTAGAACGCTTATTTTAATCTTCCTTCCTCATTCCATTCTATATCCGAAACACCCACAATTAAACTTATGTCACTAACAAAATGAGTATCCATCCCTCCAGGCACAAAAACGATAACTTTATTTTTAAAACGAACATTTGAAACGACTATTCCCATTTGTAGTTTGGTTTACTATACTGGTGTTGATAATGCTTACAGGCGTAATTGGTTTTATGTCAATAGAGCACTACACCTTTATTGATGCGCTTTATATGACGGTGATCACTATCGGCACAATAGGCTACCATGAAGTAAACCCGCTATCTGAAGCAGGAAAATCTTCAATATAATTTTTATTATTTCTTCGTTTGCCGTTTTTACCTATGCTCTTAGCAGGCTCACAAAATACCTTGTAAGCGGGGAAATGGCATCATACATTAAAAACCGCAAGCTTATGAATGCAATAGAAAAGTTTTCTGCCCATGTAATTATTTGTGGATTTGGTCGCCACGGTCAACAGTCTGCGAAAATCTTAATGGCGAATAACATAGATTTTGTTGTAATCGACACGGTGGAAATAAATATAAAAAACTGGCTAAATGAAAATAAATCGCTGGTTTATATTCACAGTGACGCTACTGACGATGATACGCTGCTGAAAGCCGGTATTAAAAACGCAAAGGCATTAATACTTACTTTACCTATGCCGATAACGTATTCATCGTGCTATCAGCAAGATCGATAAGGCCGGATTTAATAATCATAAGCCGGGCACAACTCAAGAGTACAGCCGTCAAATTAAAAACTGCCGGAGCAGATCACATTATTTTGCCGGAAATGATTGGTGGTTCACGCATGGCAACATTAATATCAAAGTCGGACGTAATTGAATTTATCAATAATCTTTGGGGTGATGAAGCGGAGTCAATTAACATAGAGTCTTTGGGCTATGAAGAATTACCGCAAGGTTTGAAGAACAAATCCATCGACGATATCATTAACTGGCATGGAATGGGTGTAAATTGTTTAGGTATAAAAAACGCAGCGGGTAAATTTATTATTAATCCGCCACGCAAAAACTATTATTCATAAGAAAATGAAAATAATGTTGTTTGGCACCATGAACCAAATAGCAGAGATCAAGGATCATTTTAAAAAAAGTATTTAAAAGCACAATCGCGGGTTGCATCCTGCACTGTAGAAAGCTTGCGGCTAAAATCATGCTGCAAACTGATCAAGATCATTAAAACTTGAATTAACGGTATTTAATTTCACACTCTCACCGATTGTATGAAAAACTACCAATGTATTATCCCCTAAAGTCAGTATTAAGTTAGAGCCAAACTAGGGCTCAGGTTTGACACCATATCTCCATATATCCAAAAGCCAAATGACAGGGTTTATTTTTTGTTTATTAAAATAGCGAATATGACAACCCATGAAATCTATCTTAAAAATTTGCAATGCGGGGATTGTATGACTGCTGTTAAGTCCAACTTGCTACACACAAAAGGTGTAACAACAGTGGATGTTGTTGAAGACGAAAATAAGATCTGCGTAACCAGCACAGCAGCGGATAAGACGGAAATAATTAAACGGCTGGCTTCTTTAGGTTACACTGAAAAAGAAGATACCGGGATATTTAGTAAGAAAAACACATTTGATCATTGGTATTGCTATTCTTGTTCTGGTTGTGACAGCTAAGTACCAACCAGGGATAGAAGAAAGAAAAAACTCTATTTGAGATATTGAGGATTTTTAGCTTAGGAAGCATATTGAAGAAAGATGTAGTCAATGAAAATGTGTTAATCGTTATGCGCTGTAATTTTATAAACCTCTCCTTTGTCATTTTCCTGATGATCTTGCCAACAGGATTTTCATTTGCAAAATATTTTTTTGCAATTTTTTCTGTCAGCAATATGCCATCAGGGCCTTGTAATACTGTGCCGGCATCACCTTCAAATAATTTAAACGAAAAGACTTTTTGAAAATTCGACTCAACGAATAAGGCATTTTTTCCTTCAAACTTTTTAGTATTTATTTCAAAAAGATTAGTGGAAGCTTTGCTGACTCTTACAACGGATTTTATTTCCGGCATTTCGCTTTGTAACCCCGCTCCCATTCCCGCCGGACTTACAGCTCTTTGAAGTCACCGGCATCGCAGGTAAGCCTGTAAATATTTTCTGCATTTGAATGAAACTTGTCATCGCTCAACTCATCTGCACCCATAAAAGAATAATTATGCTACAAGCCATGCCAATAGCTATATGATTGAGCAGATTGGAACGTAAACTGCATTTCTCCTGCTAGACCTGTATGGGCCAAAGTAAAGAATGCCAATGCATTGCTCCCCTTTAAAATAAGACCTCTATGCTAAAAATATCGCATTGCTTTCACCAATAGTAGTTTCTTACTGCTATAATACATTCTCTCGGTCCAACGATATTATACTTTCTCCACGTGTTAGTTTTTAAAAATAGTAAATACCCAAGTTAAAAGCATCAGGACACCAACATTATTCAGTGCTTGACGGTGGCCATACTACCAGGGCCCCACCCGTAATAGTCCAGGCAATCCCAAACCATGTCTTATCATTTCCCGACCACTTAGTAATTTTTATTTTATAAGTTTCGCCTGGAGTACCGGTAAACTCGGCAATCTCATAGCTATTATCCCAGGAACCGCTGTATCCAACTAAATTTCCATTGCTGTCGAAAATTTTGAGATCAAAGTCAAGGGTTAGCCTGGAACCAAGTGGCAAAATGTTAAGAAAGGTGGTTATCTTACTATCCCATGCAAGTGCCACTTTTACACTGCGGGGTCTCAGAGCGCCGGCAGGTACTTTAATCCCATAGTAAAAAGTGCTGAGATTGTTCGCATCAAAATCGCCCGGGGAGAGCTGCCCGACGTCCCAACCTTTCTGAGTACCGGCTGTATTTCTCCTTGATCTGCCTGCACGAACAATGTTTATACTTTGAAGTGCATTTACGGCGCCTGTTCCATCGGAGCCGTCTGCATTCGATCTGAGGTCATTCCACCAGGTATCACCCTTCACATTCCTGGTAGCGCCTGCGAGCAAAATAGCACGGCATCCCTCAGGCCATATTGTGAGTATATTGTTGGCTTCCTGCAGAAGTGCTGTGCAGCCTGCTACTGCGGGGGCCGCCATGCTTGTACCCGATTTGGTAAGGCCCACAGTTGTTACTGCAGTACCGTTTGCACATATCTCAGGTAGCTCGCGATCACCATGTGTGGCAGAGGGATTTCTGAACACAGAATCAGAAGCCATAGCCGA
The DNA here is from genome assembly GCA_040007435.1 of Ginsengibacter sp. Taxonomy (GTDB): domain Bacteria; phylum Bacteroidota; class Bacteroidia; order Chitinophagales; family Chitinophagaceae; genus Ginsengibacter. The sequence continues at coordinate 7,174 of JBDTUZ010000030.1, read as the reverse complement.
GGCTGCGTCGTTGTGGTTTCCTACCGTTAAACTATTGTACCCCTTATGATTTACAAACTCGGTGCTGCTGCCATTGCCCGCCGCCTGCAAAATGGTGGGGTAAGGAAAGTTTACAACCAGCCAGTCTTTGTAAATATCATCAAATGATAAATCTCCGCTTGTCTGTTCACTATCGCGGTGAAAACTCTGGCTTATTACGGTGCAATTTCTATCCTGTACTGCCCATCTTAGTGCACTAAGGGAATTGGTATTAGCCGAGTAGAGTGTACAACCGCTTGCATGCCCGTGGGGCTTGCCCTGTTCTTTATTTTTTATGATTCCATGTGTATGCCTGGCATGGTCGGACGTATTTATCCTTACGGGATCAAAAAATTCCTGGATCACAAGGTTGGCAGTACTATCGGGGCCGTCTTCCCAAACTGAGACTCTTATACCCTTGCCTGTGAAACCGGCAGCCTGTACATCGTCGGAATGTGCTATCGCCATTGAATCTGAAAGATCTGTATATCCTTTTTCTTCGTATAAAAAGAACCTTCCAAATTCTTTGCTTTTTGCCATGGAGAGGCATTCGGTTTTATTTAAATAGGTATAAAAAACAGGTGCAGCAGGATCTCTTTTAATTTTTATATGGGGATATTTATCTCTCATGAAAGTCGCCATGTTCTCTCCTGATTTTTCATTTTCCTCTTTAATACTTTTTGATTCCTTTGGAATGGAGGATGGTTTCAACCTCAGCTTATCTATAAAAATCGCCTCCTCGTTTTCATTCGTCCAGATAGCTACGGGTTGCCTGGATTTAGGATTTTTAGAAAAAGCTTCATAAAGGGTGGGATGGATTTTGCCATATTTACGCATACGGTTACTCATTATCTTGTTGAAGATAGCGTTATGGTTTATTTTCTTTCCTCTTTCGTCAAAGCCAAGCTCTACGGGTTTACCGTTTTTTCTGTCGGTACCTTTCATTACTTCAATAAATTTTCCTTTCACAGGTAACGTGTCATGCACCCTTTCCGTAGACAATTTGTTTATTTTTAAACGGATCATGCTTTCGACCTTCATATTTTTAGGTACCGCCGCTTTTGACTGTGTTATAAAAAAAGGAATGGTCGCTTTTATCCTAAACTTTCTCCCATTTTCTGTAACCAATTCATCAATAATCAAGGTGTAATTGCCGGGCGTCACTTTCTCTTCCGGCTTCCAGGTTGCAGTACGTTTATCGCCTGATAGCATAACGGAACCTTTTTGTCCCTGCACGGTAATACCGCCTTTGATATACTCAGAATGGAGTTTCTCCTGCGACTTAATAATGATTTCGGGGCTATGAAACAGTATTTCGCAGCACTCGATATTTACGGTTACGCCATTTGATAGTTTCATTGTTTTTATTTTTAAAAGTTAATGTTCATATGATCGGCACATCAATGTGTCATGTTAACAGGTTTAAAGGAAAGCGCCACGATAAGAGCGGGCACCCGGAATCTTCTTAAACACGGTACTGAAACAAAACTCTCCAGGTCTTGTGCCCGTCGTTCCAAATCATTAAAGCCTCTTTCTGTAGCTGCCCCTGATGGCCTGCCTGCGGGATCTTTAACCCTAAATAATCCCTCCGGATCCGAAGCGTCTCCCATTAGAAATGCTGATAAGGTTGCCGGCAGGCCAAACGCTTGTGGTACTATATGTAAAAATCCAGGTAAGGGGGCTTGTGCTACTCCTTCACCTCCATGGCAGCCGCTGCAGGTATTTAATGAAAATACATGCCGGGCTTCATCGCTGTTTATAAAACCCGGACCGGGAGCGGCACTCCCGTCCCAAAAATGTGTGGGAAGTTCGGTATGGGCTTTTCCACCAAGGAAATTTTTAGCACCTATAGCCAGTGGAATTGTATTCGTATTGTTTATCACACTTGCCTCGTGGGTATTTATGTAATTGGCGAGCATTGCAAGATTGTTTCCCTCTTCAGTAGAAGAAATGGGAGGAATATTAACAGCGAGCCTGTTAAATACCTTGGCAGGTTCCTTGGTTACGGTGCTTTCCACCAGTGTATTAGTAGCCTTGTCAATAGTAAATTCGCGTAATTCCCATGGGCTTCCAATTGCCAACTCGTTAGTGCGCACCTGGTTGATGCTGCTTCCGTTTGGCCGCGGGGCACCTGCACCCGCCGCGGTAAACTGGTCGGTAATAGCCTGTAGCGCATTGTTGTAAGCAGGGGTTCCCGGCGTGAGCGTTTTAAGATTTACCCATTGTTGGGCATATGCTTTAAGTGCATCACAGTCGTGTATGGGGATGCCATATTCCAGTATTACGGTGAATTTGCCAGGGCCTGTTAACGGCAAACAAGAGGATGAATTCAGCACCCCAAATACAAATCTTCCTTCGCCCGGGCTATTCAGGCCATACCCTGAATTCCCACGCAAGTCAACCCGGTTTACAATCGCCAGCAATTTTAAGGGAGCCAACGTTACATCCAGGGAGAACGTTTCCCAGTTGGAAATTAAAATAGAAGCAGGCGGTGTCGCCGGGTTGCTTTTTACTACCCATGGTTTTATCACCTGGTTGAACATTTGAGAGCCCCTGTTTTTGGCTAAATCCCCGTTTACCGTTTGGTCACTTAACCAATTCTGGAGCCATCCTTTCACAAAATTTTCTGCCGATAGCCCCGTAGCGGGTGAATTAGCCATATCGGCCATTAGCTTTCCAAATGTCCATACACCATTAGGAGTGCCGGTAGCTAAACAGGGATTAAAGGTACGTGTGGGATCTTCAACTACACCCAGGTTAGTAACCATCAGCGAATGGTCTTTTAGCAATGGGTCCGGGGGTATCGTAAAAATGAAATTCGGGTTAAAGATGATGCCTTGCGTCAAATCAAATTTCTGATCAATTCCTTTTAATATTTCCTCATTGATCACCTTGCCGGTTCTGTTCACCCATGTAAAAAGATTCTTCTTTTGGCGAACGGCATTTATGGCTGCAAGCCTGAAAGAATCAAGCTGCCCCGTAAGCTGGGTAACATCTTCTTTTAAGGCTATTGAAAATATCCCGTCTCCCGCTTTCACATCACCTCCTTCACCATCATCCCTCAATACGAGCTTTTCACCATTCACCATCACGGCATGAAATTTTGATTTTACAAGGTTAGTGTCCATCCTTGCTGATACTAATACATTGGCGCTATCAATCGGCTTTTCCAAAAGCTGCAGCTTAATATCCGCGGCGAGGGGCGGCGTCATTTCAAATGACGGATTCACATCTGCATTTGCCGGGGCATGCTTTTGTTTACAGGCAAAAAAGAACATACAGCTTACGATAGTAAGTGTTTGCATTATACTTGGTAACCGTTTCATGGTTGTTTATTTTTATTGAAGTTGATGATGGATTTTGTTTTACGATCCGCGGCTAAGGCACATAGTGAGTCTTATTGAAAAACTCAGGAAGTAGCCCCGGCGTTCCGCTATTAACCGATAGGTGCGTGCCACAGGTTGTATCTTAAAAAACATTTAAACTTTTAAGAAGGCTTTGGGGGTTTTTTTAGGGGCTGGATATGTAAAGTAAAAACATAAGAGGAGATTTTGAAAGAGTGAAAACACCTTTTTCCCGGCGGGTGTTCCCTGCAATATTCATAATACAATGACTATCTATTGTAGAAGCAAAACGTCTATTTTGGAAAACCCTTTATGCTCGGCTTAAAGCAGGAAGGCCTTGCCTACGAACTTGGCGACGACTGGACACAGAAGAAAGTTTCTTTACTGGAGCAAAAGGAAAGTATTGATAATGACTTGTTGGAACAGGTGGCGAAGGCCTTGAAAGTACCGGTGGAAGCGATTAAGAATTTTGATGAAATGGCTGCTGTCAATATCATTTCAAATACTTTCACAGATTTTAAAGATAATTCGATTGCTAACGCAAATTATTGCACGTTTAACCCTATTGATAAAATTATTGAATTGTATGAGGCATTGGTGAAAAGTGAGAAGGAGAAGGTAGAGATGTTGCAACGTTTGCTCGACCAAAATAAATAGTTGCTGGTTGTCAGTCGTCCAGCAAGGAAAAGGGCAGTTAGAAAATGCTCATATCATCGCTTAGCAGATGGTCTATTTCTCTTTCTGGAATAAATGATGGTTGAACCGGGTATTACACCCAGTGCCTCCAAACTCTCCTTATCATTCGGCTGAATCTGTTCAAAATCCATAGAAGGCGCAGGAAAAATTGACGCGTTCCAAAAGCGACTATTGATAGAATAAAAATTGGAAACTTCTTCAAGGGATTTTTTGGAATCAATAAATAGCTGGTACCGTTCAATCTCATCCTTGTCCTGAATCTCAATTGTTATCCGGGTGTCGTTGCAATTTAGAAGTTCCTCAATTTCCAGTGGCCTCGTACGTATATAATTGATCACGGAAGGAGGAACCGCATAAATACGAAGAACAGATTTCATGGAAGTTTTCTTCTTAAATGTTTTATATCCCCTTATCATTTGTATTAGCGAAAATACAGGTGGGAAATTACATCCGCTCCCTACTACCAGCAGCATCATACTTATTACTTCAAATTTTCCGTTGGTTTCCCGCAGAACATCCTCTACCGCTTCTGCTATTTTTCTCAAATCCCTCGACACTTTTGAACTTTTCCCCGGTGCAATGTTTCTTGCAATGGCTGCGTAAAAAACGGTGTCGCCATATTGGCTTACCAGCCCCTTTTTGCTTATGAATTTTTTACTATCATATTTTTCTTTTAAACAAGCCAATATAAGACGTTTTCCGTAATGAGACAGGCGGACGCCTTCACTATCGTACCCGGCACTTATAATGACACATTCACTTTTTTTAGGATGAGGTAATGTACCGGCAATTATTTCAAGTGACGGCTTGTCCTTTAAATCGGATATCTGTGAAATATTCTTACTACCAAAGCTCAATTTCCATAAGTTATTTCTTTCTTTTCGAAATGCGTCTCTCAATTGTTGTATCGCCGTATGTAAGCCGGAATAATCGTCATTTGGATCCTTATAGGAGATTGCGATTATATTTAATTTAGTATTTAAAAAATGGTGATCTACTAACCCGCTATCGAAATCCTGTTCCCTGAAAAGTGCACAGTGAGAATGGGGATTGCTTCCGAATTTTTCTAATACCTCTCCAAATAGTCCCCTGAAGTAATCTTCAGAAAATCCTGTGCCCAAAAACAGAAATGAATTGTTGCGAAATACTTCGCCAAATACTGACCTGAACGTCATGTTATTAAATGTTGCATTTCTATACTGGCGATAGCCTACCACAATTTCGCCACCCAACTCTTCATTTCTATAATTATTTCCAAAATAGCCTTGCAACGCCCAATAGGCAGTTTGAGTAGAGGCATTCAGGGAAGCCAACAATGAGTGGCTATCTTTTGGCTCGCGCCCAAAAACTTTTATAGAGTTTCCATGTAGTTTTTCATTTTCCGCATAAGTATCTGTAAACATGGTATCGTAATTTGTTGACAAAACCAGCGGCCACGAGATCTCACTAAGAACCTGGCATTCCATAAATTATAAATGCTGCGATGGCATTCATCAATCACGATAAAATCAAAGAATTCTATTGGCACTTTTTCATTATATACAACAGGTGCAGGTTCCCTTTCTTTGTATTCATTGGGATTCGTTTCTTCAGCGCTTTCATCCATTTCTTTGTCCTGCAAAATCGAATACATTCTTTGTATGGTGGAAATGTACACCTGGTATCCGGAGGAATGAAGCTGCTTTTTAATCTTGTAACGCCATACAGCTCGGTAAACTTCCGGTTATCATCATTGGGCACGTAAGCCATAAATTCCTGCTCTGCCTCTTCGCCTAAGTTTTTTGTATCCACTAAAAATAAAATCCGCTTTGCCTTTGCATATTTTAATAAACGGTAAATAAATGTAATGGCCGTATAAGTTTTACCGGAGCCCGTAGCCATTTGTATCAATGCTCTTGGATGATTGTCTTTAAATGATTTCTCTAAATTATTAATAGCAACTACCTGGCAATCTCTCAATCTTTCTTCCGGTAAAGCAGGAATATCATGCAATCTTTTTCTTAAGGATTTACCTGCCTGTCCGGTAGGCAGGTCCTGCTTTAACCATTCTGCAAAAGTATCAGGACGATGGAAAGTAAATACAGGCCTGGATCTCGGTTTTGGATCACGAAAATCTGTGAACCTGGTTACATCGCCTGTGCTTTCATAGGCAAATGAAAGTTTTTCGTTGCGTAAGTATTTGAGCTTCGCGGAAGCATATCCCTCGGATTGTGTTTCATGCAGGGTGAGACGAACGCCTTCTTCCTCCCGCTTTGCTTCGATAACGCCAACAGGATTGCCATTAACGAAGAGTACATAGTCGGCTGGGCCGACATCTGTTCTATACTCTCTTATTGCAACGCCTAATCCCGCCTTCAGATTAAGATTTTTATTCGACTGCACAATCCATCCGGATGCCACAAGCATGGCATCAATCTTATCACGTGCAATTTGTTCGGCATTTTGGTTCAAAGCAGTCCTACACTTTATTACATGAAATAATAAGAGACAACAACTAAATTACTTTTATAGCGGTAGTTAGCAATCAGCATTGGTGGATTATCAAATATAAGGAAGTTCGATAAATCAATAATAAAGCAAATTCATTTTGCAAACAAGTCACAATGATTATTTTGCTACCTGGCAGATAAATTCCTGTAGTGTAACCCCTGCTTAAATTTTATGATGTCACGGAATAAAAAAGCCGGGCAAATAAGGAGGAGGGAGGTCTTTTGAAATGTGTACAATTATTATTTTCACATGCTAAACTAACTTTTATCTTCGCGCCGGTTTTTCATAGGATATTGGATTATAACGGGGCAGGATTTCTATCCAGCCCCTTTTTTATTTATTATTATTTCCCCGCATTGACCCTCATAATACACCTGCGATTTATGCAGGCATACCTGCGCCCTGGAACAAAAAAACCCGCATTAATGCGGGCTTAATAATTTTGATCGGGAGGTTTTGGCTTTTACACCTGGATTATTGGATGGCTGTTGGTTTTCTTCGGCTTGGATCGGTTATTCGTTGGTATTAGAAAAATGAAAAAACAGAAGTTGACTGATATCAGATTTTGATCTTTTATTGGATAGTTGGATATGGGCTCTTTTCAAGGGATTTGGATATTTTGATTA